>CALCKT010000063.1 GCA_937965785.1 uncultured Propionibacteriaceae bacterium | reverse complement strand
CTGGGCATGGCCGTTGGTGACAGCGAATCGACCGACTTCTGGACCGAGTTCCTCAAAGACCTGCGCCAGCGCGGCCTCAACCCCACCAACCCGCAGCACCCCGAAGGAGTCGCGCTGGTCATCAGCGACGCCCACACCGGACTCAAGACCGCGGTCAAGGCCGTCCTGCCCGGCGCCGGCTGGCAACGCTGCCGGGTCCACTTCGCCCGCAACATCACCCAAACCCTGGGCTCGACCAACTCCAAACCCGTCAACGCGCTCATCTCCACGATCTTCGCCCAAACCAGCCCCGAAACCGTCCGCGAGGCCTACCACCAGGTCACCGCCTCCATGACGACCTCATTCCCCACGATCGCAGCCATGCTGCACGACGCCGAAACCGACCTGACCGCGTTCGCGGCCTTCCCAACCGAACACTGGAAGAAGATCTGGTCGAACAACCCCATCGAACGAGTCAACACCGAAATCAAACGCCGCGCCGACATCGTCCAAGTATTCCCCAACCGCGACTCCGTCACCCGCCTGATCGGCGCCATCCTGCTCGAACAACACGAAGAATGGCAATACGGCCAACGCCGCTACCTCTCCAACACCTCCATGCGACACCTAACCAACCAGCTACACCAAAACCCCGAACCCGCCACCCTCACCGCCGCCTGAAACAACACCACTCGAAGGGACTTGACCGTCTTCGAGGCCCAGTTGCTGGTGGTGCTGGTAGTTGCGCAGTCGAAAGTACGGCGGGCTGGTGATGACGCAGTCGATGCTGCTGGTTTCGAGTTCTTGTAGGCGGCTCAGGGCGTCGCCGACGATGATGGTGCCACGCGGCTGGGGTGCGGCGGTGAGTGTTGTGGTCATGAGTGTTCCTTTCTGTTCGCTTCGGGGTGGATGGTGTGGTTGGTTTCAGGAGTCTCTGGCCACAGCACCTGCTCGATGTTTTCTGGGGTGGCGGTGACGAATAGGCGTGGCTCGAGGCGGGTGGTGCGGTGGATGCGTCGGGTGAGTTCGGTGGTGCGTTGTTCAGCTCGGGGGCCGTGCATGAGCCATAGGACGCGGGGGAAGCTGCCGTGGGTGGTTTGTTCGAGGCCGCTGGTGTAGTAGTCGGTGTAGGCGTGGCACTTGGCTAGCAGGCTGGGGAGGGATTCGGTGCCCATGTCCACTTCGATGAACCAGTAGTCGTCCCAGGGGCCGTCCTGGTCGGTGCCGGTGAGGTGGGCGGCCAGGTCGGGGCGGATGAGTCGGGTGTCGCCACCGATTCCGGTGAAGTGTCGCCAGCTGGTGGGTTCGGTTTGGACGGTCACGGTGATGTTGCGTTTGTGGGCTTCGCGGAGGGTGAGGTGGCAGTCCGCTGTGGCGAGGGTGTGGTTCAGGAATCGTTCGGATGGTTCGTGGGTGCGCCAGGAGCTGCCATTGTCGGGGAGCAGGATGCGGGCTCCTGCTGGTGCCAGTTGCCAGACCTTGGCTTCAGAGCCTGCTCTGACTCCTCCAATGCGGCGCGTGAGGGCGCGGATGAGTCCGTTTCGTTCCAACCGGTTCAGGACTCGTCTGGTGGTGCGTCCGGCGGATTCTGGGCTGGCGTGTCCGGTGAAGCAGAACGCTTGGAGGTGAGCGGTGGTGAGGTAGCGGTGTTGCCAGATCTGGGAGAGCACGTGGTGGTCACGGTCAGACAGGGCAGCCGCGAGGCGGCGTCGTTGACGGGCACCGACCCGCCCGGTTGGTTTCCGGGCCGGGGGTGACGAGGAACGAGGAGTATTCGTCTCCCGTGATTGGCTGGAAAGGCTTGTGGCTACGTGGTTTGGGTTCATGACGGGTGAGCCGAGTGGAATAGCGACCGGTAGCCCCGGGCTGGGGTGATGGATGGGCTGGTGGATCATGAGGTGGCCCCTTTCTGGTCGGGATCGACTGAGGCGCGTGGGCGACGTACTCTCCCGATGGTTTCTGCCGGATGGGTTCCGTTGTTCTTGGTGTGAGGGCCGGGGATGAGGGCGGCCAGGTCGGTTTCGATGTCGGTGAGGGATTGTCCGTAGCGGTGACGGGATACCAGCGCGGCCTCGTTGGGGTGGCGTCGTGCTGGGGTGGGTGGTGTAGTGCGGATCAGGGTGGGTGGTTGGAGATCACCGCCGGCCAGGAGGTGGGCGTAGGCGTGGAAGGCGGGTAGTTGTTGGTAGTCGGCTGGGATAAGCAGACCGCCGGACCGTTTGGCCAGAAGGCCGGCGTCGTCACCGGTGAGAGTGAAGGCGACGCGGGAGCGGGCATTGGCCATGACGCCACGCAGCAAGGTTTTGGGGAGTTGGCCGAGGTGCTGGTGTGCCAGGGTGAGGCCCATGCCGAGACCGCGGGCTTGGGCCAGGGCATCGCCGAGGTCGCCGGGGAGACGGAGGTAGTCCTGTACTTCGTCGATGTGCAGCATGACAGGGCGGCGACCAAACGCTTGCAGGGCGGCCCGACCGAGAGCGGCTTGCCAGACCAGGGACACCACCACCGAGCCCATGAGCTGGGCGGCTTCGGAGCCGAGCGTGCCCTTGGCCAGATTGACCAGCACTACCCGTGGGCGCTTCCCGCCGTCGCGTCCGGGACCGGGGGCGAATACGTCGGAGAAGTGGAAACGGGGGTAGCGCTGCCCGAAGATGGCACGCAACTGCGGACGCAGCAGGATGGGGCGCAGCTTGTTCAGTAGCGGCGAGATAGCCTGTTGCCGTTCGCCGTCGGACAAGGCTTCGTACTAGGCCCAGAAGGCTCCCAGCCCCAGCGGGTCGCGTTTGGCTTCACGACCGGTGATGGAGCGCCGGAAACCGGGGTTGGTGAGCAGCAATGGCACCATGACCAAACTGGCATCCCTCCGATGCGCCAGCGTGAGCAGACTGGCGTGGAGGATGTCGTGGGTACGCGGACCCCACGAGTCGGCGTAGAGGGAGTGCAGTACTCCGAGCAGCACATCGGCTGCCAGGTCCGGGTCGCGAGTCCCCGCCAACGGATTGATCCCCACCGGCTGACTGTCTTTGCCAGACAAGATGACCGTTTCCTCCAGCACCGCATCGGGGATACGGGCAGCGATGTCGGCCACCAGATCTCCCTTGGGGTCAATGACCACCACGGCATATCCAGCGTGGATGTCCGCCAACGCCAGATGGGTCATGAGGGTGGACTTCCCCACACCCGTGGGTCCAATGAGGTGAAGATGTCGCAGTGAATCCTCACCTGAGAGACCCACCAAGGTGTCGGGGTCACTTACCGCTTCACCAATGATCCGTTTACCCAGCTCGGGGTTGGTCTGGATGGCCTCTGATGGTGCCAGCGCCACCGGGTGGGGGCTAGCGACACCGGGAAGCCCCTCGGCGACGGGCCAGGCCAACAGGCCGGGCAGTTCAGAGGCCCGCAGGTGCAGCGGCAGCAGCCACGGTGAGCGAGCTGATGCCAATGCGCCAGGAGAGGAACGCCACAACCGCAGCCGGACCGGCGGCAGTTCCAGACCACGCAGACTGGAAGCCGTCTGGGACACCAGCCAGTGGGCCCGGGAGGGACTGGCCGCTGAGGCCCCGATGCGTACCGCTACCTGAAACCCCGGATCTTCCAGACTCGCCGTGACCTGCCGCGACGGAGCCGCAGCCCCCTCAGTGGTGGGATAGCGACGTGGTGACAGCCGACGGCCACACACCACCTGCAGCCGCACCGTCTCTTTCGTGGTAGTGCCAGCCAGAACGGCCAGTAGACTCCGAGTAACGGTCTCGGTGCTGCCGGTACGCAACGGGTGCAAGACGGTATTGGTGAACCGTACGGTCGCCACTGTCGAAGCGGGCGTGGTTGCAGGGGTGTCGGTGGCCAGGAAGGCCTCCCGGGGTACCGCCAGCTTCTGACCCGAACGCACCACGTGGAAGCCGGGGTCGACGAGCCGCACACCAGGAAGATGAGCCAACAGCAGCGCCTGGACCGAACGCAGCGCCCAAGGCTCAGTACCCAGACGCCACCACACCCGACCACCACGGGCAATGACCTCGAAAGCCAGATGAGGACTTCCTGGCAACCCCGCCAGGGCCGCCACTACAGAACGCATCCGCGCCTCATCCACCGGCACCGGCAGCACCAGCTGACGCCACGTCAGGCCACTGACCGACCGCACCGCTGGCGACGCCGTCTTGACAGGCACCAGAGTCATGACGACACCTCCACCACGTCAGGAGCACCAGAGGTGTTACTCGGTGGGACGGCCACGTCATGAGGCATACCGGCTTCGCGCTCCGCCTCGACCAGGGCCAGCTGGATGACCGCCCGAGCGATACGACGAACATCTGGTTCACGGCGCAGCGTGGAACGGACCCGCAACTGGTGGGCGCGGCGGGAACGTCCCGGGGATGCATCAGGACGACCTGACCTCCGCGAGGAGCGTGGCTTGGTGGCCTGAGGTTTACGGGGTGATGTGTTGTTTCTGGGCATGACGAACACAGCCTCCTTTCAAGGGCTTGAATTGATGTGATGTGACAGCTCCACTCGCGGATGGGGCGGTCCGGCACGGCACGATGCCGTCTTCCTTGTTGCGGACCAGCCACGGGCGGCGAACTGCCCTGAGTATGCGTTTAAAAAATTGAACGGTCAATGAGGCTTATTCATGGGGTGTAAGCGAAGATGAGTCCGGTGACGGCTTGTATTGTG
>CALCKT010000062.1 GCA_937965785.1 uncultured Propionibacteriaceae bacterium | reverse complement strand
CTGAGAGTCTTTGTGGTAGGACACTTTGATTGTCTCAGATCAGGCAAGCCGCCCTCGCATCCCCCTCAGGACAAAGCGCTAGCTGAGGAAAACCGAAACACCCCTATGAATAAGCCTCCTAGCGTAGTTAAACTTATTCACTACCATCTTTAAACGCGCCCGGCCAGGATTTTTCTGGCGGACACGCCGCCCGTGAATAAACTTCACTTTAGCCCTAATTGTGCCCGTTCCCCAAATAAAGTCAGATTCGGCGGCTGTGAGCCGCTCAACCATCGGCCCCGAAACAGTTACGCCAACCTTCGCATCAGTACATGACGGACGAACGCGGCCCTATGGTCCCGGGACGTGGGAAGACCCACATCGTCCGTCATGTCTTCACGACGACGCGCAGCGGGAGATGAGGTGTTTGGGACGTGTTTCGGGCGATGCTCTGCGGCGCTGGTGACACTTCGCTGATCAGCGACGATTTCAAAAAGTTGGTCACCGCAATGGGAGGCGATCCCTGGCACTACCAGTCCGGGACCATTTCGTATCTCAACCATCCCCGTGCCGACTTCCGACGCAACTCGGCACGCACCGTCGCCGAGGCAGATGTGCTGGTGTTCGTGATCCTGGAACGTTTCGGTGAGATCTCCTGGGACACCGAGTTGCGGGAAGCGGTCGGCAGGGGGAAGGCGATCCTCATCCTGTGCCTGCAGACCACCTATCAGACCTTCCTGGAGGATCGGGGCCGGTCATCTGCCCTCGACCCACGCCTGTTCAGGCTCCTCCAGGAACTGGAGGTCAACCACTCGATGACCATCGTCCCGTTCACCCAGAACACCTTCCTGGACGTGCTGCGGCGCCAACTCTCGCAGCTGTTCCGGCTGAGCCTGTTGACGTTGGAGGAACGCCACCGCCGCGGCGCCGTGACATCCATCCTGCGCAACCCAGAGTCGGCATCTCCCCACGATCTCGAGCTGATGAGGATCATCGCCCTGGACGAGCTGGAGGAGAAACGGCTGCGCAAGGAGGCAATCCTAGGTCTCGCTTCCCGTGACGGCGTAGACGACGAAACCCTCCTGGAGCTCGCAGGCAGCCTTGAACAAGGGGTTTCGCGGCTGGCCTTCGCGCAGCTCCCGCGGCTGATCAAGACACGTCCGGTCTCCCTGTCCCTGCTCGAGGAACTGACCGAGCTGGCAGGGGATTCCGACGACGTGGGCCTGCCCCGGCGCCTAGTCGCATCCCTCTTCAGCATCGACCCGGAGATCGCGGTGACGGTGCTCGTGGGCATGCCCAGCCTGGAGGTCGGCACGCGCAGACGGATCGCGCAGTTGCTGTTCGAGCATCAGCACACCATCCGCTCCGTCATGCCGGAGGCCATCAAACTTCTGCGGCGCTGCATCACCGGAGACGGCGAACGCAACTGGCTGAAAAGAGCCAAGGCCCTGCTCGCCGACTGGGAGAGCGACGCCGCCGCTCCTAAAGCCACATCCTGAGACATCGGCGCCCATCGCACCGCACCGATCCCAGGTGGGGGCAAGTTACACTAGGTGTGAATCGCCTCCAGCGTGCCGAAACAGAAAGGGGGCACGACGTGGAACAGGTTTCCGTTTTCGACATCACCGCTGCCCTCTTGAACCGGGCACCGGGCGGCGAACTACCCACCCTGAAGCTGCAAAAACTGTGCTTCTACGTGTACGGCTGGTACGCCCACCTGACAGGAGAACAGCTGTTCCCCGAGACCTTCTACGCCATGGAGAAAGGCCCTGTGGTCGGGGAACTGCTCAGCGCCCACGCCGGTTTGAAAAAGTTCACCCAAGAACAGCTGGCAGACCAGTTCACCGAACGGGAAGTCGATCCACAGCCCCTGAGCCCATACATCGAACGGATCGTCGATGCCGTCTGGGACAAGCACCGGAACACCCATTTCATGGATCTCGTGGATCAAACCCATGACGAATCCGTCTGGATCACCGCTTGGGAGGGACGGCGCCCGGGCTCAAAGCGAGGAAATCTGCCCGCCGAGGACCTAGTGGAGCATTTCCTCCTGAAGAAGCGGCCACCCCAGGAGCAGCTGGATCTTCCGTTGAGCCTGGTTTCCCGCATCTGTGAGGAAACCCTCGCCGAGGTCGACGCGCCGATCGAGTCGGCCACGCCATTCGTCGAGACCATCCGCCGTCTCCAGCAGGTGTCGTGACCTCCGTCGACGCCCTGCTGGAGCAGCAGGGCTACGTCTGTGAACTCCTCGGCGAGGAGCACTGGTTCATGAGCTTCGACGCCGGACCACGGGGAACGGCGTTGACGGACTGGCTCAACGACCACGCTGCGCCGTATCACGCAGAGGGCTTGTGCAAGGTCTGGATTCTGTGTCCGACCGACAATCCTTCCGACGTGCTCGGATATTTCACCTTGTCCGCGCATTCGGTGAAAGTAAGCGACATAGGGAAGCGGGACCGGACCGTTTCAAAACACAACGCGAATCGCGTCAACAATTTACCTTCCCTGCCCGCGCAGCTCTTGGGAAAATTTGCCCTGGATGAATCCCTCCAAGGGAAAGGACTCGGAGAGCTGCTGATGCTTGCGGTGTTTGATCGCTATTTACAAGCCGAGAAGACAATCGGCTGCAAATTCTTGATCGTGGAGGCTCGTGAGGAAGCGCTGGCGAACTACTACGCCACGCGTTACGGCTTCCGGCAGAACATGACCCTGCAGGGCGGGCTCACCGCCCTCTATCTGTCAACCGCGAACCTGCGCCTCCAGTACGAGCAGGCGCTCAACATCGCCTGAGAGCTCCTCCTCACCCTTGGGGGAGCGCGGAGCCCATCCCCGCATGAAGGGGCTTCGGCCTGATGACCAAGGAGGTCGGCAAAGTCGGTTGGGTGGGATGCGGGTTAGTAGTCTGATGGCTCGCTTGAGGTGTCTTATCAAGACTCTGGCGACGGCGATGGCGCGTGGGACCGCGGCATCCCGTATCAAGTACTTGGTAGGGATTTCTTGGTTTCAAAAATGGGGCTGACCAGGTCAAGTCAATCTTCTCCTTCATTCGTCGCAGGCCGAGGTCCGATGCACTCCGCACAGCAGGTCAACAAGAATGTCCGCCCTGATCGGAATCCTGAGCGACTTGTTGAAGTTATCAGTAGAAAGCGTCACGACAAGATACCCCTCATCCTCCACTACAGAGAGATAATGGATCTTGAATTCATCGTCCGGAGATTCACTTCCGTCGCCTCCCAGTTTTCTCTTGGTGTGCGAATCAAACAGTTCAAATCTTCCAGAGTTCGCGAAGACAAGCAACAGAGAAGAGTCGGGGCTGTAGGAGATGGCGGAAGCGCCAACGTTCTCCAACGAGTATCCTTCTCCGGTCGGCACCCATTCCTCGCCATTCAACCTGAACTCCTGGATCAGTGCCATTTTGGATGAAGCGATGGCAATACGTTTTCCATCAAGGCTCAGCGTGGCTCTTTCGGCCCACCCACCGGGCAGATCGATATAACGCGTGTTTGGCTTGGAAGCACTGTCATCCATGGACCAGGTCGTGATGCTGATACGAGCTCCGTCATAGGCGACGATGCGACCAAGGGAAGGGCCGATCCGGTATTCGAGTATCGCCGGAGTGTTTTCAATTCTCTCATTCGTCAGGCAGTCGTGGGCATCATGGTATGAGCCATGCATGAAGTCGCACACGAGCTGCTGTCTCTCCGCCGCCGCCCGATCTGTCTCAAAACCGGGACCCGGTCGGTAGGAGATGCCGACCGGCAGCGTCTCAAATTTTTTCGGCGTGGATCCATCTCGAACCTCCCAGTACTTTTTTCCCCTCTCGACCACTCCGCCGGAACCATCGGGCCTCGGCAACAGCCATCTCGAAGATGACCAGTCTCCTTCTGAGTTGTTCTTCAGGGGTCGCCTCCTGCCGTCACTGGTGATCTGCAGGTCAGAACCACCCCAGGGGATGGATGCACCGTCTCGCGTGCTCAAAGATGTGGATTGCTCATCCACATGCCACGGGACTGCATCTGCGGAGAACGAGTACCTGCCTATGGTGCCATCGCTGCGTCCAACGAATAGCCCTTCCGAGGGGCTCACCGCGACAAGCATTGGCGAGAGAACCCCTTGTGGAATCAAAGTGGCACCATTGATTTTCACCGGTGGCCCCAGCTCGACAACGTGACACCCAATAAGTCTCAGATCTCCCTTGCTGATCGACAGCTCGCTCCCGGAGTCGGTCAAATACCCGCTGCCCACAACAATCTTGCCATCTCCACAGGTGTGGACCGATCCTGATTGATCAGGAGATTTACCAAGTGGAGTCGGTTCAATCTTACCGTCTTCACCCACGGTTATCCTGAAAAGATCTTGTTCTTTTTTGACCAGCACGGCATTGTATCCGAACCGATACAGTGCGAGCGATCCACGCTCTTCGGCTCCCTCCATGACAAAAGTCGAATCGGAGAAAGAGGTTCCCACTGTCCCGGTGCTCGTCACCCAGATGGAGCGCGGTTCCTTCTTGTCATCCAGCCATGTCACCGCCGAATGGGCGTCTGTCGGAATCTGCAACGGGATGATGGCCGGTTTGCCATTTTTGAGCACCAATGCGACAAGACTCCCGTCGGCCTGTTTGATGGTGAGCGCATCGGGTTCCTCATGAATGACATATCCGGGAACCTCTACTTCTTCGGTCAGCCCAGTGGGCGTGGCTATTCTGACACGACTGCTCTCCAAAGAGCCTCCTTCGGATTTCATTTCCACGAATCTATACGCGGTCTGGGGATTTGAGATGGTCAGATCCCCCTCAACTTGATATTGAACACCCTCTATCGTGTGAAAGAACAAGCGTTCAGTACCGGGAGACCCGTAACTCCCGACCGCCAACACCGCCACGCCAGCGAGTGCGGTGTCAAATGTGCAACTCACATCTTCTTTTTCGAAAAGTACCTCGACCTCATGGGTGTGCCAGTCTATTTTCAGCGCCTTGGTGTCCGTGCAGGCCAGGAAGACGTTTCCCGGCACCTCGATCAGATTGACCACTTTTCCGTCCACCTGGAATGACTGAATCGGGTCACCCGAGCCTCCCAGCCATGTGGCAACAGCCGTTTTTCCCTCGCCGGAGCCAGGCCCCCACGCCGTCAGGTATCGACCGGTTGGGTCAACCGACATGCCGGTGAGAGATTTTGCCTCCGTCTCCCTCGCCAGGGACATCGTGCCCATCAAGGGACCTGTTTCGTTTGCGGCCGTGATGAGCGCCGATCGAATCGATGTGCCGCTCCCCATGCGCCCGGCTTTTACGATCATGTCCACCGCTCGTTCCGGCAGAACGGGCAGAGTCAGAAGCCCTTCAGCGGCCAACGCATCCGCCTGCGCCTGCTGCGAGGATTCCTGAGCCCGCATCGCATTGCGCACCGCAGCGATGGTTGCGATGATCGCCCCGACCAGGAGAACCGATAGCACAGCGAGTATCAGGTTGTTCCGGACACGCTGGCGGGAGCGAAACCGCAACTCGTCAACGTTCAGGTCATCCGGATCCTGCCCAGTCACGGAGCTGTACAGCGGAACGAGGTCGATGTCCTTGGCGCGTCGCGGAGAGACGGTGAACTCGGTGTATTTCTGCTCCGTCTCGAAAAGTCCGCTCAGTGCCTCCGGAAGCTGTTCAGGGCTTTCGAAATCTTTTCCTCCCCACCTGAGGTTCACTTGGTCGGTGCGAACCAGAAAAAGTCTTTCCTTCGACCCCCCCCTCTCCAGCCAAGTCCGAATTTCGGTGTCAACCCAGGGTGACTTGCGGGTCGTCGAATCCACCAGGACGACAAGATGCCGGCTCAGCCCGAGCCCCTCCTTGATGTGTTCATCCAGCGGGCCATTCCTGAGCGAGATCCGATCCAAAAAGATGCGCAACCCTTTTCCGGAATGCCTTTTGTCGAATGCATACAGCGCATCTCGCAGGGCGGCGGCATGCCTGCCTGAACTTTCCGACCTGTACGATATGAACAGATCATATTCTTGAGACAGATTCTCGCTCATGAGCACTCCTTCGGGCGCCTGGATTCAAGGACAACGCGATTTTCCGACGTCATCGTTTCCACTCCATTGCGCACAATTGCAATCTTGCTTTCTCCCACCTTACGAAACACCGAATCGCATTCGGGCCCCACCCAGGAGACCTCCTCATAATCATTTCGTTCGATCTGCTCATCCTTCGCCAGTAGTTCGTTCGGATTCAACTCGCGCCGCCAATATCGGCGCACTGATTCGTCGCAGTTGTCTGAAATATCGGGATAGGTGTACCCATCTATTTGCAGCAGGTTTTCGTCGACCCACAAGAGCGACTTGAGGCCAAACGACCTGCCTCCAGAAATTTCAGCACTCTCGCGCAACTCGCCAGGAATTGCCACGGAGTTCCAGCGCTGCTTCATGGATACGAGATCAATCACGTGCACGACGCTCTTCGGACTGCACGCTCCCCCAGAGCCGTACCCTTCCACCGCAAGCGAGAGCCCGTCGGGCGCGAGCGCGAACTTGTTTATCAGTCCATCGACTTGAGCACTGGCCAGGGGTTTGCCCGTCGTGGAGAATTTCACGATGACCCTCCCACCGCCACGCGCAAAAGCCGTCTCGGATGGGTATCCGATCCAGAATGCGCCCGGACCCGCCGCCACGAGCATCGGCGGCTCTGCATGTTTAATTTGCCCGGAGATGCGAGTTGCCGGGATCTGCAAGTCAACGACCTTGGCCACCTGCATCTTTTCGTCAAATATTTTCAAATGCGCCTTGTACCCGCCCGGGATCTCTTGTGCGCAGAGCAAGATGATTTCATCACCTCTCGGCGCAATACTGTTGCATCCGGCCTCGACACTCATGGAAGGCCCCTCCCCAGATTCATTCACGATTCTCAACCTACCCACATCCTCCGGCGCATAAGACCAGGAATGGGCAATTAAAAACGCCACCTTGTTCCTGGGCAATGGGACGACCTGCACACCTTGAAGATCGTTCTCAACGGAATCCACGATCTGCGGAACCCCGTTCGGCCAGATAGTCAGGTTGTTGCTGTCATTGATGGTTACGGCGAAGGACGCGGCAGCATATGTGGCCCCCGATGTCGATGTTTCTCGTTCTTTGCCATGAGCACACCCGACGATAAAGGCAGCCCCGACAAAACTCACGATGAGGCGCAAAAAATTCTTCTTCATCATGATTGCAATCCCCTCGAATTGTTTATTCACTCGGGACATCCTCACTCCCCCTCCCTCGGTAGTCTCGCCGCCAGTAGGTGCACCCACACGACCACGAAGCCGGCTGCGACTGCGGGCGCCACCCACCAGTCGCGCAGCCCCGGACCTCCCTTGGTGGTGAACCACCACACCGCCACCGCCGACCCTGCGACGTGTCCCGCGACCGCCACCTTCAGCACCGCCCCGGGGTCGACGACACGGGTGCCGTTGATGGCGCGTTCCACGCACGCCGCCGTCGTCACCAGGCCGAAAGCCACCGCCCACAGGGTCAGTTCCCGCCAGCCGCCGCCCTGCCCCGGGCTGTACTGGGTACCCGCCCACAGCTGGGTGAGAAACACCAGAGGCCCGTACAGCAGCACCCATCTCAGCGCCACCCCGATCCCCACCGACACAGCGTTGTTCATTTCTTCCTCGCTTTCCGTTCGTCACACCCTCCGCTGGCCGTCAGATACGAGTGGGCGGGCCCCGCCCCGCCGGCGAAGAGAGGAGTTCCGATGTCTCGAACCTGCCCCAGGTGCGGCCACTACCTTGGTTCCGCGACCGTCTGCGCCAAGTGCGCGTCCAGCCAGCCGCTGGTCTCCCGACCCCGGCGTACCCCGCCGCCACCGCCGCCCGCGGCGCCGCAGAACCACTCCGCGCCGGAAAGCCCCGCCTCGCCGCCCCGCCGCCAACCCACCCCCTCGGGTGGTTCGGGTCTGTTTTCCGTGCGTGGCACCGTCAGCGACGGCGGCCCCGTCAACATTTCCTGGGCGTGGGGTGTGATGCCGGTGCGCCTGCTCCTGTGGACCGCCACCCTCGGATTGCTGCTCACCAAGGGCCAGCGGCTGATCGTCGCGGGCGTCACCAACCTGACGCTGGCCTTCCTGCCCCTGATCCTGGTGGCCCTGTTCGGTTTCTGGCTCCTCCAGAAGATCGGACTGGGCGGCCTTCCCGGCTGTCTCGGGTCGATCTTCGGCAGCACCGTCAGCAAGGGCACCGACATCGGCATCCGCGGTATGTTCCGGCCCCGGCCGGGCTGGCGGTTCGTCGTCGACCACGCCAAGGGCCAGGAGTCCGTCCGCCTCGCCGCCGATGTTCCCCTCCACGAGGATCATCTCGTGGTGGTCCACGGCCCGAGGTTCGGGGGCACTCGCGACGCCTGGCTGATCCAGGGCATCTCCCCCGTTTCGTTCACCCGTCTGGGCCGGGGGCTCGTAGGCACCGTCGTGCGGCTGGCGCTGCTGGTTCCGGTGTGCGTCTGGCTGTTGGGCCTGTGACCTCATCGCCGTCTCCTGCGGTTCGCCCACCAGACCCGGATGCCCGCACCGGCGTCCCTCACAGCGGTGTCCACCGTGTTCGTGATCTCCTCGGGCAGTTCGAGCTCGTTGATCTGGAGTTGTTCCTCGAGCCACTGCGAGGCCACCTCCCCCACCCGCCACTTGACCGCCTCGACGGCGACGGCGCGGTTCAGCATCATCCCGACCTCCGCCATCGCCTCCCGAGACATCGGGATGCGCACACCGCAGGCGGCGGCCTCCTCGAGTAGCCGACGGGCCAGGTCGCACTGCTCATCGCAGCGGTCCGCGGCCCCCAGCCCGGCCCCTGCGGCCGCTTCCGCCCGCTCCGCGGCCCGGCCTGCCAGCCGGGTTTCCTCGTCGCAGTCCCGCAGCGACTCCCGGACCCGCTCCAGGTGCCGGCCCGCCAGGTTGCTGGTCTCCTCCGCGGCGACGATCCGTTCCTGCTGGGCACCGGAGGCCGCCAGCTGCTGGTCCAGGGCCTCCAGGACAGGTGCCAGCCTTTCGCCGCGGAACCGGTCGGCCCGGGTGTCGCCCCAGTGCTGCCGCAGCTCCTCCCCGGCCCGGCGGAACTCGTCGGCCACCCGCCGCAACCCGGTGTCCCCTGCGTTCACGACATGCCCCGATCCATTTCCCGCAGGATCTCGACGACCTCGTCCAGCGACGCCTCCGCCGCGACTCCCCGTTCCCCCACCAGGCCCGACGCCCGTTCCTGGACCCGCAACTGTTCTCGCGCCGCGGCGGCGTGATCCTCCGCTGATGTCGTCGCCTGCCGGGCCTGCCACAGCGCCGAATCCGCCAGCCGCCGGGAGTCGTGGGCCCGCTCCAGGTGTCCCGCCCCATCGGCGTGTTCCTCCTGCGCCACGGCGGTGTCGCGTTCGGCTTCGGCGGCGGCCGCCCGGGCGCGACCCGCGGCCTGGTCGGCTTCCCGGCACGCCTCCACCGCGGCGGCGCACGCCTCGACCAGCTCCACCACCCGTTCGCGGCGCCGCAGCAGCCGTGCGCGGCGTTTCCCGCCCGCGGTGCGCAGCTCGGCGTCGATCCGTCGCAGCTCGGCCTCGGCGGCCGCCAGCCGGGCCGCGCAACGCTGCGTCATCAAACCGACGACCTCCTGGACCCGCCGGGCCCGGGTCGTCGCCCCTCCGGCCCGTTCCCGGGTTTCCGCCACCCGCTCCGAGACATCGTCGAGGGCCTTCTCCTCGCGCTCCAGACGGGCCACGGTCTCCGCAGCGGCGTTGCCCGAGCCGGTGGTGTTGGCGCGCAGGACACTCAGGGTGTCGTCGAGTTGCCGCTGCGCCAGCCGGGCCGGTTCCAGGCGGGAACTCGACCCGGCCCGGGCCGCGATCACCCGTTCCCGGAACTCGCGCAGCCTCCCGGCCAGCACCGCCGGCTCCGTCACGACATGCCCCGATCCAGTTCGCGCAGAACGTCGATGCGGTGGTCGAGGAGCTCGATCAGCGGCGAGATCCGTTCCGCGTAGGTGTCGAACGCGGCCTCGACGCGGGCCCATTCCACCTCGAACTGCCTGGCGCCCTCGCCCCGCCACACGCTCTTCAGTTGCGCATAGGCGACGGTGAGGTGGTGGAAGGCGCCTGCGACCGCGAGACGCTGGGCCATGAGGGAATCGCGGTAGCCCCTGAGTTTCTCCGCCACCACCGAGGGGTCAGCCATTGAAGTACCTTTCCACCTGGATGCGTTTGCCGTCGAGGAAGTCGACGAACCGGGGTGCGTCGTTCTCGGCGAAGTCGTCGAGCGGACCCGTCAGCGCCGCCACCTGGGCCTGGAACCCTTTCTGGAAGGAGTCCTCCCAGATCCCCCTCAGTTCCGATTCCGCGTCGCGCAGGGCGATGTTGACCTGCCGCAGGTGCTGGGTGAAGGCCTCCAGTTCCGGCAGGAAGATCCGTAGCTGTTCGCGCAGCTCGTCCATGTTCAGCTCCTTCCGAGGTTGGTGAGCGCATCGTTGAGACCGGGGCCGGCGGTGTAGGGCAGGAACCTGATCACCGCCCCCGTGGTCGCGTCGCCGTAGCCCATCCGGGTCGGTCCGGCGATCAGGTCGTCGCTGTCGACGCGATGCCCCTGCTGGTCGCCCAGGATGGCGTGGGAGTCGGTTTCCGACAGCTGGCCGTAGAAGCGGTGGGTGAACTGGTTCATCTGCTTGTCCGGCCACACTTGGTTCCAGGCCGCCCGCGAAGTCATCGCACAGGCCACGTGGATGCCGTACGCCGGTCCCGTCTCGGTGAGACGTTTCAGCGCGGTGGTGGCCTCGGCCGGTTCCGGGCCGAAACGCCCCTCGGTGCTCTGGAACTCGCGGAGCCGCTCCAGCCCGGCGGCCGCCAGAACGACGGTGTCCTCGTCGGCCAGCGCGTCGACATCCATCGCGACCCGCGTCTCCAGCAGGGCGGTGGCCTCGGCCACCAGCTCCGCGGCCCGGGCCCCGTTCGTGGCTTGGCGGAAACCGTGGCCGTCGTCGGCGAGAAGCCGCTGCAACTGGTCGGTGAGGGCACCCCGCCACGGGTCGCCGGCGCGGGCGGGCAGCCTCGAGAGCAGCCACAGCGAGAATCCTGCGGGTTGCGTGGTGCGCGACCAGGTCGCGATGCCGGTCTGCATCACCCCGACGAGCACCTCCGGGTGTTCGCAGATCACGGCGACGTTCTGTTTCGCGGCGCGCCGGATGACGGCGTGGGCCGTGCCATGGATGGTCATGGTGCGGCCCGCGATGAAGGCGGCCGGGTTCTCGTGGCTGGGCCAGCTGGCCGCCCCGAGACCCCCCTCAGCCGCCGACCGCGTCGCCCAGGAGGTCACCGCCTCACCCCGGGGGATCCGCGCCAACCCCTTCAGGGCGGGGTTTTCCGCCGCCTCGGGGGCCTGCTGACCGTCGAGCACCAGCGGGGTCCGTCCGTCGCCCCGTGCCGCGAGTGCGTCGACGATGCGGGTCAGTTCGTCGCCGGGCAGGAAACCCACCCGGCCCGCGACGTGCGGGGCCTCACCCAGGTTGGTGTTGACCACGACATCGCCGGCTTTCTCGCAGTGTTCGAGAATCAGGCGGCGCCCCGACTGGTCGAATTCGGCGATGTTGGTGATGGTGTCCTGCGCCATCCGCAAGGAGATGCGGGTGTCGACGTTGGCGAACAGGGCCTCCCGGTTGGTCATCCCGGAGGCGTGGAAACGCTGCGAGGCCAGCACCAGGTGGATACCGACGGCCCGGCCGCGGGAGACGATGTCCCACAACACCTTCTCGATGTCGCCGCGGTGGTCCTGCAGGTAGGCCTGGTATTCGTCGATCACCACCACGAGCCGCGCGAGCCCGCCACGGGCGGCGTTGGGAAGCTGGTTGATGTTCTGGACGTTTCTGCTGGCGAACAGGCCGTTGCGCCTGACCAGCTCCGCCTGGATGTCGCGGATGACGCCCTCGGCGAGTTCCCGCGGGGTGTGGATCGCCACCGCCTGGGCGTGGGGAAGCCGCCGGTACGACTTCATCTCGGCACCGTCGCGGCCGTCGATGAGGATGAACTGCACCTCGTCGGGCGAGTAGCGGGCGGCCAGACTGGTGATGATGACGTGCAGCAGCACCGACTTGCCGGAACCCGGCGTCCCGCCGATCACCATGTGGGTGCGCGACTGGCCCTCCGGGTTTATGCCCATGACCAGGTCGATGGGGTTGTCATGGACATCGGCGCCGATCCGGGCGACGGCGGCGCCGCGGGCCTCGCCACCCCACCAGGTGGCGGGATCGGTGGGGTTGACATCGCCCCAGCCGAGATTGACGATCCTGCGTTGCGGCAGGGCCTCGGCGATCCTGGCGGTCAGGGATGCGGGCGGTGGGGCGTCGATCCCGGCCTCGAGGCAACCCCAGCACCCGGTCGCGGTGCCGTCGTCCCGCACGTCGACGACGACGGGGTGGTCAACCTTCAGGTCGGTTGAGGTGGGGGCTGCGGCGGTGAGGTCGTGGTGGATGATGAGCTGCGCGTTGTGCAGCCGCGGGATGCGGTCGAGGTATTGCACGGCCTGGTGGGAGAAACCGCGCGGGTAATCCATGGCGAAAACGACGTGACGGCGGGGATTCCCGTCACCCTGCGAGTCGGCGTGGGCGGCCTCGAAGGCAGCTTTAAGGTCGGCGACGGCGTCGATGCTGCGGGCCGCCACTCCGGGCAGCAGGGGGCGTTCGGGGAAACCATGGCCCTCCCGGAACGGGTCGATGAAGTGCAGGACGACGTCGCGGCCCATCGCCGCGGCGAACCGCACCGCCAGCCCCCGCAGGACGTCATGGGCATGCCGGGCGGCGGACTCGTCCTCGCTGGTCAGGATGACGATGCGGCCGGTGAAAACCGGGACGGTGGCGGGCAGGTCGTCGAAACCTCCCACGCTGGTCCTGCCGATCCTGAGTTCGGCGGGGAGCCGCGAGGCAGGGTGCCAGTCGTCCCAGCGGACGGAGTCCCCGTGGTCGTACTCCTCGGGGCGGCCGGCCCGGGCCAGGTCCCGGATGCGGCGGCCGAGGTCGGTGGTCACCTCCTTGGTCTCGGCAAGGTGGCTGATCAGCGCGCCGCGGGAGACGGCGTAGTGGTCGCGGATCCGGTTGGTTCCGTCCTGCAGGGCGGCTCGCAGCTGCGCCAGTCTGGCCCGGGCGTTCACAGCAGCCCCTGCCCGATCACGACCAGCAGCACGATCCCCGCCAGCAACCCCAGCAGCACCCATTTGCCGCGTCGCTGCCGGGCCTCCAGGGCGGCGTCGGCCTCCGCCGCGGGAAGCTCCACCCGGACCAGTTCCATCTCCTCCTCGATCCGGACGATGGCGGCCAGCTGCTCCTCAATGTGGTCCAGCGCCCGCCCCGGCTCCCCCCGATACTCCTTGGGGGCGAGACCCGGGAACTCCGCGTCGAGCGCGGCCAGTGGTTCCGCGAGCTCCAGCACCCGCGAGTCGTCGGGAACCCGCCCCAGCAAGTCGAAAACAGTCATGACCAACCTCCACCGGTACCTGACGGACGAAACCAGGTCCGCGGAACCCCACGAACGGGAGGTCTTCTTGGCGATCACCCGGTTGCGCAGCACTCAACCCGGCTTTCACCCCTCCGGAGGCGTTTTTCAGGATTGAGTGCTGCAAAACCGTGAAACACCACGCAGCCGAGGAGTGCTACGACCACCAGAGCGGCTTGGATCGCTCCACCGCACACTCTTGGAACACGCCGATCAGGGGGTCGGGATCTGGCTCCCCGCCCCCAATCTGTGGGGCGCTCAGCGACGATGCGTAGTTCCACAGTCCCGGATCGACGCGGGTGAAGTCGAGGTCGAACCGGGACCGCTCGGCAACGTGCTGCATGAAGACCCTGGTTGCACGGCCGTTACCATCCCGGAACGGGTGGGCATGGTTCAAGTAGGCGAAAACCAAGGCGGCTGCAGCCCCGAATCGTTCCCGGTCAAGCTCACCCCACCGGAGTTCGGTTGACGCGTACTGCGCACTACCCAAGTAGTTCTCAATCCCCCCGTCGCCGCAGTCCGCAAACCGGCTCCAGCCCTTGCAGATGTTGACGGTACGAAACTGCCCGGCCCATTCGTAGACATCCTGGAACAGATACCCGTGGATCGAGCGAAGGTGATCCGCACCACAGGTCCGCGGAACCTCCGTTTCTCCTTCGCACAATTCTCGTTCACGCAACTTAACGATGTCGTACTCGACTTGACGCAGAACCTCCGGGTCTCTGATGCCCAGCAGGTTCCGCAACGTTCCCGACTCCGCATCCGGGTCATAGGTCTCCGGATCGAAATAATCCTCCCAGTTCCAGAACCTTGGGGTCATCGCGCGGGCCGCCCGACCCGCGCCTCGGCGCGAGCGATCGCCCGGGCAATGAACTCCTCATGAGTGATCTCCCCACGTGTACGTGCCACAAGATCGGCGACACCCTCACGGGTAGGCACATCCCCCTCAAGCTGACTTGATGCACACGCAGCACGCAGTCCCTGTATCCGCTGCGGGCTCAAACCTTCGAACAGTTCGGGCCACTCGGCCACCACGTCAATCATGCGACCCATGACGTCTCCCTCCCGCCCCTCGTCGGTCAATCCTGACACGCTCGGCCTCCGGAGTGGGATCTGGCTCCCCGATCACAGGCGCAGGCGGCCCCGGGCGGGGTTCGGCCGGACGGCCCGGCCGAACCCCCTCGTTCAAGTGCACGTACCCCACTGGCAGCTGTGGCGACTCACGGGGATGTTGTGCGCGATGGCCTCGTTGCAGGCGCGGCACCTTCCGTAGGTGTTGTTGACCTTGTCCTGGCAGGCACATGCCATGATGTTCTCCTTTCCTCGGTTGACATACGGATCTGTCGGCGCGATCAGCCCAGCATCTTGCGCAGCTCCTGCAACACCGCGTGCTGGCGTCCCGAGTCCTTGTCGAGTTTCGACAGGAAAGACTTGAGCGTCTTCCTGATGACCAGTTTCTCCGTCACGTCGGTGATGAACTCCATCCGTTCCGCGAGGCTCCGGTAATACTCCTGCGCGAGCTGCCGGATCATGTAGGTGTCGTGCGGGTACTTCTCCTTGTAGGTCAGGTAGAAGGTTTCCTTCGCCACCAGAGCCGCGGCGTTGCTCGTCGAGGCCTCCTCCTGCATTCCGAAGGCCACGAAGACCCGGAACTTGTCGCGCTCCACGTAACCCCGGTAGAGGTTCACGTAGGCGCTGTCGGAGGAAATCCTGGAGCTGATCTCATCGAGGATGGCGCCCGCTTCCTTCAGGAAGGACAGGGCCGACTCCAGCAGGGCCTTGCGTTCGTCCTCGGCGAAGTCGTCGTTCAGGGAGACCAAGCGGTAGAGCAGACTCAGCCTCCGGGTCGTGAAATACCGCATCCAGAGGTCGAATTCCTCGTCCTGGTAGGAGAAGTCGAACTTGGTCTCGAAAACGGCCCGGAGCTCGGTGAACGAGTCGAAGGGCAGCGACGTGGCCAAGCCGTTCGTCTCCAAGGCGAGCCGGATGTTGGCCTTGAGCAGCAGGATCGCGAAACTGAGGATGCTGGAGGTCGGGTGGGCCTTGTTCAGCAGCGCCTCGGCGTACTCCTCCTCCATGTAGTAGTCGCACACCTCGGCGGTGTGGATCAGGTACTGGGCCAGTTCGATGTCGGAGCACTGGGGGCTGGTGTCGTGCGTGTCAAGGTAGCGTTTGATGTCCTCCCACATGTGCATGATCTTCAGCTTGTCGAGTTCGACGTGCCGGGTCGCGTCCTTCTGGAAAGCAGCGACGATCACGTCGGCGATCTCCTCCACGTCCAGTTCCGCGGTACTCACCTCCGTCGCCCAGGAACCGCCCAGGTCGCTGGGCAGGTCCTTGACGGAGGTGTCGATGAGGAAGACGTGCAGCTTGTTGGGGCTGTAGGTGCCGGTGATGTAGCCCCACTCGAACATCAGGTTGTCGTTCAACCCGAACCCGGGGCTGGCCTCCATTCCCTCCCCATTGACGAGAATGACCGCCCGCGTGCAGGACCGGATCTGCGAGAAGACCTGGGTGCCGATGAACAGTTCCGTGGGGCTGCCGCCACCCACGATCGGGTCGAATCCCAATGCCGAGATCTTCTGCCCCACCAGCGCAGCCAGGCGCTGGCTCCCGCCCCAGGCGATGAACACCTTCTCCAGTACGTCCTTGGCCACCGTTCAGCCCTCCGCCCCGACGAGGTCACCGTCGCCGGCGCCGATTTCGAGTTGCGCCACGAGCTTCTCGGCCTCCCCGCCGGTCAGCTGCCCCTGGTTGATGTAGCGTTCGAGCTTGGCGCGGGTGTCCGCGATGTCCAAGTTGCGCATCGTCAGCTGCCCGATGCGGTCGAGCGGCCCGAAGGCGGCGTCCTCGACCCGCTCCATGGACAGCCGCTCCGGCTGGTAGCTGAAACCAGGACCGGTGGTGTCGAGGATGGTGTAGTCGTCGCCGCGACGCAACCCGAGGGTCACCTCGCCGGTGACGACGGAGGCCACCCAGCGCAGCAAGGATTCACGAATCATCATGGCCTGCGGATCGAACCAGCGACCCTCGTAGAGGAGACGTCCGAGGCGGATCCCTTCGATCTGGTAGTTGGACAGCGTGTCCTCGTTGTGGATCGCGGAGAGCAGACGTTCGTAGGCGACGAAGAGCAAAGCCATGCCCGGGGCCTCGTAGATACCCCGCGACTTGGCCTCGATGATGCGGTTCTCGATCTGGTCGCTCATGCCCAGGCCATGGCGGCCGCCGATCTCGTTGGCCTTGAGCACCAGCCGCACCCGGTCCTCGAATCTCTCACCGTTGATGGAGACGGGATATCCCCGCTCGAACCCGATCGTGACGGTCTCGGGTTCGATGGCCACCTCCGGATCCCAGAACCTGACTCCCATGATCGGTTCCACCGTCTCCATGGAGACCCCGAGCTCCTCCAGGATCTTGGCCTCGTGGGTGGCTCCCCAGATGTTGGCGTCGGTGGAGTAGGCCTTCTCCGCGGAGTCGCGGTACGGAAGGCCGCGTTCGGTCAGCCACTCGCTCATCTGCTGGCGACCGCCCAGCTCGTCGACGAAGGCCTCGTCGAGCCACGGCTTGTAGATCCGCAACTCAGGGTTCGCGAGCACCCCGTAGCGATAGAAACGTTCGATGTCGTTGCCCTTGTAGGTGGAGCCGTCGCCCCACACCGAAACGTCGTCGGCGGCCATGGCCCGAACCAACATCGTACCGGCGACGGCCCGGCCGATGGGGGTGGTGTTGAAGTAGGGCCTGCCACCAGTCCTGATGTGGAAGGCACCGCACTGGAGGGCCTGCAACCCCTGCTCCACCAGCGACTCCCGGCAGTCGACCAGCCGCGACAGCTCCGCCCCGTACTGCAGGGCACGTCCCGGAACCGAGGCTATGTCGGTTTCGTCGTACTGCCCGATGTCGGCGGTGTAGGTGCACGGCATGGCACCCTTCTCACGTATCCAGGCGACCGCGACGGAGGTGTCGAGCCCCCCGGAAAACGCGAGTCCGACCCGTTCCCCCACTGGAAGCGAAGTCAGGACCTTGGACATGTTTCCTCCTCGAAAAACAGCGCACGGAGGTGTTCAAGGGGCCGTGCTCTCCCCCCTGGTCTCATAACGGCGAATGAAACCCACGGCCGGCGAAGACCTGATTTCGTCGGTCGCAACTTCTTGACGGACGAAACCCGTCCCGTGTGTTTCCCGGGTTGGTCCTGTCCGTCAGTATTTCTTGGAGCCCACGAGAAGGAGGCTGGGATGAGTTCTGGTTGGAGCGAATATGTGGTCGAATCGGCAGAGGCCAGGGAGCGGCGCCTGCTGGCTGCGGCAATTGCCCGGCGTGACGGCCTGCTGTCAGATCTGGCTGGCATCACCGGTGAGCTGCGTTCCCTGGGTCTTCCGGCCATCGCGGGGTTCGGTCCCGCCCCCGGCACGTCGGAGGAGGTCGAGGCCCAGTGCGGGGAGCTTCAACGCCTGATCTCCGAGGCCCGCTCCGGGATCGAGCAGGAACTTGCCCGGCGGCAGCAGGACGTCGCCAGACGCCAACTGGCCGAAGCGATTTCCGGGTTCACGGTCTCCCCGGAGATCGCCGCGGCCCTGGCCGAGAAGACCAGCACCGGGAATGCGGAACGGGAAACCGGACCGCGGCTCACCGAACTCGCGGACCTCGCCCGTGATGTCGTCGAACGCCAACTCGTCGCCGACCCCGCCGTCTCCGAATGTGCGGCGGAGGCGCTGGCCGCCTCCCCGGAGCGTTCCAGGATGCTGCTGCGGCTCCTCCGCGACGAGGTGGACAGCCGCAACGCCCGCCACCAAGAGGCCCTACGGGCGACCGAACAGCAGCGAACCGCCGCGCTGGAATCCGAGGCCGAAACGGCAGCCCGGCGCGCCGAGGAGGGTTTCGTCGCCGACGCCGTGCGCGCCAGCCTCCAAGCAATCGGCTACCAACCCACTTCGCTCCTGACTGAAGGGGCAGAAGACACCCTCATCGTGACCCACGCCGCGTTCCCCCAGCACGCGGTGATGGCCCGGACCCGCGCGGGCCGCATCGAACTGGATGCCCTGCGCATCGCAGGCCCAGCGGACACCGCCGCCGACACCCAGGCGGAAAAGGCTCTCTGCGACGCCCTGGCGGCGTTCCGCGCCGAGCTGGAGAAACGCGGCATCCGCCAGAACCGGGTAAGCCATCTCCCCGCAGGACTGCGGCCGCTCGCGCACCAGCAGGTCACCCGCAAAACCACTGAGCAACGTCGCACCACCGAGCAGGAGCAGCGGCGATGACCGTCCCGGCAGCACCGCGGGAAGAGCAACCCGAATCCCTCCCCACCTGGCTTCGCGAGGTAGATGTCGCCCTGCCCTCCTACCCGCACATCGTGTTGACGGGGGACACCACCGACCTCCATCTGCTGCCCCTGGGGCATCTCGAAACCCGGCAGGCACTGTGCCACGTCCTGACCACCGCAGGGTTCCCCGCGGTGGCGGCCTTCGATCCCGTGGACGGGCTGAGCCCCCTCTCCGGCGACCTGCACCCCCTGCAGGAGGCCACCGCCCGGGGTCTCAACGTCGCGGCTCCCGTACAACCGCCGAACGGGAACATCGACGCCGCAGCCGGGCAGCTCCGTGCCGTGCTGGCAGCGATGATCGCCCCGGAGCCCCCGTGCGCGCTCCTGATCTCCGGGGCAGCCCGGCTGGCACCGGGTGGAAACGTCCAGGATGGCAACCTCCACTCGGTGATGGTGATGGCCGAGGCGCACGCCTCCCGGGTGGCCCCGCAACGGTTGAACGGCCCTCACAGGGCGCTCCTGTACCCCACCGTGTTCTGGCTGCTGGACCAGCCCAACGACCTGCCCGCCTGGTTCGTCCGGCGACCCGAGGTTCGCACCATCTCGGTGCCCCACGCCACCGCCGCGCAGCTGGAGGATTTCGCCCGGCGGATCCTCACCCCGATGCCCGCCCTGCAGGAACTCACCCCGCCGCAGCGCCAGGAGGTGTTCCAACGATTCGCCGACGCCGCCGGCGGACTGAGCCTGCGATCCATCCCGCTGATCACCCGAGTGGCCCTGGACCAGGACATTCCCTTCACCCGGATCGAGGACGCGGTGCGACTGTTCCGGGTCGGCATCCCCGACAACCCGTGGCACGCCCCCGGCCTGCGGGAAAAGATCCGCTGGGCGGCGGGTGAGGTCCCGGACCCGAGTGGTGTGCGTGAGCCCCTGGAACGCCAAGTACTGGGACAGCAGGCCGCCATCCGCAAAGCCCTCGACGTCCTCATCCGATCCACCACCGGCCTGACAGGGGCGCAGGTGCGCCGCCCGGGAACCCGTCCGCAGGGGGTGTTGTTCTTCGCGGGCCCGACGGGGGTGGGCAAGACCGAACTGGCCAAGGCCCTGGCGGCGCTGGTGTTCGGCGAGGGCGACACCTTCATCCGTTTCGACATGTCCGAGTTCTCCTCGGAGGCCTCCGAGGCGCGGCTCATCGGGTCGCCGCCCGGTTACATCGGTTCCGACGCGGGCGGTGAACTCACCAACGCCATCCAGCAGCGTCCCTTCACCGTCGTCCTGTTCGACGAGATCGAGAAGGCCCATCCCCGGATCCTCGACAAGTTCCTGCAGATCCTGGAGGACGGCCGCCTGACCTCGGGCACCGGTTCCACCGTCCACTTTGGTGAAACCCTGATCATCTTCACGTCAAACCTGGGGGTGTATCGCCGGGATCCGTCGACCGACCAGATGGAGTGCCTGGTTCCGCGCGAACCACGGCTGCCCTACCGCGACTTCGAGCGCCGCATCGTGGATTCCGTCCGCCAGCACTTCACCACCCACCTGGGCAGGCCGGAGATCCTGAACCGCATCGGCGAGAACAACATCGTGGTCTTCGAGTACATCTCCGACGAGGTCAGCGACCAGCTGGTGGACAAGTTCCTCGGCAACGTCACCCGCAACGTCGCCGAACAGACCGGGGTTCGCCTGGTCGTCTCCAATGACGTGCTGACCGTCCTGAAGACGAACGCCCACCGCGGCCTGGATTTCGGGGGCCGCGGGGTTTCAACGGCGGTGGAGACCATGTTCGTCAATCCGCTGGGGCGCCACTTGATCTGCCTGCCCGCCGGGATCACCGAGTTGCGGATCACCGCCATCAACCAGGCAGACGACGGCCACTGGCAGCTGGAGACCACGTGTTGATCTCGCGCCTGGCCCACCCGGTGCGGAACCTGGGTTTCGGCACCCGCGCCGGAATCTGGACGCAGGGCTGCACGCTGAGATGCGCGGGCTGCATGTCGCGCGACACCTGGGGGTTCCGCGCGGACCGGGAACTGCCCGTCGAGGAGATCGGCGCCTGGTTGTTGGCCCTGCCCGGGGAACTCGACGGCGTGACCGTCAGCGGCGGCGAACCCACCGAGCAGCCCGAACTCCCGGGGCTTCTGGCAATGCTGCGTTGCCTCGGGAAGGCCCGCAGGGAGGACTGGGACCTGCTTGTCTTCACGGGACTCGAGGAGGATGTAGCCGCCCGGGAGCATCCTTGGCTCGGTGAGCTGGCGGACATCGTGGTGGCGGGCCCCTTCGTGCAGGAACTGGCCGGGGACCACTGGCTGCGTGGCTCCGGCAACCAGGTGCTGCTGCGACACACCCCCCTGGCCGGGGAACGCTACCCGGGTCCCCCATGCGAACGTCCCGGCCTGGATTTCGCCGTCGCCGATGGGCAGCTGTGGTTGACAGGAATCCCGCGCCCGGGGGAACTTGAAGATCTTCACGATCACCTGTCGGCCGAAGGGATCCATCTCAGGCAGACATCGTGGAAAGGAAACCGGCATGGCACAGACCTGCCCCAGCTGCGGGGCGACCTACCAGGACGACAGGGGCCTCTGCCCCAACGACCTCACCCTGATGGTCACCCACGAACCGAACCGGGTGCCGATGACAGAACCGGCACCGGAGGTCTCGGCGACTCCTGATGCCGTCCGCACCATCCCGGTACGCCAGTGCCGGATCCGGCTGGCCGGCGTCGAACAACCCGTTCCCCACGCCCCCGGGGTACTGCTCGGCAGGGCGCTGCATTCCCCGTTCGGCGCCACCCTGGAAGGGATCGGGTGGACCAACATCGGCACCCAGCACTGTGTGCTGCACTCGACCGATGCGGGAGAGGTCGAGGTGATGGACCTGGATTCCCGCAACGGAACCTTCGTCAACGAGATCCGGATCCCGCCCAACACCCCCCGGGTGCTGCGACCCGGGGATCAGCTGCGACTGGCCATGAACCGGAAGGTGGAACTGTTGTGGGACTGAAACTGAAGGTAGGCGTGGCGACGGACAAGGGGCTGGTCCGCGAACGCAACGAGGACGCGGCGGCAGTGGACGGTTGGGTCCTCCAGCACGACACCGGCGCACCCACCGAACTGGTGCTGGACGGCTCCGGGGCGCACCGGCTGGCGGTGTGTGACGGGATGGGCGGACACTTGGGTGGGGCGACGGCATCGCTGATGGCGGCGCAGGAGCTGACTCGGATCGACGGGCCGGAGGTCCCCGACCACATCAACCAGGTCTCGGCGCGTCTCGTCGCTGCCGGCCACGAAGACCCCGCCCTGTTCGGGATGGGCACCACCGCAGTGCTGCTGGAAACCTCCCCCGACGGCCGGGGTTCGGTGTTCCACGTCGGGGATTCCCGGGCCTATCTGGCCGATCCGGAACTGATCCGTCTGACCTCGGACGACCGCAGCAGCGCCCACCTGCCTCTGCTCACCCAAGCCCTGGGGGGCAACGATCCGCGGCCCCTTGATGTCCACCGCTACGGTCTGTCCCTTCACACCGGTCAACGCCTGCTGCTCTGCAGCGACGGCCTGGTGGACATGGTCTCCGACGGGGAGATCGAAACCATCCTGGCCAGGCCGGATGCGCCAGCCGCCCTGGTCGGGGCCGCGAAACGCGCCGGGGGCCAGGACAACGTGACGGTCATGGTGGTGGAGGTGCTGGACTCCCCTGTCGAACGGATCAGTCCCGACGACCTCCACCTTTGAGCCCGCGGCCCTCAGGCGTCGGATTTCTTCCTGGTGAACGCCCAGCGGATGTAGAGGGAAGCCACGTAGAGCAGCAGCGCGAGGATCGCCAGTCCGCCCGGGGAGAACACCCCGCCCGGGGAGAACCATCCGTTCGGGGAATAAGAGCCGAAGGTGTTCTCGGGACAGATGAACCCGACGGAGCAGGACACCATCTGAGCGGCCCAGAAGGCATTCTGGACCGGGTAGTACCACTGGCCGACGGCGTGCAGCACAGCGGCCAACGTCATGATCGCCGCCGGCACCCCGGTTCTGTAGCCCTTCACGCGAAGCGCGGGCCAGACCAGGATGATCATGGCCGCCACCACCAGCGCCCACCACGCGACGGTGCTGAGCCACACCTGCCAGGATCCCTTCCAGCTTGCGAAGAGAGCGGCCGCGGCAAACACGATGAGAGACGGGCAGACCACCGTGAAGACCATCATCTCGCGTTTTTCCTTGAGGCCGTCCGGAGCCGGTTCGCTGCCGCGGCGGGTGTACATGATGACGGCGACGTAGCCTGCGGTCGCGATCAGGCCGGCGACGGCGGGCCATTCACGGGGGTTGTCGCTCAGGAGCGTCAGTCCCATGGCCTGGAGCGGGGATTGGCCGCTCCAGGACGTGTACATCCACGGCGAGCCCGCGACACCCAGGATCATGAAGGCGAACTGGAGAACGCTCACCGCGCCGGGCGCGAACCCGGCGCGCCCGGCGGCGGGCGCACACCCGAGCAGCGTTACGAGCAGCACCACGAGGTAGGTCAGCCCGGAGCGCCAGAAATCCGGCGCCCCCAGGAGGTACTCCTGAAACGAATTCCCCAGTTGCAGCGTGTACCACAACTGCCACAACCCGGCGATGCCGAGGAACGGCATGACCAGCGCCTTGAGATTCGGGCCGCGACGCTGCCGTCGCCGTTGCAGCTCCGCCTCACGTTCCTCGGCCTCCCTGCGTCGCTTCTCCTCCGCCGCGGCCTCCTCCTCGCGTCGCTTTTTCTCCTCCTCAGCGGCTTTCCGGGCCTTGATCTCGGCCGCCTGCCTCTCGGCTTCCGGGAGCGAGGCGAGGAGCGCCAGGTCACGGCCGACGGTGGCCGGCTTCTCGAACAGATCGTTGAACCACGAAACCTCCCGGAGCGTGGGTTCTTTCCTAACGGCCCGTTTCACCCTGGGTCGCAGCCCGGTGACCGCTTCCTGACTGAACGTGGCCTGCCAGGAATGGACCAGGCAGATCTCCTCCGCCTGACCGGCGTAGGGGACTGCGGACGGCAAGGCGTCCGTGGTTTCCTTCAGGGTTGTCCGCCATTGGTGGTCGAGGTCGGTGAGCACCCTGTTGTTCGTGATCTCGCCGAAATGCCGGAGCACGTTGCGCTGCTGGAACTCCGCCAGGAGGACCGCTTGGCCCGCGGCCCTGGTGAGTCCGGCCTCGCTGGTCAGGTCAAGGCCACGGAACACGGCCCGCCCGTCACCGACGAGAACCGTCGCCAGCAGGGCGGCAGTCAGTTCCGCCCTCATCACCGAGGAGCCGGCGGCGATCCGTTCCACCAGGGGAGCCGCTTTCGTGCCCGCCACCCAGGCGACCAGTTCCTGCAGCCGCACCCCCTGGCCGATCTCGGCCCAGCTGTTGCTGCGTCGGATCGCCTCGCCCAGCGGCTTCTCCTCGTGGAAGATTTCACCATCGAAGGAGAATCCGACCTGTCTGCCCTTGGGGTGGTCCGTGCCGCGTTTGACCTCCGGGTCCCCGCCGGCAAGCCATTCCTTCACCTGCGCATAACCCCACCGGCGCCTGAGGGACCGGGTCAGCAGGCCTTCCGCGAGGTTGCGGATGCGTTTGTCCCCGAGGTCATCCAGGTGGTCCAGCGGAACCTCTTCGGTGGACAGGAAGTCACGCAGGCGTTCCCGGGAGCGGCAGTCCTCCGGCAAGCCGTCAAACGGGTGATACCCGGCCGCGAGCTCGGCGACGATGATCCCGAGCGCCCACCAATCACTCTCGAGCCGCGACGACGAGGCTCCTTCCGGCGGTTGGTACAGGTGAGTGCCCTGACCGAGACTGGTGATCCGGTCTCGGCCCTCCATGTCACGGGCGAGCCCGAAGTCGGTGAGCACCAAGTCGAGGGGTTCTCTGGAACGGACCAGGATGTTCTGCGGTTTCACGTCGCCGTGGTACATCGGATGCATGGATTCGATGGCTTCCGACACCTCCCGGACCACCCCGTGGAGCATCTCGGAGGACATCGGTTCGCCCCCGGCCAGAGTTTCAAGGGTTCCGAAGGAGCACAGTTCCATGACCTCGATGTGGAGCCCGTTCTCCTCGCGTCGCTCATAGAGGTCGACGGTGTGTTCGTGACGGAAATGCTGTTTGTGTTTCTCGTCGCCGATCTCGAAGGCGTAGTGCGGGACGACGTGGTAGATCTTGATGGCCACCTCCCGGTCGTGGCGCCGGTCCAAGGCGCGGTAGACGGTGGCCTCACCACCCCCACCGAGACGTTCCAGCAGCTCGTAGTCGAGGGCCATACCGGGCTGGAGCCTGTGATCGACCCTGTTTGCCGGGGCTGTCGTCCCCGGATCCAAGGTGGTTCTCGCAGGACCTCCGGGAACCGGGTCCAAGGTTGTGGAACGCGGCTCCACCCGAGCGCCGGGATCCGGGGTGGTGCGGTCCGGTGCCCCCGGCACGTCGAGGGTGGTTCTCACCGGATCCTGTTCGCTCATCCTTCGCTCCTGACTTGGTTTCTGGCTCTTCTTTCGGAAATGACGGACAGAAGCGGGCACGACCGCCCGCGGCCGGGAGGGACCCCGGGGATTTACCCGGTTTTGCAGCACTCAACCCGGTTTCAGGCCCCACGAGGGGATTTTTCGGGTTGAGTGCTGCGCAACCGCGCATCCGGGCATCAGCTGCCGCTGTTTCCCGGCCCCCTCTCCGCGTGTTCCTCCAGCCAGCGCGTCAGGAAATCCGGGGTCGCGGCCCCGTGCGACCTGTCCGGGTCCTCGAGCAGGCTGTCGGCGGCCCGCACCAGCGACTCGTAGGTGAGCTGCTCGGTGCCCACATCCCTGAGCCCGAACCGCTCCCGGGTCAGCTGCTCGACGCTCCGCCCCAGCCTCGCGTCACCCCCCGCGACCTTCCGCTGGTTGTGATCGACGACGAGTGTGAACGGGTCGGTGAAACCGTCGCCGACGTTGAGGCTAACCGCCGCGGTGAGTCGTTCCAGCCGGGTCAGCGATGCGCCGGGCCACCGGCCGAGCCGCGCCAAGGCCGCGTCGGCCTCCCGAATACCGGTGCGGAACACGACGACATTGTTCGTCGAGGCCAGCACCGCCTCCCGCAGCGACCCGGTCAGTTGCTGCAGGTTCTGGTGCGCCACGACCACGCCGACGCCGTACTTGCGGGCCTGCGTCAGGATGCGGGGCAGCAGCCCGGAGGCGAACAGGTGGGCCTCGTCGACGATCAGAAGGTGCGGCTGGTCGCGACGCCGCCGTTTCGACAGCGCCTCCCAGTGCTTGGCCAGCCACATCTCGCCCAGCAGCTGGGCCGACAGGTCGCCGAGGGTGGTGGAGGCCAGGTCGATGAGCAGCCGGGAACGGTCGTCGAGGATCTCGACCACGTCGACGGCATCCCTTCCGCTGGCAAGGACCCCACGCATCTGCGACGATCCGACCATCCTCTGGAACTTCGAGACCACCCAAGTCACCGATTCCCCGTACTCCTCGGGGCGGCGGCTGTGGAGGGAGTGAAGTTCCCGCGACACCTTGGGGTTGATCCGGCCCAGTTTCCGGGCCAGCTCCGCCAGACGCCTCTGATCGGTGGCCATGTCGGGGATCAACGCCAAGTTGGCGCGTCTCCCGATCAGGGCCCGCTGCGTGTCCAGCAGCACCCCCAGCCAGCGTTCCCAAACCGGCCCGAGGAAACCGTGGTTGCCGGGGTCGTGAAGTTCCCGGAACACCTGAATCATGGTGTCCTGCATCAACTCCGGGTTGGGACCGGCCAGCGGGTTCAGGGGCACGGGGCGCTCCTCGTCGCCGCTGCGGACAGCCAGGAAACGTCCGCCATGCTCCTCCGGGGTTTCGGCGAGGATCCGGTCCACGAGTTGACCGTGGGGGTCAAGGACGGTCAACCCCATCCCCGCCCGGCACGCCTCCTGCACCAGGGCCGCCAGCAGCGACGACTTGCCGGTGCCCGTAGCCCCGACCAGCTGGGTGTGGAGGAGCAGGTCGTCCGGACCGATGCACACGTCGCGGCACATTCCCGTGTTCGAGACGGCCCGACCGAGCCGCAGCCCCTCCCGGCAGTCCCCGTCGTCGACCGGGACCGGCCTGGGCGACGGGTAGGTGACTGCGACACCGCACACCTCCTGCGCGGGCCCGGCGGCGGGCACCACCGTCAGGCACTGCGCCGCGCCGAACGGCAACGCCCCGTGCTGGAGGGTCTCCGTCTCCCCCGCCCACACCCGGGCGGCAGCGACCAGCGGACGCACCGCCAGCCCGCTTCCGCGCCCCAGCAGGGCGGCCCGGAGCCTCGGTGCCAGCGTCCCGTCGTGCCCGACGAGCAGGCGCGCCGCCACGGGCTGTCCCTGATATGCCGCAAAGACCTGCGGGTCGGCCGCGAAGGTCGCGTGCCGCAACTCGTGGGCGGCCATCTGGGCGGCCATGTCGTTGACGGGGGCCAGGTGCAGCCGCACCTCGGCGTCCCGGCCACGCAGGGCCAGCAACACCTCCAGCCCGTCGGTGAGGAGCGCGCAGGGCCAGACCTCCTGGGGCGGTGCGGTGCCCGCGTCAGAGGCAGGGTCGAGTTCCTGCCACGGGTTGACCGAGGCCACCCGGACCGCGGGCAGCACTTCCGAGAACCGACCCCAGGACCGCTCCTGCGGGACTTCGCTGGGAACAAGTTCCGCGACGTCCTGCCACACCCACTCCGTCACGTCCTCCTCTGATGCGCCACGGGAAAGAAAGTGGATCTCGACAGTGCCGTCGCCCCCGGAACGCAGCCGCAACCCGGCGTAGCCGCCCTCGAGCCCCGCCACCAGGTGCAGCAGCCGGTCGCCCGCCCGTCGCGCCAAGGCCGCGGGTTCCGCATGTCGCAGCAGCTTCCGGACCGTCCACGACCTCTCACACTCATCCATCTCGCATCTCCTTCTCCTCGAAACCTCTTCTCCCGCGGCGACGGGGTCAGGCGGGAATGGCCCGCCGCAGCTCCTCCCGGATCTCTGCGAGGCATTCCGCCACCACCTGGGGGTAGTTGGGGCTGTTCACCTCCAGCCACTTGACCTGCGCCCACTCGCACAGAACCTCCTCCGGGGACAGATCCGGACTGGAATCCCTCAGCCTCGTGTAGACCGGGCAGTCCAGCGGCCCGATCCGGGTCCTGAACACCCAGCGCATCACCGCGCCGAAACCGTTCTCGATCAGGTCCTCGAACTCCTCCAACTGCTCGTCGGTCATTTCTTCGCCGAACCTCTGGCCGACCCGGAGCTCCAGCTCGGAGTAGACCTCCGCCAGCAGGTCCTCCTCGTCGCCGGATGAGAGGTGGTCGATGCCGAGGTCGACCAGGAAACTGCGGTCCAGGGCCTGCATGTCTCAACGCCCCTTTCCCGTTCCGCCACAGCGACCGCAGGTCACGTAGCGTTTCCCGTCGTAGTTCTTGCCGGTTCCGTTGCAGTTGGTGCAGCGCGCCCAGCCGGTGTGGCCCTTCCCTGCACACCCGTCGCAGGTCACGTACTTCTTGAGGGTCGTGGAGTAGCTCTTGCCCTTTCCTGCGCAGTAGCGACACTTTTCCATTTCTTCTCCTCGGGAGCTCGGAACTTTCCTTTCACACCCGTATAGGTAGGAGAGCTGCGGACTTCAGGGTTTTCGCCAAAGATCCGGAAACGGACGGCCCCCGCCCGGAGTCCGCCGGTGTCCGTCAGAACATGAACATGGCAGCCAGATACCGTCCAGGACGTGCCCGGCCCGGGACGCCCGACCCCTTCGATCCCGCAAGGTTCACCCGGCCAGCAGCGCTGCGGGCCCTTCCCCCGCATCCTCGCCCTTCCGGTCGTCCGCTTGCTCTGCCGTCGCCCGTCATCCTTCCCGACCGGAACGCCGGCCCACCCGCCGTCCGCTGGCCTTACGGTCGTCCGCCAGCCCTCCCGACGGAAACGCCAGCTTTCCGGTCAAACGCCAGCGCTACAGCGCAAGCACACGACCACAAGGCAGGCGAACCATCGAGGGAACCCGACCACCGACCTACCCGCCCTCGTTTCCCCGGTATCGGACGCCCCTTTACTCCCGCAGACACACCGTCGTCGTACCGGAGACGCCGACCGGCTCTGCCGACCGGTCTGTTCTGGTTGGTATTGCCGGCGGTGGTGATCACCGGGATGTGGTTCGTCACCGGGAACCTGCCCCTGGAGGTCGCGACGAACACCCCCACGGCCGCCCCAACCCCGGGCACCCCGACGACGGCCCCGACCCCGCGGCTCCCCCAGGCCGAGGTGCCACCGCCTCCCGATTGGCTTCCCCCACGCGACTGGGAGAACCTACCGACCTCCGGCGAGGCACCCGCCGTCCTGACGGCGAACCCGTTGTACGAGGCAAACTTTCCCGTCGGGAACTGCCCCGCCCCACCGCCGGGGTTCCCGACCCCCGAGAGCCACACCGCTTACGTCCGTTCCCTGGTCGACTGCCTCCAGGAGCTGTGGCATCCCTACCTGGCCGCTCTCGGCATCGAACAAGAACCCGTGGAGGTCATCGCCTACGACTCCAAGATCGACACCCCGTGCGGCTCCCACGACCCTAGGTTCCCGGCCTTCTACTGCAGCGGGAACAGCACCATCTACCTGTCGAGGAGAAGCAGCGAACACGCCTCCAAGTACCCCGCGGACGCGGCCGAAACCGCTATTCACGAACACTTCCATCACGTCCAGAACCAGTTGGGCATCCTCCAGGAGGCCTACGGGTCCTTCCGGTCCGACGACCAGTGGGAGATCAGCCGTCGCATAGAGCTCCAAGACATCTGCATGACCTCGCGTCTCCAGCTGACGGTCGGGAAGCTGGGATTCGGCCTCGAGGACTACGAACGCACCATGCGCACCTTCGGCCGGGTGGGTGAGGAGGTACACGGCTCCAACAAGTCACTGACCTACTGGGGCAACCGGGGCTTCTACATGCAGAAAATGGGGGGCTGCAACACCTGGACGGTGCCCTCGGAGATGGTGGATTGAACGATCGCCTCAACGAGACCCGCTCACCCACCCGTCGTCCGCCAGCCTTCCGGTCAAACGCCAGCGCTACAGCGCAAGCACACGACCACGAGGCAAGCGAACCAGGACAGGGCGAGGGCAAACCGCCCGGCTATCGCGACGCCAGGAGTTCCGCCAGGAAAGGGTGTTCCGGGTCGTGTTCGTCGCCGGGCACCGGGGTGAAGGAGTTGGCGAGGCGACGGCGTTCCGCCACCTGGTGCAGAAACTCCTTCGGGATGGTGGGTTCCTGTTCCTCTTCCTCGTCCAGCAGGCCGCCCGCCGCCAGGGCGAACTCCTCCCGGACGGACGGCGACGGCAAGGCTTCGCCCGCCTTGGCACGGGCCACGTCGGCGGCCTCGGGGGCGTCGCCGCAGGTGGCCAGGTAGGCTTCGGTGGCGCTGGCGACCCCCGCTCTCGCCAGCGCCCTTTCCCCCTCACCCAACTTTCGGATCTCGTCATGCAACCGGACAAGGGTGGCGCCCAGAGGGAACAACCAACAGCGGGCCGCGTCGGGACCGCCCAGCAGCCCGGCGAACTCGAAGGCCAACGCCCCGAGCTCGGCCTGCAACACATTCTCCGGGATGTCGGTGGGCCGGTGCCGCTCCAGCCAGCAGCCGAGAGCGTAGCGGCTCAACGGATGCGGCCCCACCACGAGGGGATCCCAGCCGGTGCGCGACCTGTTGGCCCGCAGGTCCTCAACGGCGCGCACTCCGGCGACGAGCTCCACCCAGTCCGGGATCCCGGGACCCGAGAACCGAACCACGGGAGCGAGCCCCAGGTCCTGCGGCAACCACGCGACGAAACCGCCCGGCAGCTCCACCGCTGCCAGCTGGTCCGCCTTCACATTCGCGAGGGGTTCGGGGGTGAGCAGGACACCGTCATCGTCACGGGTGATGGTCACAGGAGTCAGGTCGCCGGATCGTTCGGCCAGCGCCACCCCCAGCAGCTCCCGGCTGGCCGGGGCGGCCTCCCCGGCCGCCTGCGACATCCAGCCGTCGCCGGGTTCGACGCGCGCGGCCAGGGCTTTGAGATGATCAAGCAGTTCCGGGTCGCCAAGGATGCGCCGGGCGCGGGATTCGGTGAATCCGTCGTCCAGTTCGTCGAGGCCGGCGGCTCCCGCCGGGGCGGGGCGGAACAGTTTCCGGAATAACTCGATGTCGGCGTCGCGGATGTTCTCGTCGGTCATGTCATGGTTCTCTCAATCAGGATGGTGGGTTTGGCAGCGCAGAACGCACGTGAACCGCGGAGGCCGGTGTCGTTGGCCGGGCACGAGCCTCGCGTAGCGGTCCTCGGCGTTGTGCAGCATGCCGATCAGTTGATCAGGGGTGAGGGTCTTGAACCGGTTGTCGGTCCGGCACCGGGAGTGCAGTTCGTCGGTGTCCACCCGGTATTCGGATTTGACGTTTTCCAGGCAGGCGCCCGCCTTCTGGAGCAGTCGCCTGTGATGGGTGGGAAGATTGTTTCGCGGCCCAAAAACCGCGTCGAGCAGGTTGTTCATGTCGCCGGTTCTGATGACGGCGGAATCGACGGGCGCGAGCGTCACGAACAGGTAGAGACAGAGCAGGATCTTTCCCCTGCTGTGATTGATGTCTCCCGTGACCTTGCTCTGGCCGGTGGGCTTCGGAAAATGCGTGCGAAGATCCGGGTCGGGCAGCGGGTGGTTCTGCTTCCGGGCCATCCGCACCCGCGCCAGGTCGGTTCGCCACTCCCTGAGGTCGTCTTCGAAGTTTTCCAGCAGTTTTGCGACGTGTTCGGGAGCCGGCATTTCCGGGACCGCGATGGCCAGCAACACCTGCACGGCCTCCACCTGGTCGGCGCTCAAGGAGCCGTGCCCACTGCGGCTTCCGAGCACCTCAAGGATCCGGGGCAGCAGGATCGCGGCCAAGGATGGCAGCGCGGCAATGGCCTGATCCTCCGCAGAAGTTCGCCGGCTCTCCATCAGATGTCGCGTGTCGGCCGCGGGGATGCCCTGCCATGCCCCCGAGGAATCCATCTCGCCCAGAGAACCCTGGAAGATCTCTTTCCCCCGACCAGCCTGGATGATCCCGGTCATCTTTCTAACATCCCCCAGAATCTCTTTTCGCTTGTACGAGCAATCAGCTTTGAATTTCACCTCCTCGCACAGCCACAAAACGGCCCGGCCGGTGCGTCTATATTCCTCGTCAAGACGTTTCAAGTGATTCTCTGCGACCTCTGCAGCCGCCTCCTCAAGAAGATATTTCTCGGCCTCCCAGACATCCTTTTTCTCGATGGATTCCAGGTAGTTTTCATAATTTCGCTCGACCGCTTTCTTGAGATCTTTCAGCTGTTCGGCGGTCACCGGCCGGGGTCGTTTCAGCTCCGCCACCTGCTCGTCCGATAATTTCTGGAACTGCATCCTGGGACTCCTCTCGTCCCCCGCCATCCTAGGGACAACGGCCCCGGCCGTGGCCGGTTGGGCCGGATCAATACCGGCCCAACCGGCCACGGGTTCCCTACACGGGGAACGGACGGGGCGGCATGGGGGATCCCTGCGACCCCGCCGGCGCCTCCCCGGGTTCGTGGGGCGCCCTGACCAGGGGCGTCGACGACGGGTCGCCGAGCGCCCTGGCGATGGCGTCGCGGCTGAACGCCTTCAGCGCACCCTCCCGGGCGTCGACCTGCCGCTGGACCTGCTCGCGCTGCTCGCACAGCTTCTTGAACCTCTCGGCGCGGGTGGCGATGCGTTCGTGGATGGCGACGAGGTCGGCCTCCAGCGGGGCGAGTTCCCGTGACACCTTGCGACGCTGCTTGTCATGCTTGCGGAGCTGTCCGCGGGCCGGGTGGAAGATCTTGATCGCGGCCAGGAAGACGCTGATCATGGACACGCAGTAGAGGCCCAGCATCATCGCGGTCGCGGGGATCTCATCGTGGGTCTGGTTACCAGCAGATATGTCGGTCTGGGCGGCGCCCGTCTCCTCCGTGGACAGGCCGTAGGTCATCCGGGCCCAGGCCAGCAGGATCCCCAGCACCGCCACTCCGATCAGCGCGAAGACGGCCTGCCACCTCTTGCCGTTGTTGAGGCAGATGGCGGCGGCGGTGGCGGCCTCCGCCGCGATGGCCCCGAGCATGACCACGATCAGGATCGAGAGCCCCATCAGCAAGCGGAAGCCCGTGTTGATGACCCAGAGCGCCAGAATGGCGTCCACCGAACACCCGATTATCCCGACCGCGTACATCACCCAGAAACCGGGCGGGACGTAGAGACCCGGGTAATGGCGCCGCGGGGTCCTGGCGTCCGGGACGCCCGCGGTGTCGACGATGGTTGACATTGTTTTCTCCTTGACTTCGATCCGGTGGGGTGTCAGTGCCTGAGCTGGGCGGGGACGGGCATCTCGCCCGGGCCGTCGTCCTCGTCGCGGTGCGGCTCCACGGCGGCCTCCTCCCGGGCGAGGGGCTGCGGATGGTAGGGCACGACACGGGTGGGGGTCAGGATGGGGGCGATCCCGACCGGCTGCTGATCCGGGACCGCGACCGCCTCACCGGTCAGCTCCTCGTAGGCCGTGGCATAACCCTGCTCGGCGACGGCCAGCCTCCCGCGCCTGTCCTGCACCAGGAAGGAGAGCCGGGTTTGCGCCAGCTTCGCCTGCTCGTGGAAGTAGTCGAGCATCCCGACGGCATCCTCGTAGGCCTGGTCAACCCGCTGGCGCAGCTCGTCCATCTCCTCGTGGATGAGGCGGTCCATGAGGTCCGGCACCAGGCCGTCCAGGCCACCCCGCTCGGCGTGCTCCTGGATGAGCTGCTGGTAGCGCGCCTCCTGGCTGGCCTGGTCGGGAAGCTCCCAGGCCACCCGGTTCGGGCCGTAGGAACTCCACTCGGGGAGACGGACGAAGAAGTCGGTTTCGACCTGCGCGTCGGCGAGGTTCACCCGTGTCGGTTCGGGCAGGGCGCGTTCTCGAGCGCGGGGAGGTTCGGGTCGGCGTCGCAGACCTTTCAGCCACGAGAGGAGGCTCATTGTCGGTTCCTTTCTTCTTTTCCTGGGTTCCAATGGTTCAGTGGGTGGCGGGCAGGCCGCCGGTGCCAAGATGAGCGGCGGCCCATCCGGGGATGTCGAGTTCGGGGACCCGCCAGACGACGCCGTCGCGGCGGCGTTCCATGGCGCGGACGTAGGTGCCGGCGCGGCGCTGGTGGTACTCGACCAGCCTGCGGCAGCGTTCCTGGAGAAGAACCCAGTGGGAGGTGCGTTCCTGGGTCAGCACCTCGATTCGGGGGGCGAGCTCCAGCAGCTCGGCCTCCGCGGCCTCGCGCCGCCGCCTCAACCGGTCCATCGCCTGGGTGCGTTCCCGGCACCGGCGCTGGATGCGCTCCTCGGGGCTGCTGTAATACTCCCCGGCGCCCACCACGTCGTCGGTGATCTTCAGCGCCGAGACCCGCCCCTCCGCGTTTGAGGCCTGTTCGATGACGACCTCAGCCCTGTCGTGGCGGGCGCGCAGCTCCTGCAGCTCCCGGTCGATGACCGCGACGAGGGCCTCGGTGCGGACCCGCTCCTTGGCGATCATCGTGCCGCACTCGCCCCGGAGCCTCCGCAGCCAAGGGGTGTCGGCGACGGGAATGTCACCGGTGTTGGCGGGAGGTTTCGTGCGGTCGGCACGACCGGCCCGGCGGTCCCAGAATCGGGCCCACCAGGAGTACTTCATGGGCTTTTCCGGTTCCTGCAGGAAGGTTCCCAGCGCCTGGGGGATGTGGGCCTCCTCGGGGGTGGTCTCGGGTGCGCGGGTCATGTCGGTTTCCTTTCGGTTGGAGGTCAACAGTGGGAGGCGAGTTCGACGATGATCTTGCGGTTCTTCGTCATGAGACTCGGTATCGGGGTGCCGTCGGCCTCCCGGTCCTCGATGCGGCCGGAATAGTGAGGACCTAGACCTCGGACATCGGTGATCTGCCCGGGAGCGGCTCCCAGTTCGACGAGCAGGTCGGAGGCGACCCTCGCCCGGGCCAGGGAAAGGGTCTTGCCCTCCTCCGGGTCGCCGGAGCGAATGTCGACGGTGGTGCCGGAAACGACGGCGGTGCGGGTGGCGTCCGCCCGGAGCCACTCGGCGACCGGCCGCAACGCCTCGCGGGCCTCGGCCGCGTCCACCCACTCGCTCAGCTCCGGCTGGAACTTGGCCCCCGAGGCCCCGTCGAAGGAGATGGCCTCCGGGGAACAGGGTTTTATCGGGGAGACGGTGGGGTCGGCGGGCGGGGTGATGGTCGGCACCGTGTGGTCGGTTTTGATGGGTTCCCCGGAGGAGGGCTGGTATTCATCGACGGTGACCGTGGCGCCGCCCGCGGTCAGCACGCCCTTCCAGATGTCGGTGAGCCTGCTGATGCCGCGCGGCGAGAACGGCTGCTGCGGGGCGGCGGTGGCGCCGACCGACTGGAGGATCACGTCGGCCTGCTCGAACCTGTCACCGAAAGTGACGAGCTGGCCGGTTTCCTTCAGGGAAGCGGCGATGCTCTCCGCGTCGCTGGTGAGGATTTCCTCGCGCGCCATGTTGATCGGGCCCTGGGTGTCGAGGCCGCATTCGATGCAGACGAAGGTCGGGCGCCTCATGCCCTCGGAGCTCGCCTGCTTGATCGCGACCGCGAAGGCGTCGTAGGAGGCGGCACCGTCGGCGTTCGGGAGCACTGTGATGCCCGCCCTGATGCGGTTCATGACCTGTTTCCGGCTTTCCCGCTGGACATCCGGGTTGACGGTGTCCACCTTCAGGTCGCCGAGGTCGGCGACCTCGGGGGTGCCGTCGGCGGAAACCACGACCACGGGAAGCCCCTGGTCGAGGGCGTCGCCCAGCAGCTGGGAAACACCCTTCGACAGGTCGGGTCTGGGCACGTTGGCGTGCGAGTTGGTGATCAGAACGACGCCGTCGGTGGTCAGCGACGGCTTCTCGCCTTCATCGGAGGAACAGGAGACGAGCCCGAACAGGACGCAGATGACGACGCAGGTCGTAAGGAACCGGCGGGAGAACGAAATATTCTTCATACTCCCCAGTAGGTCCCCGCGGCGAGGATTTCAGGGTTTTCCAAAAACTTCCCATCCCGCCGGGAACCACCCTCAAGGCCGGTCGAGCCGGGCCGCACAAGAGAGCAACCCAAGTATAAACCACCCGGCCCCGGGTCCCCGGACACGCGCAAGATGGTTTCAACACGGTCCGCTCGCCCCCTATTGTCCGTCATGGAGTCGTGAGGTCGATTCTTGGAGGTTGGTGTGGCCATGGAAAATCACAAGGACCGGGGCTTGGGCCGGTGGTACCTGCTCGGGACAGTAGTGGTCGCCGTGGTGCTGGGTCTCGGCACCTGGGGCTGGTTGGTGGCGAAACCGGACATCGGGGTGGAAGAGGCGTTCTACCGCGCGATCCAGCTGTTCGTCCTGGAGATGCCGGAGGAGGCCTACTCCATTCCCCTGGACATTGCGCGCTGGATTGCGGTGGGAGTCGCGTTCATCGCGGTGATGCAGGTCCTCCTGACAGTTCTTACGCAACGACGAAAGCTCTTCGACGCCAAACGGCGCAGGAACCACGTCGTCGTGGTCGGCAACGGCCCGGAGGCGGCGTCGCTGGCCGGCAACGACACCTACCGCAAGGCAGGTACCAAGGTCGTGGTGGTCGGTGACCTCGACCCCTCCGACCAGGCCTGGCTGGCGGGCAGGGGCGTCTCGGTTCTCCCGGACCTCAGCGACCCGCACCTGACGGGGGTGCTTCGCGGCGCCGAGGACGTGGTGATAGTCGGCGGCGACGACAACGAGACCGCGAACCTGGTCTGCCGCGTCGCCTCGACCGCCCCGAAGACCCAACCGCTGGCGCTGTTCGACTCCCCCGCCCTGGCCCGGCAGTGGACGCGCAACTCCTCGGACGCCGCCCGCACGGTGTGTCGCGTGACCCAGCTGGCGCTGGAAACCCTGCGGCTGTGCCCGCCCTTCCCCAGCGACGCCGCCGTCCCCGACCCCGTGGTCGTGGGCGACGGCCCCCTGGCAGCCGAGCTGACGCGTCGCATCATCCTCGGCTGGCAGCACGACGGCTGGCGGCCCCGCGTTCTCTGCCTGGGCGAACGAACCGGCTGGGCCGGCGAGCTGGTCCAGAAATTCGGCGACGCCGTGCAGGCGGAGCAGACGACCCTGCTCCCCGCGTGCGTCGAGGCCAGGGTCAACGAGTTCCGCGACACCTGGGTGCCACCGGAGAAGGGCAGGGGAACGGTCGGCGGCATCCGGGTCTATCTGGCGCTGACGGAATCCAGCAAAGCGGTGACCATCGCCAGGGAGCTGCTGGAGGACCCCACCACTCACATCGGCCTGGTCGTGGACCAGAACACCCACTGGAAGGACCTGTTCGGGGACGTCACCGACCGGGTGCGGCTGATCTCCCGGGACGCATTGCTGGCCGACCCGAATGTCCTGGAACGCAACGAGGCCGACCTGCTTTGCGCCGAGCTTCGTCGCGACGCCGAGAGCTGGCCACCGGACTCCCCGAGCCTGTTCAGCGCGGACATCGTGCGGGACGAGAACAGCGGCGACATCGTCGACGTCACACCCGATCGGCACCGGATGGACCTGGGCATCGGCCTGCTCACCCAGGGCGACGCGAGGGCGGCCCGCGAGGTGCTGGCGGCGGGCGGCATGAAAGCGGAACCCGGGATCCCCCTGGAGCCTGCTCCCCTGGCGGGACCGTCGCAGCTGCGCTCCATGCAGCTCAAATTGCGGAAGCTCCTCGCCGAGACGCTGCCCAGCGACGCCGACCCCCACGACGTGCAGCAGTGGGCCCTCGACCTGGCCTCCCGCCTGCCGGAGATGATGCAGCGTTCCGGCTGGACGATCACCAGCGACATCCCACCACTGCTGGACTCCGAGAGCATCGAACGCCTGGCGCAGCAGGTGCACGAAAGCTACCGGCAGCAGGCGTTGGCGGAGGGCAATCCGACGGGATCGCGACTGGTGGAAACCCCGTGGGAGGAGCTCTCCGAGTTCGACAGGAGCAGCAACCGGGCGGTGGTGCTGGACTACCCGGTGAAACTGGCCTCCATCGGCCTCGACTGGCGTCGCAGCAAAAACCCAGCCCCCGCCCCCGCGCTGACCGACGAGCAGGTTTTCACCCTCAGCGTCGCCGAACACCGTCGCTGGAGCCACTTCCAGCGCCGCAACGGTCGCGAGGGCCACTACTTCAACAAATCGTGGGACGAACTCACGAAGGGCCAGCAGTCGCTGGACGAAAACGTCGTCAACACCATGGGGTCGCTCCTGGCCTCCGAGGGCATCGAGATCATCCAGGGGATCGCCGACTGAGGAGGTACTGCGTGAGCAGGCCAACTCGTCGGCACTCCGGCCTCGAGCCCGCGAAGAATATTGTGGACGCGTCAAGTCGTTTGGTCGAAACGAGGAGGTTGGGGCGAGATGCAGGATGAGAAGGTTTACTTCTACGCCACCCGGGGGCCGGATGGGGAGTTCGCGAGTCTGGCCGCGATGGTCGTGGGCGACGGCGCCTCCACCTGGCGGTGGATCCCGAACTTCGGGGAATGGGTCGGCGACGACGATGTGGGTTGGGCGTTGTCCAGCCGCGGTAAGCACGATTTCGAGGAGGTCTCGGCGGAGACCGCCCGGGGTTTGGTGTGTTCGCTGTCCCATTACGACAACCATCGCTACGGGATGATCCTGAAGAGGTTCGAGCTCGACCCCAGACGCCGGAGCAACGCCGAGCTCGGATTGGACATCGCGGGGCTGCCCAGTTTCCTGCCGGATGAGTCACTGGAGGGGCGCGCACATCGCCCGGTCGTCGGCCCGGCCCTGGTGGAAACAGCGCGCCGGCTGGCGACCCAAGCACATGGGGCACAGAAGGACAAGGCCGGCAATCCCTACATCGATCATCCCCGACGGGTCGCCGAACGCTTGGAGGCCGCCGGGGCCTCAGCCCAGGCCGTGGCCGCCGGATGGCTGCACGATGTCCTGGAGGACACCCCGACGACCACGGCCGACCTGGCGGCCGTCGGCATTCCCGCGGAAGTGATCGACGCCGTCACCGCGGTCACCAAAAGACCCGGCGAACCCACCGAGGACTACGCGGCGCGCATCCGGGCCTCGGCCCTGGGACTCCAGGTCAAGGAAGCCGACCTGGCGGACAACTGCGACCCGGCACGCATGGCCCTGCTGGACGAGAGCACCCGGGAGCGCCTGACCTCCAAGTACCGCCGGATGCGCACACTGCTCCACCCGGAACCCAACCCACGAACGTCGTGAGGAAACCCGGGTGGGGACGACGCCCGCGCGGCACCGTCGACCACCGACCGTCCCATCCCCACCCACTCCCGGTTTGCTGGCCCTATCACTGGTTTGCTGGCCTTGATGTCGGTTTGCTGGCCTTGTTCACGTTTGCCTGCGCTGTGAGGCCAGCGAACTTCAACAAGCCCAGCAAAACAGGATTACGGCCAGCAAACCGACATCCCCTTCCCCTTCCCTTCCCACCGACGACCCTCCCCTTCCCGCCACTGACCCCTCTCCTGTCCGTCATGTTTCTGAGAGCACGATCTGCTTCAGGAGGACGTGATGTCAGCAGGACCGAGACCCTTGCCATCGCCGCCCAGTGTGGTGCGCCCCGGCGGCCCGGTACGACGTGCCCCGCGCGGGTCGGAACCCATCATTCCCGCCATCGCGGCCCTGATCGTCGCCGCCCTGGGTGCGGCCGCCGTTTTCCTGGGGTCCTGGGTGGTCTCGGGTATCGCCTACGTCGCGGTGCTCGGGCTCGGGTTCGTCCTCATCTACCTGCAACGCCAGCTGACAAACAAGGCGGCGATCGCCGGCAGGAAAACCCGGGCCATGCGGATGCCTTTCCTGGAGCGGATCTCAATCGTCGCCGTCCTGGTGGCCTGCGTGATCAACGGCGTGGTGATCGCACTCCACTTCTCGCGTTTCGGGTTCGGGGGTTGAGATGCGACGCCTCACCGCCTCCCTCATCACCCTGGCCCTCGTCCTGGCGACCTTCGTCACCGCCCCCGCAGCGACCGCCGAGGAACCAGACCCCATCGCCCCGGCCTCGGCCCACCTGTACAGCTGTCTGCAAACCGCCCACAGCGTCAGCGTCCTGTTCGTCCTGGACAAATCCGGCAGCCTCAAGCTCCCCGGCAAGGACCCCGGCGGTCTGCGCTACGACGGCCTGGCCACAGCGCTGACCGGCCTGTCCGGGATCAAACGCCCCGACGGGGAACGGGTCGATGTCGAGGCCGCCGTCGCCGGTTTCAGCGACACCTACCTGCCCACCTCCGAGGTCGTCCCCTGGCAGCGCATCAACGGCGAGGACAGCTCCGAGGTCATCCCGGCGATGGTGGATCAGGCGCGCAAAACCCTCGACCCGAAGGGCGGCACCGACTTCCAGCGCGCCCTGGATGGCGGTTTCTCGGATTTCGGGATCGGTTCCCGGGTCGCGGACTGCCGCATCATGTTCTGGTTCACCGACGGCGAGTTCAGCACCGCCAAGGGAAAGGACATCGACGACCACGGCCCCAACGTCGCAGGCCCCGTGATCGAACAGGCCCGCCGGGAGATCTGCACCCCCGGTTCGGGGGTCATTGACCAGCTCCGCTCCAACGGCGTGGTCGTGCTGGGCATCCAACTTGGCCCCGCGGCAGCCGACCTGCAACGCATGAGCATCGGCATCCTGGGCGACACCACCTGCGGCACCTGGCCGATCCCCGACGGCTGGGCGCCCGGCGGTTACCTGCAGGTCGACGACGCCTCGAACCTGAACGGGGTGTTCTCCCAGATGAACGACCTGGCCACCGGCTGTACCCCCACTGGGGATGTCGGCAACCAGATCGACCCCGGCATCGGCCGCATCATGGTGCGCATCCCGCGTTCCGGCATCCTCACCCCCGTGCCGGAAACCGAGGATGCGATGCTGACCGCCCCCGGTGGCGGGGCCGTCGCGTTCACCGTCCCCGGTTCCCAGACCTCGGGCGGCTACCTCGTGGAATCCACCCACGACGCCGGGCACATCGGCGCCCGCGTGACCCTTCCCCCGGGTTCCCCTGCGGGCCGCTGGGAGGTCGCGGCCCCCGCGACCGGCGGCAACCCGACCTTCTGTGTGTGGCCGGACCTCACCTTGGCCCCGGACCCCGACCGGTCGCGGCTGATCGCCGGGGAGGAGGGTGAGATCCGCACCCTTCTGACCCGCCCCGACGGCACCCCCGCCGACCTCGGCGTGTACCGGGCCATCGAACCGGAGGTGAGCATCACCGACCCCGAAGGGCAGCCGGTTCCCGCTGAAACCCGGATCGAGGGCGGCGCCATCGTCACCAGGCTGACCCCCGGCCGGACCACGCCCCGCCTCGACATCCGGGTCTCCGTCCGGCTCATCACCGCCTCCGGCCTGCGGCTGGCGCCACTCGCCACGTCCTGGGCCGCACCCGTGAACTCCGACAGCTTCCCGAGCATCCAGCCCGCCGAACGCCTGGACCTGGGCACCATCTCACGCACCGGAACCGGCACCGCCACGCTCATCCTGACGGGCGCCAGGTCGGGTGTGGCAACGGTGTGCCTCGCACCGGGCAGTACCTTCAGCAGCCCCGTCGAGAACGAGACGAACCGGCTCAGCCTCCAGGAAGGCTGCGTCGAACTCCAGCCCCTGGAACGCCGCGAGGTCACGGTGTCCTTCACCCCCTCCTCGGAGGCCATCGGAGGGGGTCGCTCGGGTGTCGCGGTGCAACTGACCTCCGCCGCGGCCGACGGGCAGCAACCCCTGTCGACCCGTTTCGAGCTGCCCGTTTCCTGGTACCAGACGGTGCCGGTGGATGTCGCCACCTTCGGCCTGTTGTTCGTGGCCCTGGTGGTGTTGTCGGTGGTCATGGTGTGGGCGGCCATCTGGTTGGCCATGTACCTGACCACCAGGTTCAACACCGACGGTTTGCGTCACACCGCAGCCGATGTGGAGATCGGACACTTCGGCATCCGGCCCGCCACGCAACCCGGCCCCGCACCGGGATGTCCAAGATCTCGACCCGGGCAGCGCAACCACTTCCCGCGCGCCGAGACCGAACCCCCGGAGAACCGCCAGCTCATCACCGCCCCACGACCCCTGAAGGCAGGCAATCCCCGGCGCATCAAACCACCCAGGAGCAGCCTGAACCTGCTGGCCCGCACCCCACTGGTGCCCGGCGCCGCGCCCCGTTTCCTGGCCCAGGTCCCGGAGGGGCAGCTGCTGGAGGCCAACAGCTCCCCGTCCAGTTTCCACCAGGGCCGGGAGGTTCCCGTGCCCGCCGGGCTGAGCCTGCTGATCGTGGTCACCACCAGCGTCTCCGCAGTGGCGGCCTCCCCGGAGAAGGGCCCCCTGAGGGCCACCCTCCACCTGTTCACCACCGACGACACCCTGTCCGTCGCCGACATGGACGCAGCCATCCGCGACATGCACTGGCTCGGTTTCGTCACCAAGTGGCAGCGGCAGCACCGCCGCTCCGCCCCGGAACCCACCGATCCCGGACCCGCCCCGGGCACCGGCCGTCCCATCCATCGACGCTAAGGAGAAAACCATGGCAACAATGCACCCGCTGCTCTTCCTCGGGCTCGGCGGCACCGGAGGCAAGGTGCTGGGCGTCGTCCAGAACACCCTCTCCCGGCGTCTGCGTTCCGTCGGCATCCATCACATCCCGGCCGGAATCCAGTTCCTCCACATCGATGTGCCCGCCAAACGGGACGCCGACGAAGGCGGGCAGGCCTTCGGTCTGGCCCCCACCGACTACTTCCCACTCACCGACGAGAACTCCACCTACAGCGCCACCTACACCCACCTGGACAGGCTGTTCAGGAGCAGCGACGGCAACGAACGCCCGTTCCAGAGCTGGGCTCCCCGCCCCACCACCGTCCCGGAGGCCACGGCCAGCGGGGCACGTCAGATGCGCGCCTACGGCAGGGTCGTGGCCCTCGGTGTCCTGACGAGGATCCGCCAGGCCATCGAGAACCGCCTGGACCGCTGCCGCAACGGCAGGGACCAGTTGAACCCGGCAGCCGAGGCCTTGGGCATCGCCGGGCTGGACACCCCCGCGGAGAAACCGATCGTGATCGTGATCGGCTCCCTGGCGGGAGGCAGCGGGGCGGGTCTCATCGGCGACATCCTCGACCTCCTGCGTTCCCTCGGGGTCGGCAAGATGGTCACGAACCTCTTCTCACCCGACGTGTACGCAGGCCTGGGCGCCGGGAACGCCGGCATCGCACCGAACGCGCTGACCACCATCTGCGAGCTGATCGCCCAGGACTACGACCCCGGTCAGGGCACCGCGGGTGGGGTCTACATGAACACCCGGCACGCCATCTTCAGCGGACAGCACCTGCCCAGCGCCGTCGTCGGGGGCGCCGAGGCCTACTACCTGGTCGGGGCGTCCTCGCAGCGCGGGACGGTGTTCTCCCGGCCCCAGGACGTGTACCGGGTGGTGGGCAGCATGTACGCGGAGCTTGCCCTCAACCCGGCCCTACTCGACTCCCTCGACGCCTACCTGCTCACCAACTTCCCCACAGCCAAGCAGAGCGCCCCCGACCACCTGGGCATCACGTCGCGGGAGACCCACGACAACCCGAACCTGATGGGTCTCGGTTTCGGGCGGCTCTCCGTGGGTCGCGAGTTCTTCGCCCAGTACGCCCACGACCGGCTGATGCGCCTGGTCACGGAGCAGCTCCTGGAGGCGCACCTTGAGGTGTCGGCCTCCGAACGCGACAAGAGCGACGACGTGCTCCTCAACGAGGCCGTCGAACGCAACTACACCGGGTTCATCTGGGAGTTGCAGCTCAACGAACTGGACCTCGCCACCACACAGAACGACGACATCTACAACCAGGTCTCCATCCGCGGCACGGAGGAGTACAAGAGCCTCAACACGGAGTTCGCCTCCCGCCTGATGAGCGACATCGAGGCGATCGGCAGGGGCAGCAAGGTCTCCACCCAGGAGGCGCTCCGGGTCGCCCACACCGCCGCGAAACTCGAGATCAACCAGGTCGCCGCCGACAGCGGCACCTACAATCCGCTCCGGAACCGGGCCCACCACCTGTTCATGAAGGGCTTGGAGAAGTTCGAACTGGACGTCGCGCAGCGGCTCCGGCAGCTGCTCCCCGAGCAGGTGGCCGATTTCGGCCTTCCTGTGGTGATCAAGATGCTGGAACTCCTGCACGACCAGCTACTGAAGGCGGCTGCGCAGCTGAAGGACCAGGCGGACAAGTACGAGACCAACGCCCACCTGATGCTGGACGACCTGGAACGGGGCCGGGCGAGCATGGTCCGGAGCTTCCGCCGCGACGACTACGACACCATCCGCGACATCGTCACCGACGCCGGCCAGCCCATCGACGTGATGGTCTACTCCGACGAACTGCGCAAGACCGGCCGGCTCGTCGCGGACATGGCGACCGGGCTGGTCGACCCGTGGCTGCGTTCCCTCCGGAGTGCGCGCGACGGACTCCGGGAGCGAGTCGACATGACCCTCGACGGCGGCGGCACCCTGCGCACCATGTGGCCCTCCGAGACGGGCGGGGTGCCCGCCTACCTGCGGCCAAGCGCCGTCGAGTTCACCCTTGAGGATGTCTCCGGTTTCCCGCAGCTGTTCCGGGAACAGATCGCCTCCCGAATGCCGCGGGACATGGATGACCTGTCCACCCAGCTCGCCGGCCCGGAACAGATGCAGCGGCAGGCCCTCAAGGATGCCGTCCGCGACATGATCACGGGTATGCGGGACGACGCCACCACGGGCACCCGGGTCGCGTGGACCGCATCCCCGGTTGTCTCGCAGGTCGACAACTGGGTTTCCAGGCTGCGCGACGAATCCCGCGCCCGGGATGCGGTGGTGCGGCTGGCGTTCACACTGGAGGACATCGACAACCGGGTGATCGACTGGCTCAACGACCCGAACGCCAGCACCCGGAGATTCCTCGACTGCACGCTGCGCGAATACCTCAACCCCGCCCCCAACACCGTCACCGACCAGGAAATCCGGCGGCGCCACGACAAGATGGTGACGCAGTTCGCCAAACTCCTCGTGGCAGCGGAACCTCTGGTCAGGCTCAACCTGGCGCTGTACGCGCAGGTGCACGCCCCGCAACCGCAGATCAACCTGATACTCGGGGCCATCGACGTGCCGACCCTGGACCCGGTGATCCAAACCCGGTTGGGCACCGCCCCGCTCACCCAGCGGCTGCAGGCCGAGGCCCAGCAGCTGCTGCCGAACGGCCGGTTGAACACCGACGGCGCACCATCACCGTCGATAACCCTGCTCTCGACCACCGCCTCCCCGTTCAACCTCGTGGTCGCCGACAGCATCCTCGGTCCCATCAGCCAGGCCGCCGACGCCGTCTCAGCCACCGGCTGGCTGAATCGTCGCAGCCGCCCGCTGGCCGAGTACGTGCCTCTCTCCCCGGAGACGCAGACCCGCCTGCTTCAGGGGTTGTTCGTCGGGCGCCTGATGGGTGAGGTGGAACTGACCCCCCAGTACCCGGGCCCGAACTCGCTGCTGGTGCGCAACGGGACCGGCGGCTGGTGGGAGGTGGACCTGACCGGGCTCCGGGGGAGGCACCGCACCGCACCGCACCGGGACTACCCGGGACGTTTCCTCGAAAGCTACATCACCAGCCTCGTGGAGGCCTTCCGCCTCAGCTCCCTCGAACCCCTGCTGCCGTTCCAGAAACTGCACGCCCTCGGGCAGGAACACACCTCCTACCCGTACCCGCTGCAGCGGTGGATCGACGCGGGAGGTGACATCCCGGGCACCCGGGATCCGTTCGTGCTCGAGAATACCTCCGACCGGGCCGACCGCGAGGCCAAGGTGCGGAAGGCCTTCGCGGACCTGCGCACGAGCCTGGACGAACTGGTTTCGATGGCTCCCGAGGGGGACCCGCACCACCTGGCCACCCTCGACATCATCGACCTGCTGAAGGGGGCGCTGACGGAGCTGGAGAGCGGCACGCGATCCACCGAAGGACGGTACTGACCCGATGAGCCACCGCAGCATCTTCATCTGCGACGAGCCGCTGTGGGAACGAGCCCTGGCCTGGGCCGGGGCGGGACTCGTCGGCGAGAGCCTGTGGCTGGTGGCGCCCGGCGGGCCGGTCGGCGACGTGGTCCTGACACCGGCCCGTCGCCTCCCCGGTGAGGAGATCGGCCCGCTCGGTGATTTCCTGTCCGCCGAGACCGCCTTGGAGAAGGTCCTGCTGATCTGGTGCGTCACATCCGGACAGCCCGACCCGCAGCACCCGTGGAACCTGCACGCCGTGCAGGAACTCCGTAGCCATCTCGGCCAGCAGAGCCTCACCGGGGTGGCGGTCTTCCCCGCCCCCGGGCAGCCGCAGGTGCGCCTCCCGCAGCTGTCCCCGGAGTGGTCGCGGGTGGTGCTGGGACCGGAGGAGGCCATCGTCCCGGGCGGCGCGGATGCCTCCGTCAGGGACCCCGCCGCAGACCTGCTGCACGCCGCCCTGGGGTTGGGCGGGGTGATCTGCGGGAACCAGCCGCACCCCCCGGAGGTACTGGTTGAGGCCGGCTGGGGGCAGGGTGAGGTGTGCGCCACCGCCTACACCAGCACCGTCGTGGGAGGTACCCGGCTGGACGCCGCCGCCCGCGACCACCACGAGCTGGAACTGCCGTGGGCCGACGCCTCCATGGTGCGCCCCGGCCGATTCGACCGCAGCCGGGGCGAGCTGCTCATGGAACGGGCTCACCGGCACGTCGTCAACGCCGGGGGCAGTCCCCTGCGCCGCCTCGAACTCGACCCCGGGTACCTGGCCTTCGAAGAGAACCGGCGGATCACCTTCCGGGGATTGCTGGAGAATTTCTCCGGGTTCGTCGACTTCCTGTTTCTACACAGCCGGCCGGTGTCGTGGCGGGGCAGGATGCACGATGTCCTCGCCGACAGGCTGCAGCGCGCCAACTCGGGCTGGGAGATCGAACGATCCGGGGAGGAACCCGGCATCATCCCGGTCATCGACGCGTTCGCCCTGGACCGGGAGCAGCGGGGACTGCTCCAGCGGTGCTGGGAGAACGGTCGTCACGCCTCAGGGGATCTTCCCTCCCCCGAGGCCCTGCAGGCCCTCACCACCGCCACGAACGGGATGATTGACGCCAGCGACCTACCCCCGGGGCTGGAACGCCCGGACCATCACGGCCGCCCCTGCATCATCGAGCCGCTGCCGGTTCTGGGCTGCGCCACCCCTGACGGCGACCTGGTGCCGTCGGTGCCGCAGGAGGAGGGGGAAATCGCCGGGATCCGGCACGCGCCCGCCTCCGCCGCGGTGAAGGCCACCGCCGAGTCAGCGGTGCGCCGCCACCTGGGGGCCCCGGGCGCGAAACTGACCGGGACCGGGCGGCGGGGCTCCAGGGTCACCCATGAACTGGCGGAGGAGATCGCCGGGAAGGACTCCGAGATCCGCCAGGAGCAGCTCGCCGGCTGCGGCGAGGCCACCCCCGTCGACGGGCTATCGTTCCTGGACCGTGTCCGGGCATCGGTTCTGGCGGACGGCGTGGCCGCGCGGCTGGACGCGGACCGCTGGTACCGGATCGCGGTCGGGGAGCTGGGCGGCCTGATCCCGCTGCGCCCGGCCCGGTTCTGGTTCTGGTTCTGCACGGGACTGGCCGCCACCGCCGCCATGGTGCTGGCGAACCTGTTCTGGCCGGGAACGATCATCGACCTGTTCTCCCGGATCGGCATCGCCCTGACCGGGGGTCAGGTGTGGGGCGGCGTCGGGGGATTCTCAACGCTGTTCGTCGCCGGTCCCGTGGTGTGGTTCTTCAACCACTTCAACGAGTACCGGACCCGTTCCATCAGGCAGGCGGAGGCCCGCAAATTGATGTTCCTCCAGGCCATCACCGCTATGGACGAGCACCTGAGACTGGCGAACGCCGACCGCGTGGTGCGGCTCTGGTCGCAGGTGCTCCGCGGCATCTACCCGCTGCGTGACGTCGAACCGGCGTGCGTTGCGACCACACCCCCGGTCTCGGTGCCCCGTTCCTGGACCCTGGTGCATCCCGGCCACGACGAACAGCAGCTGCGCGCCTGGCTGGCTGCCGAGGCCACCGGGTCGCCGTGGCGGCGGCACGCCTTCGACGAGATCCTGAACCGCCACCACGGACCCGGCAGCGAGGATCTCTCGGCGCTGTGGCAGGACCCAGGGTTGCCGGACGGCCCGCTGGAGTGGTTGGCGAGGGACGTGGACCGGCTCTGGGCCGAGCTGCTGGACGAACGGGTGGACGACTTGGGGCGGCGGCTGCGCGAACGGGTGCTCACATCGGACGACCCCGTTGACCCCGAGGGGAACTCCCCCTTGGGGCTGGGGGATTTCCTGGGACGCGTGGAGGTTCCGGATCACATCCCGGGTCTCACCTACCAGCGACCCCCGGTTCCCGACCGAGCGGGTTCCCTAGGCCTGTCGGTCTCCCCGGACCGGGGTGGGGCCACCCGGGAAGTGATCACCTCACACACCCGCATCTACCAGCGGCTGCTGGAGCCGCTGCCCGCGGAAGCCACCCCTTGGCCGGAACCCGAGGAGGGCAGGTACTGACCCATCCCGGATCTCAGTCGCAAAGCACCTGTTCCGCGACGCTGGGACGCACGGGCCAGTTCGCGGGGAATTCGGGATCCCGGGCCAGGTCGAGCAGTTCCCGTACCGCCACGGCCTCCGCCCGGGCCCCGTCGGCCCGCCAGGTCCTCGTCGCGGTCTCCAGCGCGGAGAGCCCCGTCTCCAAGAACCCCCGGCCGCCGGTGACGACGTACAGCCGCAGGTCGAACACCCCCTGGGCGGTCAGGTACCGCGCATCATTCACGGCAGGTACCCCACCGGAACTCAGCGGCGGGCAGGGTTCGGTTTCCTCGCCCGCCTCTTCCTCACCTTCCTCGGATTCGGTCCCGCCCGCGGCCAGCGCGTACCGGAGCACCTCCGGCCGCCCCACCGGCGCGGGATCCGGGATCGCAGTCCCCGCCAGGACATCGGCGGCATCCAGCAGCAGATTCCTCGACTCCGGATGCCCCTGGACGCGCGCCAGCATCTCCGGGCTCTGCGTCAGGCAGCCGAGCAGGGCCAGCAGCGGTTCCCGCCACTCCCGGTCCACCTCGATCCGGCCGGCGAGGCGCCCCAGAAGGGTCAGTTCCTCCAGGTCCAGCAGCAGGGAGTCGAGCAGCAGATCCGAGTTGTCTCGGCACCAGCGGATCTCCGCCAGCCCGCGCAGCAACCCCAGAACCTCACCCTCGCGCACCTGGCAGATCCCGGACTCGCATCCCTCCTCGAAGGCCACGTCCAACAGTCCCCTGGCGGACGCCCTCCCGAAGATCTGCTCCACCCCTGGGACGGCCAGCTCGGCATCCCCCGCCAAGCACGACGGCATGAGGTCGGGGCGCGCCGGGTCGAAATCCAGTACGGCACCGGGCAGGTTGATAACGACCGCACCGGCGGGCGCGACGGGTTCGCGTCCGATCAACACCATTCCCAGGCCGACGTGGCGGATCGGCGACCGTTCGGTTTCCATCGATGCTCACCCCCGTTTCCCCGCCACGTACCCGAGAATCCACCCGGGTTCCGGAAGGTCGTCTTCCCGGGAGGCAAGACGATACCCCCGGATTTGCCGTTCCCCCCGGTGGGTGGGTCCGCTTGGACACCTCGCACCGGCCTCGTCGCCGGGCATCCGGGATGCGGACCACGCACCACCGCGGGGCCCGCACCGGAACCCCTCACATCTGCGCGCGACCCACATCACCCCCAAAAGGGCGCACCTCCGTTCGTCGTGCAGTTGCTCTCGTGATGATTCCACCGGGTTCCTTCCTGTTCGCTTCTTCATGACGGACGGCCACACGTCATGGACGTGTCCGCCAGAAAGCCGACACAACGCCCCCTGCGGGTGGGGTCTTCCGGTAACTAGACTCTTGATCATCTCGGCTGTGCCGTGCGGTCGGCTCTGCGCGCAGGGTCCGGCCTGTGTCATTTCTGTGCCAGTTTCGCGCCCTCCACTCATCTTCGTCGGGTGGTTGCGAAAAACTTTTGGTCATGACGGGGGAAGCCGCAGCCGGAACAACCAAGGATGTGGGCTGGCGCGGCATCGACATCGCCCCCGTGGCAGAGGCGGCCTGGCACGTCGCCCGGGCTGAGAGATCGGCCCGGTTCCACCGCTTGGCGAACTGCCCCACCCGGACGGCTCCCTACGGCCGCAAGGACCCCGACGGCACGGGACTGCACCCCGCCTGTCAGGAAACCGGATGCCTGGATCTCCACCACGACCTGATCGAACGCATGGTGAACCAGCTCACCCGGTACGACAGCCGCCACCCGGAGCGCACCGTCAAGAACCTCCCCGCCTACCTGGCCCGGGTGGCAAGAAGCCAGCTTTCGGAACAGAAACGCGCCGAACGGGTCCGGATCGGGGCCCAGGCCAAACCCACCCGCAACGACGGCGCCGCGGGTCGCGTGATGGCGCGGTTCGAGGGCCTCGGCGACCTCCGCCGGGAATGGCTGACCAGGTTGTTCCGGATCATGCGGTCCTACCCCTTCACCCCCGCCCACGTCCCCGGGCGCTGGCCCGTCGACGGGCTCGTCGAGGAACGCGCCAAACTACCCGACGGCCACATCCCCAGCCGGGAGGAGATCAGGAAGGACATCGCGTTCGTCACGGACATCGCGAGACAAACCCTGGGGCCGCGCTGGGTTCACGAGAATCTGACGATCCCGCTGCTCAGCAACGGGGCGTTCGAGGAGCTGCGGGAGGAGCACGCCGCAACCGACACCGACCTCACGTCCGTGGTACTCGGCAAACAGCTCGTCTCCCTCTACAAACACCTGCGCACCGGTGGCCTGTCGCGACCGAGGGCGTTCCAGCTGGCAGCCGACAGGATCGGAGGCCACGCCCCGGACCGGGTCACCCCCGACATCCTCACCATCCTGAAGGACCTGGACACGGCCGGCTGAGCTTTCGTCCGTCATAGATCCCAGACCAGGAGGAAACCGATGGAACTCATCAGACGGCCCAGCAGCCGCCGCGTTGTCACGCCCCCCGGAACCACCGCCGGAAAGAGACACGGCGACGCTCTGGCCACCCCCTACGAGCGAACCAACCGGGCCAGGCGACGTACCGGCGAACTCCTGGACGCGATCCGGAAACTCGACACCGCCACCGACGAACGCACCAAACGGGAACTGCTCGACTTCATCGGGGGCCTCTACAACGACTCCGGTGGCGGCATCCCGGTGGGTCTGTTCGCAAAATGCTGGCTCGGGGAACCGTACCTGGATCACATCCTCACCTTTTCCGGTGACATCGTCCGGCACTTCAAACACAACGAACCCGTGCCACCCGAGTTCGCCATGGCCCGCCCCCTGGCCCGTAACGACGCCTACGCCTTCATCGAGGTCTACAGCGACGGCGCCGTGATCCCCGTCCGCCCCGACGGCAACCCCGTCACCTGAGAACACAGGAGAACCATGTCAACATCCATCGACCTGACCCCCCTGTCCCGGCAGATCGACGAAGTGGGACGCGAGATCATAAACAACCTCGGAAACCAGATAGACGGTGTCCAGGCAAATCTCGGCACCGTCCGCAACGACCTGCAGCTGACCCGCACGGAGCTGGCCGGACTCCGAGAGGAGTTCCGGCAATTCGTCGAGGAGGCCGCCCGCGTCGCCGCGGTGCAGCAGTCGCAGGTGAAGGTCGTGGATCTCAAGGCACAGCTGGACCGGGAGTTCGGGCACTACTCCGTGGTCCGCCGCACATCCGTCGGCCTGTTGCAGGGCTTCGACGTGGGCAACATCTCCAACGCCGTGGCGACCAACGTCGCCGAGGAGCTGATGATCCAGACCCCCCGCTACTGGCTGGCCCCGGCCCTGGTGGCCCTGGCGGCCTGGTCCCACGACCGCCAGGACATCGCCGAGAAGTCGGTCCGGGAGGCCTTCTCCCGCGACCGCCACAAGACCAGCCTGTTCTTCACCCTGGTGCTGCGCCGCCAAGGACGCATGTCCGGTTCGGTGCGCTGGCTGCGCCACTACGTGGCCTCGCTCGACCCGTCGGCGCTGACCCGGGAGTTCGCGGTCATCCTCGAGGCCAGCTCCTGCAACGCCTTCGGCCCGGAGGGCAACGAACTGCTCTCCGCGAAATTGTCCGAGTGGTCCGGGCAGCTCCGGCAGCACCCGGAGGCCGTCGAGGAACAGGTCGGGCGCTGGACCTCCGAGCTGGCATCCCACCAGCTCCAGCTCGGCGGCAACGAGTACCAGACCCTGCGACACCTGTGCACCCAGTGGAACACCATCCGGGGAAACATGGAGGCGGCCTCGGCGCTGCCCGAGGTGCTGGCGAAGTACCGGCAGGTACGCGACCACGAGGCACCGCCGCCCACATCCCTGGAGGACCTCCTCGACGACATCCTTGACACGCTGGTGACGGAGTTCGACGCCGAGGAACTGCCCCTCAGACGCGAGGTCACCTACCACGAGGCCGTGATCGAGGAACGGGGGGACCTGAACCGGGCGGAGAAGAAGGCGGAGCTGCTGCAGGAGGCGCTGGAGGAAACCAACGACGTGGTGACCATCCAGACCATGGGCGCGATCAGCCCCGAACTGCTCGGCATCAGCGTCAACACCCAGAAGATGGCGATCGGCGTGGCCCGGGACGACTTCCGCACCGCGGTCGGCCGCTACTGCAGCGGCTACCGGGCGAAGGAGGAAACCGACATCGTCCTCGATTTCGACGCGAAACACTCCAACCACGCCGCCGTCCACGGTTTCGTCGGCGCGAAGGTTCACGTCAACTCCGGTCAGCAGGCCGCTGAGGGGCTCCTGCGGGAGGCCTGGGGCAACACCATGAACCCGCAGATCGAACGGGCCCGTTTCAACAACAAGTACTACCTGCAACCCGCCCTGATCGCCGCCGGTATCGCGGTCGTGCTTCTCGTCATCAACCCGATCGCGGGGATCCTCGCGGCGCTCATCGGCGCGGGGGTCGTCTGGTACCTGGGTGAGCAGAAGAAGAAAGCCGCCGCCCAGGAGGTCAAGGCGCTGGAGCACGCCAGGCAGGAGGCCTACGACCACTCCGTCCAGCTCTACCGCAACGCCATGGCCGAACTCACCGACGCGAACCTGACCTACAAGGAACTGGACGCCTTCGAGACCCCCCTGCTGGAGCTGATCGACGGCTGGCCCACCACCATCAAGGAGAACTGACATGTCCGAACCGACGACCCCGATCCCGCCCGAAACCCCCGCCGTCGTCCGCCGCCCGGCCGCGTCGCGTTTCGTGCCACGCGGCGACACCCCGCCCCCGGAGGCCCCGCTGGTGCAGCGCAACGTGCTGCGGCCCGGCCGCGACAAGGGCAGGACCCTCACCGGCCGGGAACGGCTCATAGCCGGCGACCTGCCCGAGTGGGAGCCGCTGCCGCCCGGTGAGCTGTTCGTCACCCGGGGATCGGAATGATCCCGGGACGCTCCGACTACGAAACCTGGGTGCTGACCCTGCGGGACTGGCGCACCAACCCGCAGCAGGACCTGACCGGGTTGCCCGCCCTGAGCGAGGAGGACCTGTCGCCCGAGGCCTTCTCCAGGCTGGTTGACCACATCACCGAGGCCATCCAGGCGGTCACCGACGCCTGGCAGGAGAACCTGAGCAGGACGACACAGGAGGCGCGGACGGATTTCGAGCTGGCCCGGGCCCTGGCGGGATCCCGGCGATACCTGCGCCGGCGCGTCGAACTGGCCCGGCATCCGGGACTCCCGGAGGCGCTCCGCAAGGTCCTGGACGACGGGTGCACCCGGGATGTCACCCGCATGCAGGGGGAACTCGAACAGCAGATGCGCGACATGGCGGCGCAGGAACCGGGGCAGGCCACGTTCTGGGGGGCGCGGCTGCTGGTGGTGAAACAGAACCCGATCACCGCCGTGCTCGCCGCCGACCCGCCACCCGCCGCGTCCCCGCCTGCACCTCCCGCCCCTCCCACCCGTCCCGCGAACCGCTGGTCGCATCGCCGCATCCTCTGAAAGGAACCATGCCCAACTTCTTGGAGACCCAGAACCTCGTGCAGCGCTACCTGAGCGCCCGGGTGCCGTTGATCGTTATCCAGTCGATAGAACCCACGCGGGTGATGTCGCTGATCACCGAGTGCGCCAACAACATGCGCGCCCTGACGTTCTTCGAACACTCGCTGAGCGACGGCATCAGGGAACTGCTGACCCGGCAGCTTCACAGTGAGGACACGTCGCTGGCGCTGGCGATGGAGCAGGCGCGTTCCACGTTCAAGTCGCGCGCCAACGCGAACTTCATCTTCACCGACGTGGAGGACCTGGACCAGGAGAGCTCCATGTCACGCTACTTCGCGGAACTGGTGCGGCTGGCCGAGTCGCGGCAGGGCACCATCATCCTGATCTCCTCGTCCCCGGTGTGGACGGGGCTGTCCCGGCTGGGCATGAGCGTCGCCCTGGAGCTGCCGAACAAGGACGAGATGCGCCTGGTGGTGGCGGGAATGATCGACGACCACCGGCAGGTGGTGCAGATCGAGTGGCAGGACACGGAGGTCACGCGCGCCGCCGAGATCCTCGCAGGTATCACGGAGATGGAGGCCATCAACGTGGTGGCGAGCCTCGTCGCCAAAGGGATGGTGCGGAACGAGGACCTCGCGGAGCTCAGCTTCTTCAAGGACCGGATCTTCGGGGACCTGAGCGGCATCGAGCGCATCCCCCTGCGGGAGAACTTCACCGTCGGCGGGCTGGGGAACCTGAAGGACTGGCTGCGGCCGCGGGAACAGCTGATGAAGGCAGACCTGACGGACACCCCGCTGCACCCGCCGAAAGGGGTGCTGCTGGTGGGGGTGCCGGGGTGCGGCAAGTCGCTGTCGGCGAAGGCCATCGCCTCGCAGTGGGGGCTGCCGCTGTACCGCCTGGACATGGCCTCCGTGCTGGGCATGTACGTGGGGCAGTCGGAGGGAAGACTGCGGGAGGCCCTCGCGACCGCGGAGCGCGTCGCACCGTGCGTGCTGTGGATCGACGAGATCGAGAAGGGCCTGGCGCAGGGCTCCGACGGCGGCACCACCCGTCGCCTGATCGGGCAGTTCCTGTTCTGGATGCAGGAGCTGACGGCGAAGGTGTTCATGGTGGCCACCGCCAACGACGTGTCGACCCTGCCGCCGGAGCTGCTGCGGAAGGGACGCTTCGACGAGCTGTTCTTCGTCGACCTGCCGGAGGCGCCGGACAGGGAGGAGATCATCGGCCTGTACTTCCGCAAATACCTCGGGGCGGAGCCGTCACAGGAACTGCTGACCGACCTGGTGACCCTGACGGACGGGTTCTCGGGTTCGGACATCGACGCGGTGATCCACGACATCGCCACCAAGGTCTACGTCGACCGGCTGCCCGGACTGCCGCCGGAACCGGAGATCAAGAAGTTCTTCACCAACGTGGTGCCGTTCTCCCAGACCAACCCGGAGGATCTATCGGCGATCCGGTCCTGGGGCAGCAGCCGATGCGTCCCGGCGGCGCGCCACGTCGCCTCGAACGTACCAGCGGCCCCGGCGGGTCGCAGGGTGGTGATCCTGTAGGGGATCCGGCGCGGGCACTGGCCGGCGGATCCCGCTCAGCCTCCCAGTTCCCACACGGCGGAGGCGGGCAACCCGACGAGCCGGTCTGACATGACGTGCCCTCGATCGGCCATGCCCAGCACCACCCCGCAGCGGAACCGGTCCCCCAGCCTGTCGCGCAGGAACCGCAGGCCCTTGAAATGCTCCGAGCGGTAGGTGCCGGAGGTCTTGACCTCGATGCCCACGACGGTGCCGTCGTCGAACTCGGCGACGACATCCACCTCCACGCCGCCGCGGTCGCGGTAGTGGAAGAGGCGGAACTCCTGCTCGCTCCAGGTCTGCTGCTTCAACAGTTCGGTGGCGACGAACGCCTCGAAGGGACCACCCAGGGCCTCGGCGGTGACGGGTAGAAGCCGCGCCTCGGTCAACCAGGCCAAGCGCAGGGCCAGAGCGGAATCGCTGACCGCGACCTTCCGGCGTCCCGTTTCCCGGCTGGTCAGGTTCTGCGACCACGGCGGTAGTTCCTCCAGCGCGAACACCCCCGCCAGCACGTCGAGATAGGCGGTGATGGAGGTGGCGGGAAGGTTCGCCTGTTCGGCCAACCGCGCTTTGACCAGCTCGCCTGCTTGGTTGGCCGCGATCAACCGGATCAACGATTGCAGTCGCGCCGACTGATGCCCCGACTGCAACAGCACCGCATCCCGGTTCAGCACCCGGGCGACGTAGCCGTCAAGCCACGCGTTCCGGGTTCTCCCGTTCAGGAGCCGCACCTCTGGGAAGCCACCCTTGGCCAGGGCCCGCACGTAGTCGGTGCGGGTCCAGGTCGTCTCCCAGCGGCGGGCATCGGACAGGGCGGGCAGCGCCGTGAAGAAGTCGTCATACCGATTCTCGGCCTCCCCCACACTGAAACCCCGCAGCCGCAACGTGACCGCCCGGCCCGCCAGTGAATCCCCCAGCCCGGGCATCCGCAGCAGATCGGAGGAGCCGGTCAGGATGAACCGGCCCGGGCGGCGGTCGCGATCGACGTCGGCCTTCAGCGCCCGGGTCAGCTCGGGCGCCAGCTGGGCCTCGTCGATGACGAGCGTGCCCTCCCCGCCCTGCGTCAGGAAGCCCCTGGGGTCGTCGCGTGCGGTTGCCAGCTGCTCCTCGTCGTCCAAGGTTACGTAGGTCGCCTCGGTGCCCGCGACGAGCTGCTGCGCCAAGGTGGTCTTCCCCACCTGCCGGGCACCTTCGATGACCGTCACGGGGAAGGCGGCCAAGTACTCCCGCCCAACCGGCAACGCATGTCGTTCGACCAGACCAGACATACCCCAAACCTACTCGGTTCGTAGGTTCGCAGGTGATTTTTCGTAGTTTTGCAGCAGGATTCTCGTAGGTTCGCGCCTTCCTCCGACCCTTTCCCGATGAATATGCAGGCCTTCCCGACGGAAACGCCTGCCTTACGGACAAACGCCAGCGCTACAGCGCAAGCACACGACCACAAGGCAAGCGAACCGCGGGGAGAAGCGACGGAAGCAGCGACTACGACCGGGCGATCGCGAAACATCCCGGCCCGGGATGCCGGGATCGCCGGTCGGCAAGTATGTTGACTACGACTCCAATCGTTCCAAGACAGCCCGGCACACGACCACGAAGGATCACCATGAAGCCCGACCCCGCAGCCCTCTTCAAGGTGCAGAACCTGCTGCTCAAGATCGACAGCAACCTGCAGAAGGCCGACGAGAACACCTTCACCCTGCGTTACGGGTCAGCGCGGGCCTTCATCTGGGTCAACACCGAGGACAACGCCTCGTTCGTCACCATCGAGATCCCGGTGCTGAGGGATCTCAGACTCACCCCCGACCTGCTGAAGTTCGTCGCCTTCGACAACTCCTACGCGCTCGGGCACCTGTACCTCGAGGACCTCAACGGCTCCCTGGTGCTGGAGTTCCGGCACACCCTGATGGTGAAGAACCTGACCGCGGAAACGCTGACCTGGGCCGCCATCGGCATGCTCAAATCCGCCGACAGCGACGGCCCCGCTCTCAAGAAACGCTTCGGCGGCCAACTCTCCCACGAGGGGTGACTTCTGCACTCTGAGTGACCAGACTGGGCGGTGAAACGGACAGGAGCCGACCATGCCAGCACCGCTCGACCTGAAAACCGTCCTCGACGAGCTGGAGCCCACCGCCCCCGGGTCCTCCCGGGACGACGGGGACGCTCGGCCAGGAGGTCGCCGAGGCCGCCGTCCCGCTGCTGACCGACGAGGACGCGACGATCGACCTACGTCATCGACCGCGCCGAGCAGGTCGCGGAGGATCAGGCGGGTTTCCCCGAGCCGTGGGAGGTCGACGCGCTGCTGGGCGTCCTGTCCCGGCCGCTGGGTTCGAACCCCGGTCTGGTGACGCAGCTTCCCCAGTTCCTCCGGAGCGTCGCGCTGGCCGCCCCCGAGGACACGCGGCTCAGGACCATCCTGCTGGACGCCTGCATCAAGCTGGCCGGCACCGGCACCCGGGCCGAGGCCGAGGCCAACGCCAGGCTGGCCGACGCCCTCCACACCACCGACCCGCCCACGGCCCTGACCCACTACCGGCGCGCCCTGGAGATCACCCGGGACCTCGCGGGACAGCACCCCGCCGACCCGCAGCTCAAGCGGGACACCTCCGTCGCCCTGAACGACGTCAGCAGGATGCTGCGCGACACCGATCCCGCCCAGGCGCTCGCCCACTACCGGGAGTCCCTGGAGATCACCGAGTTCCTGGCGGAGCACTACCGCGACGACAGCGGACGGATCCGCCTGGACCTGGGCACCACGTCGGCACGCCTGGGCGAGCTGATATCGCCCGAGCATCCCGAGCACCGGGCGATGTGGCGCAGGGCCGCCACCAGTTTCCGCGACGCCCTGGCCATCCAGCCGGGGCACCCGGGCCTGGCCCGCCTGTCCCACCTGTCGGCCCGCAGCTACGCGGACTGCGACCCGGCCGACCGCGACGACTGGCTCGCCCACGCCGCGGCCCTGGCGCAACGCTTCGGTTTCGAGGAATGACGAGGAATGACCCGGGACCCTGTTGACACAGCTCCTAGGATGAAGCCGTGGAATTCATCGGAAAATTCACGTATCTGACGAACACAATTCTCTGTGCCGTGCTGATCGGGTACCTGACCAGCTACGTCATCACGCTGGGCTCCTATTACACCTACATGCTGAGAACTGGCAGGGTGAAGGAGCTCCAGGCAAGCTATGCGCCGTTCCGCACCGACTCGAACACGAAGGCTCTCTACCGAATCTGTTTCGCACTCCAAGTGGTGTTCGCCGCAGTCTCGCTGCTGCTGAACCACTCCACCCATCCGCTGCCCGCGCAGGTCTACGCGCTGGCCATCCTCCCGATCTTCCTGACGATACACGTCGTCACGGGATTCGGGAAGGTCGAGGAGAAAATGGCGAGCGGAAAAGAATTGACGGAACCAGAAATCGACCTCTACACGAAACTCAACCTGCCGCTGCACCTGGTCTATGCCGCATTGTATTTGATCGGTGCCACCTGGCTGGTCGCTGCGCTTTTCTAAAGATCAGATGAAACGGGTGCCGACCTTTGGTCGGCACCCGTTTTCCGCTGTTTCCCGTCCGTCGTCAGGCGGTCCGGGCCGGGATCCCGGTCCTCGGGAGCCCCGGTTTCATCTTGCCGCCGCGGGGGTCGCTGGGCGTCGGCGTATCGGATGAGGTTGGGGTGGGCGACGACGTCGGGGCCAACGGTTCGCCGTCCTGCCAGGCCGCGTTGAACAGGGCGCCGCGGTCCACGGCCACCCCGGCCTGCCTTCCGAGGGCCTTCGCGACGTTCTCAGGCAGCGGCCGGCCCGAAGCGACCGCGGGACCGCCGGGCTTCGGGTGGAAGTCGGAGGTCTTCCACGCCGTCGGATCCGCCGCTTCCCTCACGAAGAGCGGGTTCTCCTCGCGGGTGCCGCGCAGGTCCAGGCCGTTGGCCTCACGATCGGAGACCATCACGTGTTCGTTGTTGGTGAACTCGGAGAGGGTTTCCGCATTGACGGATTCCTTCAACCTGTCCGGTCCCCAGTTCCACATCACTGTGGTGTTCGGCACCTCCGGTTGCGCGGGTGCCCGGTAGTAGGCGTTGTGGTCGATGCCCGCGACCATTTCGTTGGCGTAGAAGGCGCCGGAGCCGTCGTCGTTCTTGCCACCCACGACCTGCAGCGTCGCCGAGTAGCGCCACTTGTCGTCGGCCAGCGCGCTGGACTGCTCGGAGGAGAGGATGTTGTTGAACACCTCGGTGCCGGTGGTGTCCCACGACAATCCGTGTTCGATGCTCCATTTCTCCTCGGCCGCGCAGCTGCCGTCCTCCTTGCGGGCGTTGCAACCCTTGGAACGCGAGTCCTCCCGGATCGCGATGCTGGTCAGCGCATGCGAGATGGTGTTGTTCCAGATCTGGGTGTTGTCCGATCCGGAGACGTGAATGCCGATGCCCGCGCCCTCGATGATGTTGGAGGCAATCATGTTCTTGGAGGAGACCTCGTTGAAGATCGCCACCGGCACGTTGACGAAGTAGTTGCCGATCACCTGGGAGTTTATGACCCCCTCGTCGAACCAGACCCCGGCCCGCTGGTCATTCTTGTAGGTATCGGGCTTGGAGACGTCGGTGCCGGCGTTCGAGTAGTCGACGGTGTTGTAGGCGTAGCGGATACCCTCCGAGTGCGTGATCTTGGTGTCGCCGATGGTGCAGTAGGCGCCGCAGGAGGTGGTGTTGAAGCCCGCCGTGTTGTTCGACGTCCATCGGTTCTTCTCGACGTTGACGTTGCTGGACCGGTTGATCCCGAACCCGACGGCCCCGTTGTTCTCGATGGTGTTCCCGCTGATCGTGGCCTCCTTGGCGTCGGTGATGGCCAAGGCGGTGGCGGCCGATGCGTAGCGGAAGGCCGAGTTCTCGACCCTGAGGCCCTGGCCGCCGGCCAGCACCATGGCGCCACCGCTCAGGGTGCCGATCTGGGGGTCCTTGTAGTCCCAGGCCTGCACGGGCGCGTACTTCTCGACCGTGAGGTTCTTGAGGCTGGCCCTGTCCGTCGTGACGGTCAGGGCCCGCGAGTGCTGGACCACCTCCACCTTGTGCTCGGCGGGGTTGACGCCGATTACGTAGGAGGTTCCGGTGTGTGGTTTGACGTTGTAGCCGGCCCGGTTGTTCTTCGGATCCTTCAGGGTCACGGGGTCGGGATCGTCGACGAAGAAGGTGGACGCGGTGACCTCGGCCCTCGTCGCCACCTGGGTCAGGGGCTGGCCGTCGACGAAAACCTGTTCGGGATGGGCCGCCATGCCCTCGACGGACGGGTCGGCGTTGGTGGTGCAGACGTCGCAGAACCGCACCGTATCGTTGGCGGTGGCCCAGGTGCCGTTGCCGGCGTCCTTCCACGTGTCGGGGCTCTTCGCGCCCGAGATCACGGGCTTGGCCCCGGATGCGGCGGTGATGGTGACCGATTTGGTGACCATCAGCTCACCCTCCTGGTAGACGCCCTCGGCGAGCTCGATCGTGTCGCCGTCGGAGGCCTTCGTCAGGGCAGTTGAAATCGTTTTGTAAGGACTGGTGGCAGAGCCGTCCCCAGAGTTGGAGCCGCTGCTGACCGAGACGTGGATCACGGTCCCCCGTCCGCTGCCGCCTCGTTCTGCAATGACACCGCGGCCCCCAGGGCCAGGACGGACATCATCGCAAGTACTCGACGCATGTGGTCGCCTCTCGTCTTCGAGTGTTGGACTACCCCGACCCTATCCCCCTCCCAGGCCACGGGTCACCCCCCGGCGGGCCCTGCCCGTCGCCGAACGTGTCGTTATGTCATGTGGAAGGTTTTGTGGCGTGCACGCTCCAAAACCTTCCACGGCGTCGCGAAAATCTTTCATCCGAGAGTCATTCCGGCCCCGCATCCCGACCTTCCTGCTGCATGACCCGTTGATCGCCTGGCCCCGTGGACACGGTTGTTGAAGACGCCATGAGCGGGCAAGTCGCACAGCGCTGATGGGCTTCTACGAGCTTGTGGGTGTCGCGACCTATGATGAAGTCAGGGAGTCGGATACAGACTGTCAAGTGACGTGGAGGAGGCGATTTGGATGACATGGGCGAGCGACGTGCTGCGCTACATGGAGAGCAGGCAGCACCTCGACGGACGCACTCAGAAGCAAAAGCTGCTCTACTACGCACAGGCCTGGTCGCTGGCCTGGACGGGCAGGCCTCTGTTCGAGGACCGGATCGAGGCCTGGGTCAATGGTCCGGTCGTCAGCGATGTCTGGCACGAGAAGTCCCACCCCGCCGGCGACCTGGACGCCGGCCAGAAGGCCATCGCCGATGCGGTGCTGACGCACTACGGCGAGAAGACCGGTGAGGAACTCTCCGTGCTGAGCCATGCCGAACGGCCTTGGCGCGAGGCCCGGGGCGACCTTCCCGACGATGCCCGTGGTACCACCGAAATCACTCACGACTCCATGCGTCGTGAGTACACGCGTCAAAGCTTGGACGGCACCGGCCCGGTGCGGCCTTCGACGCCCCTGCAGGATGCGGATCCCGACCATGCAGTGGACCTCGCAGCCCGCTTGGGCCAGCGCTGGAGCCGCACCTTGGCTCTCTTGGCCGAGTGACGACGCTAATCGGCATTGACCTCTGCTTGAAAATCTACGGGCAAGAGGTCAATGCCGGTCCTCTTCGTGACCGAGAAAAGCTCGAAAGCGCACTGGTGCAGCCTTTTCAGTCATTCGGTGGCGCCGATCTGTATCCCACGCTCATCGAGAAGGTCGCGCGCCTGACCTTCGGCATCGCCGAGGCTCAGGCGTTCCAAGACGGCAACAAACGCCTCGCCTGGCTTATCGCAATGATTTTCTTGAAGCTAAACGGCGTGGAACTAGATGTGGACCAAGATGAGGCCGCCCACGTCATACGAGCCCTCGGAACCCGAGACAAGGACGACCAGCGCCTTCTGGACTACGCCGGCTTGGTAAATTGGCTCAATGAGTGCACGAAAATAACAGCAAAACGATCTTGAAACACCGGAAATTTTGACTCCACAGAAGCCTCGGACAATGTTACCAGAAAAGTTATTTAACTCTCGAATTAATCCCAACTCCAGTTTCAATAGAAACCGTCTTTGATTCACGTCAAATCAGAGATTTAATAGATCGCTGAATGATCAGCAAGCAGCCCGTTCTCAACCATCCTCAATTCTGCTCCGTGAAAGGGTTCGTCAAGTAGCATGCACCCTACGAACAAGCCTCTAGACGCACCTCTATTTTCAGTTCTCTCGAATCAATGGCAGACGGCCTACTCTTGCTTCTATCACGGAAATTAGCGAATCGACTTCCCCTTGCGTCAGGGGAAGCTCAAACCCTGTTGTTGCACTTTCGAAGAGCGGACCATCGGAATCGAAAGAGTCGCCGTGTCATACTTCACCTCTACATCGGCACTGGCGCATCCAGCGTCGATGACAACCGTAGCTACCACCCCGACACAGGGGTTGCGGACTACGCCCATTGCCCGGTGTGGCCTGTGCTACCTTGGGCATCAACATGACCGGTTCCGCTGCCCGCTCCGGCGGGAGTCCAGGGCCGGTCCTTTGCGTTTGGGAAGAGCCAACGACCACAAACCTGCCCTGATGTAGACGCCGAATGCCTTGATGCAACCACGCACGCCACGATCGCGCTGGACGAAGGACTGCTGCGGCGCGCCGAGGAACGGGCGGCCTCCCAGGGAAGAATCCTGCTCGACGCTGCGGACGAGGATCTCCACCGCTCGTCCCGACCTGCCACGGTTCGGCGTTTTGGCTGGTAGAAATCATGCGTTTTGACCAGTAGGAATCCTGCGTTTTGTATGGTAGGGCTTGTGAAGTACTTGCGCAGAGCCTTGGACAACTTCTTGGACGAGGTCTTCCCCGACGTGCCCGCCATCGCGATCGAGGGGGCAAAGGCAGTTGGCAAGACCGAGACCGCACGCCGTCGCGTGCAGCGTGTCCTTGAACTCGACGACCCACACACCCTGGCAGCGCTGCGTGCCGACACGGATGCCCTGCTCGGCGTCGACGAAACGGTCCTCATTGACGAATGGCAGCATTATCCGCCGGTGTGGGATCGCATCCGTCGCGCGGTGGACCGTCGCCGCGACCTGGCCGTCCTGCTCACCGGCAGCGCCACCCCACGGCCCGGCACCACCAGCCATTCCGGCGCGGGACGCATCGCATCCCTCGTCATGCGACCGATGTCGCTCACCGAACGCGGTGTCGCCCCGGGCGGAATCGATGTCGCCAAGCTCCTGAAACGCGAAGCGACGATCGAGGGACACAGCCCGCTCAGACTGCCCGACTACGCCGAGGAAATATGCGCCTCCGGGCTGCCCGGCCTGCGCGGCATCCGTCCCGCCGCCCTGGGCCTCCAGCTCGACAGCTATCTCGCCCGCATCGTCGACCGCGACCTTCCCGAGGAGGGGGTGCTGGTCCGGCGCCCTCAGGCCTTGATGGCCTGGCTCACCGCCTACGCCGCCGCAACATCAACGACGGCCTCCTACACGGCAATCCTGGGGGCGGCAACCGCCGGCGAGACCGACAAACCCAGCCGCGGCGCAACCCAGACCTACCGCGACCTCCTCACCCGGATCTGGGTGCTCGACCCCGTCCCGGGCTGGACCACATCGCTGGCCCCACTGGCCAGGCTCAAAACCGGGCCAAAGCATCAGCTGCTCGACCCGGCGCTGGCGGCTCGTCTCCTCGACGTCACCCCCGCGAAGCTGCTCAGCGGCTCCCCGGGCTCGGGGGAGATCCTGGGGCAGCTCTTCGAGTCCCTGGTCACCTTGTGCGTGAGGGCGCGCGCCACGGCCGCCGGGCTGCGGACATCGCACCTGCGGACCCGCAACGGGGACCACGAGATCGACCTCATCGTCGAGAACACCGCGGGCAGGGTGGTGGCCATCGAGGTCAAACTGGCCCGCGACCCCGACGATGCCGATGTGCGGCACCTCCACTGGCTGGGCGATCGCATCGGTGGGCGCCTCGTCGACAAGGTGGTCGTCACCACCGGCGAATACGCCTACCGTCGCGACGACGGGGTCGCGGTCATTCCCCTAGGACTGCTGTCCTGAAGGGCGAGGATCCGACCTTCCCTCACCCCACCTCGACACCCACCGCGTGCCGTCCCCGCGGTTCCGGTTCGGGGGATGCGACGGTCAGGGCCGCGATGCCGGTCGTGATGGGGACGCTCAGCACCAGGCCGATGGCGCTGCCGAGGGTGCGGACGATCTCGCCCGCGAACATTTCCGCGTTCAGCAGGGCGGTGGCGGGACGGTCGGTGAAGTAGAGCAGCAGCAGCACCGCCATGGAACCACCCGCGTAGGCGAAGACGATGGTGTAGATGGTGGACGCGATGTGGTCGCGACCGATCCGCATGCCGGCGGCGAACAGTTTCCCGCGACCCATCGCCGGGGCCGCGGCACGCAGCTCCCACACCGCCGAGCTCTGCGTGATGGTCACGTCGTTGAGCACACCGAGCCCACCGACGATGATGCCCACCATCAACAGCTCCCGGAAGTTCATCCCGGGCAGGAGCTGCGCCAGGTCGTACTCGTTCTCGTCGGCGAAACCCGACAACCGGGCGAATTCCGCGGACAGCGCCCCCAACCCGACCGTGACCGCCAGCCCGAGCAGCGTCCCGGCGAGGGCCGTCGATGTCCGGATCGAGACACCGTGGGCCACGTAGAGCACCACGAACATGATCGCCGTACCCCCGACAAGCGCCACGACGATACCCGGTTTGCCGGTGATGAGCGCCGGCAGCATGAATCCGACGAGCACCGCCCCGGCGAACACGAGCCCCAGCAGCGCGAACAATCCCTTCCAGCGCGCCACCGCCAGCACCACGACGACGAACAGCGCGGCCAGCACCCCCAGCACCGGGAGACGGTTGGCCGACGAATAGGACCACACGGGCGCGTCACCGGCGTTGATGCGGTTCACCTCCACCACGTCCCCGGCCCTCAACCCGGACTGCGCCTGCGGGCCTAGCAGTGCAATCTCCACCGACTTGCCCGCGTCCTCGCCGGTGTTGACGGTGATCGTCGCCGTCAGGCATTTCGCCTGCCCCACCTGCTGGGTGTCGCAACCGTCCTTGATCTCGGTGATGGTGGCGGTCTCGTGGGTCAGGTTCTGGGCGTCGTAGACCTTCTTCACCATCGAGGAGAGGTCCTGTCCCGACGGCCACAGCCAGATCAGCCCGGCAACCGCGAGCACCCCGATCACCGCCAGGAACCCGATCAGGACGTTGCGCGCCGTCCAGTTCACCCCGACGTGTTCCAGTCCCTCCGTTGAATGAGAATGCGAATGCCCTGCGCCCATGGGAAAACACGATACTCGGCGGGTCCGGCCCCACACCGTTTCGAAACGGATCGCGCGGGGCAACGATCCCGGCGGGTAGCCTTGCGGCCATGCTAGAGAGCGTCTGCTACCGGCACCCCGACCAGGCCACGGGGATCGTCTGCCAACGCTGCCACCGTCCCATCTGTCCCCGGTGCATGGTGGCGGGTTCTGTCGGTTTCCAGTGCCCGGACTGCGTCGCCGCGGGTCGCAGGCAGACCCGTCAGGGGCAGTTGCCCTACGGTGGCGCCCGCAGCACCCGACCCGCCCTGACTTCGCAGGTGCTGGTCGGTATCAACGCGGTGATCTGGCTGGCCATCCTGCTGACCGGAGGCGAGAAGAGCCCCCTGTTCAGGATGCTGGCGATCCAGACCCAGGGATTCTGCGCGACGGAGCGTTACATCCTCGCGGTGGATTCCCCCGCCCAGTGCGCCGCTCTCGGGGCGACGTGGACAGAGGGCGTCGCATCCGGGGCCTGGTGGCAGGTGTTGACCAATGCCTTCACCCACCTCGACGTCATCCACATCGCCTTCAACATGGTGGCCCTCTACGTGCTCGGCCCGCAGCTCGAGATGGTGCTGGGCCGGGCCCGGTTCCTGGCGCTCTACCTGGTCTCGGCGCTGACCGGGTCGGCGGCGGTGGTGTGGTTCTCCGCCCCTTACACCACGACCATGGGCGCTTCCGGGGCGATCTTCGGGATGATGGGGGCGGTGCTGCTGATCGCCTGGAAACACCACGGCGACGTGCGCACCATCCTCGTTTGGCTGGGCGTGAACGTGGCCATCACCTTCGTGGGATCCAGCTTCATCTCCTGGCAGGGGCACCTCGGTGGCCTGCTCGGCGGCATGGCCGTCACCGCCGCCCTGATCTGGCTTCCCCGTGAGCAACGACGACTTTGGCAGTGGCCACTGCTGGGTCTGGTCGCGGCACTGACCGTCGCCGCCATCGCGTTGCGAGTGGTGACGGTCGCGGGCTGACCCTCCCAAAGCCGGTTGAGCCGGGTCGCGAGGAACGAGCGACCCGAGTCGAAACCATCTGACACCCAAAACCAGGCCCATCCACCCTCACCATGGTTTCGACACGACCAACTCGCTGACGCTCGAGAGGATCGGCTCAACCAGCTTCGGATTCATTCACGCTCGCGAGGATCGGCTCAATCAGCTTGGTGTGGGATGGGCCTAGCTGAACATGGCCTTGATGAGCGGCCCGGCTGTCCCGGATCCCGACTGGCCGTCCTGGACGAAGGCCGCCACCGCGTACTTGTCGTTCCAGGCGATCATCCAGGCGTGGGCGGTGTCGGCGGCGGCGTCGCCGAACTCGGCGGTGCCGGTCTTGGCGCCGGTCATGACTCCCTGGAGGACGTTGCCCGACCCCTCCGTGACGACGGCCTTCATCAGCGTCTGGAGCTGCGAGGCCTCGTCGGGGCTGAGTGGTGTGGCCGTCGACTTCGCCTCGTGTCCCTTCACCAGCCACGGGATGCGCGTCTCACCGGAGGCGACGCTGGCCGAGACCGCCGCCATGCCCAGCGGCGACATCTCGATGCTGCCCTGCCCGATCATGCTGAGCGAGAGGTCCAGCGGGGCGTTGGCGGACTGCACCTTCCCGAAGTTGGAGGCGAACCCGGCGTCGTAGTCGGTGCCCACCCCGAGGGTGGCGGCGGCCTGCTGCAGTTTCTCCTGCGATACCTTGTCGGCGTTGGTCCCGAATGCGGTGTTGCAGGAGTTCGCGACCGCCTGGGTCAGGGTGATGCTGCCGGTCTTGTCGGCCGGGTAGCCGTCGTAGTTCTTCAGCGTGTGATTGCCGATCTGCATGGTGGCGGGACACTGCACCACCGAGTCGGCGCGCAGGCCCTCGCGCAGCAGCGCCAGCGACGAGACGACCTTGAACGTCGACCCGGGCGCATAATTCCCGAAGGTGGCGTAGGGGTATTCACCCGCGCCCGTCGAGTTGGCGGCGGCGAGCACCCCGCCGTCCTTGACGTCCAGCACCACCAGGGACGCGATCCCGGAACTGACGTGGCTGTTGAGCACCGATTCCGCCTTCTCCTGCATGGCGCGGTCCAGCGAGAGCTGGATGGGGCTGCCGACGCTTGCCTCCTGGGAGAACAACGAGACGGGATCGACGTTCTGGCCCGAACGCCCCACCACGTCGATGTTTACCTTCGGAGCCCCACGCAGCTGCTCGTCGTAGCGCTGCTGGAGGCCGCTGACCCCGACCATGTCCGAGGTCATCAGGGCACCGCCCGATTTCTCCACCTGTTCCTTCGACGGGTTCCCGACCCTACCGAGCAGGCCGATGGCGAACGTGTCCGACGGCGCGACGCTGGCGGTGGACTCCTTCACGAAGGCCCCGGGAATGCTGGAAACCGTGGAGGGAATCTGGTCCTGGGAGACGGTCTTGGCCACCACGAACTGCTTGGGGCCACCCGCCAGGACCTTCTGGGTGTACTCGGCGGCGTCGACCTTGAGCAGCTGTGCCAGCTGGGTGGCGGCCGCCTGCCACGTGGACTCCTCGGACTTCGACTTGTCGATTCCGACCTGGTAGACGGTGCGTTCCTCGACGAGCGCCACCCCGTCGCGGTCGTTGATGGCGGCGCGTTTCGGCCAGCTGCGCTGGTGCCTGAGGCGGGTCGTGGCGGAGAGTTTCTCGTGCACCACCGTCGGCGACCACGTCACCTGCCAGCTGCCGTCCGCGTTCTCCAGGGGGACGGTGGTGGTGTACTTCCAGCCTTCCTGGCCGACGGGGAAGGTGTAGTTGAGGTGCGCGGTGGCGGTTTTGCCGTCGGCCGCGTAGCGGATTCCCGCAGGTTCCACCGTCGGCGTGATGTCGTCCATGCCCGCGAAGATGGTCTTCAGCTCGGTGGTGGCGTCGGCCGGCGGGGTGGACAGCGCCACGCCCGTGAGGTCCAGTTTCTGGATTCCCGCGGCGAGCCCCGCCACCACGTCGTCAGCGGCCGGCACCCCGTCGGGTGGGGTGTCGCGTTCCTGCCCGGAACCGCCGGGGGAGCACCCGGTGAACAGCAGCGCCGAGGCCGTCACGGCGGCCAACACAGCCCTCCGGGGGGTCTTCATGGTCACGTCGGCTCCCTTCCACAACTTCGCTGCCACGAGACTACCGGGGCCCACCATCACAACCGACGGGAGGTTCACGGCACGGAGTGGATGACGATTGTTGCCCCCGGCCGGGACGGGTACCCTTGATGAGGTCGCCCAGATCGCTTTCCCGGATCGACCCGCGACTGCCCTTCGAATCTCTATCGAGGAGTGAACCGGTTGTCCGTCCCTTTCTGGATCTGGGTCCTGACCCTGCTGCTCATAGCGGGCCTGCTCGCCTTCGATTTCTTCGTCCACGTCCGCAGGGCGCACGCCCCCACCCTCAAGGAAGCCACCGTCTGGTCCATCATCTACGTGGGTCTGGCCATCCTCTTCGGGGTCGCGGTGACCGTCTTCGGCGGCGTCGAGATGGGCACCCAGTATTTCAACGGCTGGCTGCTGGAGAAGGCACTGAGCGTCGACAACCTGTTTGTCTTCCTGGTGATCATGGGGTCATTCGCCGTACCCAGGCAGGATCAGCAGAAGGCGTTGCTGTTCGGGATCGTCTTCGCGCTGCTTACGAGGTCGGGGTTCATCGCGCTCGGCAAGGCGATGCTGGAGGCGTGGAGCTGGACCTTCTACATCTTCGGTCTGGTCCTGATGATCACGGCCGGGCGAATGCTGGCCCCGGAGGACGGGGAGTCCGGCGACGCCGACAACTTCGTCATCCGCATCGCGAAGAAGTACCTGCGCACCACCGACCACTACGACGGCGACAAACTGTTCACCATCGAGAACGGCCGCAAGGTGCTGACCCCGATGCTGCTGGTGATGATCGCCATCGGCGGCACCGACCTGCTGTTCGCGCTGGACTCAGTTCCCGCCGTCTACGGCGTCACCACCAACGTGTACCTGGTGTTCACGGCGACGGCGTTCTCGATGATGGGGTTGCGGCAGCTGTACTTCCTGATCGACGACCTCCTGGACCGCCTGATCTACCTCAAGTACGGGCTCACCACGGTGCTCGGGTTCATCGGCATCAAACTGATCCTCCACGCCCTCAACGAGAACAACGTGCCGTTCATCAACGGCGGCCATCACGTCGACGTGTGGGACATCGGTGACATCGACTCGCTGATCGTGATCCTCACCATCCTGACGATCACCGTCGCGGTCTCCCTACTCAGCCGGAAGGGTCTCGTGGCAAGCGCCATCCGCAGCCTGGACCGCCGGGCCCATTCCTACCTGCACACCGAGTACCACAACACCGACGAGGAACGCGAGGCCCTGTACCAGGACATCGTCACCCGAGAAGCGGAACTGGAGAAGTACAACCCCAAGTACGTCGCTGACTACATGCACTCCAGCGGACTGGAGACGACCCTGGAGAAGGTTCACAAGATGCACGGCGACCTGGCCTGACCCCACCTTCCCCGCGGAAAGCAGCGCTCTTCGGGGAGGGAACAGGCCGAGCCGAACCCCCCCTCCGAAGCTGGTTGAGCCGGCACGTGAGCACCCCTCCTCTTCCGAAGCTGGTTGAGCCGGACTGCGACGAAGGAGCAGTCCGAGTCGAAACCCCCCGTCCACCGCAAGCCGACCCGTCGGTCAAACGTCGGTGCCATCACACAGGCTTGAGCGACGTGAACAGGCACACCGCAGCGAAACCCCTTGTCAAAGCCCATGTGCCATTCAACAACGCATCAATCGCCCCGGAATTCCGTAGCTATTTCCACCAGATCTCTTGCCATCAGCTCTCCGCGTGACGTAGCGTTGCCAGCACCGAGCAAGGAGGCCGGCATGCAACACCAAGACGGTCGTGGAAAATTCAATTCGTCTTCGCCGCAGAAACCTTGGTGAGGCAGCTTCCAGATGAGCCACGGCGAAAAACAGATCGCAATAAAAACCAAATACGTCAAGTACGGATGCATCACCATGGCAATCATGCTTCTGATTGCCGCGACAGGGACCGGCATCTGGTTACACCAGCAGCTCAATGCGTCCGGCCGAGTCTGGCACAGCAGAATGCAAGCCCTCCGAGACCAAAGCATTATGAAAACCTCATGGCCCGGAATAGAGCTGCTGGCTACTGAAGAAACAAAATATGAAGGATTCGAACCTAAGCAACCAAACATCACGAACTTCTACAAGCTCACGATTCCCCCGGAAGATGCTCGTAGACTGATATTGGAGACAGCAACCAAGGATGGCTGGACCGAGGATCCAGCCATCGGTTCACCTCGGTCGACTGGAGCATCCAAAATAATCGATTCACTATCAGTCACATTGATCATCTCCGAAACCAACACCTACAGCAGATATCCCGGGGCGTCTCTCTACACCAGCATCTTCCACCAATGAGAGAAAGACGAAGGGAAGAGATCACTTCAAGTCACCGCTCATTCTGATGATCGCGCTTCTGCTCACACTGGGAACGCTCCCCTCGGCCCGAGCTGCCGACCCCACCCCTCCATCGAAATCACCCCTGAAACCGGGACTCCCGAGGACGGGGAACTGACCATGCCCACGGTTCAGTGGTGCTCTACCCGGCGGATCTCCTCGGTCTTGTCCTCCGACAGGTCGGCGGTGCGGAACTCCTCGGTCAAAGGCAGCCGCATGCGGAAGTCGGTGCCCAGGCACAGTTCGGCCTCGCCCTCCTCCAGGACGAAATCCACCAGGTGTCCACCCCAGGTGCGGTCGTCGTCGATGATGTGGGCGTGGCAGCCTGCCACCGAGATGCCGGACTCGTAAAGGGGTGTGCGGAAACCGGCGATCGTCCCATTGAAGTCCTCGTGGCGGGCGACCTCCTCGCCGTCGGTGGCCTCGATCATGGGCCGATAGGGACGGTCCTGTTTCGTCACCGTGCGTGCGCTTGCCCATGCGAATCGGCCTGTCACCCGGAGCGCGTACATGTAGTTCGAGCTCGGTACGAAGGCGTCGATGGCCCGGGAGAACTCCTCCCGGGTCATCGGTCCCGTCACGGAGCGGCTCAGGCTCGGCACGAAATTGGTCACGACGGCGTAGGGGGTGCGTTCCGTCAACTCGGGCACGGTCACGGACCCGTCACCGCGCAGTCGGTAGCAGACACCACCCAGGATGATCATCTCGCCGTCGAGCCCGTTGAAGGTGCCGATGCCGAAGGAACCGTGGCCGAGGAGCTCGGCCAGGGTCATCTCGTCCTCGTAGACGCCCTGGACGAGGGCGGAGATGAGGCTGGTCTGGAAGATTTCGTGGCGGGTGACGGCATGTGCGGTCATGCCCCCACAGTAGACGCCCCGCTCTCACAGCCGATTGAACCAGCACGTGAGCGCCTCTCCCTTCCGAAACTGGTTGAGCCAGCTCGTGAGCGCCAGCGAACGGCTGAGTCGAAACCACCCGCACCCGGCAAGCAGACCCACCCACTAGCGAGCAGTCCGACTCAAGCAGCTTTCCCACCCCCACCCCGGGCTGCGACGATGTCCGTCGCCGTTTCCTCCAGCGGCGTGTGGGTCTCGCCGAGCAGTTCGCGGGTGTCGGTGTCGTCGGCGACGAAGGGTTCGGTGTTCTGGTAGAGGGTTTCCCTAACCGCCCTCAGCGTCGGGGAGAACCAGCCCAGCGCACGCAGCAACGACGCCGGCATGGTGCGCAACCTCGGTTCGTCGTCGCGACCGGCGGCACGCAGCAACATCCGGGCCAGGTCGCGGACGCTGACCGCCGGGGCGCTGGGGACGTGCCAGGCCCGGCCGGGCATCTCCGGATCGGTGGCGGCGCGGGCCAGCAGACGCCCGAAGTCGGGGATGGCGGTCATGGTGTAGGGCAGGTCGGGATCGCCGAGGACGCTCGTCGCCCCCTTGGCCAGCAGCGGATCCACGAACCGCGGCCCGAGGTAGGCGCCCGGCCCCGCGTCGGCCCCGAGGTAGGACGACCCCCGCACCTCGACCGCGCGGATGCGCCCCTGTTCGTGGGCGGCGAACAGTCTGCGGGACACCTCGGCCCGGACCTCACCCAGAGCCGACGGCGGGTGGTCGAGGGGATCGGTGGCGCGCATCGGCATCCGGCCGCGCGCGTAGGAGTAGTAATTCCCCGTGACCACGAGGGTCGCGTCCTGCCGCTCCGCCGTCTTGATGAGGTTGTCGATGGCGAGGGGCCAGTCGCGGCGCCACCCGGCGATCGTGTAGGTGATGCCGCAGCAGGCGACGATCGCTGCCCCGGGCGCGAGCGTCTCCAGGCCGTCGCCCGTGACGACATCGGCCCTGACGGCCTGCGCTCCGGGCAGCCGCGTGCTGCTGCGGGTGGCGACCGTGACCCGGTGCCCGGCCTCCACGAGCGAGCGGGTCGCGGCCCTGCCGAGCGGTCCTGCTCCGATGACGGTGATGTGTTCCATGTCTCCTCCGATTCTGTCGCCCCCAAGAACAGTAAACACCGTTCACGCCATTTTGTAAACAGCGTTCACGGTTTTGTTCTTCGTGTCGTGCGAGACTGGGACCATGACCCCCATCCCACGCCGCCAGGCCCGCGACGCCTTCACGCGGCGACTGCTAGAGGTCGCACACCGGCACCTCGTCGAGCAGGGAGCCTCCGGGCTGGGCATGCGGTCCCTGGCGCGCGACCTCGAGGTCACCCCCGGCGCCCTGTACCGCTACGTGAAGAGCCGCGACGACCTGTTGACTCTGTTGATCGTCGACGCCTACGAGTCGCTGGGACGGTCCGTCGAGGAGGCCGAGGGCAGGATCCCGCGCGGAGACCACGAGGGTCGCTGGGTGGCGCTGTGGCGCGCCACCCGCACCTGGGCGCTGGAGCACCGCAACGAGTACGGCCTCATCTACGGCACCCCGGTGCCCGGCTACCAGGCCCCGCCGGAGACCATCCCGGCCGCGTCCCGGATCTCGATCCTGCTGGCCCGGATCGCCTCGGACATGAGGTCGCAGGCGGGGACGACGCCGCTGCCGGACTCACCGGAACCGGCCCCGGCACTGCGGGAGGACCTCGCGAGGGTGCGTCACTGGATCAGTGAGCAGGGAATGCCCGGCGATGTTCCCGACGAGCTGATCCTCATCGTCCTGCGAGGCTGGACCGAACTGTTCGGCTGCATCAACATGGAACTGTTCGGTCACTACGTCGGCAGCGTCGAGAACGGGGCGGCGTTCCTGGACGAACTGGCCCACCGCAGCTTCAAGGAGCTTCAGGACCAGACGGGTCCCTGATGGCCGAGGTGTCGAGGATCACCTGGGCGCACCCGTCTCGTCGTAAAGGTCGTCATCCGTGAGCACCGGACCACCCGCATCGCGGAGACGCCAGCCCGCGGCAAGAATCGCATCGGCCCGCGCCCGAACGGAGTTGGCGAGAGTGTGCCTGGTGAGAGCCTCACGCGCCTCGGCTTCCATGGAGCGATTGTTCAAAGCCGCCAAACGTTTCAACTCATCGCGCACCTCGTCGCTGAGCCCTCGGATCGTGATGGTGGACACGCTTACACCTCCCAACAGAAATGCTAGCGATCACCTCAGGAGATACTTTCTCGCATCAAGAGGCTTCACATTTCCCCTTCCGCCTGCCTACACGTCATTCGCCAGCGCTGTAGCGCAAGCAGACGACCACAAGGCAGGCGGACCGGGCAGTGGCCCTCTGTTTCTCACGGACCTTGGCGCCTGCCCACCTGCCGAGGTGCCGTTTATTCGCTCTACAGAGCAGACAAACCGCGCTTCGGCAGGCGAGCCGACTCGGACTCAGAAGAGGCCAGGCGGAACACCACGTCACAGGCGGACGAAAGGTGGTCGTCGTGGGTGGAGATGACGATGGTCGCCCCGCGGGCCTTCTCACCCAGCAGCAGGTCGTGGACGATCTGCCGGTTGCCCGCGTCCAGTGAGGCGGTGGGTTCGTCGGCGAAGATGACCTTGGCCTTCTTGTGGATCGCGCGCGCAATACCGACCCGCTGCCGTTCCCCACCGCTGAGCTTGGCGACCTGCTCGGAGGCCCGGCCTGTCAGGCCCACCCTGTTGAGCGCGTCCTCCACCCCGGCCCCCCACTTCTTCGGTTTGCGGAACAGCGGGGAGGATTCCATGCAGACGTTGAACCCGACGCTCTCATCCGGCACCAACCCGTAGTCCTGGAAAACGAATGCGGCACTGTCGCGCCAGAACCGTCGCCGTCGCCCCTCCGACAGGCGCGTCACCTCGGTACCGTCGATCAAGATCTCCCCCCGGCTGACCGGGAGAAGCAGGCTGAGGCAGTTGAGCAACGTCGTCTTGCCCGAGCCACTGGGGCCGGTGAGCGCCATCGCGGTTCCGGATGGAACATCGAGCGAAACACCATCGAGAATGGTACGGGAATCGATCGTGAAATTGATGTCGTGGGCTGTTATCCGCATGATGTTCCTGAGTTCAGTGGGCTCGTTGGGTGACGCGAGCAACGACGTTGAATGCCGCTCGTTGATGACACAATCCGGAATATAGGAGATAGACCAAGACCCCGAGCATTAGGATGGGCGACCAGGACAGGCCAAATGCCAAGTAGGCGATCGACACGATCACGAAGGTCAATACGATGATAACACCTTCAATGATAATCCGGTTTCTGAGTACGCTCCACCAGCCGCGTCCATAGGTCAGCATGGGGTAGATGAATCGCGCATTGTTGGTGGCATAGACCCGGGCGGACAACCAGCCGCTCACGGCTATGGCGGCCAGCAGGATCACGATGGTGGTGCCGGTGGTCAACGCTGTCTGGTTGGCGAACTGTGCGGACAGCAACGCGGAATCGGTGACCCGGCTGCGGCTCAGGAGCATGCTCGTCACCCCGAGTTCCCGGGCTTTCTGTTCCAGCACCCCGGTGTCACCGAACATGATTTCCCCGTTGGTCATGGCAGACACGATGGCGTCGTCGTTGAAGCTCGCGGTGATCCGTTCCGAGACCAGCAGCAGGGGACGCTTGGACCGTTTGAAACCCAATCCGCTTCCGGTGGGCGCGATGATCCCCTCAGAATCTTCGAAACGGTAGGCGGTGAGTCCATTTTCGAGAGCTGTGGCATTCTGTTTTCCGACTCTCCCGGAGATCCCACCGACGTTCCGTCCCTCCAAAGATTTCAGAAGCCTTTCCACGGTTTCCCCGGGCACCGGGACCAAGGTCCTTCTTCCCTGCCCCGGGACAAGCCCCAGACCGAGTTCTTCCGCATATTTCTTGTTTATCACGGCCAAACCGTCGAACCCTTCGGCGGAGAATTCGGGGCCGGGATCCTCCCTGTTCACAATGGAGGCATATGCCACGGTGCCGGTCTCGTCAACGGCACCCACGAAGCGGCCAAGGACGCCGATGCTGTTCTCGAATTCCTCATTGGTGAGTCCCCCGACCGCTTGGGAGACGTAGCCTTTCAGCGGCATCGCCCTGCCCTGGATATCGGCCTGATCGAGAGACGAATTCACCTGCCACAGCATGGCCGGCAGGGCGGCCAACCCAAGGGTCAGGGCCACAGCCTTGAGGAGTTGACTGGGGAACTCGAACCTGGCCTCCGGAGGTCGTCGCAGGGCCAGTGATTTGACCGATGGCGCGGTGACCAGGGATGCAACCACCCCGAAGACAACAGAAATCCCACCCAGCAGGCAGAGGTACAGTCCGACGACCGCGATCAGGGCCAGCGCACCGCCGAATCCCTTGAGAACACCGAACAGTATTCCCAGCAGCAGCACGCCCATCAGCGCGATAGGTACCGCCAAACGCAGCCATCCGAGCATGTCCTGCGCCTGGATCCGTAGATCCGAAGTGCCCGCTAGCAGCCTGACGGCACGTGATTCAGCACGCGCCGCATACCAAGCCAACACCACGGTGACGCCCAGCACCGCCAGCGCGATTAGCGGGATCCCCGCACCTCCGTAGACGAGACCTGCGGCGAACATCGCCAACGGACCTCCCTGGGCCCAAGAAACGGTCGCGCCGTTGTCCTGTGCCCATCGTTCAAATTCCTCAACCCCGGCCGCCGGGCCCTTCAGGGCATAGACCGCCGAGAGACTGGTGTCTCCCAGCTCCTTCGCCGGATACAGCTTGCCGTGCCTGAGGAAATCAATCCAGACAATGTCCGTGGCGCCGGCCGGCTGCCTGTCACCCAGTGCGTAAAGATCCAACCCATGGAACGGATCATCCTTACTAGGAGCCCCCAGATAGACATCGATGTCATGATTGCGACTGATTTCCTGAATTCCGTCCAGGATCTGTTCCTTGGCCAGATTGGAACTGCTGAAGAGGATTGTCCCAGAACGATCCGTCCCCAAGGGGTACTCCTGCTCCACAAGCGACAGTTGGAGGTAGGAGAGGACAGCGACGATCACGACGGTCACGACAGCCATCCCGCGAATCAATGACCTCAACACAGTTGACCTCGTCTCTCCTCATTGAGCCCGGACGACACATCAGGTTGGGCAGATTGTACCCACCCCGTCCGCCCAACGGCGATGCCGCGCCCCCTTTCGCCTGCCTACACGTCATTCACCAGCGCTGTAGCGCAAGCAGACGACCACAAGACAAGCGAACCCGGACCAGGACAGGCGAGCGGCGGCAAGGCAGGCGAACCGGACGACGGGACGACGATCTGCGGAGCTGCCCGCGTCACTTCCCCTTCACCCGGTGCCGGCCGATGGGCATCACCAGCGGCGCCCCGGAGACGGGGTCCGGCACCACCTTCGAGGAGATCCCGAACACCTCCTTTACCGTCTCCTCCGTCACCACATCCGACGGGGCGCCCTGCGCCAGGATGCTGCCGGAGTGCATCGCGATGAGCTCGTCGGAGTAGCGGGCCGCCAGCCCAAGGTCGTGCAACACCATCACGACCGTGGTGCCCCTCCTGGCGTTGAGGTCGATCAGCAGGTCGAGCACCTCGAGCTGGTTCGCGACATCGAGGTAAGTGGTGGGTTCATCCAGCAGCAGGACGTCGGTTTCCTGCGCCAACGCCATCGCGATCCACACGCGCTGCCGTTGACCGCCCGACAACTCGTCGACGGGACGGTCGGCCAGCTCGGTGGTGTCGGTGGCGGCGAGGGATTCCGCCACCACCTCGTAGTCGCGGGGGCTCCACCTCCCGAGCATCCCCTGGTGGGGGTGGCGTCCGCGACCCACGAGGTCGGCGACGACGATGCCCTCCGGGGAGGTCGGCGACTGCGGCAGCAGGCCCAGGACCTTCGCGATCTCCTTGGTCGGCTGTTCGTGGAGGGATTTGCCGTCGAGGAGCACCTGTCCGTGCCTGGGTTGCAGCAGCCGGGCGAGGGAACGCAGCAGCGTGGACTTGCCGCAGCCGTTGGCGCCGACGATGGAGGTAATGGCCCCGGGTTTGACGGTCAGGTCGAGGTTGTCGATGACGGTGCGGTCGCCGTAGGCGAGCCCGAGTCCGACGGCTGTGAGGGAATGGTTCGCGGTCACTGGGTCTCCGGGGGTCAGTTCCGGCGCTGCCGGTTGGAGCGGATGAGGAGGTAGACGAGGAACGGGGCGCCGAGAGCACCAGTGATGATGCCGACGGGATAGCGGGCGCCGAAGGCGAACTGACCGATCAGGTCGGAGGCCAGCACCAGGATCGCGCCGACCAGGGAGGCCGGCAGCACCAAGGAGGAGGCGGAGCGGCTGATCCGCGCCGCTATCGGCCCGGACATGAACGCGACGAACGCGATCGGCCCGCAGGAGGCGGTCGCGACGGCCACGAGGGTGACGGCCGCGACGATGGTCCAGACCCGCACGGAGAACACCTTCACGCCCAACCCGGAGGCGGTGTCGTCGCCGAAACGCATCGCTGCCAGCTTGCTGGAGTTCACCCACATCGACGGCAGGATCACCGCGCAGGTGGCGGCGAGCGGCGCCACCCTCGGCCACCCCGCGCTGTTGAGCGATCCGGTCAGCCAGCGGGTCGCGACCTGCAGGTCCCACGCGGATGCCTGCGCGAGAGTGTAGGTGACCACCGCCCCCAGCATCGACGAAACACCGATGCCGATCAGGATCAGCCGGGTTCCTGCGAAACCGCCCTTGTAGCTGAGGGCGTAGATTGCCACGGCGGTACCGATCGCGGCGGCAAGGGCGAGCAGGGAGACGGTGGTCTCGTTCAACCCCAGGATCACGATGCCGATCACCCCGGCGGCACTGGCCCCCGCGGAGATGCCGATGACATCGGGGGAGGCCAGCTGGTTGCGCAGCAGGGTCTGGAAGGTCACGCCAGCAGACCCGAAGGCCAGTCCGGCCAGCACGGCGAGGGTGGCGCGCGGCAGCCGCAGCGTACCGACGGTGAAACTGGCGCCCGGCACCCGCTCACCCGCGATGACCCTCCACACCTCGGAGGGTCCGTAGAAGCTCTCACCGAACATCAGCGACGCGGCCCACAAACCCACTACCAAGAACGCCAGCACGAGGACTACCAGGACCTGGGCCCGGATGCGGCGGGAGCGTGCGACGCGCAGAGCCTTGACGTCGGGGATGGCAGCAGCGCTCATAGTTCACGCACCTTCTGGCGTCGGACTATCCAGATGAAGAACGGGGCCCCCAGGAACGGGGTGATGATGCCGACGTCGATCTCGGAGTTGGGGGTGACGACCCGCCCCAGGGTGTCGGCGGCGAGCAGCAGACACGCACCCGCCAGGCCCGCGAAGGGCAGCATCCAGCGGTGGTCGGTGCCGACGAGGAGCCGGCAGAGGTGCGGCACGATCAACCCGACGAACGCGATCGGCCCGCACACCGCCGTCGTCACCCCGCACAGGATCACCGCGCCGATGGACGCGACCAGCCGGGTGCGCATCACGTTCTCACCCAGTCCGGTGGCGACGTCGTCGCCGAGCGCCAAGGAGTTCATGCCGCGCGCCGAGAACAGGCAGATCAGGGCGCCGGCCATCAGGAACGGGGCCACCAGTCCCACCCGGTCCCAGGTGGCGCCGCCGATCCCACCGATCTGCCAGAACCGGAACGAGTCCATCACCCGCACCCGGGGCAGCAGGATCGCCGAGACCAGCGACGAGCACGCCGCGGATGTCGCGGCACCGGCCAGGGCCAGTTTCAGCGGTGTCGCGCCGCCGCGTCCCAGCGACCCGACGCCGTAGACGAACCCAGCCGCCACACCGGCCCCGAGCACCGCGATCAACAGCTGCGCGTAGGGGTGGGAGAGGTCGAGGAAGGCCAGACCGATCACCACCGCGAGGGAGGCCCCCGACAGCACCCCGAAGATGCCGGGATCGGCCAGCGGGTTACGGGTGACGGCCTGCATGGCGCCACCCGCGATTGCCAGGGACATCCCGGCCAGCAGCCCCAGCACCGTGCGGGGCAGGCGACCGGCCGCGGCGGCCTGTTCGGCCGTCGCGGTTCCACCGGACAGCGCGGCCAAGGCATCGTCCAAGGACACGGCCCGCACCCCGAAGATCACAGAGGCCACCACGATCACCAGCAGGACCACTACCAGGACCGCCAGCCACAGCAGACGGCGTCCGGCCGAGCGTTTGATGACTTCGACATCCGGCCGGGTCAGAACCCCGTCAGCGGTCACTCGAGACCTTCGGCCAGTTTCGCGACGTATTTCTCTATGCCCCACGGAATGGACAGCGGCGACGGGTTCGCGGAGGCCGAGAGGGCGTCCTGCCCGAGGAAGACCACGTGGTCCTTGGCGATCGCAGGGATGCGGGAGAGCAGCGCGTCGGCCTTGATGGCCTCCTTCAGCGGTGTCGGGTCCGCGGGCCCGTAGGTCAGGAGGATGTCGACGTCGTTGAACAGCTCCGGTTTCTCCGAGGACATGTCCTTCCAGAACGCCTTGGAAGCCGCGGATTCCTTCTCGACGATCTCCGGGGTTCCCAGCCCGGCCTTGACGAGGAACCCAGCCCGCGGGTCGTGGGTGGTGTAGAAGCCGACCTTGGACAGATCACTGGCGTTGAGGAAGGAGAACAGCACCTTCTTGCCCTTGAGACCGGCGTGCTGCTCCATGGCCGCGGCGACCCGCTTGTCCAGGTCCGCGATCAGCGCCTTGCCTTGGGCGGCCAGGCCCATGGCCTGGGAGTTCAGCTCGATCATCTGGTCCATGGTGGTGATCCACGCTGCCTCGGGGTAGGCGACGACGGGCGCGACCTGGCTGAGGGTCGCGTAGTCCTCCGCGGTGATGCCGGAATAGGAGGCGAGAATCACGTCGGGTTTGGTGTTGGAGACGGCCTCGAAGGGGACGCCGTCTGTGTCGTCGAACAGGACGGGGGTCTGGCCGCCCAGGGCGTCGAGTTTCTCCTTGACCCAGGGCAGCAGGCCGTCGCCGTCCTCGTCACCCCAGTTGGCCTTGCTCATGCCGACGGGCACCACGCCAAGGGCCAGCGGCACCTCGTGGTTGGCCCACCCGAGTGTTGCGATGCGTTCAGGTTTCTTCTCGATGACGGCTTCACCGAGGGCGTGCTTGATGGTGATGGGGAAGGCGTCTCCGGCGGCGGGGGAGGAACCACCGTTTCCTGAGGCCGGGGGGGTGCCCTGGGGCGTCGAATTGCTGGAGCAGGCGGCGATGCCAACGGTTGCGGTCGCGGCGAGCATCGCGACGAAGGTCCTTCTGGAAAGCACGTGGGCTCCGTTCATCTCGGGAATGGCCCAGCAATGGTAAGGCAAACCTAAGCTATGCGCCAGAGTGAGGGTGTGCGTGGACAAAAAGGACGACGCCGCGGGGAAACAGAAAGCGACCCCCGGACGTGCCGGGGGTCGCAGAGAGCCTGGCCGGGCTCAGCGGACGGGCTTGCGGATCTCCGCGGAGAGGAACCACGCCTGCTGCTCGAGCTGGACGGTGAGGTCCTCGATGATGCCGGAGGAGGAGGGATCCTCCCCGTCGATGGTGTCGTGCACGTCGCGCAGGGTCGCGACGACTGCCTCGATCGCGGAGACGATGTAGGCGACGGCATCGGTGGTGAGAACCTCGCCCTCTGGAGCAGCGGGCACCGTGGCGGAGGCGGCGACGGTTGCGGGACGACCGTCGGGGGTGGCGTTGACGGCGCGCATCCGCTCGGCGACATCGTCAGAACCCGTGCGGGCGATGCCCACGACCTCGTCGAGGTTCAGGTGGAGGTCGCGGAAGTTCGGGCCGACGATGTTCCAGTGGGCCTGCTTGCCGACCAGCTCAAGGGCGATGAGGTTCACCAGAACGCGCTGGAAGCTGTCGCGCAGCGCAGCGGATGCGGTGAAGGACAGGGTCACATGCGGGGTGTTCACGGTCTCGGTACTCATGGTTTCAACATTATGTCCACCCTCAAGGAAACCCATCCACACGTTAGGAAGGCCAGCCTGACAAGGTCGGACACCCTCCGCGCAGAAGCCACCCCACCCGACGGAACCGCCCGTTCCACAGGATTGTGCCACCCCGATCGAGCACCAAGAATCCTGGGCACAGCCCCTCCACCACGACGCTTCCGAACACCCTGGTGTTACAGTCGCCGAGGTGACGATGCTTGCACTGCGCGAGTGGGGGAATCCCACGGCTCCAACCCTGCTTCTGGTCCACGGCCTGACGGAATCGGCCGCCGCCTGGCCCGACGCGGTGGCCCGCTGGTCTTCCCGGTATCACATTCTCGCAGTGGACCTGCGGGGGCACGGGATGTCCCCACGGTGGGGCGACGACTCCCTGGCCCGGGCACCGCAGACCATGCAGGAAGACCTTGAGCGGGTGATCTCCTCGCTTCCAGAGCCACCGGTCGTCGTGGCGCACAGCCTGGGAGGGCTCATGTCGCTGCGAGTGGGCGTGGCCCGACCCGACCTGGTTCGGGCACTGGTCCTGGAGGACGTCGCGCGTCCCACCGGGCACTGGGGTCCGGCTCCTTGGTTCGTGGAGCACCAGGAGCGGTTCCTGGACGCGTTCGTCGCCGATGGCGGCCCGGCCGAGCGGGAACGGATGCGGCGCGAGACCTCATGGAGTGATGCCGAGATCGAGGAGTGGGCGAGGTGCAAGGAGCAGGTCGACCGCCGCTTCATCCGCGAGGGCACCTATCTCGGCGAGGCCGACCTCGTCAGCGCAGTCAACCAGCTGACGATACCGACGCTGTACCTCGCACCCCGCCACGGCGACATGGCCCCGGACCCCTCCGAGGTGACCAACCCGCTCGTGCGCCTGGTGTTGATCGACGGTGTCGGCCACTGCGTGCGGCGGGACGCCCCGGAGACCTACCACGGACTGGTCGACCCATTCATCAAGGAGGCCTTCGAGCCACCCGGCCAGACCCATGTGGGGGATCACGAAGCCAGGTGAACCGGTAGCTCCGGGCAGCGGACCTGGGTTCGTCACACCGGAAAGAGTCTTGCGACCACGGGCTGACCGGCGTCCCTGAGATCACCCCGAGTGTTCCCGGAATCACGGCTCCAGCGGCATTTTTATTCTGATGGTGTGGTTATCGTGCCAGTGTGGATTTGAGCACCCTGATCGGATTGATACTGCTGGTGGCCTTGCTCATCGTGGGGTGGGCGACATGGCGACGTATCCGCCAGGAACCACGGCGACTGGCCAATGCCGGGTGGATCACCGCCACCCTGCTGCTCGGCATCCAGACGCTGGCGGTCCTCGGTTTCGCGGCCCCACTGGTGGGGCTGGGTTTCCTTGTGCTCATGTCCCCCCTGCTGGCCATCGGCTTGGCGGGTTTCCTCATCCTCAACGGTTTGGTCATGCTCTGCAGAGAACGTTTCTCCTTGGCCCACTCGTTGTCCCTGCTCGCTGGCGTCGGGCTGGTTGCGGCAATGGTTGTTTGTATCGCCGTGGTTCTTACCGGGGAAAGACGAGCCTTTCCCGTCCCGACGTTCATCATGTTCACCACCGGCTGGGTGGCGCTGATGTTCTTCTGCTTCGTCGGGTACTCCTGGTTCTACCAACGTATAGTCCGGAGAATCCACCCGGATTTCATCATGGTGCTGGGTGCCGGGGTTCCTTCCGGGAAGGTCACCCCGCTGTTGGCCGGACGCATTGACCGGGCCCTTGGGGTGTGGCGGGGTGAGGTTGATGCTGGACGGCGTCCGCTGCTGGTGATGAGTGGTGGGCAGGGTCCTGATGAACCCGTCAGTGAAGCCCGGGCAATGGCTGACTACGCACTGGAGCAGGGTATCCCGGAAGCCGCCCTGGTGTTGGAGGACCACTCCACGACCACCCGGGAGAACTTCCAGATGTCGACGGATCTGGTCCGGGCCGAGCCGCGTCTGGGACCACAGGCCACGGGAATCGCGGTCACCAGCAATTACCACGCGATGCGTGCCGCGCTGTTGGCCCATGACCTGGGCACGGGCATCCAGGTGTTGGGGGCGCGTACCGCGTGGTACTACTGGCCCAGCGCAATGTTGCGGGAGTTCGTGGCGGTGGTGCATAGATCACCCAAGGCCTACGGGCTGGGCCTGGCCCTGGTGACGGTGCCGTCGACATTGCTGGTGGCACTGGTCTCCTGGCTGTCCTGACGAAAACCGGGCTGTTGTAGGTTTTGTAGACAGTGGCGAAAAACCTTGGATTACGGGTTAGGCTGCCATCTCGATTTGTTTCCATTCCCGTTGGATTTCGCTCGGGGTGCGGCACCCAATCGAGGATTGAAACCCGGCGTGAATGCACTCAGAGCATTGGTGTCAACTGGTGGACGGCACTCCCGCAGTTGCCGCGCTTAGATCCTGCTGGACGCTTCACCCCTTACCTTCGGGACGCGCGGGCGTGACCGACATTGCCTCAAAATTGAGGCTCTCACTTACCCGGTACTGCGCGTATGAGAAATCATCCTCAGAGATCGCCTCGACCTCGCAGCTCGTGACGACATCATCCGGTCGGACCAAGCCCTCCAAGCAGTCCGCGACTCGACGCGGATCTCCCTGACACGTTTCAGTACCCGCCCGACGGATCTGTCTTTCGGGGCCTCTTTGCGGATCCGGTCCGTGAACTTACTGAGAGCAGGAACCGCTTCGTCAGGTATGGGGAACCGTGAATGGGCGGAACCAACCCTCCGGGCGAAGTCCCGGGCGGCGTGAGAAGCTGGCTCATGGGACAGTCTCCGCACCAAAGCTGCGTCAGCCAACAGGGTCTTGGGAACGGAAGTCGCGTGTTCCAGCAGCACGACAGGAGCATCGTCCTGAGCGGGAAAGGCCAGCAGCAAAGGGCGTTTGCCTCTGACGGCTTCCCGGTACTCGTCCTCAGATGCCTGTGCGATCGGGGCGATCAGTATGCATTTCCGCGTTTTCTGGACGACATCGCAGGTCTGACTGATGATCACGACATTGGAAACGGGGACGTCTGGGCATGCCGGTAACTGAAAGGGAGCGGCCAACCGCACCCAGTCCCCCTGCATCATCTCCTGCCCCTCAGGATCCGACCCAACCACGGATGTCACCGCACCTGCTCCTCCACGGTCAGGCCAACGCCCTGGAGCGGGTCCGGGGAACGAACCTCGGCGCAGAGCTTCTGATAAAGGCTCGGCCCCCCATCGCCCGCCAACAATGCTCGACGACGTTCGATGCCAGCCCCTTCAGGGAGCTGAGCGATAGCGGTTTCAAGCCTGCCGAGCCGGGTCGCGTGTTCGTCGGCCATGGGTTTCCCGCTGAGCCAGTGATTGATGGAACGCCGCGACACACCGAACAGTCGGGCAAGCTGCTGCGCGCTCAGTCCGGAGGAATCACGCAGCCTCGACACACGCTCCGGCAGGGGTCGCTGTTTCTCCGGATTTCCGACCCGGAGGGGCAGACCCCGGTCACCTGCAGGAACGGCGACAACCACGCGATCTACCACCGCCGACATGGTGGGCAGGGATGTGAATGTCCCCTGCATTCCACTCACCCCGCCGGCAAGTGCGAAGGGCATCAGGAAGGGCACGGCAACAGCCGTCATCTGGGAAGCCATCATGATCCTCCTCCACCGTGCACCTCGAGGAACGCGTCGGTGGCCGCATGCTTGAAATAGTCGTAGTTGATGTCCGCAAGTTTCTGAACCACTGCCATAACCGTCCCGGAATCGGCGACGGTGGCATCCTGTTTGAAGGAATCCAGGTCAAGGACCCAGCTGTTTCCTGCCACTGGGGGGATCATCGGGTCGACCGTCTGTTCGGGGGGCACATAGCCGGATCGCACTTGGAGCAGCAGGTCGTCGATCCTGTACGTGCACTGCTGGGTGGCGTTGAGGAGTTGCACGGAATCATCCGCAGCCGTGAGCGGCTGCCCGAAACCGTGAAACATCGCCGCAGGGTTCGTCAGCACGTCGTCATCCGAGAACCTGTTGACATAGCGGACCCCGACACGTTCCAGCCTGGGTGGGCGAACCTCCGCGAGGACGCTGTCGAGAAGGGGTTGCAGGCGCTCGGTGAATTCTTCGAAGCGGGTGTAACCGCGGAGGCAGGACAGCGAAAAGGAGTGTTTTGAAAACGTTGCGATCCAGGCCCCGTCCCCCGAGAGCCAATCATGCGTCTGCTCCCCCGGAACGGGCGCGACACCGACCGGCGTGATGTTGAAAGCCAGCTCCTGCCCCTCCCGTACCTCGGGATAGTCCGTGAAGGCTTCATCCAAGGATCTGACCAGTGCACCGAGCTGCTCCGGATCACGAAGGTTCCGAAGATCCGGCCAACGCACCTGGCACAGCACCAAGGCCAGCGCATTCTTCTCCAGGTTCACACGTGACGCCGCGTCTCCCGTGAATGGGCGAAATCTCTCCCTCGTCATGCTTCACACTCTACTTCACACCTCTGACCGGAAACCGAGAGGGTGTCACCGCCTCCCACCGACATCCCGGCCCAGCGACGGGCTCAGCACCAGGATCACGACCGCGAAGGCCGGGACCACCCACAGCGCCAGGCGCAGATCGGTGGCCTCCGACAAGGAGCCGATCAGCGGCGGACCCGCGAAGAATCCGATCCTCATCATCCAGGTGACGATCATCAGCCCGTCGCCGTGGTTCATGTCGGGTAGCTCGTCGGCGGCGTGCATGGCCGATGGGATCGCCGTCGCGACACCCCAGCCGACGCAGGCGAAACCCAGGATCGCGGTGGTCGGCGACGGCCAGATCAGCGACAATCCCATGCCGATGAAAGCGATGATGCCGCCCTGCACGACGGCGAGTCGCGGGCCGATCCGCGACACCAGGGCGTCGCCGGTGAACCGGCCGATCAGCTGCGCCCCCTGCAACCCGACGAAGGCCATGCCCGCCACGAACGGGATGACCTCGAACTGCCGGTCCAGGTAGATCGCACCCCAGGTGGAACCGGTGTCCTCCATCAGCCCGGCCGAGGCGCCGAGCAGTCCGAGCGCCGCGAGTCGCACGAAGGTACCGGCAGTCAGACGCCGCCGTCGCTGTTGCCGGCTCCTCTCGGCCTGCGGGTCGTGGTCCAGGCCGGGAAGCAGCAAGGTCTTCGCACCCAGCGACATCCCACCGAAAACCACCGTCGCCGCGATGCACTGCGCCCAGACGGGAATCCCCGCCTGCCGAGCGGCGGAACCAATGAAACCCCCGCACACCGCGCCGATCGACCACCAACCGTGGAAACTGTTGAGGATCGGGCGGCCGTAGAGTTCCTGGACACGCAGTCCGTGGGCGTTCATCGAGATGTCGGTCAGCGTGTCGAGGCTCGCCATCAGGAACACCCCCACCGCGAACACCCAGGCCGCAGGGGCGTTGCCGATGAGGTTCAGCACGGCGATCCCCACCACCTGCGAGACCACCGACACCCACGCCGACGAGTACCGCCGGATCAGCGCGGCCGTCACCAGGCCCGCGACCAGGCCGCCGATAGGACCGATCGCCACCGCGATGCCCCACCACTGGTCGTCGAGCCTCAGGGACTCCTTGATCTCGGGATATCTGGGCAGGATCGACGACCACGCCACCCCGTTCAACCAGAACAGCATGACGACACCCCACCGGGCCCGCCGGGCGTCAGCACTCATCTCCGGGATTATGTCATTGTGAAAGATTTTGTGGCGTACACGGTACAAAATCCTCCACACCCACGACGAAACCTTTCACCGAACGGGTCCTAGACTCATCAACATGGACGCCATAGAGGTCATCTCCACCAAACGCGACGGCGGCAGGCTCAGCGACGACCAGATCGACTGGGTGATCCGGGCCTACACCGACGGGGTGGTGGCCGACGAGCAGATGTCGGCGCTGGCGATGGCGATCCTGCTCAACGGCATGGACCGCGACGAGATCGCCCGCTGGACCGCCGCGATGATCGCCTCCGGCCAGCGCATGGACTTCTCGTCGCTGGGCAAACCCACCGCCGACAAGCACTCCACGGGCGGGGTCGGCGACAAGATCACCCTGCCCCTGGCTCCCCTGGTGGCGGCCTTCGACGTGGCGGTGCCGCAGCTGTCGGGACGCGGCCTGGGGCACACGGGTGGCACCCTCGACAAGATGGAAGCCATCCCGGGCTGGCGCGCCGCCCTGGACAACGAGGAGTTGCTGGCGCAGCTGGCCGATGTCGGAGCGGTGGTCTGCGCCGCCGGTTCCGGCCTGGCGCCGGCCGACAAGAAGCTCTACGCCCTGCGCGATGCCACCGGCACCGTCGAGGCCATCCCGCTGATCGCGTCGTCGATCATGAGCAAGAAGATCGCGGAGGGCACGGGGGCGCTGGTGCTGGACGTGAAGGTCGGTTCGGGCGCGTTCATGAAGACCCGCGACCGCGCGGAGGAGCTGGCCCGCACCATGGTGGCGCTGGGAACGGACGCGGGCGTCAACACCGTCGCGCTGCTGACGAACATGGACACCCCCCTCGGCCGGACCGCAGGGAACGCACTCGAGGTCCGCGAATCGCTGGAGGTGCTGGCGGGCGGCGGCCCGCGCGACGTGGTGGAACTGACCGTGCGACTCGCCCGCGAGATGCTGGCCGCCGCCGGCAAACCCGACGTCGACCCGGCCCCGGCGCTGCAGGACGGCCGCGCGATGGACGTGTGGCGGCGCATGGTCGCGGCGCAGGGCGGCGACCCCGACGCGCCCCTGCCGGTGGCGGAGCACACCCACGTCGTCGCCGCGGAAACCGACGGGTACGTCGCGCGCCTGGACGCGATGGCGGTCGGGGTTGCGGCTTGGCGGCTGGGGGCGGGCCGGGCCCGCAAGGAGGACGACGTGCAGGCGGTCGCGGGCCTCGAGATGCACGCCAAACCCGGCGACCACATCACCCGGGGAGCCCCGCTGTTCACCCTCCACACCGCCACACCGGAGCGCTTCGACCGCGCCCTGGAGGCCCTCGACGGCGCTGTCACCTACTCCGGGAACCCGGTCACCCCCGACCCGGTGATCCTGGGAAGGATCGACGCCGCCACCTGAGGAAACCGCGACCCGGGCGACGATTTCACCCGCGCGCCTGCGCTGGTATATTCTTTCCGCTGGCTCGGACGAGCCACCGGGGTGTGGCGCAGCTTGGTAGCGCGCGTCGTTCGGGACGACGAGGCCGCAGGTTCAAATCCTGTCACCCCGACCCTGTGAAAGGCCCTCTGACCACGGAAGACACCTGGCCGGAGGGCCTTCGTCAACTCAGCTGCTGCATTCGTGATGCACGCCACAAGACACGATCCGACGCGACCGAGCTCAGGAAGGGAGCAAGGAAGCATCACATCCACGTTGCCCCCGTCGCCCCTCCCTGGCCGAAACTTCTAATTTTGCACGATTCTCGGGCGACGAACACCCCGCCGGCTCGTCGTATTTGGTCCTGTTGCGGACTCTGCAACAATGGGTTGTAGCCGGATCGCTGGCGACTACTTCGCGTCGGGGTGGCGGCAGCGATTGCTTGTCGACCGAAACGGGCTGTGTCAAGGGAGAGGGATTGTGGTTTCCGAGTGGCGGGTCGGAGTCAACGATGTCGGAATTCTGGTGAGCAGGATTTTCGATTCGTCACGCGACGGCGCCCTGGTGGTGGTGTCTCCTGCCAGCGACACGAACCGACCCCGGATCGATTCCAAGCTACTGGCCCAGCACCTGGTTCCCGGAACCGAATTGGCCGTCCTTGATTCAATGACCGCCTCCGAGCGACTATCGGACACCGTGGATCCTCAATTCCAGGTTTATGGCGGCGGCATCCGGGTGATCCTCGCGGGGGCCGCCAGAACGGACCACTGGCGACGACACCGACTGTTCCGGGTCTATCCGGGAGACGACGCCGACAGCGCCTGCCTCGAAATAGCGGATTACGTCAAATCCCACCAAGGGATCGGAGGCCCACGTCAGGTCGGCGCGAGCACCCCACCACAGGCCCTGTCCGAGGACCAGATGGCCGCTCTCAACCGATTCAGGTCCTCCCTGGACGTCGCGCCATCCGCCCCCGCCCGGGCCCTGAAGGTCCCGAAACCGGGACCACCGAGTTCGCGTGCCCCGAAACCGGGGCCGGCTCCCAAACCGGGACCCCCTCGCCCGGCCCCTGCGCCGGCCACCCCCGAACCGGCCCCGGCGCCACCCGAATCAACCGTCACGGGACTCAGCGCCACCGAACTGAAAAACCTGTTGGACACCCAGACGGAGCGGATTGCGAACAAGCTTCGCAGTTCCATAATCGACGACCTCATGCTGCTTCTCGACAGCGATCACGAATCCTTGGCGAGGGAACGTTCCCGCGCCGACGCGGCGGAGGAGGAACTGGATCACCTGCGCCGCCGAATGGCCGATCAGGAGGAACGTCGCGGATATCCCCGGGTCTACAGCGACCCGGAAAAACAATTCCGCTGGGAAGTGGAATATGAATGGCTGACCGGAAACCCGGAGGAAGAACGCGGGGAATCGCTGAGTCCCTACATCATCGGCGAAGGATTCCTCGACTCCATGGAAGCGGAGCTGTTGCGCGGCAGGGCGAAAATCATCCAGGTCGTGGTTGACGTTCTATCCGGTCACGCCTGGGACCGGAGGAAAACCCACCAATTCATCATTCCGGGCAGGTCGGTGATCCAGAAGTCCATTCCCGAGGGCGCCGTTCCGTGGCGGACGTATGTCAAGCGCGGGGCCCCCGGGGCGGCGCGGTTGACCTGGTGGCAGTACCCGGACGGCACCATTGAACTGGTCCACGTCGGCCACCACGACGACCTGCTGCGGTAGGAAACCTCAACCCACGGGCGCGACGTGGATCGCCTCGGCTATCGGCGCGCTGAGCTCGATCTCGGTTCCCTCGTGGCCGACGGCCATCAGCCCCATCCCGGACAGCCCGGACAGCACCTCCAGGCGTGTCCCGATGGCTATGCCGCGTTCCGTGAGGAACCGGAGAATCTCCGGGTTGGAGTCCGAGACCCGCGCCACCCGCACCTTGGCGCCCGCTGCGACGTGGGCGATCAGCACCACCCCCAGGTGGTTGGTGTTGCCGCTCCTCGGGATCGGGTCGCCGTGCGGATCCGCTTCCGGGTGGCCGAGGATCTCGTCCATCCGGTCGACGAGCGCCTCGGATGCGGCGTGCTCAAGCCGGTCGGCCTCGTCGTGGACCTGGTCCCAGGGCATGCCCAGCGACGTGACCAGGTAGGTCTCGATGATGCGGTGACGCCGCACCACCGCACGCCCGATCCGTTCGCCCTCCTCGGTCAGTTCGATGTTGCCGTAGGGGCGGTACTTGATCATTCCCTCCTTGGCCAGGCGTTTCAGGCTGGCCGAGACCGTGGAGGGGGTGACACCGAGGGCGGCGGCCAGGTCGGTGGTGTTCGGACGACGTCCGTCGTCGGGCCATTCGCAGGCCTTCCAGATCAGCGCGAGGTAGTCCTCCGCGACCCGGGTCACGTCAGCGCCGGTGGCCGTCATCATTCCTTCTTCCGGGTGGGTCGTCCTGCCGGCGGCCGTCACCGCACCCGGCAGGCTGTTCGTCGCGGGTCGCGTCTCCACCCGCTACGACGATTCTTCCCGAAACCGCGACGCGTCTCAACAGGGTGACGGGTGTCGCAAAAGGTGTGGTCAGACACACTTTCAGTTACCCGTGGACACACCACGACCGGCGGGTTCACAGTGGTTTCACGAGTTGGATTTCCCCGGGAAACGAGGTCATCGCAACTCAATTCCCACAGGAACCCTGGAAGGTCTGACGATGTCTCTCTGGTCCATCTGGTTGGTCGGATTCGGGGTGTCCGCCGACGCGTTCGCCGCTTCTCTCACCAGAGGCTTGAAGATGGCTCGTTTCAACTACCGGCACGCCCTGCTAGTCGCCCTCACCTTCGCGGGTTTCCAGGCCGCGATGCCGTTGCTCGGGTGGCTCCTGGCAGCCAACTTCACCAGCATTCTTGATCCCTTCGACCACTGGATCGCCTTCGCTCTGCTCGCGATCATCGGCGGCAAGATGGCCTGGGAGGCGTTCCAGGCCGACGATGACGAGGACGACGGCGGGCAGGGAGGCCGGCTCGACCTGCGTCACCTGCTGATCCTGGGGATCGCGACCAGCATCGACGCGGCGGCCGTCGGGGTGTCCTTCGCGATGCTGGAGGTCTCCATCCTCCTGGCGGTCCTCTGCATCGGCCTGATCACGCTGGTGACCTCGTTCGCCGCGGTCGGGATCGGACACCGGATCGGGGTGAGGTTCCGCAAGCCCGCCGAGTTCTTGGGCGGTGTGGTGCTGATCATCATCGGGGCCCGCATTCTGCTGGAAGGGCTCGGCCTGCTGTAACCGAATTCCGCGGCCGGGTCGAGCAATCCGTCCTCCCGCACCTGCTCGACCTCCATCAAGGGATACGCTGGCGCAGTCATCATGCATCGGCCCTGTCCCGAAGGAGCGCCATGGAACGCGACACCGAGTTGTTGCTCCGGGTTGCGCGCATGTACTACATCCAGTCCGAGACCATGGAGGCGATCGCCCACCACCTGGGGGTTTCCCGTTCCACGGTGTCGCGGCTGCTGAAGGATGCCAAGGACCGGGGCTTGGTGCGCGTCACCATCACCGACCCCGACCGCCCCATGACCCGTCTGGCCGAGATCTTCCGCAAGAATTTCCGCGTCCAGGCGCATCTGGTCAACGTCCGTCCCGGTTCCAGTTATGTGCTGCGCCTCGAACAGGTCGCGAAGGTGGCGGCCCGGCTCCTCGACGAGATCGTCACCGACAACGACGTCGTCGGGGTGGCGTGGGGAACCACCGTCTCAGCGGTAGCCCAGCACCTGCGACCCCGCGACCTGACCGGGGTGACCGTGGTGAGCCTGAACGGCGGCGCGAACCACCGCACCACGGGACTGCCCTACGTGGGTTCCATCCTGCAGCGTTTCGCCGCCGCGTTCCACGGCGAGGAACAGTTCCTGGCGCTGCCGGCCTTCTTCGACAATCCCGGAACCCGCACCGCCATGTGGGCGGAACGTTCCACCCGCCACATGCTCCAGGTACGGGCCTCCTGCACGAAGGCGATCTTCGGGGTGGGGGGACTCGGCGCCGACCTGCAGTCGCACGTGTACTCCGCCAACTACCTCGACGACTCCGAACTGGCCTGCCTGAAATCGGAGGGTGTGGTGGGCGATGTCTGCACCGTGATGCTGCGGGCCGACGGGTCCTGGCGCGACCTCCCCATCAACTCCCGCGCCACCGGCATGACCCCGGCGGAGCTGCGAACCATTCCCCGTCGCATCTGCGTGGTCAGCGGGACGGGCAAGGCGGTGCCGGTGCTGGGTGCGCTGCGCGCCGGAGTCGCGACGGATCTGGTGATCGACGAGGAAACCGCCCTCGCGGTGCTGCACGAGATGCGCCCCGGGCTGCGACTCGACTAGATCCTCCGGACAGTTGATTCCCGTTTCCGGTTCGGATGCGCTTCGTGAACCTCATAGGCTGTCCTCATGACTGATCTGCTCGTCACCACCCTGGACGACGGGGTCGCGACTCTCACCCTCAACCGTCCCAACGTCATCAACTCCCTCACCCTGGAGATGTTCCAGGCAGCAAGCGAAATCCTCACCTCGTGGGCCCACGACGACTCGGTGCGGGAGGTGGTGCTCCGAGGCGAGGGAACGCGCGGGTTCAGCGCGGGCGCCGACGTGCGGGAGCTGTCGCAGGCCATCAGCGAAGGGAAACCCTGGCTGCGGTTCCTGGAGGTCGAGTACCTGCTCGACCTGATCGTCGCCCAGTTCCCGAAACACGTCACCGCCCATCTCAGCGGCATCACCATGGGCGGCGGCCTGGGCCTGACGGTCAACGCCGACCGGCGAATAGTCGATTCATCGACGCTGATGGCGATGCCGGAGACGAAGATCGGTTTCTTCCCGGACGCGGGCGTCATGTACTGGCTGGCGCGGGCGGGGGCGCTGGGCACCCACATGGCGCTGACCTCCGGCACGATCGGCGGGGGCGACGCCCTGCGCATCAACCTGGCCGACGAGTCGGCCGACGGCGACCTGCCCGCCCCGTTGTCGGAGGCCGTCTGGATCCAGGAGTGCTACACCGGCGATGATCCGGTGGAGATCGCCCGTCGGCTCGAGGAACACCCCGACCCGGCCGCCCAGCAGGCGGGTCGCGAGCTGCGGGCCCGCTCACCGTTCTCGGTTCACATCGCGCTGCGGGCACTGCGGCGGGCCGCCACCCTCGACCTGAACGGGGTGCTGCACCAGGACCTGCGCCTCGCGGAACACATGATCCCCGTCGACTTCGTCGAGGGCGTGCGCGCGCTCCTGATCGACAAGGACAACCAGCCCGCCTGGCGCTACGCCACCCTGGAGGACGTGCCCACCCGGGTCGTCGACGAGGTGTTCTCCTACTGACGGGAATACCCTCGCGGAGTACCGTCGCGGCTCTTCCGAGACTAGGCTCGTGTCCCATGAGCGATGACCAGTCCCGAAATCCCGGCCTGCCCGCCCGCGACGGCTCCACCGACCCGTGGCTGTGGCTCGAGGAAGTGACCGGCGAGGACGCGCTGGGGTGGGTGCGCGAACACAACGCGCGCGCCGAGGAGGAACTCGACGCGGACGGCGGGGCAAGGACCCTGGCTGCGGAGCTGAAGGCGATCCTCGACTCCCCGGCGAGCATCCCGAACGTGGTGCGCCGCGGCGGCCAGTTGTACAACTTCTGGACCGACGCGGAGCATCCGCGGGGGCTGTGGCGGCGCACGTCGATGGACTCCTACCGCACCGAGGAGCCCGACTGGGAGGTGCTGATCGACGTCGACGCCCTCAACGAGGCGGAGCAGGAGGACTGGGTGTGGCACGGCGCCAGCGTGCTGCGCCCGGAGGAGGGCCAGCCGTGGCGGCACGCCCTGGTCGCCCTGTCCCACGGCGGCTCCGACGCGGACGTCACCCGCGAGTTCGATCTGGTCACCAAACAATTCGTGCCGGCATCCGAGGGCGGGTTCGAACGGCCCGATGCGAAGGGGAGCCTCAGCTGGATCGACGCCGACACGGTTTTCGTCGCCACCGATTTCGGACCCGAGAGCGTCAGCAGCTCCGGGTATCCGCTGCAGGTGCGTCGCTGGCGCCGGGGAACGCCAATGCCGGAGGCGGATCTCGTCTACCGGGGTGAGCCGACGGACATGCAGGTCGGTGCGGGTCGCGATCACGTGCCGGATTTCGTGCGCGACTGGGTCTACCGGGTCCGCGGCTTCTACGACTACGACCTGTTCCTGCTGAACCCCGACGACTCGCTGAGCCTGATCGATGTCCCCTCCGACTGCACGGCCGCACCCCACCGCGACCTGCTGCTGCTCACGCCCCGCACCGACTGGGAGGTCGACGACGTGCTGGTGCCCGCGGGATCCCTCGCGGTGGCGCGGCTGGAGTCGTTCCTGCCCGGCTGGGAGGGGAAGGGGCCGCGCGTGCGGGTGTTGTTCGCCCCGTCGGAGTCGACTTCGATCGCGGACTTCTTCGTCACCCGGAACTTCATCGTGGTCACGGCCCAGGAGGATGTCCGAACCTACCTGCTGGCGTTCCACCACGACGGCGAGCAGTGGCAGTCGCGCCGGATTCACCGCGACCTGCCGGGCACGGTGTGGGCGTCGGCCGTCGACGATGTCGAGGGCGATGAGCTGTGGATCACGGCCACGGGTTTCATCCAGCCGTCGACGCTGTACCTGGGCGATCTGGCGCCGCTGCTGGAGGGCGGGGATCCGTCGCCGCTGGTGAAGATGAAGGCGGAGCCGTCGCACTTCGACGTCACGGGCCTCGAGGTGAGCCAGCACTTCGCGATCAGCGACGACGGCACGCGCGTGCCGTATTTCCAGATCGGTCGCCGCGACCTGCCCCCGGCCGAGGAGAACCCGACCCTGCTCGGGGGTTACGGCGGTTTCGAGGTGTCGATGTCGCCGCAGTACGGGCCGCTGACGGGCAAGGCGTGGCTGGAGCGGGGCGGCACCCACGTGGTCGCGAACATCCGCGGCGGCGGTGAGTACGGCCCGGCCTGGCATCAGGCCGCGCTGAAGGAGCGCCGGCACCGCGCCTACGAGGATTTCGCGGCGGTCGCGCGGGATCTCGTCGCCCGTGGCGTGACCACCCGGGAGCGCCTGGCGTGCCTGGGTGGGTCGAACGGTGGCCTGCTCACCGGCAACATGCTCACCCGGTACCCGGGCCTGTTCGGGGCGGTGGTGATCCAGGTTCCGCTGCTCGACATGCGCCGCTACACGAAACTCCTGGCGGGCGCGTCGTGGATAGCCGAGTACGGCGACCCCGACACCGCGGACTGGGACTACATCCGCACCTTCAGCCCCTACCACCTCCTGGACGAGTCGGCGGACTATCCGGCGACGCTGGTGACCACATCCACCCGCGACGACCGCGTCCACCCGGGCCACGCCCGCAAGTTCACGGCGGCCCTGGAGGCCGTCGGCGCCGACGTCCGCTACTGGGAGAACACGGAGGGCGGCCACGGAGGGGCGGCCGACAACGCCCAGCGCGCCTGGATGAACGCCCTGATCTGGAGCTTCCTCCACCGCACCATAGGCCGCTGACCGACACCACGCCCCGCCCCGGTCACCCCGCTGGCCTTCCCGCGGCTCGCTGGCCCTATCGTCGTCCGCCAGCCCTACCGTCATCCGCCTGCCTACCCGACGGGAACGCCAGCCTTATGGACAAACGCCAGCGCTACAGCGCAAGCAAATGACCACAAGGCAAGCGAACCACGACGAGGAGGCGCACCCCGGCTTCACCCTGCCACTCCCGCGACCCTGACCAGAGCGGCGGCCGCCGCACCCAGCACCACGACCAGCAGGAACGGTGCCCGTAACCGCAGGGCCACCACCGCGACCACCAGCGACGCCACCCGCGCGTCGACGGTGACGACACTGCCCGTGGCGAAGGTGGAGACCCCGATCAGCCCGGCCAGCACCCCGACGGTCATTCCGGCCATGGTCAGCACGGTGCGTTCGTCGTCGAGGAGGCGGCGGGGCACCAGCAGGCCCGCCAGTTTGGTCGCGCAGCACGCCAGCGACGCGACCAGCACCCAGCCCCACATCACCGCACCCCTTCGCCGTCAGGGCTCTCGTCCCCGGGGGAGGAGTCATTGCTGACGGCACGTCGACGCCGGAACCAGGTGACGCCACCTCCGATCACGACGGCCGCCAGGATCGGCAACCCGGCGGGCAGCACCGGCACCAGCGCAACCGTCACCACGGCCGCGACGATCGCGGTGGCCACGGCGTCGCGCGTCACCAGGCGGGGCCACAGCAGCCCGCAGAAGGCAGCGAGGGCGGCACCGTCGAGTCCCCAGGCCTTCGGGTCGCCCAGCAGGTTGCCCAGCAGCGCCCCGGCCAGGGTCATCGCATTCCACAAAATGAAAACCCCGACTCCGGTGACCCAGAAACCCAGCCTCCGCAGTCGCTGGTCCGGCTGGGCCGCGGCCACCGCGGTCGACTCGTCGGTGGTGATGTGCGCCATCAGGACCCGCTGCACCCTGCCGGGATGGAACCACGAGTTCACCTGAGTCACGTAGACGGCGTTGCGCAACCCGACGAGCACTGCCGCCCCGGTTGCGGGCAGTCCGCCGCCCGCCAACGCCCCGACGAAGGCGAACTGCGACCCACCCGTGTACATCAGCAGGCTCAGCACCATCGCCTGCCAGACATCGAGCCCAGCCGCGACGGCCAATGCCCCGAAGGACACCCCGTAGGCCCCCGTCGCGACGCTGACGGAAAGCGCCATCCGCCACGTGGCGGTGGTTTCCGCGGTCAAAGATTCCCGCCCGTGATCCCTGCGACGAGACCACGTGCCGCCTTTTCACCGAGGCTGACCACCACTTCGACGGGCATGCCCGAGTCGAGCTGCCGGAACCCGGCCTCCAGCAGGCCACGGGTCAGTCCGGCCGCGATCCGCAGCTGCACCGGATCCTGGAGAAGGGCCGCCCACGCCTGGGCGATCGAGTCGCGCATGACGGCGTGGGAGTCGTCCATCACCTTCGCGGTGGCGGGCGACGGCGTGATGGAGCGACTCAACCCCATCAGCCAGCCGTGCCCGGTGCGCGCGGCCTGTTGCAGGTTCGCGCGAACCCACACGACGATGCGTTCGGCGGGCGCCTCGACGGTTTCCAGCTCGGCGGCGACCGCGTCGATCCAGGCGGGCAGGTGACGAGCCAGGACCAGACCACGCAGGTCATCCACGGAATCGACATAGCGATAAATACTGTTGCGGGCGATCCCGGCGGCTGCGGTCACGGCTCCGGCGGTCAGCTTCTCGGGCTCGCCGGAGCGCATGATCTCCTCAGCGGCGTCGATCAGCCGGCGCTGAACCATCGCACGGTGTTGAGCAACGGTGGGGGCTGCGATCTTCGGCACTCGATTCCTTCCTGACTCCTTGGCGACCAATACTAGGTCTTGGTCGCGAAACCGCACCAGACCCGCCCACCTTCCATGGGCATCTACACTGGATCGGCACCACGACGACCTGAGGGGAACCATGACCGTCCACGAACTCATCATCATCGGCTCCGGCCCTGCCGGGTACACCGCAGCCATCTACGCGGCCCGCGCCGCGCTGAGACCCGTCGTGTTCGAGGGCGCCTTCGACGGCGGTGGCGCGCTGATGAACACCACCGAGGTGGAGAACTTCCCCGGATTCCCCGAAGGCGTGATGGGCCCCGACCTGATGGGCCAGATGCGCTCCCAGGCGGAGAGGTTCGGGGCAAAGCTGATCACCGACGACGCCGAGGCCGTCGACCTGACCAGCGAGATCAAGAAGGTCACCGACTCCACCGGCAAGGTCTGGGAGGCGAAGGCGGTGATCCTGGCCATGGGTTCCGGGTACCGCAAGCTGGGCGTCGACGGGGAGGAACGGCTCTCGGGCCGCGGCGTCTCCTGGTGCGCCACCTGCGACGGCGCCTTCTTCCGCGACAAGCCCATAGCCGTGATCGGCGGCGGTGACTCCGCGGTGGAGGAGGCCACCTTCCTGACTCGCTTCGCATCCCGCGTCACCCTCGTGCACCGGCGTGACGAGCTGCGTGCCTCAAAGGCCATGGCATCCCGCGCCGAGAAGGACCCGAAACTGGACTTCGCGTGGAACTCGGTGGTGGATTCCATCAACGGGGATGCGCGAGTGGAATCCGTCACCCTGCGCGACACCGTGACGGGGGAAACCCGCCTGCTGGAGGTCTCCGGCGTGTTCGTCGCCATCGGCCACGACCCGCGCAGCGCGCTGGTCAAGGGGCAGGTGGAGCTCGACGAGGCGGGCTACGTGAAGGTCGCCGCCGGTTCCCAGGCGACGAACCTTCCGGGGGTGTTCGCCTGCGGTGATCTGGTGGATCACACCTATCGTCAGGCCATCACGGCGGCCGGTTCCGGCTGCCGGGCCGCCCTCGATGCCGAGCGTTGGCTGGCAGCGGGCGAGGCGTGATCGTAGACTCGCCAAGAAGAACAAGGAGAGTGAAATGGCCGTTGTCGATGTGACCGAGGCGACCTTCGCCGACGAGGTGCTGCTGTCGCCGGTTCCAGTGGTGGTGGACTACTGGGCCACGTGGTGCGGACCCTGCAAACAAATGGCCCCCATCATCGAGGAACTGGCCCGCGACTACGAGGGCCGGGTGAAATTCGTGAAGCTCGACATCAATGCCGAGGTTGCGTTCGCCTCCGAGAAGGGCATCCTCAGCATCCCCACCCTGGAGTTCTACAAATCCGGAAAGGTGGAGAAAACTCTGTCGGGGGGTAAGTCGAAGAACGCACTCAAGAAGGCCGTCGACGAGCTCCTCTGATGACCGACCGTTCCCAGCGCTACGGCGAGGATTCACCTCGCCGTAGCGCGAGCAGTCCCGAATCCCCCCTGGAACCGGCGTTCCCCGCCCCGAGGCGAACGGCGGAAAGCGCCCCGACCCCTCCCAGGTTCACCGGGCCCCGCCGCAGCGCAGCAACCCCCACCAGTTCGACCACCCCCGTCAGCCCCGCGAGTCCGGACACGACCACGGTTTTCCGACGCGTCACGGAACCGATTGCGCGCCGCTCGGCCGCCTCGCCGGAAACACCCGGCCGGGAACCCGGCGAGTGGCACAAAGTTCCGCAGGACGACGCCGAGGACGAGATTCCCACCAGACCGCCGCGACACCACATCCCACCCATCCCCGGATTCGTGAAGGTCATGGGAGTGGTCGCGGCGGTGGTGCTGCTCGTGATCGCGGGCTGGCTGGGCATGACCCTGGGCGGGCTCGGAAAACCGAGCGCGGAAGCCTCGCCGACGTGGGCCCTGAAGCTGCCGACTCAGATCCGGGACTTCGCCAATGACGGGGTGAAGGAGTCGGCGGCCCCCAGCGGCGCGGGCACCATTCTGCGTTCCAACTATTCCGACGGGGCCTCCCAGTTCATGCTGCTGCTGCAACGCCCGGCCCCGGAGCTGAATTCCTACCTGTCCGATTCCGGCATCACCAACATCACCTCGGTGCACGACGCCTCGTGCGGCATCTACGAGAACCAACAGAAACCGGTGTGCGCCCGGGTCATCGACAAGACGTTGATCATGGTCATGGGGCTCGACGGCCAGGACAACGAAACCCTGGCCGATCTGATCGAGACCGCCTACAGCACGATCAGGAAGCAGCATTAGATTTTCACGGTTGCGCAGCACGCAACTTGCCCCAAAGCTATTTGGAGCGCTCCAAACACTCTTTGATGCTGCGTATCCGCGTCCAATCTCGTCGTCCTTCGGATAACGTGTACAGAATGAAGGCCACGCGACGCGACACCCGCCTCGATCCATTCGTCGAGCACTACGCCACCCGCACGCAGGGACTCAGGGTGTCCGCGGTCCGGGCGCTGTTCGCCGTGGCCAACCGGCCCGAGATCGTGTCGCTGGCGGGCGGGATGCCGAACATCAAGGACCTGCCCCTGGACGAGATCGGCGACCACATCGCCCGCATGATCCGCGACCACGGCACGCAGGTCATGCAATACGGCTCCGGGCAGGGCGAGCCGCGCATCCGTGAGCAGATCTGCGAGGTCATGGCGGAGGAGGGCAGCGTCGCGGACCCTGACGACATCGTCATCACCGCGGGTTCCCAGCAGGGTCTGGACCTCGTCACCCGCATCTTCTGCGACCCGGGGGACGTGATCCTGGCCGAGTCGCCGTCCTACGTGGGGGCGCTCGGCACCTTCCAGAGCTATCAGACCGAGGTGGTGCACGTCGCCTGTGACTCCGAGGGGCTGATTCCCGAAGCCCTGACCGAGACCACCGAACGCCTGAAGCAGCAGGGCAAGCGCGTCAAGTTCCTGTACACGATCCCGAACTTCAACAACCCCTCGGGGGTGACGCAGCCCGTGGAGCGGCGACGCCGGGTCATCGAGAGCTGTGCAGAGGCCGGGGTGCTGGTGGTGGAGGACAATCCCTACGGGCTGCTGGCCCTCGATTCCGGCCCGCTCCCGGCGATGCGCTCCCTCGAGACGAACGTGGTCTACCTGGGGTCGTTCTCCAAGACCTTCGCGCCGGGATTCCGCGTCGGCTGGGTCTGCGCCCCGCACGGGGTGAAAGAGAGGCTGGTGCTGGCCCAGGAGTCGGCGACACTGTGCCCACCGGTGTTCTCGCAGTTCGCGATCAGCAACTACCTGGAGAACTGCGACTGGCGCGGCCAGATCGGGGTCTTCCGCGACATGTACCGCGCCCGCCGCGACGCCATGCTCGCCACCCTGGAACGGGAGATGCCCGACGGCTGCTCCTGGACCCGACCCGCGGGCGGGTTCTTCGTCTGGGTGACGCTGCCCGAGGGGGTGGACGCATCGGCGATGCTGCCGCGCGGGGTCGGTGCCCGCGTGGCCTTCGTGCCGGGGCCCGCGTTCTTCGCCGACGGGCAGGGTTCCCGCAACGTGCGGCTGTCCTACTGCTTCCCGCCGCCGGACCGGATCGCGACGGGGGTGGAGCGTTTCGCCCACGTGGTGCGGAGCGAGCTGGAGATGCTGCGGACCTTCGGCATGCACACCCCGTCGCACGCCAACCCGACCAAGGGACCGGGGCCGAACCTGAGCTGACCCGCATCCTGAGTGAAAGACTGATGCCATGACTGTGTTTGTGATCGCCGGTGGGCTGAGCCACGAGCGGGAGGTTTCGTTGCGTTCCGGGAAGCGCCTGGCGGGGGCGCTCCGCAGAAGGGGTCACGCCGTGGTCGAGACCGACGTCAACGCCGACCTGATCTCCAGGCTGCTCAAGGACGAGGACCCCGTCGCCATCCCGGTGCTGCACGGCGGGCTCGGCGAGGACGGCGCGCTGCGCGAGGTGCTGTGGACGCTGGGGGTGCCCTTCGTCGGGAGCGACGGCGCCAGTGCCCGGCGCACCTTCGACAAGTCGGTGGCGACGCGGCTGGTCGGAGCCGCGGGCCTGGCGACCCCGCAGCAGGTGGCGCTGCCCGACGACGTCTTCCGGGAGCTGGGCGCCCAGGCGTTGATGTCTGCCATCGGGGAGCGGATCGGGTTCCCGCTCATGGTCAAGCCCGCCAGGTCGGGTTCGGCACTCGGGGCGACGAAGGTGGTTTCCGCGGAAGACCTGCCGGCGGCCCTCGTCGGGGCCTTCGCCTACGGGAAGGACGCGGTGGTGGAGGAGTTCGTCGAGGGCACGGAGCTGTCCGTGACCGTCATCGACGACGGGACCGGCCCGTGGGCGCTGCCGCCAATCGAGATCAGGCCCGCTTCGGGGGTGTACGACTACGAGGCCCGTTACACCGCCGGGGCCACCCGTTTCCTCACCCCCGGCGAGCTGCCCGACGACGTGCTGGAGACGGCCGGGGGGCTGGCGGTCCGCGCCCACCAGGTGCTCGGCCACCGCGACCTCTCCCGCACCGACATGATCGTGCGCGACGGCGTCCCGGTGTTCCTGGAGAGCAATGTGGCACCCGGCCTGACGGACACCTCGCTGACGCCCCTCGCCCTGGAGGCCGCCGGCCTCGACATGGGGGAGGTGTTCTCCGCCCTCGTGGAGCAGGCGCGCCGCCGCAACCAGTGACGGGGTCCCTTTCCAAAGCTGGTTGAGCCGGGGCGCGAGGAACGAGCGACCCGAGTCGAAACCACCGGCAGCCGAACAACATACTCAACCCAGGTCACCATGGTTTCGACACGACTCACTCGCTTACGCTCGCAGGCCGGCTCAACCAACTTCCAACCCCCGAAGTCGAAACCACCGCCCCGGATACAACCACCTTGTCTCCGTCTGGACGTCTCATTTTCCTTTTAGGGCAAAACCCCTTGTCAGAGGCCCGAGCACCAACCACCGCATCCCATTTTATCGACTTATTGATCAAGCGATAGAGCGGTTTGAAGATTCCTGTCAGGGCTCGACGGTGCGGCCGTCGATCACGGCCATGATCCGGTCGAGATCATCGCTGGATGCGAACTCGATGGTGATCCTGCCCTTGTTCTTTCCGATGGCGACCTTCACCCTGGTGTCGAAATGGTCGGAGAGAAGCGCCGCTACGGCGGCCTCACGTTCCGATGGCAGCCGACGGACGCGGGGGGTGGGTTCCTCCTCGGTGGGGGCGTTGCCGAGCCGGACGATCTCCTCGGTGCTGCGGACCGAGAGACCCTCCGCGACGATCCGTTCGGCGAGCAGTTCCTGCGCCCGTTGATTCGTCAACCCGAGCAGCGCGCGCGCGTGCCCCGCGGAGAGCACCCCGGCCGCCACCTTCGTCTGCACGGTGGAGGGGAGGTTGAGCAGCCGAAGGGTGTTCGAGATCTGCGGCCGGCTGCGGTGAATCCGCTGGGAGAGCTGTTCCTTGGTGCAGTTGAAGTCACCCAGGAGCTGTTGGTAGGCGAGCGCTTCCTCCAGGGGGTTGAGGTTGGCGCGATGCAGGTTCTCCAGAAGCGCGTCTCGGAGGAGGGCATCATCTTCGGTCCCGCGAACGATGGCCGGGATCGTTTCCTTGCCCGCGATCTTGGAGGCGCGGAACCGGCGCTCACCCATGATCAGCTCGAAGTGCTTGGGTGCGACTTCACGTACAACGACGGGCTGCAGCACGCCGAACTCGCCAATGGATGCGGCCAGCTCGTTCAGATCATCCTCATCGAAGACATGACGCGGCTGCCTGGGGTTGGGGACGATCTGATCCAGCGGCAGTTCGACGAAATAGGAGCCGTCGCGGAGTCGGTCGGATGGGGCGGTGGTGTCGCGGATGTTCTCCTCGTCCGTCCGGGCAAAGAGGTCTCCCAGGCCCTTCCCGAGGCCTACATGTTGCTTTCCCCTGGCCATCAGGCAGCTCCTTCCTCGGTCGTGGTGGCGCGGGCGATCTCCTCGGCCGCCTTGAGGTAGGCGACCGCGCCGGGAGATTTGGGGTAATAGGTGATGACACTCTGCCCGTAGGAGGGCGCCTCGGCGATTCGCACCGATCGCGGGATCTCCACCTCGAGGGTTTCCTTCCCGAAATGGGCTCGCACCTCGCTGGCTACTTCGTGGGAGAGGTTGGTGCGGTTGTCGAACATGGTGAGCAGCACCGTTGTTAGCTGCAGGTGATCGTTCAGATTCCCCTTGACCCGCTGAATGGTGCGCATCAGCTGGGAGACGCCTTCCAGGGCGTAGTACTCGCACTGGATCGGCACCATGATCTCGCTGGAGGCCACGAGAGCGTTGAGGGTGAGCAACCCGAGGGAGGGTGGGCAGTCGAAGAACACGTAATCGACCCCGGATTCCTGGATGTAGGCGGCCAGCGCTTTCTTCATCCTGGATTCGCGGCCCGGCTCGTTCACGAGTTCCAGTTCCGCCGTCGAGAGGTCGACCGTAGCGGGTAGGACGTGCAGGTTCGGTGTATGGGGCGACTGTTTGGCCAGATCCTGGATCCGCTCACCGCGGAGCAGCACCTCGTATGTTCCCGGGGTTCCCGGGTCGTGATCTATTCCGAGGGCGGTGGAGGCGTTGCCCTGCGGGTCAATGTCGACCACGAGCACGTTGAGCCCGCCGAAAGCGAGCGCGGTGGCGACATTCACGGTGGTAGTGGTCTTCCCGACGCCGCCTTTCTGGTTCGCCACCACGAAAACGCGGGGGTTCTCCGGGCTCGGCAGGGTTGGCACCTTGCTCTCGTCCTTGTACTCGGTGCCGTATTCGTCGTCGGCCACCCAGTCATCATCAGCACGGTCGAAGAACGCGCGACGCGGCCCAGTGGGGGTCTGGATGGCCGTTTCACGTGAAACGTTCTCGTGCTCCTTCCAAGGCTCGGCATCCACATCGTGTTTCGGAGTACGCTTGCGCTTGCGAAAGAACAGGGCCATTGAGTCCTCCTTTGACGGTCACCAACTTTAGCCTGAGTCAATGACATGGAGTGAAACCTCGCGGCGTTTCACGTGAAACGTACTGCACGAATCCAAGCGGACGACAGAAACCAACAGCCGCAGGGCCCGCAGGAGTACGGCGAGGCGCTCACGGGGGGCGGACGAGCGACCGGAGACTTCGAGATGGCCGCGCTTTCCTGGGGTGCATGACGCTGTCCCCCTTTGGATTCCGGCCCATTGCATCCGCACGATAGGGGCGCGACCAGATCCCCTGGGGCCGCCGGCAATGGATCCGGTCGGCGATGACCCGGCATCATTCATTGAATCTTCGGGATGGCGCATATCGCTCTTTCCGTGGTGCGTTTCACGTGAAACGCACCACGGAAAGACCACGCGCCCTTGTTCTCTCCCAAAGTTTCCGTCGCTCGCAGGCCCTCCCGCGACGTCACTCGCTGCACGCCCACATCCCCGAGCACCCAGTGGTCCGGTACTCGCCCCGGAGGGTGCGATCATTTTGCAGGGTTTAATTTATATATCGATAAAACTGCCTACCTGTTAATGGATGAGAAATGCCCCTGGTATGCCCTCTCACTCACGGGTGAGCATGACTGAGCTGAGATCAGACCGGGTCCGGGCCGGTAACCACCAACTGACGGAATGAGCACGGTCCCCACTCCAGTCGACGAGAACACGCAAAACCCTTCCGCAGAAGAGGAGTCCCAGCACACGTAGCGCATGATCGGCGCACCCTCCGACCTCCGGAGTGTCCTGGCCATTGCGTACAGGGTTCCGAGATCGCGGAATGGAAGATCCATACCGCACACCGGACCGGGCAACTCAATGCCCCCGCCATCCTGGACGGGCCTCATCCCACCCGGCGCGTCCCGCTCGAACGGCACTCCCGCAGTAGGACTTGATTCTCCACTGACGGGACCGCATGCCATCGGGTGAGAGGCAAGTTCTTCCAATCACTCGGGGTTACTGGGATGGGGGCCCTCGGGGAATCCCAAGGTTCACCGAGCCGTCCCCTTCCGGGGTATTCGTGTCCGATCTCGACCGCGTTTCACGTGGAACGCCCATGCAAGGATTACAACTGAAATTCCACGGGCCGCTCATCGCCCGTAGGAACATCGACCAGTACTGCCTTCGTGCGAACTTCCGATCCCGACCGGCACCCAGTCCCTCGGGGAGAACCAATCCCATGATCGGCCATACATCACGATCACCCTCGTCCATTCCTTCAACCATCTGATCCCCAATGGTCCCAAGCTCCCAGGAATCTCTTTCGTACCTCCGCGAGCGGCAAACGAAACCTGACGCTTCCACCACCCCACTCATTGAAGTGTTTCACGTGAAACGGTAATGGTCTCGCGAGCCGGATCCCGCGGTGATCGACCATGCTCCAGCGGATTCGGCTCGATCAAACCATGAGCTGCCCCGCCGCGACCACCAGCAGATGCGCGACGAGGCCCGTTGGGAAGCAGGAAGACGCGTACCGACCTTGCTCCCGAACTTACGATGTAAAGCCGCGGACAAGGATCGGGTATTACAGGTGTCTCTGCGATACCCCGACCGTATTGCCCAGGGGTGACCTGACCGTCTCCCAGGACCAGGTCAACCTCGCTGCCGCCCCAGAGGGAATGCTTCACCCCCGAGTCGCCCACCACGGCCACCTGCCGACCAAGCCAACCTCGCTGCCAGGCTTGGCATATCCGCTAGTCGAAGAAATGCTTCAACACGTCTGCGAGGGTAGACCTACCAAACCCATCTGACCCTTGTTTCTGGAATCTCCCGGCAGTGGCGGGCGGAGGATCAAGGCAACCCCGACTCACCCCGATCACACGTCTTCCCGTTCCACGTGAAACGAGACCCCCTAGCGGGTGACCCAGAGAGATCTGGTCAGGCGAGCCCATCACCTATCCACCCAGCGGAAGCCATCGGCAATTGGGGCAGATCAAGCAATTAATCTATTTAGAGATAAAACTATCAAACTGCCCAACCGGATGATGGGCTTCACCCGGGGTCGCTTTGCGCTCGGGAAAAGCTGGCGCTCCTCCAAAGCATCGCGACACGGCCCTCGCCGATAACGCCACGAGGGTACTCACCCAACATCACTTCCGAGGACACCTGCTGGCGACGGGGCGCGTGTCGGATCGGGCTCCAGGTCCCGGCCGGTTCTCAGCGACACTCGAGGTTCTTGCAAAAGCGCCCCATTCCGGGTTTCGCGTGACAAGAGATGTGCGGCCGTTGCAGACCCATGATCAATGCCCTGCTGCACGCCAACGCGATGCGGCATGCGGGACTTAACACAACTACCCCGGCAGCCGTCGCGAAAGCAGTGCCCGATTCGGTGCCCCTTGAAGAAATATCCAAGCCGTGGATTCCCCGGGCGTTTCACGTGAAACGCCTGACTCGCCCAATGATTTCCCCGGGACCCAGGCGCCGGACCACGCCACTCCCACGAAAGCTGAGTTCTGCCACACTACGAACCTCACCGACGTGCACACCGGCAGGGCATTTACCCAATCGATCCACAACAGCACCCGCGTTCACATCCTGGGTGTGCTCGGCCAGTTCATCGGCCAGGTCCCCTTCTGTGACCGGCTCAACCACCTCAGTCAGATACGTTCGGGAAGCACAAACGCTTCTAGGACACCCCCAACCGCACCCCAAGAACGATCCCTGGCCGGCGGGCTTCACAACCCCATACAGCACACGGAACCGGCCACCCACAAAGCCAGCCTGAAACCCGCCGCATCGAAGAACCGATCCGCCCCGCCTACCCAACCTCGATAGCCAGGTGGTCAAGCCGTTTGATGGTTTTATCGATAAAATGGTTTATCTGACCCGTGGTCCGGTGATGTCGGATTCCTACCGCTTCGCCACCCGGATCGCCCGGGTTCCTTCGATTTCCGGGACCGCACGAACGTGAAGCACCTGGGCGGTCAATCCGTACCCGTCCAGGCGTTTGCGGGCTGCCGCGATCTCCTCGTCCGCCCCCACTCCCTTGATAGCCAGCAGCTCGCCGTCCGGGAAGAACATGGGCGTGACCCATTTCAGCAGTTTCTCCAGCGGGGCCACCGCGCGGCAGGTCACGACATCAAAGGTTTCATCGCAATCCTCGGCGCGCAGCCTTTCAACCCGCACCCGCTCACCCAGCTCGAGTTCCTCGACGGCCAGCGCAAGGAAGTTGTGGCGCCGCAGCAGGGGCTCCAGGAGGGTCACCCGGAGATCCTCCCGGCACAGCGCCAGCGGGATCCCCGGCAGCCCGGCGCCGGAACCGACATCCGCCACATCCGTCCCCCGGCCCAGCACGTCCACCAACGCCAAGGAGTTCGAGATGTGCCTGCTCCAGACCTTTCCGGCCTCGCGCGGCCCGAGCAACCCCCATTCGATGCCCCGGGTGCGCAGTATTTCCGCGTAGGCCTCCAGGTCACTGAACTGCTCCGGAAATCTCTTCGCCAGAGCAGCCCTGGCCGCTTCCTCCGCCACGCCCTGCTCGTTCGGTTCCGCTTCAGTCATGCCGTCCCTCCCCGCTGCGAAGCAGTTTTCCACAGGTTATCCACCCTTGTGCAAAACGGAAATCCGCTCAGGGTTTGGAGACCACCACGCGACGGAACGGCGGTTCGCCCTCCGATTCACTGGTCAGCCCGGCCGCCGCCACCTCGTCGTGAATGATCTTGCGCTCGTAAGCGTTCAGGGGGATCATTCGCACGGGTTCCCCGTTCTCCATGACATCCGCGATGGCATCCTTTGCCAGGGCCACCAGCTCGAGGCGACGCCGCTCCCGGAAACCGCCGATGTCGAGGGTGAGCCGGGAACGGTGCCCCGTCTCGGTCATCACCACCAGCCGGGAAAGCTCCTGGAGGGCGTCGAGCACCTCGCCGTTCTTGCCGACCAGACGGTCGTCCTCGGTGTCGATGACCACGTGTGCGCGGCCATTGCTCGCAGAGTTCTCGATGTCTCCGTCGAGGTCCGCGATGTCCAGCAGTTCCTCAAGGTAGTCGGCAACCAGGTCGCCCTCGGCCAACAGGGTCTCGTTTTCGGTTTTCTCAGTCATGTCGCTCCGATCGGATGGGGTCCGATTCACTTCTTCTTACGGGCGGATCGGGTGGTGCTGCGGGGTTGACGACGGACCCCGCCCTGCGCATTCGAGGACCCACCGGATTCGTCGGTCTTCAAGGTCGTTCGGTTCACCTGCTGACGCACGACGCGACGCCTCCCGCTCTCGTCGACGGGCTGCTGCGCGACGGCCGCCACGGGCCGCTTGTTCTTGCGCCGTTTCGCATTGCGGGCCTCCATGATGGCCTTCGGGTCCTTGCCCTGGGCGCGCATCCGCTCCTCCCAGTCGATGTAGGCGGGAGTGTTGGGGGCCGGGTTGTTGCGGATCAACAACCCCTGCTGACCCATCGTCCAGATGTTGCTGGCGCTCCAGTAGATCAGCACACCGATCGGGAGCACCGCCGAGGAGGCCGCGTACATGATCGGGAAGACGTAGAGCAGCACCTTCTGGCTCTGCGCCATGGGTCCGCTCAGGGCCTCCGGGGGCATGTTCTTGCGCATCAGCTGAAGCTGGGTCAGGAACAAGGTGATGACCAGGAGTGCGATCAGGACGATGCCCAGAACCTGGGTGGCGCCGAACGAGTCGATCGGGAAGATGCGGCCCGCCAGTTTCGCCCCGAAGAGATCCGCCCCCTGCAGCGATGCGACGAGATCCGGGCTGTCCTGGAACCAGTAACCCCGGATCTGGTTGTCGGCCACACCCTGGAGCACCCGGAACAGGGCCCAGAAGACGGGCATCTGCAACAGCAGCGGGAAGCAGGAGGCCATCGGGTTGACCCCCTCCTCCGCGTAGAGTTTCTGCATCTCGCGGGCGACCCGTTCCCGATCCGCACCGTGTTTCTTCTGCAGCTCCTGGATCTTGGGCTGCAGCATCTGCATGGACCTGGAGGAGTTGATCTGTTTGACGAACAGCGGGATCATCAGGGTCCGCACCACCAGGGTGAGGGTGACGATCGCGAGGGTCCACGACACCCCGGAATCGGCCCCGAAAAGCGGGGCCCAGAGGCCATGGAAGAACACCATCAGCCCCGAGATTGCCCAGTACAGGGGCTGCATCATCGCGGACAGCAATCCGTACAGGCTGTCCCAGATGGACAGCGGCACCAAGAGGTCGATCATCTAGGACACCTTCTGCCCGGACAACGACCGGGCCTCGTCTCGTCGGACTTCCTCGGCCCATTCTGCGGCCTCGGGAGTCCCGGGAACATAGTCAACCCCACCTGCCGACCAGGGGTGACAGCGCATGATCCGGTGGACGGTCAGGAATCCTCCCTTGATCCCGCCGTGGAACCCTACCGCGCGCTCCCCGTAGGCGGAACAGCTGGGATGAAACTTGCAGACCTCCCCGTACAGCGGGGAGATGAATTTGCGCCAGGTTCGGATGAACCAGAGCATCGGGTACTTCAGCACGTCGCCCTCGCGAATGCACGCCGCCAAGCCGATTCGAGATCGCCGGCCAGCCTCTCGGGTTCGGACGAGGAAGGGGGCAGGGCCCGCACCACCACGTCCGCGACGAATGGGGTGGGAAGCCCGGTGACGAGATGCCGCAGGCGGCGCTTCACCCGGTTGCGGGTCACGGCGTTCCCGATGGCCTTCGACACAACAAAACCCACCCGAGTCTCCTCGGGTGGATTCCGGTCGCTCACGGCCACGTGGACCACGACGCTCGGGGTGCCGGCCCGCATGCCCTGCCGGAAGGTCGCGGTGAAGTCAGCGGAGCGGCGCAACCGACGGGATCGGGGCAGCACTGCCGGATCAGGCGGACAGCTCCGTGCGACCCTTGCGGCGACGGGCACTCAGGATGGCGCGACCTGCGCGGGTGCGCATGCGGGAGCGGAAACCGTGCGTGCGGCTGCGGCGACGGTTGCTCGGCTGGAAAGTGCGCTTGCTCATGCGATGACTCCATAGGTGATCTTCGACTCGGGAAGGTCCGCTCCCGTGGGCAGCGGCTGTCCAACGATACGCGCAGCGACGGATTTCCACAAACCGCAACCAGCTCCGCACGGGCCCCGCGAATTACACTGTTGTAGTACTCGGACACAGGCATTTCCATGTTGCGAACGGCCTTCGGGGGCACTAGTTTCGTGTTCCACGCGGCTGGCTTATCCACAGTCCCAGGCGGCCGCCGTCCAGGGTGGGGGGAGTTATACCCTGTTGTGGACAACCCTGTGGAATACTGCTCCACCCTGTGTGGAACGCCTTGTCAGGAAGGAGTCGCTCGTGTCCGTACCCGCAGTGCCCGAACTGGACGCCATGTGGGAGCGGATCGTCGGTGACGTCCCCATTTCCTCCAGGGCATGGCTGCGCCGCACCAAACCCATAGCCATGCACAGCAACACCATGATGCTGGCGGTCTCCGACGAGACCACCCGCGAACGCATCGAGACCAAGCTGCGCACCGAGATCGAGACGAAACTCAGCACGGCGACGGGAACCAGGACCTATCTGGCCTTCGTGATCGACCCGTCGTTACAGGTCGAGACCCCGGAACTGGACATCGCACCGCCCCTGCCCCTGATCGACGAGAAGGTCCGGCACCACCGTTCCGCAGGTCCCAACGCGGATCTGAAGCTGAACCCGCGCTACACCTTCGAGTCTTTCGTCGCGGGCTCCTCGAACCGTTTCGCGCACGCCGCCGCGGCCGCCGTCGCGGAACAGCCCGGCAAGTCGTACAACCCGCTGATGATCTACGGCCCCTCCGGGCTGGGAAAAACCCACCTCCTCCACGCAATCGGGCACTACGTGCGCAGCTACTACGAGAACCTGTGGGTGCGCTACGTGTCCACCGAGGAACTCACCAACGACTTCATCAACGCCATCTCCGACAACCGGACCGCCGAGTTCCGGCGCGTCTACCGCGACGTGGACGTGCTGCTGGTCGACGACATCCAGTTCCTGGAGTCGAAGATCCAGACCCAGGAGGAGTTCTTCCACACCTTCAACACCCTCCACAACGCACAAAAACAGATCGTGATGTCCTCCGACCGGCCCCCGAAGCTACTCGAGGCGCTCGAACCGCGGCTCAGGTCCAGGTTCGAGTGGGGCCTGATGACCGACATCCAGCCCCCCGACCTGGAGACCCGCATAGCCATCCTCCGCAAGAAAGCGGCATCGCACCGGCTGACCGCGGGCACGGAGGTACTGGAACACATCGCCTCGCACATCACCACCAACATCCGCGAGCTGGAGGGCGCCCTGACCCGCATCGCCGCCCTCGCGAGCCTCAACAAGCAGGAGATAACCCTCGAGCTGACCGAGCGGGTGCTGCGTGACCTGATGCCGGAGGGCAACGAAATCCGCGTCGATGTCGACTCCATCATCACCGCCACCTGCGACTACTTCGGGATCTCCACCGACGAGCTGACAGGAGCCAGTCGCGTCGCCGCCCTGGCCCGGGCCCGCCAGATCGCCATGTACCTGTGCCGGGAGCTCACCGACCTGTCGCTGCCGAAGATCGGATCCCGCTTCGGGGGTCGCGACCACACCACCGTCATGCACTCGGTGAAGAAGATCGACACGAAGATGGGCGAGGACCGCCAGCTCTTCGACCAGGTGACCGAACTCACCAACCGCATCAAACAGAGCTGAGACCGCGACTACCGGGGTTTTGACTCGGGTCGCTCGTCCCTCACACCCCGGCTCAACCGGTTCTGTCCTCCCCGAAGCTGGTTGAGCCAGCACCCGCCCCCCGGGTCCCCGATCACCCTCACCATGGTTTCGAAACGACCCATCGGAACCTGTGGAAAGTTATCCACAGATCTGTGGATTCTCGGTGGAAACTGCGGTGGACAGCGGGACGGGCTCCGAGCAGTCCACAAACCCTCCCCGTGTAACTCAGGTTTTCTCAACAACCCATCCACACCCCCAAATCCGCTTTGACAAGGAGTTTTGCTGGTTTTCCACAAGTTCCACAGGTGCTACTACAACTACGAAGATGTAACTAGAGAAAATTCTTCAAAGTCACCCGCGGTGGAAAGGTGGAAGACCTGGGCGCCGCCTCAAGCCAAACGGCTGACGGGAGGGCACGAGGATCTGGGAGCCCCAAACCCGCGTCGATCAGAGCCGTTACCGGTATGCTGACGAGATACCGCGCCGTGGTGGCTTCCGGTACTACTACTTAAGGGGACGATGTGAAGATTCGAGTGGAGCGCGACACACTGGCCGATGCCGTTGCCTGGGTGGCCCGCAGTCTGCCGAATCGCCCCACGGCACCGATCCTCGCCGGGTTGCTGATGAACGCATCCGGAGACGAGGTGACCCTCTCCAGCTTCGACTCCACCACCTCCGCCCAGGTGACGATGCCCGCCGAGGTCACCGACGAGGGCACCGTGCTGGTCTCGGGGCGGCTGCTGAACGAGATCGCGCGTTCCCTGCCCAACAAACCCGTCGAGATGGTCTCCGACCACACCCAGGTGGAACTGGTCTGCGGATCCGCGCGGTTCAGTCTCCAGACCCTGCCCGTCGAGGAATACCCCACCCTGCCCGAGATGCCCACCCAGACCGGTCTGGTCGACGCCTCCGTCTTCGAGAAGTCCGTCAGCCAGGTCGTGATCGCCGCGGGTCGCGACGAGTTGCTCAATGTGTTCACGGGCGTGCGAGTGGAGATCAACGGCGACCAGCTTTCGCTGCTGGCCACCGACCGTTACCGGATGGCGCTCAAGGAACTCACCTGGCAGCCGTCCTCCCCCGACATCGAGGGCGCGGTGCTGGTGCCGGGCCGGGTGCTGGCGGACACGGCAAAGTCGCTGACCTCCGGCAAGACCGTCACGGTTTCGCTTTCCACCACCGAATCGGAGGGTGAGGGCCTGGTCGGGTTCACCGGCGAGGGGGCCAAGGGCCGCCGCGAGGCAACCACCCGCCTGCTGAACCAGGCCTTCCCGAAGGTACGCCACCTGATGGATGTCGTCGGCACCGTCACAGTGCGGGTTTCCACCGCCGATCTGCTGGCCGCCGTGAAACGCGTCTCGCTCGTCGCGGAACGCAACACCCCGCTGCGCATGCTCATTGACGACGATCACATCTCCCTCGAGGCCGCCACCGGCGACCAGGCCCACGCATCGGAGGCGATCGAGGCGCAGGTCGACGTGGTCGGCGAGGAGAAATCCATTGAGGCCGCGGGCTTCAACCCGCATTACCTGCTCGACGCCCTCGGCGCCCTCGACGCGCCCTACGCGCACTTCTCCTTCACGGCCCCCGGCAAGCCCTGCCTCATCACGGGATTGGCGACGATCGACGGCGATCAGCTGTTCGACTACCGCCACGTCATCATGCTGATGCGCCTGCCGAGCTGAGCGGGCGGATCAGGCCGATGGACACGCGGTCCACGGGAATTCTGTGGCGGTTGACCTCGGGGTCCCTTAGGTTTGATTCCAATCACACGAAAGGAAAGACCTATGACCTCCATCGGAGTCCTCTTGGCCATCCTGGGCTTCGGATCGTTGATACTCCCGGCTTTTGGCATGCAGTTCAGGCTGCTCTCGGCGGTTGAGGGAGCCCAGCCCTGGTTTGGCATCGTCCTCGGTGTCATCGGGCTCTTCCTCGTGGTGCTCGGATTCATGCAGGGCAGCCAGCAGAAGGACCAGCAGCCCCAGCCGCCGCAGGGTCAACAGCCGCCCCAGTGAACCATTGACCGACCAGACGGGAGGGAGCCGCAGGTTCCCTCCCGTTTCCATGTCCCAGCGTGAATAAGATCGGATCTGATGTTCGTCACCCACCTGTCGGTCACCGACTTCCGCAACTATGCCGCCGCCGAGCTGGATCTCGTCGCGGGCGTCAACGTTTTCGTCGGGTTGAACGGACAGGGCAAGACGAACCTGGTCGAGGCCGTCGAGTACCTTTCGACGATGTCCTCCCATCGCGTCTCGTCGACGGCTCCTCTGATCCGCGCGGGTGCCGGGTCCGCGATCCTGCGGGCCCGGGTGCAGGCCTCCCGTGACGACGAACGCCTCATCACCCTGGAGCTCGAGGTGACCAGTGGTCGCAGCAATGTCGCCCGTTTGAACCGTGCCCCCCTGGCGCGGCCCCGCGACCTCGTTGGCGCGCTGCGCACCGTCGTTTTTTCTCCCATGGACCTGGCCATCGTGCGCGGCGACCCGTCGGACCGGAGGGTATGGCTGGACACCTTGGTCACCACCCGCTGGCCGCGCATGGCCGGGGTGCGAGCGGATCTGGACAAGATCCTCAAGCAGCGCAACTCGCTGCTGAAGGCGATGTCCGGGAGGTCGCTGCGGCAGGCCGCGCCCGAGGAGGACGCGACCCTGCAGGCCTGGAACGATGCGCTGGCACGGATCGGCGCCGAGCTGCTGCACGCGCGTCTCGACACCCTGGCCGACGTTCTCCCGCACGCCGCCGAGGCCTACGAGACCATAGCTCCGGTGAACAACCGGATCTCGGCGCATTACAAGACCGCCCTGGACCTGTCCGGCATTCCCATCGGCGCGGTCCGTGAAACCCTTGAGGCGCGGCTGCTCGAGGCCATGGCGGAGCGTCGTCGCGAGGAGGTCGCACGCGGGGTGACCCTCGTCGGCCCGCAACGCGACGACATCACCTTGTCCATCGGCGATCTGCCGGCCAAGGGATACGCCTCGCACGGCGAGTCGTGGTCGCTGGCACTTGCCCTGAAACTGGGAGGATTCGCCTTGGTTCGCGCCGACGGCATCGAACCCGTCCTGGTGCTCGACGACGTGTTCTCCGAGCTGGATGAGACCCGCCGCGAACGCCTCGCGGGGGCGGTCGCCGACGCCGAACAGGTGCTCATCACCGCCGCCGTCGGGGCGGACGTCCCCGATTTCCCATCCGCGCGGAGGTTCCGGGTGCAGGGCGGGACGGTCGGGCCCGTGGAGGAACCGGAGGTGACGGATGACTGAACCACCTCTGGGCGATGACCTTCCGGGCGAGGAGCCCCACGACCCGACCGGGCTGGAGCTGGCGACCGAGATCGCCCACCAGACGGCCCGTACCTCACCGCTGCTGCCCGAGGCCACACCGCCGCCCCCGAAGGTGCCGAAACGCCGTCACTGGGCCGGGGAACAGCGTTCCGGGGCCCATCCCGACGACCGTGATCCGCAGCTGATCGGCAGCGTCCTGGAATCCGTCGCGAAACGCAGGGGCTGGCAGCGCCAGATCTCCCTCGCAATGGTGCTGCGCGACTGGCCGGGGCTCGTAGGCGCCATGAACGCCGAACACTCCTGCCCCGTCGAGTTCCGCGACGGGGTGCTCATCGTCCAGTGCGACTCCACCGCCTGGGCCTCCGCCATGAGGTACAACGCCGGACCCCTGGTCGCGAAACTGAACCGGGCACTCGGTGAGCGCTCGGTCCTGCGCATCGAGGTGCTGGGCCCCCACGCGCCGAACTGGAAACGGGGTCGCCGCTCGATCCGGGGTCGCGGCCCCCGGGACACCTACGGGTGAGGGTCGTTTCACGTGAAACCATCGGGTGTAATGGTTCCTATGGGTGGGTGTAAAATTCGCTCATGGCGCTCAACATCAAGAACAAACGGGTCTGTGAACTTGCTCGGCAGGCGGCCGACCGGTTCGAGACCACACAGGTCGATGTCATTGAACGGGCGCTGTTGGAACTGCTCAACCACGAGGAGAAAGTTCGACAGGCTCGGTTCGACAGGATCATGGAACTTGCCGGGGAAATCCATGACAGCATGACCGATGAGGAACGTGAGGCCCTCCGAAACGTGGACCAGGAAATCTACGATGAGGACGGATTGCCGCGATGATCGTGGATTCGTCGGCGCTGATCGCCTTGATCCTGCAGGAACCAGGACACCAGAAGATCGGTCGTGTCCTGAGAGCTGAGGACAAACTCCACATGTCCGCTGCCACATGGGTCGAGCTGGGGGTGGTTGCTGATCGTCGGCTGTCCGAGGCGAATCGGCGCAGACTCGATGCCATGATTGACGGCCTGGGCATCGTTCTTGTTCCTCTTTCAGCGGCTCAGGCCCGGCGTGCGCGGCAGGCGCACCGGCGTTACGGCCCGGGCTCCGGGTCGTCGGCGCGATTGAACATGGGCGACTGTTTCTCCTACGCGCTGGCCATCGAACTCGACGAGCCATTGCTGTTCGTCGGTGATGATTTCGCCCACACCGATGTGCAACGGGTGAACCTCGACGACTGAGCCGATTTCGGCGTGAAGCGCCAATTTTCTTGGATCAAGCGGGTTTTCGCACGCCCTTGATGACAGCGATCATCAGGCCGACGACCGCCAGACCCAGGTAGCCGTACCAGAGCGGATCGAGCGAGGATGCCAGCGATGTGATCAGGTGGTTCGCGATCCGGTTCTCCAGGGCCCAGATCAGCTGGTTGCCCAGGTTCGGGACGGTGATCATCCCGCTCACGCTGCGTGTCGCCACGATGGCGAGCACCCCGAGCAAGGAGAACACCGCCAGCAGCACCCAGCGGCCGATCCTGGTTCCCAGCAGCAATCCCCCGATCAGCAGCAGCCCGGCAGCCACGTGGAACAGCCACCAGTACGAGGCCAGGGCCAGGATCTGGCTGGCCTGATCGGCCTGCTGAGCCGGGACGTCGGCCACCTTGGCCTGGACACCGGTCGGCGTTTCGAACCGGTCCATGTAGCTGGAGATCTCGGGGCCCGCGTTCGACCTGATGGTTTGCCATGCCCTGGAGATGAGCGGATCGAGGTTGACCTTGACCGACGGCGGGGTCTTGGTCCTGCCGGAGCCGTACTCGGTGAGGTCCTTCAGCAGGAGCTCGCGGCTGTCGTTCAGTGTCGACTCCCAGGCCGACTGGACCTCGGGTGTGGACATCGCTGTGCTGACCCCCGTGCCGATGACCTCCTTCAGTTTCGTGCGCAGACCCGGAACCTGATCCATCGACTCCGGGATCCGCTGCTCGATCGAGCTGCGGAGCAGGTCCGTGACGGCTCCCCTGACGGTCTCGTCCCTGGCGATCGCCTGAACCAGCTGCTGGGTTGATTCCGGCGAGGTGGCCGTGTGGTTCGTCCACTGCAGGACCGAGCCCGCCAGTGCACACAGCGTGGCGGCCAGCAGAAGAATGCCTGCGAAGAAGTTGCGGATCATCCGGTGCTCCTCGGGTCGATGGGGCGCGCACGACCATGCTAGAAGGCAGCGCCAATCAAGGCAGCGGTGCCCTCGATGGGATCGGCAGAAGGCCTCCAGGCGCTCTGGGCGCCCCTGGGGCTGTACCCCGAGTCATCCTCACCCCTGACGGGAGGTCAGAGAGCGGATTCTGGCCGGATGGCGGGGTGTTCAGGGAGCGTGTCAAGTAGGTTTCGAGGTAGACTTGCCAAGGTTGTACACGCCGTCGGTTCACCCGGCGGCTGTTTCATGGAATGGGAGCACCGCGTGACAGAAGAGCAGGCCAGCGAGTTGGAACCCCAGTACGAGGCCGAGCAGTCCGGCGACACACACACCGACGCGGCCTACGACGCGGAGCAGATCTCGGTGCTGGAGGGCCTGGATGCGGTTCGCAAACGTCCCGGCATGTACATCGGATCCACCGGTGAGCGCGGCCTGCACCACCTGGTCTACGAGATCGTGGACAACGCCGTCGACGAGGCCCTGGCCGGTTACTGCGACCAGATCGACATCGCCCTGCTCGACAACGGCGGCGTGCGCGTCGCCGACAACGGCCGCGGCATCCCCGTCAAGGAACACCCCGTGGAGAAAATTCCGACGGTGACCCTGGTGCTCACCGTCCTCCACGCCGGCGGCAAATTCGGCAACGGCGGCTACAAGGTCTCCGGCGGCCTCCACGGCGTCGGGTCGTCGGTGGTCAACGCGTTGTCGAAGGAGTTCACCGTCGAGGTTTCCCGCGACGGCCACCGCTACGTGCAGACCTTCGACCTGGGCGTTCCCCGCTACGACCTCCAGGAGCTGGAGGAAACCGAGGACACCGGCACCACCATCACCTTCTACCCCAGCCCGGAGATCTTCGAGACCACCGTCTTCAACTACGAGACCCTCGCCACTCGTTTCCGCGAGATGGCCTTCCTCAACAAGGGGCTCAGGCTCACCCTCACCGACCTGCGCACCGTCGACCGGGAGGGCGAGGACTCCGAGGAGGAGCATCGCCACGACTCGTTCCGTTTCGAAAACGGCCTGATCGACTACGTGCGCTACCTGTCGCAGTCGAAGGATCCCATCCATCCCAGCGTCATCGACGTCGAGTCCCACGACGACGTCCAGGGCATGAGCCTGGAGATCGCGATGCAGTGGAACGCCTCCTACGCCAGCTCGGTGCACACCTTCGCCAACACCATCAACACCCACGAGGGCGGCACCCACGAGGAGGGTTTCCGCGCGGCCCTGACCAACACCGTCAACCGCTGGGGCGAGACCTGGGGTCTGGTGAAGAAGAAGGAGGACCGGGTCTCCGGCGACGACATCCGCGAGGGCCTGACCGCCATCATCTCCATCAAACTCGCCGAGCCGCAGTTCGAGGGCCAGACCAAGACCAAACTCGGCAACACCGAGGCCAAGTCGTTCGTGCAGAAGGTCCTCAACGACCGGTTGGGCGACTGGTTCGAACGCAACCCCTCCGAGGGCAAGGACATCATCCGCAAGTCGCAGGCGGCCGCACTCGCCCGGATCGCCGCCCGAAAGGCCCGCGACATGGCCCGCAACCGCAAGGGTCTCCTCGGCGGCGGCGGTCTGCCCGGCAAGCTCGTCGACTGCCAGTCCCGCAACCCCGGAGACTGCGAGGTGTTCATCGTCGAGGGTGACTCCGCGGGCGGTTCGGCACGCGGCGGACGCGACCCGAAGACGCAGGCCATCCTCCCGATCCGCGGCAAGATCCTCAACGTCGAGAAGGCCCGCTTGGACAAGATCCTCGCCAACAAGGAGGTCGAGGCGATCATCAACGCCCTCGGCACCGGCATCCAGGAGGACTTCGACCTCGACAAGCTGCGCTACCACAAGATCGTGCTGATGGCCGACGCCGACGTCGACGGCGCCCACATCCGCACCCTCCTGCTGACGCTGCTGTTCCGGTTCATGCGTCCCCTCATCGACGCCGGGCACGTCTACCTGGCCCAGCCGCCGCTGTTCCGGCTGCGCTGGACCAATGCGCCTCACGAACTGGCCTACAGCGATGAGGAACGCGACACGATGCGTGACACCGGGCTGGCCGAGGGCAAGAAACTGCCCAGCGTAAACCCGATCCAGCGCTACAAGGGTCTCGGTGAGATGAACGCCGACGATCTGTGGGAGACCACCATGGATCCGGCCAAACGCATCCTGCTGCAGGTCAACCTGCAGGATGCCGCCATGGCTGACCAGATGTTCTCCATCCTGATGGGCGAGGACGTCGAGCAGCGGCGCAGCTTCATCCAGCACAACGCCCGCGACGTCCGGTTCCTGGACATCTGATCCCCGCGACCCGAAGGCTAAGGAGTTACCAAGTGGCTGACGAGACCGAGCGCCCCGAGGGCGTCGACGAACAGCTCGAGGCCGAGGCGCAGGGCCTCTCCATGATGCAGGGGCACACCACCCCCGTCGATCTCCAGGTGGAGATCCAGAAGTCCTACCTCGACTACGCCATGTCCGTGATCGTCGGGCGCGCCCTCCCGGACGTGCGCGACGGCCTGAAACCCGTGCACCGCCGCGTCCTGTACGCCATGTGGGACGGTGGATACCGCCCCGACCGCGGCTGGAACAAGTGTTCCCGTGTGGTCGGCGAGGTGATGGGCCTCTACCACCCCCACGGCGACAGCGCCATCTACGACGCCCTGGTGCGTCTGGCGCAGCCGTGGGCGATGCGGCATCCCCTGGTCGCAGGGCAGGGCAACTTCGGTTCCCAGGGCAACGACAAGGCGGCCGCCATGCGCTACACCGAGTGCAAGATGGCGCCGCTGGCCGTCGAGATGGTCCGCGACATCGAACAGGACACCGTCGACTTCAAACCCAACTACGACAACCGCGACTCCGAACCGACGGTGCTGCCGGCGCGGTTCCCGAACCTCCTCGTGAACGGATCCACGGGCATCGCGGTGGGCATGGCCACCAACATCCCCACCCACAACCTGCGCGAGGTCAACGACGCCGTCCAGTGGGCGCTGACCCACCCCGAGGCCACCAGGGAGGAACTCCTCGAGGCCGCGATGGCCCGCATCCAGGGACCCGACTTCCCCGGCGGCGGTTTGATTGTCGGGCGGCGCGGTATCGAGGACGCCTACCGCACGGGACGCGGATCGGTGATCATGCGGGCCGTCATGGAGCTGGAGGAGGACTCCTCCGGGCGCCAGTGCATCGCGATCACGCAGCTGCCCTACATGTGCAACCCCGACAACCTGGCAACCAAGATCGCGGAGCTGGTGAACTCGGGGCGCCTCACCGGCATCTCCGACATCCGCGACGACACCTCCGCCCGCACCGGACTGCGCCTGGTGATCGTGCTGAAACGCGACGCCCAGCCGCGGGTCGTGATGAACAACCTGTACAAGCACACCGCGCTGCAGGACACCTTCGGCTGCAACATGCTGGCGCTCGTCGACGACGTGCCCCGCACCCTGCGGCTCGACCAGTTCATCGCGCAGTGGATCAAACACCAGATCGAGGTCATCCGCCGCCGCACCGCCTTCCAGCTCGCCGACGCCGAGAAACGCGCCCACCTGGATCGCGGCCTGGTCAAGGCCCTCAACATGCTCGACGAGGTCATCGCGCTGATCCGGGCCTCCCGCACCGCCGAGGAGGCCTCGCGGGGCCTCCAGGAGCTCCTCGACATCGACGAACTCCAGGCCCGTTTCATCCTCGACCAGCAGCTGCGGCGGCTGGCGTCGATGGAGATCCAGAAGATCATCGACCGGCTGGCCGAGATCGAACGGCTCATCGCCGACCTCAAGGACATCCTCGCCTCCGACGAACGCCAGCGCGCCATCATCGGCGCCGAGCTGCAGGAGATCACCGACAAGTACGGCGACGAACGGCGCACCCGCATCGTCGCCGCCGACGGCGACTTCTCCGAGGAGGATTTCATCGCCGACGAGGATGTCGTGGTAACCATCACGCACGGCGGCTACGCCAAACGCACCCGAGCCGACCAGTACCGGGTGCAGAAACGCGGTGGCAAGGGGGTTCGCGGGGCCACCCTGCGTGCCGACGACGAGGTGGCGCACCTGTTCAAGGCCACCAACCACGAGTGGCTGCTGTTCTTCACCAACCTGGGCCGGGTGTACCGGGCGAAGGTGTGGCAGCTGCCCGAGGCGGGCCGCGACGCGAAGGGCGGGCACGTCGCGGGACTGCTCAGTTTCCTGCCGGACGAGCACATCGCGCAGGTGCTGACGCTGCGCTCCTACAGCGACGCCCCCTACCTGCTGCTGGCCACCCGCAGGGGTTTCGTCAAGAAAACCACGCTCAGCTCCTACGACTCGCCGCGGCAGGCGGGTGTGATCGCCATCAACTTCCGTGAGGAGGGCGACGAACTGATCGGGGCGTCGCTGTGTTCGTCCATCGACGACGTGCTGCTGATCTCCCGCAAGGGCCAGGCCATCCGTTTCCGGGCCTCCGACGACGAGCTGCGTCCCATGGGTCGCGCCACATCCGGGGTGACCGGGATGCGGTTCCGAGACGGCGACGAGCTGCTTTCCATGGCGGTGCTGGGCGGTGACGACGATCTCGACGGCCGGTTCGTGTTCACCGTCACCGACGGGGGGTTCGCGAAACGCACCACCGTCGGCGAGTACCGTCAGCAGGGCCGCGGCGGCCTCGGAATCAAGGCGATGCGTCTGTCCGATGGCCGCGGATCCCTGGTCGGTGGGCTGATCGTGGGCGACGGCGACGAGGTGATCTCGATCAAACAATCGGGGCAGGTCGTCCGTTCGGCCGTGGCCGATGTTCCCGTCAAGGGGCGCGACACCATGGGGGTCAAGTTCGTCGGTGTCAGGGGTGACGACGCCGTGGCTGCGATCGCCCTCTACCCGGAGGCCACTGCGGAACTCCCCGATACGGATGCGGAAACGACTGCGGAACCGGGTACGGTGAACCAGACAGCAGTCGAGACGGCCGAGGAGGCCGAGGAGGGAAACGGCGATGAGTGACAAGACTCCCCATTGGCCTGGGGCGGATGGGAAGCCGGGTGTGAATTTCGGACCCAAGTCGCTGCCGGAGACCGAAGGTGGGAAACCCACCCCGAAGGGTGCGGGAAAGGGTGGTTCCTCAAACCCGCGTCTTGACGCTGCGGCGAAGAACCAACCGGGTCAGGCGCTCGCGGTGCCGGGAAAGAACAACAAGCAGGTGAAACAGACCGGCGGGAAACCCTCCCAGCCCGGGAAACCCCAGCAGGGCGGGAAGCAACCCGCGGTCGGGGCCAAGGCCGCCCCCCAGGCGCTACCGGGCCCGGTCGGTGACAAGAAACCGGGCACCGCGAACCCCAAGCAGCCGAACAAGCCCAATCAGAGGACCGCGCGCCCGATGCCGCAGCAGGTCAGGGCCGCCCTGCCCGGAACCCAACCCGGGAAACCAGCGGGCGCCCAGCAAGCAGCCGGCGCCACGGCTGGAACGGCCGCTCCAGGGGCGGCCGCAGCTGGGGCAGCTGCTGCTGGGGCGACGACCAAGGTGGCGGGAGACACCGCCAAGGCAGCCCCTTGGGCCGCCACCCCCACCGTCGGCAAATCGGACAAAACCGCCAAGGACAAGTCCCACAAACCCGAGGGGACGCTGTCGAAGGTCGGGGAGGTGCGCCGCACCCGCAAGGCCAGGCTGCGCATCTCCCGCATAGACCCCTGGTCGGTGATGAAGACCACGTTCCTGTTCTCCATAGCTTTCGGGATCATGCTGGTGGTCATCGTTGCCGTGCTGTGGGCCGTCGTCGCGGGTTCCGGCGCGCTCCAGTCCATCAACTCGACCATGACCCAGCTGATCGGTGACTCCGGAAGCCAGTTCAACGTCGAGGACTACATCAACGCCGGACGGGTCATCGGTTTCGCCGCGGTCCTGGCGGCCCTGGACGTCGTCATCATCACCGCGGTGTCGACGTTGTTCGCCTTCTTGTACAACCTGGCGGCAGCCGTCATCGGTGGCCTTGAGGTCACCCTCGCGGAGGACTGAAACCCAACTTGTCAGGTCAACGACGGGTGTTGTAGAGTTCAGCGTCGTTGACGACGGGCCTATAGCTCAGGCGGTTAGAGCGCATCCCTGATAAGGATGAGGTCGCTGGTTCAAGTCCAGCTAGGCCCACACCGTGCCGGAAACGCAGGCGCCGGAAGTCCGGAAACGCTTCCGCGCCACCTGACTCCGATCCCACACCCATGAGCGGGGCTTCTGTTAACCTCTTTCAAGAACGCTTCCCGGCGAAGTTGCCGAGGAAACCTGATCCGAGGAAATCCCATGTACTGCAAGGAATGTGGCGAACAAATCTCATCGAGCAGCAAGTTCTGCTCCGAGTGCGGGAACAGCACGTCCTGGGGATCGAACCACGGTGACAGCAACCCCTACCCGCCCCCGCAGGCGGGAACTGACTCGATGTGTGTGGGCAGCGCCATCGCGGGGGTCATCGCCCTCCTGCTCCCGTTGTTCGGCGTCACCGGCGTCATTGCAATCGTGTGCGGGGTCAAGGGCAGGTCGAGCGCAGGTGAAACCGGAGCGGGTGGTCGCGGTCTCGCGACCCTCGGGATAGTTCTGGGGTTCCTGTCGCTCCTGCGGATGGTACTGGGGTTCCTGACCCTGGCCAGCATGACGGGGTGATGAGAATAGCAACCGGCAACGACCCGGTGGCGCAACCAAAACGATACCGACTCTCATTATAGTAGAGTTCTGTACCAAAGTTATGTTACTCTCACCTCGCGAACTGGTGGTGAGTGGTCTCCACCCACCACGGAACCCGGTGGGAATCCGGGACTGACGCGCAGCGGTGAAGGTGACGAGGCCGGCAGCAGCCACTGGGGGCGACCCCGGGAAGGTGCCGGGGGAGGGCGATCCTGAGTCCGAAGACAGCCAGTTCGCGACGTCGACGGGCTTCGCGGTCAGGCTTCGGAGCGGCGATGTCCCGGGTGCGTCTGCGCATCTCGTGGAACCATCGTTACGGGGCAATCGTGGCAGCGCCGTCGAACAACTTGAGCACCACCCAACGCCGCTACCCGATGAAAGGCTGCACCCGACATGCTCACACGACCCGCCACCTGGCTGGCCGCGGCTCTGACCGCCGTCACCCTGCTGTTCAGCGCCTGTGGTCTCCCCTCGAACCAGGCGTCGACGGAGGGCAAGACCCTGAGGCTCATCACCGTCCTCGCCGCCGACAGCACCGACGCCCACCAGAACCAGACCGCCTTCATCTTCAGCTCCGGAACGGTCGAGACCCTCGTGGGCGTCGATCCCCAGACCCTGCAGATCCGCCCCTGGCTGGCCGAGAAGTGGGAGAGCACCGACGCCCAGAACTGGACCTTCACCCTCCGCAAGGGTGTCAAGTTCCACAACGGCACCGAGATGACCGCTGAGAAGGTCAAGGCCAGCCTCGAGAACTCGATAGCAGTCAACCCCGGCATCAAGAAGGCGCTGCGGATCCAGTCCATCGAGGCGACGGACCAGCACACGCTGAAGATCGTCACCGAAACCGTCTACCCGGCCCTGCCGTCCAGCCTGGTGCACTACAACTCGGTGATCGTCGACACCTCCGCCAAGGATTCCAAATTCCCCATCGGGACGGGTGCGTTCAAGTTCGAGAGCTTCGACATCAACGGTGAGGCCGTGCTGGTGCGCAACGACGACTACTACGACGGCAAGGCGAAGCTCGACCGCGTGGTCATGACCGCCAACAGCGACGCCAACGGCCGCAGGTCCGCCCTCCAGGCCGGGGACGCCGACGTCATCTACCGCCCCTCCCTCGACTCCCTGAGCACCCTCCAGGCCGACTCCACGCTTCAGGTCGACAGCAGGCCCGGCACCCGCGTCTACCACATGCTCTACAACTACTCCGGTTCCAATGCCGCGCTCTGGGGCAACGAGGAGTTCCGCAAGGGCATCGACGCGCTGGTGGATCGTGAATCCATCGTCAAGGATGTCATGGGCGGCCAGGCCCAGGTGGCCTACGACGTCTTCCCCGGCGACTACCCGATCTCCCCGAAGGTGGCGGCCCACCCGTTCAGCACCGAGGAGGCCCTCAAGCACTTCGAGGCCGCCGGACTCCAGGTCAGCGACGGCAAGGTGACCCGCGACGGTCAGCCGCTCACCCTCAAGCTCGTCACCTACGACGCCCGCCCCGAACTGCCGAAGATCGCGCAGGTCGTCCAGGACCAGGCCCGCAAGGTCGGCATCGACATGCAGATCGCCAAGGCCGAGAACATCGACGAGTACCTCCCGCAGAACGACTGGGACCTCACGACCTACTCGCTGCTGACCATCACCCGCGGCGACGGCTCCTTCTTCCTCAACAGCTCCTTCGGTGAGGGAGCAGCCCAGAACCACGGCAAACTCGCCGATCCCGAGCTGCTGGCCAAGCTGGAGAAGTACAACACCGAGGCCGACACCACCGCCCGCACCACGCTGGCCAAGGAGATCGCCCAGTACATCGACACCAAGTACTACAACTCCTACATCACCGCCCCCTACGAGACCAGCGCCAGCAAGAAGACCGTGACCGGCTGGGCGACCCCCGGCAACGAGTTCGAGTTCCAGATGATCACCAAGGACCTGGACATCTCCTGAGCCATGAGGAAATGGTTGATCAGCCTGGTCGAGGTCGCGGTCTTCGTCCTGTTGCTGACGGTTGTCAGTTTCCTGGTTGTGAAGCTGGCGCCCGGCGACGAGACCCGCTCGCTGCTGCGGATGGACACCATCGAGGTCACCCAGGGTGACATCGAGGCCCTCCGGAACGAACGCGGCCTCAACGCGCCCGTCTGGGAGCAGTACTCCGCCTACCTGATGAACCTGCTGAGGCTGAACTTCGGCAACTCCTCGATGACCGGGAAACCGGTCATCGAGGGGATCGCCAACGCCTTCCCCAGCACGCTCATCCTGGCCGGGTGGTCCCTGGTGGCCGCCTTCATCATCGCCGGCCTGCTGGGCACCCTGGCGGCCCGCAACGTCGGGAAATGGCCGGACCGCCTGGCCCAGGGAATCATCCTGCTCTCCTCCTCCATGCCGACTTTCTGGTTGGGTCTGCTGCTGCTGAACGTGTTCGCGATCAGCCTCAAGTTGCTGCCCTCCCAGGCGACGAGACCCGGCGGCCTGGTGATGCCCATCATCTGCATGACCATCGCCATCGTGCCGCCCTACGTGAAGGTGTTCCGCAACAGCCTCGTCGACGCGCAGGAGGCGGACTTCGTCCGGGCTTCGCGTTCGCGGGGCCTGCACGAATCGACGGTCTTCGGCAAGCACGTGCTGCGGGCCAGCCTCATACCCCTGGTAACCATCATGGGCATGAGCCTCGGTGGCCTCCTCGGGGGCACCGTGGTGGTGGAGAAGATCTTCGCCATCCAGGGCATCGGGATGCTGGTGCTCGACTCCCTGACCAAACGCGACTATCCCACGATCCAGGCCTTCATCCTGCTGATCGGCATCGTGGTCTTCCTCATCAACGGGCTGGTGGATCTGTCCTACCGCTGGCTGGATCCCGCCATCGCGCTCAAGGGGAGGAAGGCATGAGCACCGGAAAACGTGTCGTCATGATCGCGGTCGCGGTGTTCCTGGTGCTGCTGATCATCGGCCCCTGGATCGCGCCGCAGGACCCGAACCTGACCGCGACGGCCGACAAGCTCCAGGGACCGAGCGCCGCCCACTGGTTCGGGACCGACGACCTAGGTCGCGACGTGTTCTCCCGCATCCTGACCGGCGGGCTCACCACGGTGGGGCTCAGCGCGCTGGCGCTGGGAATCTCCATCCTGATCGGGGTTCCGCTGGGTCTGCTGTCCGGATATCTGGGTGGACGCACCGACTGGACCCTGATGCGGGCCGTCGACATCTTCCTGGCGCTGCCGGAGTACATCGTCGCCATGATCATCGCGGGCCTGATGGGTCAGGGATTCGGGAACCTGCTGCTGGCCATCCTCATCATCAAGTGGGTGGGCTACACCCGCCTGACCAGGAGCGTCGTCATGCAGGAGAAGGCGAAGGACTACCTGATGGTCTCCACCATCAGCGGAACCTCCACCTTCTCGATCATGCGACGCCACCTGCTGCCGCACATCGTCGGCCCGGTCATGGCCCTGGCGACGGTGGACATCGGCAAGGTGATCCTGCTCGTGGCATCGCTGTCCTACCTGGGGTTGGGTGTGCAGCTTCCCTCCGCCGAGTGGGGGGCCATGCTCAACGAGGCCCAGATGTTCTTCACCCAGGCCCCACACCTCATGCTGGCGCCCGGCCTGGCGATCTTCCTGGTGGTGTGCGCCGCGAACTGGCTCGGCGATCAGCTGCAGAGCCTCTACGCCATTTCCGGGGAACGGAAGGAGGAGACCGGTGTCGCTGCTTAGGATCGACGAACTGCGCGTCACGACCCGCACCAGGGAGCTGGTGCACGGCATCGACCTGCGCATCGAGACCGGCGAGTGGCTGGCCGTCGTCGGGGAGAGCGGGTCGGGCAAGTCCTTGACGGCCTTCTCCATCGCCAACCTGCTGCCGCGCGGGCTGAGACGTCGCGCCAAGGTCATGCGCTTCGGCGACAAGGACCTGCTGGCCGTTTCGAAGGAGGAGATGCGGCAGCTGCGCGGCAACGACATCGCCTACGTCTTCCAGGACTACCAGGCGGCGTTCTCGCCGTACTACCGGATCGGGCGGCAGCTCGACGAGGTGATGCGCAGCCACACCGACTGGGACGAGAAGCGCCGGGGGAAACGGGCCGCTGCGGTCCTCGAACAGCTGCAGCTGCCCGCTGAACTGCTGAAGCGCTACCCGTTCCAGGTCAGCGGCGGGCAGTTGCAGCGCGCCGCCCTCGCGGCCGCGATCCTGCTGAAACCCAAACTGATCATCGCCGACGAACCCACCACGGCCCTCGACGCGGTCAACGCGTCGCTGGTGCTCGACCAGATCGCGGAGATCCAGAAACGGGAGGGCTGCGCGGTGTTGTTCATCACCCACAACCTGCGGGTGCTGAGCCGGTTCGCCGACCGGATGGTGATCATGCAGGGCGGCGAGATCAAGGAACGGGGCACCACGAAGGAGATCTTCGATTCCCCGAAGGAACGGATCACCCGCAACCTGATCGCCGCCATTCCGCCGCTGCGCAACATCCCGTCCCGGTTGCCCGTCTTCACGGAAGGAGCCGCCTCGTGAGCGAAACCGTCGAGCAGGTCGGGGCTCCCCCCGTCCTGGAGGTCGAGGACCTGCACAAGACCTATCCCGGCGGCACCCACGCCGTCAAGGGGGTTTCGTTCACGATCAACAAGGGTGAATGCCTCGGGGTCGTCGGGGAGAGCGGGTCGGGCAAGTCGACGCTTGCCAAGTGCCTGCTGACCCTGGAACCGGCCTCCGCCGGCCGGGCTACGTTGGAGGGAGAGTCCCTCCTCCAGCGTCGCGGCAAGGGGTTGCGTGACATCCGGCGCCGCCTCCAGGTGGTGTTCCAGAACCCATCGAGTTCGTTCAACTCGCGGCTGACGATGTACGACTCCCTCCTGGAGCCGCTGCGCACCCGGGGTTTCGTCTCGCCGAGTTTCGTGCAGCCGGGGACGCAACGGAAGGTCGCCGAACAGCTCGTCGACCTGGTGCGCCTGCCCGTCTCCTGCCTGGACCGCAAACCCCACGAACTCAGCGGGGGCGAGAAACAGCGGGCAGCGATCGCGCGGGCCATCAGCGTGGAGCCGACCCTCCTGATCTTCGACGAACCCACGGCCAGCCTCGACGTCTCCATCCAGGCCCGGGTGCTGAACCTGCTGCAGGAGTTGAAGGAGGAACTCGGCCTGTCGTCGATGTTCATCTCCCACGATCTCAGCGCGGTGCAGTTCATGAGCGAACGCTCCATCGTGCTGCGCGGCGGCGAGATCGTCGACCGGTTCAGTCGCGACGAACTCTTCGAGGACGGACGCGACCAGTACACCAAGGACCTCATCAAGCTCTTCGAGGGCTGAGGTGACCACAGTTGGTTGAGCCGGCCTGCTCGCTGAACGAGCAGGCCGGCTCAAACCATGGTGAGGGTTTTCGGCTCAGCTGGTGCGCGGAGTGCGGAGCTTCCGCATGACCACCGTCCCCACCACCACCGCCAGATAGATGATCCCGTAGAAGAACGCCAGACCCGACGAGGTGGAGGCGTCGAGGGCGTAAGCGGCCCAGAATCCCGCCACCGAACAGGCGATGGTGACGCCGACGGTGATGAGGTACATGCCGTGGATGCTGTGGGACAGCAGCTGTGCGATGGCCGCGGGGACGATCATCAGAGCCATCACCAGCACCGCACCCGCCGCGTTGAAGGCGGCGGTGATCGTCACGGAGACCACCAGCATGGTCAGGTGACCCAGACGCTTGACCGGGATGCCCATGGTCTGGGCCAGTTCCGGGTCGAAGGCGATCAGCTTGAGCCGGGTGTGCAGCACCGTCAGGTACACGACATTCAGGACCAGCACCCCAGCCATCACCCACAGGTACTGCGGGCCGAGCAGCGTGTTTCCGATCTTCAGCGGCAGGAAGGCGGCCAGGTTGAGGTCCCCGACCAGCACCGCCGATTCGGTGATCTGGACCCCGCTGAACCGGGTGCTGAGCAGCAGCACGCCGATGCTGAACAGGGCCGGGAACACCAGCCCCTGGGGGCCGTCCCCGGAGACCAGTCCCGTCGATTCGAGCAGCTCCGCCCCCAGCACCACCACGGTGCCCATCACGGCCGCCCCGACGATGGACCACGGCGACTGGATGGTTCCCGTGGCCACCGCCGCGATGACGATGCCCGGCAGCACGGCGTGGCTGATGGCGTCGGTCAGCATCGACTGCTTCCGCAGCACCAGCCAGATCCCGGGCAGGGCACAGGTGACGGCGGTGACGATCGCCAGGATCATCACCCACAGCACGAAACTCATGCCGTCACCTCCTTGCGATGACGCCGTCTCGCCCGGATCGTCAGCAGGAGGCTGCGTTTGGGGGCGAACAGGATCGAGACGAAAGCGATTACCGTGACCACCAGCACGATCACGGGGCCAGTGGGCACGCGACCGATCGAGACCGCGAGCCACGACCCGAAGACGGCGCTGAAGGCCCCTATCAGCCCCGACAGCAGCAACATGCTGCCGACGCGTGTGGTCCACTGCCTGGCCGCGATCGGCGGGGCGATGGCCAGCGCCACCATGAGCACCAGTCCGACGGCCTTGAGACCGATCACGATCGACAGCACCACCACCGCGTTCAGCAGCACCGACAGCAGCCGCGAGGAGAACCCCAGCGTTGCCGCGTACTCGGGGTCGAAGCAGCTCAGCTTCAGTTCCTTGAACGCGATGACCGCCACCAGGAAGGTCGCGAGGGAGACGACGACGCTGGAGATGATGTCCTCGAACGTCAGGTGGGAGGAGTTGCCGAACAGGTACTCCGCCAATCCACCCTTGCTGGGGTAGGGCCCGGCGAGGATGATGCGGTGCAGCACCATGCCGCCGCCGAAGAACAGCGCCAACACGATCGCCATCGCCGCATCCACCTTCGTCACCGAGACGCGGGGCAGCCAGTCAACCAGCTGCACCGCCACCAGGGAGACCACCGCGGAACCGAGGATCAGCACCCAGTTGCTGCGACCGTCAATCCCGAAGGACGTGGCGATGATGAAGGCCAGCATCACCCCCCCGATGGAGGAATGGGAGACGACATCCGCCAGGAGGGTGCGTTTCCGCAGGTAGGCGAAGGTGCCGATGGCCCCGGTGGTGAACCCGATGATGACGGTGCCGAGCAGCATCATCCGGTAGGTGTGGTTGGTCAGCAGGTCGAGGGGGTTCATGTTGTCGCCAACCCGTAGGCCTGTTTCACCATCTCGTCGGTGAACACCTCCTTCGTGGGGCCGAAACCCATCACGGTCCGGTTCAGCAGGCAGGTCCAGTCGCACAGCGTCGGGACGGTGGCCAGGTCGTGGTGGACGATGACGACGGTGCGTCCCTCGTCGCGCAGCCCGTGCAGCACGCGCGTGATGGTTTCCTGGCTGGCGGCGTCCACCCCGGCGAAGGGCTCGTCGAGGAGCAGCAGGTCGGACTGCTGGGCCAGCAGCCGCGCCAGGAAGGTGCGTTGGCGCTCACCCCCGGAGAGCTGACTGATGGGCCGGTGCGCCAGATGGGGAATACCGACCCGCCTCAGCGCGGCCGCCGCCACGTCGTGCTCCTTCTTCCCGGGCCGGCGGAACCAGCCCAGGCCACCGTAGGTGCCCATGAGGACGACATCGCTGACCGTGGTCGGGAAGTCCCAGTCGACGCTGCTGGCCTGCCGCATGTAGCCGACGCGGCGACGCACCTTCTGCAACGGCTGGCCGAAGCAGGCGACGGTTCCCTTCGAGGGTTTCAACAGCCCGACCGCGGCCTTCAGCAGCGTCGACTTCCCGGCCCCGTTGGGCCCGATGACGCCAAGCACCACGCCCTGCGGGAGGTCGAGGGTGACCTCCCGCAGAACCAGCGAGTCGCGGTAGGCAAAACTCAACCCGGAGACACTCAGGGCAGCCGTCATCAGCTCAATGCCTCGACGATGGTGGTGACGTTGTGCTTCATGACCCCGAGGTAGGTGTCGACGCCGGCCTCACTGCCGAGGGAGTCGGCGTAGAGCGGCTTGTCGGAGATCTCGACCTGCCAGCCCTTGGCGGCGACGGCCTCCTTGACGGACTGGATCGCCTGGGGGTTCTTGAGGTTGTCCTGGAAGATGACGGGCAGCTTGTGCTTCGCGATCAGGTCGGCCAGCTCGGCGATGTCATCGGCGGACATGTCGGATTCCGAGGTGACGAAGTCGGTGGCGTGGATCTCGATGCCGTAGGCCCGCCCGAAGTAGTTGAAGGCGTCGTGGCCCGTGACCAGCACCCGGCGGTCCTCGGGGATCTTCGCGGTCTCCTGCTTGGCCCAGGTGTCGACTTCCTCGATCTGCTTCTTGTAGGCCTCCGCGTTCTTGTCGTAGTCGGCGGCCTTCGAGGAGTTGACGGTCTTGAGGTGTTCGGCCATCAGGGTCACGACCTGCTGCCAGATCTTGGTGCTGTTCCAGATGTGCGGGTCGTGGAGGTCGTTGCCCTGCTCGTCCTTCTCCGGCCAGGGCAGCAGCTCGCTCTGGTCGATCTTGTTGCCGACGGCTATGTGCTTGGCGCCCAGGGATTCGAGCTGGGTCAGCATCTTGGCCTCCATGTGCACGCCGGAGGAGAAGACCACGTCGGCGGACTGCATCTTCTCGATGTCCTGGGTGGTGGGTTCGTAGGTGTGGGGGTCGCCGCCGGGCTGGACCATCGTCGTGATCTCGGCGTCGGGGTCGAGCACCTTGGCCGCGTCGGCCAGGTAACCGGTGGTCGCGAAGATCGCGAGCTTCTTCCCGCCACCTGCGCTCTCCGAGGCGGAGTTGCTGGGATTGCTGGAGCATCCCGCGACAAGGGCAACTGCGGGGACGGCGGAGAGCGCGGCGATGAGTGAGCGGCGGGTGAGGGTGGTGGGTCGCATGGGGCTTCCTTACTGTCAAAGCGTAAATTAGCTTGCATCAATACGAAATCACGAGGAACCTAACACGCGATACATTCTCAGTACCACTTGGGGTACCCTCCCCGCCGGGATTGCGACTCCCCGCCTCTCAAAATGAGCCGGCCTACTCCTCGTCCCCGGCGAGGATCAGATAAATCCGACGCCGGACCTCGGCGAGCTCCCGGGCGGTCTGCTGACGCTGGGCGTCGGTGCCGGTGCGGCCGACCTGGCGCACGGCCTCGCCGAGCGAGTGCATGAGCTCGCGCAGGCGGGGGCCTTCCTCACGGGCCAGGGGGTCGGGCCATGAGGGGCGGTGCTCCTCGACGTGGGCCCGGCCCGCCTCGGTGAGGGAGACCTCCTTGCGGCCGCCGCTGGTGTCGATCCGGACGAGGCCCTCGTCCTCGAGCTGATTCAGGGTCGGGTAGATGGCGCCGGGGCTGGGGGACCACACCCCGTCGGTGCGCTCGGCGATGGTCTGCATCAGCTGGTAGCCGTGCATCGGCTCCTCGGCGAGCAGCAGGAGAACCGCCACCCGGACGTCACCGCGGCGGCGGGCCCGGCGGCCGAATCCCTCGAAACCCTCAGGAGACCGTCCGCCGCGACGGCGACCGTGCGGACCGTGGGGTCCGTGTGGTCCGTGGGTCTCCCGGAAGCCGTGGTGATCGTGCTTGTTCATGTTCATGACAGATCCTTTCGTGATGGATAACTCTACGATATATCGCGATCTTCCGTAGTTCAAGTTCTGGGTTCCGTGCCTTGTCAGAGGCGAGTTGCGCACCGCCCGGGGAGTGTGTAGTGTTCTCTCTCGCCCCCGAAAGCGCTGGGAAGCGACAGGCCGGGGCACTCCCCCGTCGACGAACCCCGTGGCGAGTGTGCGATCAAGTGGATCCCACTCAAGGCCACGTGCTTGTCGACGTTCCCAAGGAACAGGCCGGGAAGCCCGGTTTGCGAAACAGGGATCCGGGGAGTACAGTGGAGAAGCTGCCCGAAAGGGCGGTGAAACCTGAACAAGGTACAACTCAATGCAAAAACACTGAATTTGACATTCGGTGGAAATGCAGTAAAGTTTACCGGGTTGCTGCTTTGGTGGCTTCCGAATCTTGAGAACTCAACAGC
>CALCKT010000061.1 GCA_937965785.1 uncultured Propionibacteriaceae bacterium | reverse complement strand
CGAACGCCAGCGCTACAGCGCAAGCACACGACCGGAAGGCAAGCGAACCACCCCAGCTCCCGCCTCACACCAGCCCTCCCGCCGGAAGGCAAGCGAACCCAATCCGAGGGTCGGCCGAGGGTCGGGCTGGGCACCCTTGTGACGGTTCAGCCGCGCGACCTCCGGATCACCCCGTGGCGGCGAGGGCGAAGGGCAGGACCGCCCTCGCCCCGGCCCGTTTCAGGAGACGCCCCGCGACCGTCATGGTCCAGCGTGAATCGACCAGGTCGTCGACGAGCAGTACCGGTCCGGACAGGCCGGGCAGCACCGCCTCCTGTTGCGGGGTGACGTGGAACCGGGTCCACAGGTCCCGCACCCGGAACGTGCTGTTCGCCCTGGGCAGCGGGGCGGCGCCGGGCGCCAGCCCGAGGGGCCCGAGCACCCGGAGCCGACCCGCCCTGGCCAACCCCTCCCCCAGGGCGGCGACCAACCGGGGACGCGACAGACCGGGAACCCAGGCGACGGCGGCTGGACGCTCGTCCCAGTCCCACTCGCGGAGCACCTGGAGGCACGCCCCGGCCAGCTGCGGTGGCACCTCGGCATCGACCGGGTTGCCGTCGGCATCGGGTGCGAACAGCTCACGCAACGCGTTGCCGTGGCCGAGGTCGGTCAGGCGGGCCACGACGCGGCCGGGTTCGACGCGTTCCGCCAGCGGAATCCGGCCCTTGACGACCTCACCACCCATGGAACCGGTGAAACGATCCAGCCCGGGCGGCCACAGGGTGCGCGGTTCGAGGACCACCCCCACCCGCTCCAGCACCGACTGCGCCGCGACCTGCGCCTCGGCCGTCACCCCGGTGGGGTACCACGGCCGGGTACAGGTGTCGCAGCGCCCGCAGGGCCTCGCGTGCGGATCATCCAGCGCCGCCGTCAGGAACTCCATCCGGCACCGGCCGTGCCCGAGGTTCTCGTATTCGAGCATGGCCCGCTGCTCCGCGACCCGCGCGGCGGCGATGCGCGAGTAGCGTTTCTCGTCGTAGCTCCAGTCCACGCCGGTCGCCACCCATCCCCCGGCCCGGTTCTCCACGGCGCCGTCGACCGCCAACACCTTCAACAGCAGCTCCAGGGCACCGCGACGCAGCTCCACCCGCGACTCCAGGGCGGGCACGCTCAACGGCACGTCCGAGGCCGCCAGGGCCTCCAGCACCGATTCGGCCCGCTGCCGGGTGGGCATGGCGTTGGTGGCGAAGTACCGCCAGATCTCCTGGTCCTCACCACCCGGGAGCAGCAACACGTCGGCGGACTCGGTGGCGCGTCCCGCGCGTCCCACCTGCTGGTAATAGGTCACCGGGGAGCTCGGGGCGCCGAGGTGGACCACGAACCCGAGATCGGGTTTGTCGAATCCCATCCCCAGCGCCGAGGTGGCCACCAGGGCCTTCACCTCGTTGGCGAGCAGGGCTTGCTCGGCCGCGACTCGCTCGGGCAGGTCCGTGCGACCCGTGTACGGCAGGACCCGATGCCCGGCGGCTGCCAGAGCCGCCGCGGTGTCCTCGGCGTTCGCGACGGTCAGGCAGTAGACGATGCCGCTGCCGGGCAGCGAACCGAGATGCTCAACCAGCCACGCCAGCCGCCGCGCCGACGAACCCAGCTCCAGCACCCCGAGCCGCAGGGAGTCGCGCGCCAGGGACCCCCGCAGCGTGAACACCTCGTGCCCGCCGACGGCCAGCTGCTCGGCGACGTCGGTGACCACCCGCTGGTTGGCCGTCGCGGTGGTGGCCAGCACCGGGACCCGGTCCGGCAGCTCCTGGATCAGGGAACGGATCCGCCGGTAGTCGGGACGGAAGTCGTGGCCCCAGTCGCTGATGCAATGGGCCTCGTCAATCACCACGAGGCCCGCCCGCGCGAGCAGATGAGGCAGCTGGGTGTCCCGGAAACGGGGGTTGACCAGGCGTTCCGGGGAGACCAGGAGGACGTCGAGGAGGTCCTGTTCGAGGGCCTCGGCGATCTCCTCCCAGTCGGTGACGTTCGATGAGTTGATGGTGGCGGCCCGCACCCCGGCGCGCTCGGCGGCCTCCACCTGGTTGCGCATCAACGCCAGCAGCGGGGAGACGATCAGCGCGGGACCGGCGCCCGCCCGGCGTTGCAGCAGCGCGGCTATGAAGTAGACCGCCGATTTTCCCCAGCCGGTGCGCTGCACCACCAAGGCCCGCCGGTGATGGACGACGAGGGCCTCAATGGCCTCGTACTGCCCGTCGTGGAAGACCGCATCCTCACTTCCTGTGAGTTTCCGCAGCAATTCGCAGGCCAGGGGACGTGTTCCGGCCTGTTCGGTGGCCCGGTTCTGCTCCATGCACGAAGCCTGCCACGGGCCACCGACATTTTCGCGGGGACGGTCAGGCCCGGAGTTTCTCGTGGATGGCGGCGACGAAGCGACCGAGGGCTCCATCGGCGAGATCGACGAACATGGCCGGTTCGAAAAGCTCCGCCTCCAAGAGCAGCGGATGGCTTCCCGGCGGGGTCACCACGTCGATGCGCGCGTACAGCGGGGTGCTGGCGTCCTCACCCCAGCCCTTGGCCTCCGCGATCGCGGCGATCGCCTTCAAGGCCCTGTTCCCGAGCTCCACCTCGTCGCCGGTAGGGGCGACCGGCCGGATGTCCTCGGTGTACCTGCCGCCGAGGTAACCGCCCCCGTGTTTGAGGATCGCGCACTTCTGGATGGTGTGTGAGTGGTGCGCGTTGAAGAACAGCAGGCCGTGTTCGGCATTGTCCTGGATGGCATCGATTGCGGGCTGCACGAGCACCACCTTGCCGACCTCCAGGATGTGTCCGCACAGTTCCAGGGCCGCGGGGTCGGTGGCGGCGAACAACCCGGTGTTCTGTGATCCGAGGGAGATGTTCGGTTTGACCACGACGTTCCCGCCGCCGTGCCTCGCCAGCGCCTCTCGGCACTGTCCGAGGTTCTCGCAGAAGGTCGTGGGTACGACCTCGACCCCGTGTTCGGCGAGTTCCCGCAGGTAACGCTTGTCCAGGTTCCACCGGATCAGGTCGGGGCTGTTGATCAAACGCACCCGGGTCTCGGCGCGTCCCAGCCAGTCCATGAACTCCTCCGTGCGCTCCGCGTAATCCCAGGGGGAACGGAAGATGGCTGCGTCGTAGACCGACCAGTCCCTGGGCTCGTGCCAGACGGCGATCTCGGAGTCCACTCCACTGGCTTTCAGGGCGTCGTTGAGGGGCCCGGTGTCGAGGTGTTCCTCGTCCTTCAGGGCCTGCAGGTCGGTGCTTATCAGCGCGACTCGTTTCATGAAACTCCTTCTTCAGGGGCAGTACACCCACCACCAGATGCTATCCGGCAGGCACCCCACACGACCGCGCCACCCCGATTCCTCAGGATCGATGAACCTTGAACCAAATCTTGTACACCCGGTGTCACATTTTTTGTACATCGAATGTACAATTCCTGACATGAGTCGTTACCGGTCCCGGGGGCTCGAAGCCGTCTGGCGCCAGGGAAGTCCTCATCAGATCATCGTTCTGGAAGGAAGACGAGCCATCGGGAAGACCCGCCTCGTACGCCATCTCCAGGCCGAGAAACGCTATTCCTCGTACCAGACTCTCCTGGATCCCCTCACCCGGGAACTCGCCCTCACCGACACCAATGGTTGGCTGAGATCGCTCCCTAGGCCCGCGATCATCGACGAAGCACAGCTGGCCCCCGAACTCCCGCTCGCCCTGAAACGCTTCGTCGATGGCCTCGGTCCGGATCATCACTTCCTCCTGACGGGTTCCGCAGCGCTCGGCCGGGGTTCCTTCGGAGGCTCGGATCCGCTGGCCGGTCGTATCGCCCGCCAGCGGCTGCATCCCTTCACGGGATTCGAGCTGGCGAGTCCCGAAAATCCTGCTCCTTCGCTGGTGGACCGGCTCTTCGACGCTCCCCTCGACCCTCACGAAACCCAACCCTGCGATCGTAAAGAAGTCGCATCCGTTCTTGCCACGGGCGGGACACCGACGCTGGTCCTGAACACCCCGCCCCGTCCCGCGGATGAACTGGCCTCCCTCGTCCATGCCGACGTGTTGGCTTTGCTCGGGGATCGGCTCCTACCCAATGAGAACTTCGACGTTCTGCGCGCGGGAAGAGTTCTCGACGCCTTCCTGCGGCTGCCCGGAGGGCTGCTGAAGGTCAACCGGCTGGGTGAGGAACTGGCGCTCGACCGTCGAACCGTCGAACGCTACCTGAACATTCTGGAACGCCGTTTCCTGATCGCACAACTGCCCAATTTTCGCGCCGGGGCCTCATCGGCAACGCGATCCCACCCGAAGATTCACGCCACTGACACTGCACTGGCGGTCGAATCCCTGACCCGGTGCGGGAGGAATCCCGCACTTCATCCGGAGCTGTTCGGGCAGGTCCTGGAATCCTGGGTGTGGCAACAGGTGGCGGCTGACAGCACATGGAGCAGGACACGGCCCAGCATCGGTTTCTGGCGCGACGCGTCCACGCAGGCCGAGGTGGACGTCGTACTCACGGACTCGCAAGGCCGAAACGTCGGTCTCGAGGTGAAGGCCAGTAGCTCCTTGGGGCTGCGGGACATCAAGGGGTTGGCCGCGTTCGCGGCGCGCAACGGACTGCATCGCGGGTTCGTGATCCATCTCGGTTCCGAACTCCACCAGATCAAGGAGAACATCTGGGCGCTACCCCTGGCCCTGCTGCGCTCCCCCGATGCGTGGCCCGGAACCTCCCAGCCCCATGCCTTGGTTCCCAAGAAGGCGCACGAAGCGATCCTGAGCACGAAGGATGATGCCTATCTGGCTGGACTACCGAACCGGTTCATCGCGGAGGCGGAAGAGGCATACCGGTTCCTCACCGGGGAGGACATGCCTGGCTCTCCCCGGTTGCTCTTCGCATCCGCACGCACCGCCCGCGCCCCCGAAACCGACGTCATCGCGATACCCCTTGTCCCACCCGATCTTCTTCCCGGGTTTCCTCCCCACTGGGAGGACTCGATGTCCACGTACCTCGAACGGGGCGGGGTGCCGTTGGCCGACCTGAGAATTGACGACCGGGACTTCACGCTATCGGCGCGAATCGCCGCGATGCTGCTCCGGGAAGCGGCCCGGTGATCACGAACCCAGGTCGGAGAGCAGATCCTCGAGGAGTTCTTCCTCGTAGGCGGTGCAGCCCTCCGGCATCCGCCAGGTGAGCGCACCGGGCAGCCGGTCCCGGAGCTGATTCACGATCCGCCAGCCGACGACGTCCCCGTCGGCCCGCACGTGGCAGCGGACGTCGCCGAAGCCCGTCAGCAGCTCCCAGGCGGCCTGGCTGGGAAGCCCGAAGGTACAGACCAGCGGCCAGGAGGCCGCGCCGTGGCGGTCCGCGGCGGCCTCCAGGACGGTCGGGTTCTCGCAGACGAAGACCTCCGCGCCCCCGGCCAGCCCCCAGCCGCCCCGGAACGACCGCAGGGTCAACCACACCGGTTCCCCCGGGGCCGCGTGGCAGAGCCGCACCGCCGGGGCGTTCCCGGTCAGGGGCAGGTTCAGCACCAGCACCTGCGCCGAGACCGCGTCGCAGATCACCCCCGCGCCCGCCCAGGCCGCCGACCACAACTGCGCATCCTCCAGCGGATCGCGGTAGCTCCCGCCCTCGGTGACGGCCCGGCGCAACTCAAGCGACCTGACCCCGATCCGGGCCGGGACCGGACCGGCCAGGTTGCTCGACATGGTCGAGGGCCACCCCAAGGCCGCGTTCAAGGCGTGGCTGGCGCCACGCCCCAAAGCGTGGCGCGATGGGGTGAAGGTGGTGGTCGCGATGGACGGGTTCACCGGGTTCAAGACCGCCGCCAGCGAGAAACTCCCGACCGCGACGGTGGTGATGGACCCGTTCCACATCGTCCGCCTCGCCGGGGACGCCCCGGACCAATACCGGCGCCGCGTCCAACAAGAACTCCACGGGCACCGCGGCCGGGCCGGCGATCCCCTGTTCCGGGCCCGCCGCACCCTCCACACCAGCACCGA
>CALCKT010000060.1 GCA_937965785.1 uncultured Propionibacteriaceae bacterium | reverse complement strand
CAAGAGCACAACCCGCGACTGGGACATGGGACACATCCAAGATGCCAAATACAGCGACCTCCGAGATGACTACCTCTCAGGAAGAATCACCAAGGAACAATTCTTGAAACGATACCGAGATCCAAAGAACTATCGCGTGGAGGACCCCATGCGCAACCGCTCGCACATCGACGAATAACTGAGCCCAACTCACAGATCACGAACCCGTCATCACCCAGAGGAGAAAATCTATGGATGCATACGACGCCATCGAAGAAGGCACCCTGGAAGAATTCAAGGAAGCACTCGCCGAGAACCCGGACTTCGACTGGAAACACTTCTTTTTCAGTGTTTTCAAAAACGAGGATCTGACCGCCCGGGTGGAGATCGCGAACTGGATGCTCGACCACGGAGCAGATCCAACCCGAGTCAAGCCGAGCGAAAAAATCAACATCCTACACGTCATGTTCGGAAAACGTAAGCATGACTACATCGGAGAGGCGAAGCTGCTGCAACGCTTCCTCGACGGCGGAGCCGACATCAACCTCAAAGCACCCAAATGGAACGTCCCAATCCGCACCATGCTCGACAATTACGGCCTCAGCGACAAAGAACTCGGCCCCTTCTACGACGTCATCTTCTCCTACCCAGGAATCGACTGGGACATCATCGTCGGAAAACCATCCGGCCACCCCATGTCACTCCGCGAACTCGTCGACCGCGCAGCAGAAAGACGCCCCGACCTCCACCGGCGCATGCACGACTACCTCCAACACGGCCCCTCACCCCGACCCGAATTCAACTGACCCATCAACCAGATCCAGCACCACAAGAACCCCTCAGGACACCGGGGCTGGGTCATGCGCTACGACGAAAAAACCGGTTCCCGGCTACCCGAGAACCGCAGCCTCGATGAAACCGGCATGCCAGCCAAAGGAACAGCGAACTCCTACGGCTACGACTCGAACGGGGACCTCCTCCCCTACGCCAACGAACGCCCCAAATACTCCAAGAACCAGATCGAGAAGGTATGGAGACTCTCCCACGCCGAACAACTCGCCGAGATCCGGAAAGGTGAACTCAACCTCCCGAAACCGGGCCGGAATCAGATGTGGGTCAAAACAGTCGATGACATCCCCAACGGACCCGACATCCACATCGACGCAGACGGAAACAGATGGCGCAAAATCACCTGGGACCCCAAGAGTAAAACCCGCGACTGGGACATGGGACACATCCGAGAAGCTAAATACAGTGAACTACGTGACGAGTATCTCTCAGGAAACATCACTAAAGAGGAATTCTTGGCAGAGTATCGCAATGCGAACAATTATCGCGTAGAGGACCCCATGCGCAACCGTTCACACATCGATGAGTAGCGAGAAAGTAGAGTTGATGACAAAGAAAAAGACTCCCGGTATTGCAGCCAAGCGTGGCACGCTGGAAGATTTCCTGACATCAGTAGCCGAAAACCCAGGTATCGACTGGAAGAGATTCCTACCCTGGGCCCTCAGCAACCAAGACGTAGCCGCTCGAGTGGAGATCGCGAACTGGATGCTCGACCACGGAGCAGACCCCGCCCGAGTGAATTCTCACGAGGGCACGAACGCACTGCATGTCATGTTCGGAAAACGTGAGCATGACTACATCAGGGAGGCGAAGCTGCTGCAGCGCTTCCTCGACGGCGGAGCCGACATCAACCTCAAAGCACCCAAATGGAACGTCCCAATCCGCACCATGCTCGACAATTACGGCCTCAGCGACAAAGAACTCGGCCCCTTCTACGACGTCATCTTCTCCTACCCAGGAATCGATTGGGACATCATCGTCGGCAAACCATCCGGCCACCCCATGTCACTCCGCGAACTCGTCGACCGCGCAGCAGAAAGACGCCCCGACCTCCACCGGCGCATGCACGACTACCTCCAACACGGCCCCTCACCCCGACCCGAATTCAACTGACCCATCAACCAGATCCAGCACCACAAGAACCCCTCAGGACACCGGGGCTGGGTCATGCGCTACGACGAGAAAACCGGTTCCTGGCTACCCGAGAACCACAGCCTCGACGAAACCGGCATGCCAGCCAAAGGAACAGCGAACTCCTACGGCTACGACTCGAACG
>CALCKT010000059.1 GCA_937965785.1 uncultured Propionibacteriaceae bacterium | reverse complement strand
TCCGACGTCGAAGATTCCCGGGGTGGTGTTGGTCTACCGGCAGCTGGGTCGGCTCCGGCCGGTGGCCGGGCCGTCTCCCCCGCCACAGGGGCCGATGTTGCGTCAGTGGGGCGTGATGTGGCGGCTGACTGGGCTCTGGTGCGTCGGGTGCTGCCGGAGCCGATGCAGGTCCTCGACGACGACGGCGTGGCCACGGTTGTGCCGCTGCTGCGGGAACGCCTCGCGGCCGGTTGGACCGTGACTGATTTGCGGGCGCATTTGGCGGGAAATCCGATACCAGCCCGGGTCCGGCATCTCGCAGGCCTGGTGGCGCACCGCCTGTCGAAGCTTCCGCCGGAGGGAGCTCCGAAGTCGTCGTCTAGGCGGCGGATGCCGGATCCGCCTTCAGTGCCGCCGTTGCCGGAGGAGCGTTCTCCGGTGGCGGTGCGGGCGGAGGCCGCCCGGGCGGAGGCAATCCGGACGGGATCTGCTGATGCGGGCCGGTCCCGGGCCTGGTGGCTGATGCGCGAATTGGATGCCGACAAGAAGTCGGCAGAGGGCACGTCGGGAGCCTGATTTCGGACTCCCCATCTAGGTAAAGGAAGATGATGATGTTTTTGTTGGAAATCAAGGACGTCAAGTTCGACACGACGTTGCTGAATTTGATTTTGGACGGCTTGGGGGCTTTGATCGGCATTGCTGGTGCCGTGTGGGCGATTTGGGGTTTGGTGCAGCTAGGACTCCAGTTCTTCGGTGAGCGCGATGGCAGCGGGATGAAGACCGCGTTGAATCACATGATGGGTGGCGCGATCATTGCGGCGGCGGGAACTGCTTTGGTCGCTGTGCTGTGAGGTGTTGTCATGATGGTGCTGTTGGAGTCGTGGACGGATACAATTTTACGTCCGATCTTAACGGATTTGTCGTCGGGTTTAGGGTCGATTTTCGGTTTGTCGATGGCTACCGTACTGGAGTCCCCTGAGGCGTGGGGGGAAGATCACAGTGCCACTGCGCAGGTAGCTGGCTACGTGTCGACGATTTCGACTGCGTTGATGGAGACCGCTGCTGCTGTTGTGTTGGTGATCTTGTTTCTCATTGAAATGCATCGCGTGATGTTGGTGACCGACGGGGATGGGGACACGCGGCTTCGAATGAGCGTATTCACCTGGATCAAATTCGGCGTTGTATGGGCGGTGTTTCATCAGACCCCGGCTATTTTGGCGGCAATTTACCAGTTTGGCACGTCGGTGGCGTCGGAGACCAACAAATTGTTTACCTCCGAGGTGTGGCCGGATCGTGATTTCGATGAGTTCTTGGGGACGGTGAAGGATCTTGATTGGCTGGGGCAGACGGTGCTGGTGGTCTTGATGCTGCTGGCGTGGCTTATCAACAAAGGCGCCGTGCTGGGCGGGTTCGCCTTGGTGGTGATGCGTTTCATCAAGCTGTATATTTACGGGGCTTTTGCTCCGGTGCCGATGGCGATGATGGTTTCGGAGCATACTCGTTCGTTCGGGATTGGTTTCATCAGGAATTACGCTGCTACTGTGTTACAATCGTTTGTGTTGGTGATTCTTTTTGGGATTTACACGATTCTGACGACGCGGTGGGCTGGGGCTGCGATGACGGGCCTGCCCGAGGGAGGCGTGGCAGCCGCATTCTCATTGGGCGGAAAGTTTATTTTCATGGGGATCCTGCTGGGGATGCTTGTGATGGGATCAGGGAAGATCGCAAACGAGCTACTAGGAGGCTGACGTGAAGAAATTTGTTGGGCTACTGCTGGCGGCCACTGCTGTTGCGGGACTGGTGTTGTGTGGTGCATCGGTGGAGCAGGTCCGGAAGGATGCTGCGGAACGATTGGATGGCATGGTCTTCATCGACGACGAGGGTAAGGAGCAAGTGCGTTCGAAGCTGGAGGCCGCGAAGAGCGTTGATGAGGTGACCTCGGTGATCGATGCAGCAGCTGTGGAGGATCAGGCGGCGGCTGATAAGTATTGGCCGTGCGCTGAGCAGGCCGTGGCCAAGTTGAATTCTGGCGTGACGTGGACTGCTGCGTCCTCCACGGTTGACGGCAGCAAGCTCGTGTGGGCGGCGCTTGTTCTCAGGCCCGATGGAGGCGCGTCGATGGAGGTCACGGACAAGGGGGTCAATGTGGCTCATGAGCCGTTGAAAGGGGCGGCGTGGATCGAGAAGCTGGCCGGGAAAGTCACTGGGTGGAGCAGTGACGCGACCGAGTTGCTGGCGCAGCGGCGTGTGATCGGCGAGAAGAAGCCTCGGTTCGATGGTCCGGGTAGTTGCGAGTTCCAGTTCAATTTGACGCTGAACACCTCCACTGCGACTGATCCGGTGCGGGTGCGAATGGAGTACTACAAGACGCACTACCAGCCAGGTTTGATCATTGATGGAGCGGCGTTCCGGGACCTGGAAAGTGGTAGGTAGATATGGCAATCGAAATGCGTGTCTATGCGGAGATCACGGATCTCGATCCGAAGGTCATGTGGGGATTGACCTGGCGGCAGATGGGAGCGGTCGGGATTCTGGCGGTCGCTACTGCCGCTGTAGGATTCGTGTCGTTCATGGTTTTCGGCCTCGAGAGCATCCGAATATTACCGTTCGCGATCGCTCCTATAGCGGTCCCTGTAGGGGCGTGGGCATGGGTGAGACCTATGGGTATCCGCACGGAGAAATGGGCACCTCACATGCTGCGCACGGCTTTGTCGCCTAAGCGTCTTTTGTATGTGAATCATTCACCGAACTCGGAGGACTCTATTCGATTCCCGGGAAGGAATAACAATGTTTCTTGGAAAGAAGCGAAACGACGGAAAGAAGCAGGAGCCTAACAGTAAACCATCGGGGCACCCGGGGGTAGATCACGGCAGAAAGCGCTCGAAACGACATGAAAGGAAGGCGAAGAAGAGGTCGCGTTTGATGCGGCGGGCGCAGGAGTTTCTATGGTATGAGTCGATGCTTGAGTCCGGGGTGTGTGTTCTCGGTGGCGGCTTGTATTCCGCATGCTTGAAATTGTCTGATATTAATTATCAGATGGCGACGAATGAGCAGCAGCATTCTATTTTGGAGTCGTATGCTCAGTTGTTCAACAAGTTCGGGTCGGGCGAGCGTTTGGCGATCACGATCATGAATCGCCGTGTCGAACGCCGTAGCTTGGTGGGACGTGTGTTGTTTCCGGAGCCCAGGTACGGAGATGAGTTCACGGCTTTGCGGAATGATCACAATCGGATCGTGCACACCAGCATCGGAGATCGGAAGTACGTGATCGTCACCGAGAAGTATTTGACGTTAACGGTGAAAGCGTCGGACCTCGAGGAAGCGAAAGCGCGACTGGATCGTCTCGTGAATTTAGTGGCCAAACACATGTTGGGGTTGTTGCAGTGCCGCACGGAGCAGCTGGATGGTGTGGGCAGGATCGAGCTGCTACGGGAATGGACCCGTGGCTGCTACACGAAGGGTTTCGACTATGCCGCAATGGATTTGTCTGGTGCGACAACTCACGACGAATTGGCTCCGCAGGCGGTGGAGTTGGGTGACCGATCGCGTCTGGCGCTGGCGGGTGACGACGATGAGTTGCACTACCAAGTGCTGGTGATGCGGGACTACCCAACCTGGATTGCAGATACATTGTTCACCCGGCTCTCGGAGGTGCAGAGCGATCTCGCGATCACTTTCGTGGTAGAGCCAATCGACAAAGTCGAAGGCAAGCAGCTGGTGCGAACGTATCGGGCGGGGTTGTCAATGGAACGCCAGGACGCTCGCCGTCGTGCGTTGAAAGCAGATATGGACCCCGAGTATGACCTGCCCGAGCGGGTCATCAACGGAATGGAAGAAGTTCGTGATCTGCAGCAGGCTATGGATCAGCAGGATCAACGGTTGTTCACCACCACCTTGGTGGTGATGGTACGTGCATCGAGCAAAGACGAATTGACAAAACGTGTTGACCAGGTGCGTAAAGCAGCCAAAGGCGAGTCCTGTGAACTGTCGCTCTTGAAGTTCTGGCAGGAGGAAGGGTTCAACACCGCACTGCCGCTAGGGTTGTCACTGGTGCCATTTCATCGGACGCTGACCACAGCAGCGGTAGCGGTGATGATGCCGTTCACGTCGCAGGAGATCTTGGATGATCAAGGCTTGTTCTACGGCATCAATTCCACCACTAGAAATCCGATCATCATGGATCGACGGGCAACCAGGAATGGGAACGCATTCAACCTCGGCACCAGTGGCTCAGGAAAGTCGTATTTCACGAAATGGGAGATCGTGGAGGTACTGCTGGGGCGCCCGAAGGACGTGATCATCATCATGGATCCGGAACGGGAATACCGTGCCTTGGTAGAGGCCTTGGGGGGCACCGTTATCGATATCCACGCCGGCTCCACGCATTCGATCAACCTGTTCGACTTGGTACTGTCGAATGTGGAAGGAGACCCAATCCGCCTAAAAACCGAAGCTGTGCTGGGGATGCTGCAAGTACTACTGGGCGGGAACACAGGTATCGGCGCCGCGGCGAAATCTCTGCTGGACCGCTGTATAACAGCGTTGTATCATCGTTGGGCGGAAACCCCACCAGAGCTGCAGGAGATGCCTACGCTGCGGGATCTCTACCACGAAGTTCGCGGCCAGGGCGACGAAGTCGCGGCCCAGGTGGCTGCTGCTTTGGAAATCTACGCTGTTGGGTCGTATTCCGGATTTGCACGGCAAACGAATGTGGACACAAAACATCGACTGGTGTGCTACGACACCAGTCAGCTCGGCCCGAGCCTGCAAACCTTCGGGATGATGGTGGTTCTTGACTCGATCTGGAACACGGTACAGCGCAACTACGGTAGCGGAATTCGCAGCTGGCTCTACATGGACGAATTCAGTCTACTGCTGGCAAACGAGCACGCCACCCAGCAGGTCACCCAGTTCTACCAGAGGTTCAGGAAGTATGGTGGATTGCCGACTGCTATGTTGCAGAACATCACCGCTTTGCTTGAGAACCCGTCCGCGTGCCGGATGTTGAACAATGCCGAGGTGTTGTTCTTGATGGGGCAGTCTCATACCGATGCGGACGCGCTGGCGGAGCTGTTGGGGCTCTCAGATGATGAAATCCGAGCGTTCACTGCCGTGGAACCAGGATGTGGTCTGTTGCGTGTCGGAGCCACCACGATTCCGTTCAATGGCCGTAAACCCCACGACGGGCCGTTGAACGTCTTGTTCTCCACCACCTTCGAAGAAACAGAGGCCGGTCATGGTCAATGAACGGCCTCGCCGATGGGGTGAGATCCGCATCACCCGGCAGCGGACGTATCGCCTCGACCCGGATGACTCACCGCAGTCCCCCACGCCCCGCTACGGTGGAATCATCACCGAGGTACGGGGGAATCGGGTCACCGAGACAACCACTCGGCAACAGCGCTTGACCGAGGCCGCCCGTCAGGTAGGTGCCGATACCTTGACTGCCGGGAAAGTGGTAGGACGGCACGTTGGCCGGGCAGGCAAGTCTGCGGCCAGGAGCGCCGCACGGCTCAGCGTGAACCAGCTAAGGCAGATTGATCGGCTGGGCCTGGCGGACACAGACGAGCAGGCAGCAAGTCTTCTCCGCCAAGGCGCAACCCATGCCCGCCGAACCAGCAAATCAACAATCAAGGGCGGGATGCATGCCGCGAAGGTGGTCGTCAAACGATTCCTGCCGGGTGTGCCGCCGGCCCCCAAATTGACCAAACATCAACCTGGCCCGCTTGGTCGCCTCACCCGTAAGCTGATGCGCAGCGGCGCTAAAAAATTCATAGCTGCTGGACGGACCGGGGTCCGTGCCGGATTCAGAAATGCAAGCTCATCCCTTCGTGCCGGGGGCCATCTTGATGCCGATCGGGCCGCATTCCGGGCCGCTCAAACAGCATGGCAGAAACCCACCCGGTTCGGCCTGAAACAAGCCGGACGGCCCGTAAAGTGGGCCGCCAGGCATGCAGCACGAGCAGCAATGCGAGCAGCTGTCCGAGTCGCCATGCTAGGAGCGAAAGCGCTCATCGCGGTCATGGGTGCAGCAAGCGCTCTCCTGCCCGTACTCATCGGCATCATCGGGGTCGTCACGGCCCTGTGTGCGATCCTGCCATCATTTATCACTGGGGCAGGATACTACAATTCAACTCTGCAAAAAGAGGCCGGGTTCTCTGGCGGTATTTGTGGTGGTACGACCCGTATCAACCCGCCAGAAGAAGCCATTGCGTGGATGGCCGAGGCCGAGAAGAGTTCCGGGATCCCGGCGGCTTGGTTCACTGCCATCGCTGATCGGGAATCTGATTTTCGTCCCGGAATATTTTCTGATGACCGAAACGGCGGAACCTGGGGTCTGTTCCAGCTCAACTGGGAGGAGTGGAACAAGGTCTATGATGGGGAGAAGGTTGCTTTTGAGGATTGGAAATCCTCTCCTCCTCCGGGGATCACGGATCCTATGATTCATTCCCGTTATGCGGGAATATATTTCAAGAACCGCTTGGAGACAGTTCAGAAACTGAAGTTTAACCATCCCGACAAGGAGTTCGCGAAGCTATCCGATCTGGATGCTTTGGTGATTGCGCACAACGCCGGGGAAGGTACCCTGCAGGCGTACCCAAACATCACGGGCGGCGTGATGGGTTATCTCCACGAAATCCAGGAAAACTATCAGCCGAAGCCATGCCCGACCGGCCCCGCAGGCAGCAGTTTGGCGGGCGTCGACGACTACGCCCCTTGGTATGATACACAACCCAAAACAATCAATTTACACGGCAAAGAAGTACCAACTGAACCGTACGATCCGCTGGGATTCGCATGGCAGAACTGCACCTCCTACGCGGCATTTGCGGTCCGGAAATACACCCCCCACGCCGACTTCCGTAACGACTGGAAGGGAACATCGTTCGGTGATGCCAAACATTGGCATATTGCCGCCGAACATTTGTCCATACATGTTGATGAAGTTCCCGCCGTGGGTGCGGTTGCCGAGCGCACGAGCGGCAAACGCGGGCATGTTGCTTTTGTGGTCGCCGTAAACAGCGATGGCAGCTTTGTGATCAATGAATACAATCACGTTAAGACCCTCGGGTTTTCTTCTCGTACCGCACGCTTCGGCGAGGAATCCGATCAATTCAGCAAATTCATTCACTTCGAGAATCCGCCACCATCATGATAAAGTCTTTAACGATCCTGGCAGCTGTTGTATTCATTGGTTTCTTGACCGGTTGTGGTGGCCCGTCCCCGGATGCGGCCTCCTCGATGCCGGCAGCATCTCGGGGTGTGGCGGATAGTCCGATCCCAGAAGCTGCCAACAATCCCAACCGGCTGGCAGCGGCAGAATTTGTGATCGCTGCGGCAACCCCGGATGCCAGACTGGATCCGGCTCCCCAACACGCCACGACCCGCGCCACCGCGCACGTAACCCCAGAACTCGCCCAGCAAATCACCACCGCGGACACCACAGCAGGTGTTCCCGGATGGTGGCGGAGGCTGCTCACCACAGATGGCTACGTCTCAATCGAGATCAGCAACGTCACCGGTGATGAGCCTCAAGCGGCACCGCCTCCGGGAAGCCCAGAACCAACCATCACTCCGGGCCAGGAAGTGCAGCTGGAGGTGATGTTCACCCGCACCTTCCACGCGGTCGGCCGTGTTCCTAGTCGGGGGGTGAAAACCCACATCTGGGTTGTAACAGTACGCGATGGCTTGGTGGTTGCCTTCGAAGCGGATCAGAGCGACTAGAACACGGGCAGGCTCGCGGCTGGGGTGTGGGTAACTTCCCGGCCCGGATGGTTCATACCTATAGCTACAGCGAAGACAAGGCCCCGCGGGGGCTGTGAGGAGGTTTGAGGAAATGAAGGATGTGGTTCTGGTTCATCGGTTGCTGCTGCACGCGGCATCGCAGCTTGAGAAGGCAGGTGAGGCTTGGGCCGATGATCTGGTATTGGACGTGATTTCTGCTGGGTTCGAAGTTCAGCAGTTCATCGCCGCCGCCAACGTCAATGCCGAGACCGATGTCACGGTTGATCTGGGGTGGCGTGATGCGATCCTGCAGGCGTTCGAGATCGTGGCCGCCTGGTCTGCTGACACGACCGCGAAGGCTGCGTTTGCGATTCGGATGGATAACCTGCGCCGAGCGGCCATGTCGGGGAGTGCGTCGTGACTTCTGGGTGGGGCCGGGTTCGACAAATCATGTCGGAGCGACTGGCCGCAGGGAAACCGGTTTCGTTTCGGACGTGGCGGGCGGTTGTTGTAGCCGCGGCCGATGACCTGGCCCGTCAAGGACTGGATGATCCCGTACTGCGGTACGTGGCGCAGGTGGCGGCCGCCGCCAGGGATACCGTGGCCGGTGCCCCGCTGGGTGGAGACACTGCCGTGGTTGATGCTGTTCGCCGAGCTGTTGCCGAGTCGCCGGGGGTGGATCGCCCTGCTGTGGAGGAGGTTCGAGCGGCTTTGTTGCTGGCCACTCATGTCTCCTCCAGGTCGGTGACGTTGGAATGGCAAGAACGTGTCCTCGACGCAGTGATGCGGGAATTGCTACCCACCCCTGGGGTGGAGTTGACGGTTCCGCGGGTGGCGTTGCGGGAGTGGCAGCACGCGGTCGCATCGTTTCATGACGGTATGTCTCCTCAGGGTGCAGCATGGCTGGCGATGGTGCAGTCAACTCTGCTGGCTCGAACTAGCCGGTGGATCCGGCAGGTGGAGACGTCGCCTGGTGTGGACCTGGAACGGCTTGCCATCGGGGTATGGAATGCCGAAACCGCGTGGCGAACAGCCCAGAAAGCTTGGGCTTCCGCTCGTGTCCTGGCTCCCGGCATTGGTGCCGGCGAGGTAGCGATGAATCAGGCCTGGGTAGGGGTTGTAGCCGCATTGCGGCGCGAGAAGTCCCCCGCGGTGTGGATTGCAGCAATGATTGACTCTGGGTTCGCCGGGTCGCTAACCGCCGCCCTTGCGATACGGGCACCCTCAGAACTGGAATCGCTGCTGACCAGGGTGGGCACAGAGCTGGAGATCTTGGCCGACCCTCTGCACGGCATCACCCTCCGCGACATCCCCCACCCGCACGCTGAACTACCAGCAAAGCAACCACGTGCTGCAACTCCCCCGCCCTCGTCTTCTTCCCTCTCCGTGGGTCGGGAGGTTCCTTCCCTGCGGGCGAAGAGTGAGCCGCGACGCGAGGACGCAATAGTGGAGGTGTCGCGTGAAGGTAGCGGCCCGGAAGGTTGGCGGGAGATGGCGGCGATGCGGGATGCCGGGGTGATTGCTGCTGCCGCTCTGGCCGGCGATCCCGCCGCAACCCGGTTGACGGCAGAAGTTCCTTCCGAACGGCTGGAGCAGCTCGTCGCCCAAGGGCAGGCGGCGATCGCGCAGTTGGTGACCTGGTCGCAGCCCTTGGCAGAAGCCGCCATCGCTCGGATCGGTTACCGCAACCAGGACATCCGGCAGGATGTAATGGAGGCAATAACCAAGGCAGCCCACGAATTCGACCCAGCCCGGGCGGGGCTGTCGACATACATGTATCAACAAGCCCGGTGGGCCGTGATGCATCACCTCAAAACCTTGGGTCGTGAACCAACCTTAGAAGGCCTGGTAAGCGACGAGCAGGTGCGTGATGGTGAAGCCCTGGCGGCCGGGAAGACACGATCTGCTGAAACCGAGGCCATCAGGTCCGTGGAGATGACCCGGCTCATTACTCATATACGGCAGCTGCCGGAACTCGAGCAGCGGATCCTGACCGCACGTTTCGGCCTGAAGGGTCAAGCGCCGGCAACACAAGCAAGCGTCGGATGTGAGCTGGGGATTTCGGCAAAGTCAGTGGCGAAGCTCGAGCGAGCGGCCCTCGCCAAGCTGCGTGGCGCCCCCCAGCAGCCCACGCCGACGCAGACCGTTTCGATGTCGCAGTTGGCGGTGGAGTTGCAGCGAGCTGCTCCTAAAGAACTGGTGGTGCAGCTTCGCCGCAACCTCGAGCAGCGACACAAACTGCAACAACCACGCCCACTGATCGACACGATTCGAGAAACCGCCAAGCGACAACACCGAAGCTTGAAAATGCGACCTGAACCGGCACGGAACCGCGGCGAGGAAGGACTAGAACGATGATACGGAATCGCGTCCGCCGAACAGTGGCATGGGTTGTTGGCCTGCTGGTTGCGAGCCTGGTGTTCTGGGCCGCTGATGTGTTCAGTCACGGTTTCCGTACCGCTGGTGGAGTAGCAAATCTATTCGTGGCCGTCAACGCGGCCCTCTCGGGGGTGCGGGCGCTGCAAGGTTTGTCGTGGGATTCAGCGGATCTCCTGGCGGGTGGGGTTGTGGTGTTGTTTGCTGCTGCGGGGTGGTGTGCCTATCGGTTGGGTCAGCCGCAGCGGGCCGGGGCGGAGCATGGCTCAGCTCGGTGGGGGCGGATCAGGGACCTGAAACCGTTCATGGACCCCGACATCGAGCGCAATATTTGGTTGACGAGGGAGCATCGGATCCGCCTTACTAGGGCGGCGCGTCCAGAGCATCAGCGGAACCTCAACGTGTTGTGTATCGGTGGTTCGGGGACGGGCAAGAGTCGATTTTTTGTGATGCCGAATCTGGAGCGGGGGCTTTCGTCGGTGGTGGTGACGGATCCGAAGGGTGAGTTGCTGCGGCAGTGCCGCCCCGGCTTGGAGGAGAAGGGATTCCGAGTGCGGGTGCTGAACCTGATCGACTTCACTGCATCGGATGGGTTCAATCCCATGGCGTATTTGCGTCCTGGGCATGAGCCGGAGGATGTGGCTTTGTTGGTTCGGACGATTATTGCGAACACGTCCACGCCGGGGCAGAAACCCTCGGGTGGGGATCCGTTCTGGGAACGAGCGGAAGCCGCGCTGCTGAACGCGCTGGTCGCGTTTGTTGCCGCCACCGCACCGGTGGAGCAGCGGCATCTGGGTGAGGTGATGGACCTGCTGTCGCGGATGCAGGCCAGCAAGGATGATGCTTTGTCTCCGGTTGATGAGCTGTTCCTTCATGCGGCTGAGTTCGGCCAGGGGTCGGAGCTGCTCACCTATGCGGTATCCCAGTATCGGGTGTATCAGCAGGCGGCGGCGAAAACGTCCGCATCGATCTTGGTCACTACCGGCGCAAGGCTTGCCCCGTTGCATATTCCCGCGATTCGCCGGATTCTTTCCACTGATTCCCTTGCCCTAGATCGGGTCGGGCAGGAGATGGCCGCGATTTTCGCGGTGATCTCGGATTCGGACAAGCAGTTCGCGTGGTTGTCGGCGTTGATGTTCTCGATGTTCTTCCAGCGCTCGGTGTGGTTGGCGGATCAGCGGCCCGATGGGATGTTGCCGGTGCCGGTGACCTGCTGGATGGATGAGTTCGCCAACATCGGCCGGCTGCCGGACTTCGAGATCTCGATGGCCACAGTGCGTTCTCGAGGCATCTCGGTGGTGTTGATGATCCAGGCTCTGGGCCAAGGCAAAGCCCTCTATGGCGATGCCTGGACCACGATCATGGGCAACTGCGATACCACCTTGTTCCTCGGCTCACAGGACCAAGAAACTCGCAAGTGGATGTCGGAGGCCTTGGGTAAGGAGACGATCCGAACCGTCGATTCCTCGATCTCTCACGGCCGCCGGGGCGGCTCCAGGAACATCAAGACGATCGCCCGCGACTTGTTGAGTGCGGATGAGGTCGGCCGGTTGCCTGGCGGGGAGGCTATCGTGCTGGTGCGGGGGCTGCCGCCGTTCCGTGGCCGGAAGTTGCGGCCTGTCACCGATGGGCAACGAAATCGACGCAAGGCTAGTGACATGGTGAGGAGCGGGTGATGAGCGAACATATCGACAACGAGGCGACGGGGGATGCGCGTGATGATGCGGTGGCCAGGTTGTCGCAGGAGGTGGCGCAGCAGAACGCACTGCTACTTCAGGTGATGGAGCGGTTGCAGCAGACCGAGGCCCGCACCACCAGCGTCCCCACTCGTGGTGGGAAGCAGGAGGTCGTGGTGTTGTGGCCGTGGAGCCTGGACCCGGCCCGCACCGCCGATGATTGGGACCGGTTGATCGTGTGGGTGGATGGGATTTGCGAGTCTCATGCGGTGACTGCGATTCCACCGTGTTGGCTGGCTCATCCCGACTTGGTGAATCAGCTCGAGGCGCTCAGGTGCGCGTGGGAAGCTGCTACTGCACACCATCCTGGGCCAGAGTTGATCTCCTGGTACACCTATAGCTGGCGGCCATTCCTGGCCTATGTACAGTCGGTGGATCCGTGCCGGAATGGGCATCATCAGCCGGATCCGGCGGCGACGGTCACCGATGTTGGGTTCCATCCACTCGCCGCGGCCGAGGCTCCGGAGGAGTGAACTCGACCGGGTTGTGTCCCCGCCGGCCTTGGGCTGGCGGGGACACAACCGTCTCATAGCAGCCCCAGCCAAGGGTGAGGCGGAATATTATTCCCCGTTACACCCCTCAGCGTTCGGGTGCGTCGCGGTCGTAGCGGGGTGCTGGCGGGGTGGATTGGGTCGGCTGGACTTGGCGTTTGAGGGCGGCTGTGTCGCGGATCCGGTCGATGAGGGGCCGGTCCTTGTCGGCCGCGATCGCACGGGCTTGGGCGTCGATGGTTTTGGCCCGTTGGGCTTCGAGGGCGCCTTGGTAGCGCTCGAGGCTGCGTTGTAGGGCAGGTTTGTTGAGATCCGCGGCACGAGCCCGGAGTTCGGTGATCTCTTGGTCGAGCGCGATCTTTGCTTGGATGGTTTCGATGAGGGGGGTGCCGGGTGCAGGGCGGAGGGTCTCGCGGGCGCGGGTCGCGGCGTCGAGGTCCATGGCCAGGGCCGCCCGTTCGGGGAGGGTCTCGAGGCGCTCGGTCAGGGCGGTGAGTTGTTGGCGGAGCTGCCATTGGTCGATGAGGTCTTGCACCGACCCTGTCTGCTGTGTCGGTTCCGCTGGCCGTATCGGTGGCGTGGGGTGCAGTGACTGAGACTTCTGCACCGCCTGCACTGCCTGCGCTGGGTGCGCTGTTTGTGCTGGGGGTGCCGATTCTGCTGGCTGTACCGGTGTCGCTGGGTGCCGCGGTTGTTGCGGGGTGATCGCCGCGGCTGGGCGGGTGATGGCGGCAGTGTGGAGGGGCTGATGGACGACGTCGTGCAGTGCCGTGTCGGGCACTGGGCCGGGTATCCGTGAGGGTGGCTGTGGGGCCTGGATGGGTGTGGGGGTGGTGGGGATACCGAGGTGGGTGGCGAGGTCGTGGAGCTTTTCTCCTGTTCGGGGCCGGATCCGACTGCCTGAGTTCCGACGGCCTTGGACCTGCTGCTGGATTTCGTGGCTGACCAGGTCCCGCACCGCGTCTTGGTGCTGGGTGGGGTCGGCATCGCGGAGGGCGGCTGCGACCAGGTCGGTGTGGTAGGGCTGCTGATCGGCCGGCAGGTCGGCAATCAGCCGGGCGGCATGACGTGCCACACCGACGAGGATGTTGGCGTTGCCGGCCAGGTCGTCGGCGTGGTCACGTACCATGCCGACGAGGAGTTTCCCGGCGAGGGTGGGGGCGGCATCCCCGAGCACCAAGGGCTTCTGTAGAGCGTCGGCTCCGCCGGGACGGGCCAGGAGTTCGGCGGGGTCCTTCACGGGCTGTCCGTCGGGTGGCAAGAGGGGGAAATCGTAGGCGGTGATGCCGTGGCGGACCAGAAGCTCATGATCGCGGGCGGCGGCGGCCTGCCCGGCAGCATCGGTGTCGGTGGCCTCCCACACCCTCACTCTTTGGTTGGCGATCGCCTGGGCTTGCTGCTCGGTGAGTGCAGTACCGAGTGGGGCAACCCCAACCGCGCGGCCGCCAGTGGCGAGGGTGATGGCCAGGGCATCAAACGGACCTTCTACGCGCACCAAGTCCGCACCCTTGGCAACCAGGTCCTGATACTCGGGCAAGCCAAAGAGGACCTCGCTCTTGTGGAACGCGCGGGTGGTGGGAGTGTTGAGGTATTTCGGCACTCGCGGGTCGGCGCCGGGACGGGCACGGCCGACGAAGCCGACCAGATCTCCTTGCGCATCATGGATGCCGAGGATGAGGCGGTCACGGAACACATCGATGACGCCGCCGCCCTGGGCGGGTTTGGCAAGTCCGGCGTCGATGAGCTCCTGGTCGCTGGCCCCGTGGCGGCGGAGGTGTTGGACCAGGCGACTTCCTGCCGGGGCATACCCGACCACGATCTCGGGGTGGTCGGTCAGACCAGTCTTCAACCGTTCCTCGAGGTACTGCCGGGCAGCCGAGTCCTGGTAGTGGTCCTTGAAGAACTGGGCGGCCTGTTGGGTGAGATCGAGGATCCGTTCCCGGCTGGTGACGCCGATGAGCTCACGCTCAAGCTCAGCGGCGGGCGTCAGCACCAGCTTCGCGGCAACGGGAGCCGCCGTGGGTTCGCGGCGGGGCGGGGCCTCGGTGCGGACGTGCTGGATGCGGTGGGCGGGTTCGGTGGCGGCGCGACGTACCCCACTGCTTGGTTCGGTGGTGGCTGGGGGTGCGGTGAGAACTGGCACCGGGACAGGAGGCGACGGCTCTACACCGCCATCGCTAGGAGCGTCGCCCGGGGTGGGTGTGGGGCGGCCGGTGCGGAGGTCGGAGGCGGCGGCGTGGAGGGTGTGCAGCCAGGTCGCTGCTTGGGCCCCGACGGCCTTGGACTTGGACGGGGCTGGCAGGGCGACGTCGGGGTTGGTGTGCTCGGTGAGGCCTCGCCAGGTTTCGATTTGCCCTGCGACCTGCTCCCAGCGAGCACGCTGAGCGGGCTCGTCGGGGACGGGGCCGAGATAGAGGGTGGCCCAGTCGGGTGGGTCGAGAGCGAGGGCGGCGCCGCGGGTGGTGATCGCGTCGGCGACCTGGTGCCGCATCTGGGTGAGCGCGGCCGCCCAGCTGCTCGGCATGGTGGGGTCGTCTGCGCCGTGGCCGGAGATCGCCCACGCGGGAGCGCCGCACCGCTCCACCTGCCCGGGGCGGGGGTCGAAGCGGCGGTGGTGGGCTTCGATCCACAACTGCTTCCGCAGTTCTTGCACCGCCACGAAGCCGAGTTCTGCACGGTCCACATCACCCGCGAGGTTGCCGGGACGCTCCGGCATCGTCGCGGCCTCCCGCTGCACCGTCTCCCTGTGCCAGGACGGCCCGTCAAGGCGGTGGCGGGTGGTAGTTTCCTCCCGCAGTTGGGTTGCGGTCCGGGTGGCCTCATACCGGTCGTTGCGGAGTCGCTCGAGACGGGCGTCGAGGTTGGCGAGCAGCTGCTCGGAGGCCGGGGCGTCCGGGTCGCGGAGCAGTTGCCGGATGTGCCGGCGGATCTCGGTGATCGCCCTGGATGCGGCCTCAGCGCGGCCGCGGGCTTCACGCAGCTGGATCGCGAGCTCGGCATCATCCAACGCCCCGTGGGGGCGGTGCTGCCAGGACGGCACCTGCTCCCCCTTCTTCGTCGTGGCCGGGACCGGTTCGGTCTCCCACGCCGTCTTCTTCGTGGCCTTGAGCTGGTTGAGGGCGGTGGTTTTGTCGATGCTGGCGGAGTGGAGCTGGGCAGCCAGCTCGAGATCAGACAGGTGGCTGAAGCGGCGCACCATCTCCCCACGGCGAGCCACGTGTTGGGCGGCGAGGGTGAGGTGGCGGCGGATCCGCCACGCGATCAGCCCGGCCGGGGCCTCGACGCCGTCGGGCAGGTTCTCCGCGCACTCGTGGAGGATCCGGGCCGGGGTGAAACCTTGTTGTTCGGCGTCGTGGAGGGCGGCGTGGAGGCGGTGGAGTTGGGGCGAGTCCTCGATCTGGCACCACACCGCTGGATGCTCCCGCCGCAACGTCTGGTTGTAGCGGTGGGCATCGGCGCGGCGTTGCATATCGGCCAGGATCCGGACCAGGGTCGCGGGATGCCCGGCTTCGGCCTGGGCCTGGGCGATCAACTCCCGCGCCGACGTGGCTTGGGTGTCCTTGGCTGCGGCGTGGCGGAGCATGTCCGGGGCGGTGTGGCCGTCGGTGATGGCCCATACCTGGTTGGAGTTACAGCCGCGGGTGAGCCCCACATACACGGCGTCATGCCCGATCGCGGTGGTGTCGAGGAGGAGATGTGCTGAGTCGACGGTGCGGCCCTGGGCCCGGTGCACCGTCACGGCGTACCCCAGACTGCTCCACTGACGGACGTAATCAGCGGGGAGGGTGCAGGTGCGGTCGTGGTCATCGACAACCTCGATGCTGCCGTCAGAGTTGATGGCCTCGACAGTCCAGCGGTCACCGTTCTTCACAAAGGACCGACCGGTGCCGGTGGCCAGGCGGCGGTCGTTACGTCGGGTGAGGATCCAGTCCCCCACCCCGGCTTCTGCCCCATCGGCCAGGGTGATCGTGGAGCTGACGTTGACGTGACCTTCGTCGATGCGGCGCTGCTGCGCCAACAGATTCAACGCGTCCACAGAACTGTTGGTGGTAGCCATCATCAACACGCGATCGCCCCGTTCGAGGTCCTCGGCCCATGCCTGGACCATGCGCTGATGGGTGTGCTGGGCGGTGCCGCCGTGGACCCGGCCCTGGGCCAGATACCATTCGACATCACCCTGATCCCGCAACCTGAGCGACGCAGCCGCTTCGTGTTCGTCGGTGAAGCGGTGGAGCTGGTCGAGGCGGACGACGTCGGCCTCGTGGGTGAGCATTTTCAGGGCTCCGCCGGCACCGATCGCCTGCAACTGGCGGTCATCACCCACGAGCCGCACGAACGCACCGGCATCGCGTGCGATTCGGGTTATGGCGGCCAGATCGGTGGCCGAGGCCATGCCAGCCTCATCAACGATGATGACGTCTCCCGGAGCGATGTGGAGACGGCCTTGGCGATGTTCATGGAGCCACTTCGCCACGGTCACCGATGACATACCGGTGGCGGTTTCGAGTTGTTCGGCGGCCGCGGCCGAGACCGTCACACCCCACGCTCGCGCTCCGGCGCGGGCGATCGCCTGGGTGGCAACACGCATAGCGGTGGTCTTCCCCGCACCGGCCGGACCAATGCCGACGGTGAGCACCTGGTCGCTGGTTGCGACCTGCCGGGCCAGGGCAATCTGCCCCGCATCGAGCTGTAGTTCCTGCTCCCCCACGACGGTGTCGAAGACCTCCTGGGTGGCGGCCGGCAGATTGATGTCGTGGGCGGCATCAACCAGGAGATCTTCGGCTTCCAGGACCTGGGCGGAGGTGTAGAGCCGCGCCGCCGGCGGGGAATAGATGCTGCTGCCGTCGGGGTTGAGGAGCTCGGGGAGGGCCGGTGTAGCCACGTCGGGGGTGATGGAAATCGACGCCTTCGTCAACGCAGCCTGGAGGACGTCACGGCGCAGCTCATCCGAGACCAAATCGGGTTGCGCGGCAGCCCACATATTGACTCTGGTCGAGACATGATTACGGTTCCACACCGACTGCCGAGCCGACAAGTCGGCGACGATCTCGGCCGCGACCTGGTCCACATCCACCCCTGAGCCAGGCTCTTCCGGATCCTGGACAGCAGCCGATGTGGTATCGGGTTCGGCGTCGAGTTGGGTGATGATCTCCTGCTGGATCTGCTCCGCTTCTGCTCCAAGCTGACCCCGCCACTGCTCACGCAACTCATCCCGCGTGACGGCCTGCGACTTCGGGATCCGGGTCTCCAATGTGGCCTGCTGCGCCAACGCGAGGCGGGTCTTCTTGTCGGGCTGATGCCCGTGCTCAGCGACGAACTCTGCGATGAGTTGCTCGGTGCGGGCGGTGATTGCTGCCCGCCGACCCGAGCACCGCTCAATCAGGTCATCACTGATCGCGGCGAGTTCCATACCGCGATAGTCCCCGCTGGGTGTGGTGCGTTCCCGTAGCTCCACACCCAGCTGTTTCAGCTCATTCGCGAGCTTCTGATTGTAGACCGATGAGGCGGTAACGGTGGCCTTGTACAGCGACCGGGAGTCGATGGTGAGCCACCTCACTCGGCCTTGCTCGTCGGTGATCTGCACCCGATTGGCGACAACGACGTGGTCGTGGAGTTGCGGGTCACCCTCCCGGGATTCCCAATGCCGGAAGCGGGTGGCGAGCAGCCCGTTGGTGGTGTGGAAGGCGATGCCCTGGGCGCCGGTGCGGGCTCGGATGACTTCATCCTCGAGCCACGCGATGGTTTGTTCAATGGCTGCTTCGTGCGCAGCCTCAAGTCGCTCGGCCTGCTCCGGGGAGCTGATTCCCCACGCCACCGACAGCGACTTCGGCGCTGAGAAGGTGAGGTCGAAACCGGCGACAGTGTTCTGCTTCGCAGACAGTTCGCGGCTCATCCACTTCGCGACCTCGACCCGGTTCCCGCTGCGCCCATGCGCAGCTCTGAATTCGATTCCGGCGGTGCGCATCCTCACGCGGAGGCGCTCATCAGCCTCGAGTTCGCGACCCAAACGATGCTCTTCTGTGCTGAGAGCGTTGTCAATCGCTCGCTTCAGCGTACTGTCTGGGACCTGGTAGGCGGCGAATTTCCTGCCTAACCGGACGCTCTGGATGGCCTTCTTCGCGCTCACCCCGGCGGCGATCTGCTCAGCGATGAGCCGGTCTGCATCGGGATGCAGACCCTCCCCGAACAGGGCCTTCATCTGGGCCTCGGTTACCTCGCCCTCAATGCCGAGAGCGGCCGTTCCACGCCCCATCCACTGGCCTGGAGGTGTTCCTGATTCGAGGTAGTAGTCGCCCAACTCCTGCTCTTTGGAGCGGTGATCGCCGCGTGCTGTGCAGGAGGTGTAGTACTCATACCCATCCCCGGCGCTGAGGCGGGAGATGGTCATCACACCGCCTATCGTAGCTCATGGTCCGCTTCAGGTACTGAAAGTGCCAGTAGTGTGACGGTTGGAAGGGCCTTGAACCTCTTCTGATTTGAGGAGAAGGTAGGAGCGAAGCGACTTCCGAAATCTGTCCAGAAGGGGTTCAAGGCTCTTCCAGCCGTCTTGGACACGCTTCGCGTGTCCAAGATTTAACGACTTACCAAAGTGAGATGATCGCCTGACTTGAAGTGTTTTGAAAGTTGTACCTGCTCCGTCAGGAGTGGGTACAACTGGAAGTGGTTGTGTCGCCCTCGATGGGCGGCACAACCACCACAACCTGCGCCCCGGCAAGACAGCATCCGCGCAGCCAGGTCGGCTCCGCGAGGCGGATGATCGGGCCTCGATGGCCCGACCACCCGCAACAGCCCAGCCACCACGAAACCATGAACCCGACGACGGACTGGTTTGTGCACCATGGTTGTGTGAGGCCTCGATGGCCTCACACAACCAACAAGCGCGGTAAACTGTGCTTGTGCGGAAGACAATGACGAAGACCAGTGCACGCAGCACAGTGCGCGGACGCTCCACCTCATTCGCTGAACGCGAACGACGCCTCGAGAACCTCGCGGTCGAGCACCTCGTGCTCACCGACAAGATCGCCGCCCTGGAGGCAGAACGCACCGAGATTGTTCGAAAGCTCTACAGCGAAGGACTCAGCCGGGGTGAGATCGCGCAACGACTCGCGGTCGAACTTCGCGCGGTCCCAACACGCAAACGCCTCACCGAAGAGGCCGCAACTGAGGCTAAGGACAGCGACGATGACGGATCACCTGACGGAGCTGACAACAGCAGCGCAGAACCCGGCGATCTTGACGAGGTTCCGTGCGAAAATTCATCGCAGTCCTGACCTGGACTGCTGGCTGTGGACCGGCGCCATCAGTGGGAAGGGGCACGGCCGCTTCTGGATCCGCGACGATCTGGTGGTGATCGCGCATCGGTTCGCGTGGCTCGTCGATCAACTCGACCACGGCCACGCCGTCACCGCAATGCCAACACTGGTCTCACACGACTGCGACAACCCGATCTGCCAAAACCCTGCCCACCTTCGCGTCGGCACGGCGACGACGAACCGACGCGAATGGGCCGCGCGACGAGACGTCCCGGGGTCACCACTGCGAGACCTTCGTGGAGCACGCGGCCGCGCCGAAGCGCTCCGCGACGCCGCCAAGACCAGGGCAACAGATCTGACAGCGGTGATCGACGACGGCAAGGGCGCTGTCGATCGGCTGCAAGAACAGCTGTGGTGACGGTGCAGGTGGGTGTTAGGCGAGGGCTCGTTGAATGCTAGATTTGCTGACTTGGAGGATGCGGGCAATCTGCGCCAACGAATGCCCATCGGCACGGAGTTTTTGGGCGGCCTCACAGCGCTCGGGGGTCATCACGGTGGGGCGGCCGCCGATACGGCCCTGGGCCCGTGCGTGTTCCAGGCCCCGCATGGTGTTTTCGCGGATCGTGTCAACGCGGAGCTGTGCAAGGACGGCCATGATCCCGATGATCGCCTGCCCCATCGGCGTGGAGGCATCGACGTCCAGGGCAGGTTCGGTGAGGCTGCGCAACCGGATCCCGCGGGAGGCGAGATCACGGATCACCTCGAGTGCGATCCGTTCCGTCCCGGCGATCCGGTCCAGGGCCCGCACCAGCAGCGTGTCACCCGCTCGGAGGTAGTCCTGGCACGCTGCCCATTGCGGTCGCTGTGTGGTGCGGGAGGAGTGGCCGTGATCGACGAACACCCGTACCGCTCCAGCGGCCTCGAGCTCCGCTTGCTGCGCCTGCGGGTTCTGGTCACGCGTGGACACCCTCGCGTAGCCGATGATGCTCATCGCTCCGGTCCACCGTGGCCGTGGTCGGGACGCGACGGTGTGGAACGGTGTCGGGGCCTGAGGCCTGTCGTCCTCGATGACGGGCGGGTGAGGGTGGCTGCCCGTACTGCTGCCCAGTGGTGGCGTTGCAGCACATCGACTTGGTGGCGCTGCATCTCGGGTTCCGTGGGCCACGCCCTGGCCGCGATGGCTTTCGCGTCGCGGGTGGCCAACTGCGCGGAGACCTGCAGCAGGTCTTGATCCAACGGCGCGTCCTTGAGGGCTGTGAGGGTGTTGGTGGCTATCTGGAACCAGTTCTGGGCCTGCTGTGGGGTCATTGAGGCCACGTCACGGGTCTGATCAACCATTTCATGGGCCTGGGCTGCCAGCTCGGGCCCACCTTGGGAGACGTCGAGGTCGAGGAAAGCTCGACCGTCACGGTCCTGGATCACGAGACGATCCACCAGACCAGAGGCCACCAGGGCCTCAACCGTGGAAGGGACAGCGGTGGCGGGGACGTCGTGGCCCTGGGTGGTGACGGCCCGACCAGCACCAAAGTCTTGGATCTGCTCGATGTAGCGGGTCAATGTGCCGAGCCGGGACACCTCCACCGGCACAGCCACCACACGAAGTTCGGTGACGTACCCGGCGTCATGGAAGGCCTCGAACTCCCGCAGCAGCACGGCAGGTTGACGCAGTGTGGTCTCGACCACAGCCGAGATCTGCTGCTCGCGCAGCCACTGATTCGACATCCCCACCCACTGCCCGGCCGCCTGAGCGGTGACCTCGGGCATCGACAACGGGTCCGTGGCCATCACCTGCGGGTAGGCGGGGTGGAACTGTCGGAGCTCGTCGCCGTTGACGATCACCGCGCCGGGGTTGTCTCGTTTCGCCTGGCGAAGTGCCCCACTCTTGCCTGCACCTGGCTGTCCTCCCACAGAGATGAATCGTGGTGGAGACACATCAGTGTCTCCACCACGATTCATCTCAAGGTACGGCTGAACCTGTTCTGTGAAACCTTGACGTAGCTGCTCCGGGCTGAGCTGACCGCTCATGCCGCGATGACGGGAGCCTGCTCAGGCAGCGACTGGAAGAGCTGCCTCCACTCAGCACGCTTCGCCGCAACAGCTGCGTGATCTTCAGGGCTGATCTCCCACGCCTCCTGGCGGAGCTGAGCAGCCTGACGGATCCAGTAGTCATGCTCTTGCCTGGTCTTCGCCTGGTTGGCCCACATCACGTAGTGGCCACCAATCCTGCTGCACAACTCATGCAAAGCGTCGTAGGCCATCACGGGGTCGTTCATCGTGGTCCTCCTCCTCACAGTGCGGGGGTCACTCCCCCAGTCTACTTCGCCCCACCCTGCTGGAGCTGCTCCAGCAAAGCCTCAGCCCGATCCGCACGCGAACACTGCACCTGGACCTGGGCACGCACCTCCTCCACCTCAGTCCGCAGCTGCTGGACCTGTCCTTGCTCCGTCTCGGCGCGGGCCTCGGCCCGATCCGCGCGGGATCGTTGCCTCTGAACCTGGGTCTGGAGATCCTCAACCTCCCGGTTCAGCTGCTCGAGCTGGGTCTCAGCGGCTTCGAGGGCGGTCTCCAGCTCACGAGCCTCGTCCTGAGTCTCGGCGAGCTGGGCCTCCCAGCCCTGACGGGCGGCGTCGTGCTCGGTCCGCGCCGCAGCAACGGCCTCGCGCCATACCCCGGCGAGTCGGAGCTGGACAGCTTCGGGGACGGGCGGCACATCCTCAGGGCCCTGGCTTTCGTTCCAAGCCCTGGCGGTGGCCGCGGCCACCGCCATACTCACACCCGCAGCCTCCCGAATCGCGCGGGCGGTGACCCGCCTGCCCTGGGCAGCGACTTCCTCGGCCGCCTGCCATGCACGCTGCTCCGGCGAAGTGGGGGTGTTCGTCATGACAACTCCTTTTAGTAACGTTAGTAACGATGTTTCCTGTTTCTGATGTTACTATATTTCAGCTGGCACCGCAACCAGGCCCCCGTTGCAAGCTGGGCCGGGCTTTGACATCAGCAACCGTCAGCATGGCGGTAAGGAAGCGGCTGGTGGCTGCGATCGCGCGGGCGGTTTTTCGTTGTTGCGTTGGGGTACACCCGGACGCAACACACACCCGCCCCGGCGATGTGTTGCAGAAGATCCCCCGAATCGGGTTTCTGCGACGGGTGTGTGTCATGATCTTAGACATGGCGCAACAAAAGGGGCAGGTGGTGGGGTATGTGCGGGTGTCCAGCCGGGATCAGAACCTCACCCGCCAGGTCGAGGCCCTGGGGGTGGTCGACAAGCTGTTTCAGGATCAGGTCACAGGCTCCACCCGGGATCGTCCGGGCCTTGCCCAGCTTCTGGACTACGTCCGGGAGGGAGACACCCTCCGGGTCACGTCGATGGATCGGTTGGCCCGGGACCTGCGAGATCTCCAGCACCTCGTCGACCACCTGGTCCGTGGTGGGGTGAGTGTCGAGTTCCTCACCGAGGGCTTGACCTACCGACCCGGCAAGGCTGATGCTCTCAGCAGCCTCATGTTGCATCTTCTTGGGGCGCTCGCTGAGTTCGAGCGTGCCTTGATCCGGGAACGCCAGGCCGAGGGTATCGCGGCCGCGAAGAAACGGGGTGTCTACCAACGCCGGCGGGGGCGTGGCCGCAGCCTGACCCCCCAACAGGTCGACGACGCCCGTCGGCGTATCGCTGCCGGGGTACCCAAAGCCAAGATCGCCCGCGACCTCGGCATCGACCGCTCCACCCTCTACCGCACCCTCGCTCAAGGAGGAGGACCCGAATGAAAACCAGGAGAAGGATTGTCATGATAATACTGGTGATCGTTGGCATCTGGCTGGCCGCTATTGCCACCCATTACGTCAGCGTTGCTTGGCACCGATCCAAGTTTGCAGCCAAGTGGGAAAAACCACTGGCGCAGGAATACAAAAAATCTAGGAAACAAGCCGAGGAGCGCTTCTACGCACTGCTGGAATACTACGACAAAAAATACGAAGTGCTTCAGGCACATCTGACTTGGTCGTGTTACATCACAGATGTTGACACATCCCACTGGTATAAGCTCATAAAGATCCGCCACGGTTGGGAACAGGCGTGCACGTGGGACTACCACTTCGACGTCGGACGGGACAGAACCCCCAAACCCGACAACCTCGGAAAACCCCCATTCAGGGACAAACTGGTCGACTTGACGACCTGGAAGGAACTACCCCGCCACAAGGACGAATTCGGGATCGGGCTTGTGAAACCCGACGAACACGTGGTGATCCACATCGGGAATCCCCCCAAAGAACCCTACTATCACATCCACTACTTTAATAATTTCTCAAGTAGGAAAATGCCCTGCGGCATCGGGCCTTTCTGCCCCTGCCCAATCGGAGACAAACCAATCGAACCAACAGAGGAGTGACCCGACACACCTCATGCATAGCACCCTAGTTCATTGAGTATAGCGGTCCTTGAGTATAGCGGTCCGCGCTTTCTCCTCCGTCACGGGCCTGTTCGACGTAGCTCATCGAGCAGTAGTCCATGTTTCTCCTCTGCCGGGGTTACTCCCCCGAGTCTACTTCCCCGGGCTCAGTGTCGCGTAGGGCTTCCTCCCACTTGCGGGCAGCGAGTGGTTTGAGGATTGAGGGGATGAAGACCCTCAATACGACGAAAGCTGCCACGGGTGGCAGCAGTCGCCATAGTGAGGGCTCGAACAGCCAGATTCCGAGTTCTATGGCGAGGATCAGGGTTCCGGTTATGACGATCCCCATGATGTTGACAAATTTCAAGGCCCCCGCGAGATCCATCGGCCAGGGCAGCCGGTACGTTTTCCTGCTGCCTGGAACCACGATGCGGGTTCGGCGCGTGGTGGAAGGACCAGAACTGTTGAACCACTCCAGCAGCACGACTCCATTGGCCGTCCCCACCACGAGGACTGCGACGACAATAAGAGTGAGGGACATCATCAAAGGCTCCTTACGGGAGATGGATCGGTGTCAGGGCGTCCGCCTGGGCCGGGGTTGATGGCTTGGTGGTTCGTTGTTGTGATGGCGGTGATGTCATTGCGAGCAAGGAATGTGAGGTTGAGGTCGGCGAGGATTTTTGCGACTTTGGCCATGAGGGCTTCTCGTTCAGAGAGGCTTGGAGTGGATGTTGCTTTGCTTGTGAGTAGTTGTGCCCGCCTGGCCAAGATGCGGCGGTCAGTGTTGAGGTAGTCGATTCCTTGGGCCTTGGCTTCGATGACGGCAGCGTCGAAGAGTTCCTTCACCCGGTTGGCCGATTCCTCTGTTTGACACCCGTCTTCCCACTCGGCGAGAGCAGCGAAGAACTGGGCTGTTTGAGGGATTTCTATATCAAATAGAGCCGGGTATTCGGTGAGGAAGATTGGGTCGGTGCGGTACTGGCCGAGCTGGTCTCGGATGCCGTCGATGATCGCGGACGCTTTGCCCGTGAGGCGCGGCTCTTCGGGCTTAGGATCGGGATTCCTTGAACTCCTGTGATCTTGGCCGCCTCCCCCGTTACGGTATTTTTCTTTTGCATCGTGGAAGATTGTGTCACCGAGGATCACGTTACCCAAGAACTCAGAAAGCTCGGACATTTTCGCAGCTTCGCCACTATTTTCTGTTTCTTCTCTTTTGACGGCTTGCGTGATGGCGAAAATGGACCCAAAAGCCCCGCAAGTGATTACCCCAAGAATAGAAGCTGGGATGAAATGTCCTGCGACACCAGAGATGGTTGTCCATGCTAGCAGAAAGTATGCCAGGAACAGTTTCTCGATTTTCCAGCTTCTGCGCCATTCGGTTTTCTGAGCATGTCGCCAGGCGGTTTGCCAGGCAGGGTTTTCGAGCATGTCCCACGCCTTGGTGAGGGTTTCTGGTTTGTTGGCCAGCAGGGCGATTTCATCTTCTGGTAACCGACAGGACCTTTTCCAATGTTCCTGGCTCGGGGTTGGCGTCTCGGCCTCAGCCGCCGTGATGAGGTGACGGAATGAGAGTTCCCGCCGAAACATGCTGGGGTTTACACCCCATGGGGGATACGTTTCTGTGACCGTGTCGTAGAGTTTGACAGTGCGCGGCGCTAGCAGATGGCGGATTCTGATGCTCATCGGGGCGCCCTCTTCCTTGCAGGGAGTCGGCCGGGGAGCCGGTCGGGTGGGGTGGGGAGGGTACCGCCGGCGCGGTGGCGGGCGTGTTGGATGGCTGTGGTGATGGCGGTCAGGACCCATGCGGAGCGGGTGGTCCAGTATCCGGCGGTGGCGTCGGCGGTGATTGCGGCATCGATGGCGGCCCGGGCCTGGGCGCCGATGGCGAAGCTGCGTGGCTGCCCGGACGGCTGGACCGCGGGATGGTCTGCTCGCTGCTGAGGGGTTAGGTGCGCGTGCCGGAGACAGGCTCCGGCGATCCAGTCGCCGAACGTGTCGGCCTGGCCGCCGGCGTGCCAGTCAGCGAGGAATGCGGCCTTGGCGAGGCGGTAGAGGTCGGGGTTGAGGCAGACAGAGACGGTGTCCATGTTGCGGGTGGCCTGGCGGGCGTGTTGTTCCTGGCCTGGGGGTTTCCGTGTGGCGGGGTCCGGTTCGGCTGGAGGCGTCGGTGTGGGTTCTGGTGGGTTGGGTTGGGTTCCAAGGGTTTCGCGGGCTGCGCGTTTCCGGTCAGCGAGGGTGGGGCGTTTCGGCATCATGCTTCCTCGAGGATGGTGGTGATGGCGGTGTGGTAGTCGCTGGCGACCGGGTGGTGGGGGGCGTAGTGGCTGACGGGGAGTCCTGCGAGGTAGGACTCTCGGACGGCGACGGCTTCCCGCACGGGCGGGGTGACCCGTCCGGGATAGTGTTCGTGGAGTTCCTTGAGGACGTCGGCGTCGAGGCACCGGCCGGCGCGCTGCTGGGTGGGGATGATCCAGCTGATGTGCTGCCCTGGGTGGATTCGCAGAGCAATTCGAGTGGCGATGACCTGGGCCAGCTCGTCGATCTGGTCGAAGGCCTCCCCGGCCGCAACAACGGGGACGATGATTTTGTCGGCGGCGGCGAGGGCTGCGAGGGTTGCCAGATCGATCGCGGGTGGGGTGTCGATGACGACATCACTCCAGTCGGTGAGGGTGGGGAGGATATCGCGTAGCGCCGTGAGGACCTCCGGGTTGTGGTGGAGGTTTTGGAGGTCCCGGGTGCCGACGAGGACATCGGCGCCGGCAACCGCGGGTGATGGGATGGCCGCGTCTTCGACGGTGGCGGTGCCGAGCAGGACCTCGGCGGTCACCGCGGAGACGGGTGTGTCATCAGTGATGCCGAGGCGGGTACCGAGATCGCCTTGCTGGCAGGCGTCGATCGCCAGGACCCGGCGGCCCAAGGCAGCCAAGTGGGCGACAAGTTCAGCCGCGGTGGTGGTTTTCGCGCTCCCGCCCTTGGGAAGGGCGACGGTGTAAATAGCCATGATGATGGTTCTCGTTTCCTGTCTTTAGGGTTGATAGTGGGGTTAGCCCGGTTAGTGAGGTTGGCCGGGTTGGGGCCGCTAGCCGAGATGACTCGGCTAGCGGCCATCGGGTTCACGCACACAAAGCCTCTTGCTCGTCGACGGGGGCCCAGCCCTGGTGTGCCAGAGCGGCTTGAGCCGCTTCCGCGCACCTGGAGGCGGCCTCGAGGGCGGCGTGCAGGGCACACAGTACTTCCGTGGCGTGGGTGATGGACTTCCCCGGGTCGACGGGGTTACCGGTTTCGGGGTCGTAGTCGGTAACCTCGATCATCCTCAAGGTGAGGGAATTGTGGAGTCCTTGGGGCAGGGTGGCGAGGATCTCGCCGAGGTGCCGGCAGGCGATCTTCACCCGGCCGAGGAGCGCGTAGGCGGTGGGGGCCGGAATGACCCCGCAGCAGGTACCGTTCGCGACGCGCGCGAGCTCCTGCGCCACGCAGGCGAGGCGGCCTGCCAGGGCTTCGACCTGTTCATGCTGGCTACGCAGCACGTCGGCGTTGGTGGTCATTGGAGGCACCCCCCGTAGCGGATGGTCTGGGCTGTCTCGCACGGCCACGAGACTTGGCAGGTGGGACAGACCAGGCGGCCATCGGTCACTTGGGAGTCATGGAGCCGCCACACGGTCTCGAGGACCTCGAGAGCCATCTGTCCACGGCGTTCTTCTTCTTTTCGTTCTTCGTTGTCGTCGACGGTGCTGACGATGTCCTGGAGAACGGTGGTGATTTCGGTAGCGGCGGTCATGACTGATTCTCCTCGGCTGATGTCGTCGTGGGGGCGGGGCAATCGATGAGTTTGACGGCCCCGCGCGGGGGCTTGATGCCGTATTCCATGTTGTTTCTCCTAGTTCTGTTAGCCCGGCCAGTGCAGCTAGCCCAGCTGTTTTGGCTAGTGCAGCTAGTCCGGTCGGTGTGGTTAGTTGTGTTAGAGCGGCCAGCAGCTGCCGGCCATAGTGGGGGTGGTTAGAGGCCTCTGGCGACGGCTGCTGCGGCGGCGAGCCAGGCGCGTTGGGTGGCTGGCCGGAGGGCTGAGTAGAGCAGCCGGCCGCCGACCATGGCGGGGTCGTGGGGGATGGCGACGACGGTGACGCCGAGTTCGCGGTAACCATTGATGATGCGCCGGAGGTCAGCCGGCTTCGCGCCGGGGTCAGCCTGGGAGACGATCACGACCGCTTGGCCGGCGAGGGTGGCCGATGCCGGGTTACGCCGTTCGAGAGCCTCAAGGAGGAGGGCTCCTGCTTCGGCGTGGTCGTCTCGGGTGGTGGTGGGGACCACGAGTCGGTGAGCATGGTCGACCAGGGTTCGCCATTCGGCTGCGGATTCGTCGTTGCCGGTGTCCACCACGGAGACGCGGTAGTACTTCGCGGCGACGTCGAGGAGGGCGGTGAGGTCACTGGGGGTGAGTCGTTGGGCGGACGCGAGTGCCAGGGGTTGGGATTGCAAAACGTCGAAGCGGTCCTCTGGCTGGTGATGGACGAAGTGCGCCATGTCAGCCGATTGGGCGGTGGTACCAAGAAGACGCGGGATCTCGGGCAGCAACTCGATGACGGTGGCGTCGTGTGATCCTTTCTGGGTTCTCCAGCCGAGGGTTCCTCTGGTTTGGTTGGCGTCGATCGCGAGGACGCCGGCACCTCCGCAGCGGGCCAGCACTGCGGCGAGCATGACGGTGGCAGGGGTTTTCCCGGAGCCGCCTTTGCCGTTGGCGACTGTGATGAGCCGATGCCCGGGCCAATGCTGGCTGACCGCCAGAATGTCCGCCCGCTCAGAGCGTTCCGCACTTCCTGGTCGGACCCGCAAGCCGAGGCGGGTCAGAGCGCCACGCCAGCCCTGGCGGGCCGGCTCCTCCACCGCCTGATCGGTGAGGAACGACCGCCGAGGCACTCTTCCCACCGCCTCAGGTAGCGTGACACTAGCCCCACTACCATGACTAGCGTCACTACCCGGACTAGCTGCACTAGCCAAAACAGCTGGGCTAACAGAACTAGTCGGAACAGCTGAGCTAGTTGGGGCAGGCCCGCTAGCTCCACTAGCCGCCGGCAGCGGTGACACCGGTGCCGACGACTGCGCGGAAGACTTCGACGCAACCGTCTTATCGGGATTGAGAGCCTGATACCAAGCCGCCTGGTCAGCTTTGGTGAAGGTGATCTCCCCCTGCCTGGTCGCGACGATTTGGGTGTAGGCCCAGGGCTCGAAGGCACCCTGAACGGTCATGTTGGCAATCAGCGCCGTCGCAGCGTCAGCGTCGGGGAGGTACGGCGCGGCATCGCGGAGGAGGTCTCCGAGAGCCACCACCGTCGCCGCGGTGGGGCGATCACCGGTGGGATCATCGGCCCAACGAATGTCGAGCATCCCATCCTCGTGGAGTATCGCGAGAGCCTGATATGTCATAGCGGTCCTTACGTGTCGGCGGCATTCACAGCCGCCCTGAGAGCATCGGAGGTGAACGCGAGGTAGCGTTGGGTGGTGGCCACGGATGCGTGGCCCATGAGTTGCTGGACGACGATGATGTCTTTGGTGGCTGCGTACACCGAGGTGGCGAACCGATGTCGTAGGCCATGCAAGGTCCACGGCCTCGGCAGCTGGGAGTTGACCAGCTTGCCGATCCAGGTTGCGGAGATGTGACCGTCGATAGCTCCTGGAAACAGCCAGCCCTGCTCGATGCCGTGTTTCTGTCGGTAGGTGCGGATAGCGGAGTCGAGCCGGTTCGAGACTGGGACGAGACGTTCCACGCCACCTTTGCCATGGACTAGGAGAGTTCGGCCGGAGTCCTCGTCGATCAGATCGGTTATGTGGACCAAGGGGATCTCTCCCCGTCGAAGGCCGGCGAAGGCTGCGAGCCGGACGGACAGGGCTACGCGGTCGTCAGCGCAGCTGACGAGGTCCTCGATGAGAGCGTCGGGGACGGGTCTGGCAAGTGTTCGTGGGCGGCGGACGATGGGGAACTCGACCGTTTCGTGCTTGCCCTGTTCGCGTCGCCACCAAGTCATGAAGGATGCGTAGCTTCCGTAGCTGCCATGACGGGTTTCCGGTTTCCAAGGTTGCTTGGCTGCCCAGTTCAGGACTACGTCGACTGTTAAGTCGCCTGGGCGGAGGTGAGGGTTGCAGCGGGCAAGGTACATGACGTGCTGCCGTTTAACGCGAATGGTTGCCGGTCGCAGCCCGTGGGCTTGGAGCCAGGTGGTCCAGCGGTCGATGCACTCCCATCCCGGTGGCACAGGTTTGGCGTTGAAGCGAGTTCCCATGTCCTGATGCTGGCGTGGCTGGGATCCAGCTGCCATCGGCTTCGGCCGCTTCCGTTATCCAGCACCAAGTCACCGAGCCGGAGGCCACAGGTTCAAATCCTGTCCCCGCTACCA
>CALCKT010000058.1 GCA_937965785.1 uncultured Propionibacteriaceae bacterium | reverse complement strand
TGGGCACCTCCTCCTCGCGCATAACTGTCCCTGCCGGGTCGCAAGCCTACTGGCGATCCTCCCGAATGGTGGTGTCGTCCACAGTGATGCCCCGGATGTCGTTAAACTCCGCCGCATGACTGAACTGCCCATCACCGAGAAGTCCTCCGGGGGTAGCTGTGGCTGCGGCTGCGGTCACGACTCCCTGCCCGAACTCGATGCCCGAGTCATCCCGCACGCGATCCGGCACGCCGCGATCCTCGGGGTGGTCGGCTCCTTGAACGTGGGCGGCGCCTTCATCCTCGTCGCCCCCCACAACCCGTTGCCGCTGCTGGCGCAGATCGCCGACCTCCACGGCGAGGCCATCCAGGTCAGCTATGTCCAGGAAGGTCCCGACGCTTGGAAGCTGAAGCTGGAACGGCGCAGCTGAACCCCTTGAAAAGAGCCGCACCAGCTCCCGTGTCGCGCCGTGTCCTCCTGGTGATGCTGGCGGGAATCAGCCTTCTGACAGGCCTCAACGCGGGACTGGTGCGGCTCGGTGTCTGGGCGCCGGTGGCCAGCGGCCGGCTCGCCGACCTGCACGGGCCGCTCATGGTCCTGGGATTCATGGGGTCCCTGATCTCGCTGGAACGCGCCCAGGCGTTGCGCAACCGGCTTGCCTACGCTGCCCCTGCCCTGCTCGGTGCGGGGGCCCTCGTGCTGATCTCCGGGGTGTTCCCGGTGCTCGGAAGGCTGCTGCTTTTCGACGGCACCCTCGCTTTCGTCGCCGTCATGGTCGCCCTGTACCGCCGCGCCCCGTTGCCCTTGGTCGCCGCCCAGGTGGTGGGGGCGGTCCTGGCATGTCTCGCGGCCGCGCTGCTGGTCAGCGTGGAGGTTCCTGCGCTGCTGCCCCTGCTCGCCGGTTTCATCGTCGTCACGATCGCTGCCGAACGCGCCGAGCTGGCTCAGCTGACCATGGGTCGCCGCGCCGTGCCCACCCTGGTGGCGGCGAGCGCGTGGCTCTCCTTGAGCGCTGTTTCCGCGCTGCTGTGGCCCGGTCCCGGCGACCGCGTCTTCGGGGCCGGGGTGTTGTTCGTGGCGCTCTGGCTGATCCGCGATGACGTCGGGCGTCGGCTGATCCGAAGCGAGGGCCTGCGGCGCTACAACGCCGCCGCGCTGCTGCTGGGGAACTTCTGGCTGGCCGTCGCGGGTCTCACCTGGGTCATCGTCGGCCGCCCAGAGGCCACCGGAACCCATGACGTGGTGGTGCACGGCACCTTCCTGGGGTTCGCCATGTCGATGATCATGGCCCACGCCCCGATCATCTTCCCGACCGTCCTTTCCCGTCCCCTGCCCTACCGCCCGGCCATGTGGGTGCCGCTGGCGGTGCTGCACCTGGGCATGGTGGTGCGCGTCCTCGGCGCCCTGACCGGAACCTTCCTTTACCAGATCGGAGGAGCCATGACCGTGGTCTCGATCCTGTTGTTCGCCGCAACTGCCATCTACTCGGCGGTGCGGGCATGAGCACCCCCGGCCGTCCGGGGGTGGGGCCTTCGCAGACCGGCCGAACCGCTGGGGCGGGCAGCGGGGGAGGGTCCGGTGGTTCGCGCCGCAATCGTGCCCGCGACTACACCGTCGTCGTCTGGCTGCTGAGCGCCGTGATCATCGCCGCGGCCCATCGCCTGGTGCCCGAATCCACCTGGCTGATGGTGCACCTGGTGCTGCTCGGGGCCCTGACGCACTCCGTGCTCGTCTGGAGCCAGTACTTCACCGCGGCCCTGCTCAAGACCCGGCCCGACGAGGCCCGGGACCGCGCGCAGCGCAGACGTCTCGGCCTGCTCTGCCTCGGATCCCTGGCGGTGTTCGTCGGGGTGCCTGCCAGCTGGTGGTGGCTGGTGGTCGCGGGTGCGGTGCTCGTGACCGTGGCCGTCTCCTGGCACGGGCTCTCGCTGTGGCGGCAGCTCCGCAAGGCCCTGCCCGGACGTTTCCGGGTGGCCGTCTGGTATTACGTGGCCGCCGCCTGCCACCTGCCCGTCGGGGCTGCGTTCGGGGCGACGCTGGCCTTCGGGTTGGACAACACCTGGCACTGGCGGTTCCTCGTCGCCCACACCATGACGAACCTGCTGGGCTGGATCGGTCTGACGGTGGTGGGGACGCTGGTCACCTTCTGGCCCACCATCCTGCGCACCCGTATGGATGACCGTGCCGAGGGATTCGCCAAGCAGGCCCTTCCCTGGCTGATCGGCTCGGGGATGGTCGTGGTGGCGGGTGCGCTGGCGGGTCTCCAGTACGTTGCGGTGGCCGGTCTGGTCGGCTACCTGCTGGCGCTCGGCTGGTGGGGCCGGGTGCTTGTCGCCCCGCTGCGGCGCCGACCCCCGCGCGAATTCTCTCCCGCCTCCGTGCTGGCCGCGATGATCTGGTGGGTGGTGGCGCTGGTGGTCACCGGCGGGATCGTGCTGACCACCCCGCCCTCGGGCTGGTCGGAGGTCACCGGAACCCTCGCCGTGGTGTGGGCCGGCGGTTTCGCCGCGCAGCTGCTCACCGGCGCACTCAGCTACCTGCTGCCCTCCGTCCTCGGCGGCGGGCCCCGCGTCGTGCGGGCGGGCGCGGCCTGGTTCGACCGTTTCACCACCTTCCGGATCGTCGCCATCAACGGTGCCCTGATACTGTTCCTCACCCCCACACCACCCTGGGTGAAACTCACCTCCGGTGTGCTCGGGGTGGGATCGGTGGCGGCCTTCCTGCCCCTGATGATCCTCGGGATAAAAGCGAGTGTCGCGGAACGCAAGGCGATCGCCAAGGCGGGTCCCCGCACCGGGCCACCCCAGAAACTGCCCGAACGGGAATCCGCGCTGACCGCCAACGGGATGCTGGCGGGTGTGCTCGCCCTGACCCTCGCCGTCACGGTGGGGGTTGGCATCGACCCGTCGGCGGTCGGCCTGGGCGGCGGCTCGTCGTCGACGGGGGTGAACGCGACTGGCAGGACCCAGAGAATCCAGGTCACCGCCAAGGAGGGGTTGCGTTTCGAACCCGCCTCGGCGGAGGTCAGCCGCGGTGACCGGGTGATCATCGAGCTGAGCAACGCCGACGCCACGATGATCCACGACCTGAAGCTCGGCGACGCCACCACCCCCAGGCTGAGCGTGGGAGAGACCGCGGAACTGGATCTCGGCGTGGTCGGGGAGTCCATCGAGGGCTGGTGCACCGTCGTCGGGCACCGCCAGGCCGGGATGGTTTTCACCCTCAAGGTTTCGGGACAGGACACCTCCGGCTCGCAGGACGGAACCACGGGTGGCGGACACGACCACGCCCCCGCACAGGCCAACTCGGTTCCGCTGAACACCGTGGTGGATCCCGTTGCCCCGGCGGCCACGCAGGAAACCATCCACCGCGTGGAGATGCGCGTCACGGAGCTCCCCCTCGAGGTGGCGCCCGGGGTGTGGCAGAAACGCTGGACCTTCAACGGCGGGCCGGTCGGCCCGACCCTGCGTGGCAAGGTCGGGGACGTGTTCGAGGTGACCCTCATCAACGACGGCACCATCGGTCACTCCATCGACTTCCACGCCAGCAACCTCGCGCCCGACGGGCCCATGCGCACCATCGCCCCGGGGGAGAGTCTCGTCTACCGGTTCACCGCGCACCGCGCCGGGATGTGGCTGTACCACTGTGGCACCGCCCCGGTGTCCGCACACATCGCCGCCGGCATGCACGGTGCGGTGATCATCGACCCCGAGGGGCTGCCCGCGGTGGATCGCGAGTACGCCCTGGTGGCCTCCGAGATCTACCTGACCGGTGGCACGGGAACCAGCCCGGAGAACGCTGCCGAGGTCGACGCCGCCAAGGCGCAGACCGACACCCCCGACTACTCGACCTTCAACGGCATCGCCTTCCAGTACGCGCAGCGCCCGTTCACCGCGAAGGTGGGGGAGAAGGTGCGGTTCTGGGTGCTTTCCGCAGGGCCGAACCTGTCCACCAGTTTCCACGTCATAGGTGGCCAGTTCGACACCGTCTACTTCGAGGGTGGCTACCTGTTGAAGGACGGGAAGGACGCATTCGGCAACAGCGGCGGTGGTTCCCAGGCTCTCGGGATCGAGGCCGCCCAGGCCGGTTTCGTGGAGCTCACCTTCCCGGAGGCCGGGCACTACACCGTCGTCGATCACGCCTTCCTGGACGCCGAGAGGGGCGCCCTCGGCACCATCGAGGTGACCGAGTGACGCCCCTGCCCCGGGTAAGTTTCGCGGGGATCAGTTGTCGTAGACAGTGATGTGGATGTGGTCCTTGTGGTTGGCGGTGTCGCTGCCGCGTCCCGCCATCGGCCGCCAGCCCTCGCTGTCGCGGGTGATGTTCCAGATCTTCTGGTCCCAGATGATGTAGTGGACCCGGAACTGGGAGTGGTTCGCCTTGAAGTAGGCGGCCAGCCGGTTGCCCAGCTCCTTGTTCGACCTGTAGTTGGGGATCATGATGTCCACGGCCCGGCCCGAGGGGTGATCCGGCAGGGGATCCGGGCGCACGCCGTACATCGTCTTGATCTCCGGGACGTTGTTCCAGATGTAGCGGACGATCCGCTTGACGTTCTCGTTGGCCTGGTCGAGACCCTTCGACCAGCCCCGGTTGAGGCTGCCGCCATCCCCACCGCCGCTGTCGTCCCCGGGGGCCGACGAGCTCAGGTAGCGGGCCGTCACCCAGCGGATGGCGCCGTTGTGGACGATCTGGGCGCGTCCCGACTGGACGGTGCCGGTCACGGCCACCTCGCTGCCCTTCGGGATCTCACCGGTGTAGGCCGATCCGGTGGCCGAGCGCCAGATGTTGAGGTTCGCCGTCGCGTACTGGGTGGTGGTGGCGGGCAGGCTGCCCCCGCCCGGAGCGGAGGAACCGTCCACCACCCTCAGGTACTTGTTGTTGAACCAACGAACGTTGCCCTGCCAGATGCACTGGGCCATTCCGCTGGTCACGACATCCGTGCAGTCGAGGATCGTGCCGCGCGGGACGTCGCCCAGGGAACGGTAGCCGCTTCCCGGGGCGGTGCGGATCATCAGCTCGGTGGTGGCTCGCAGCTTCCTCGTGGTGGTGGGCAGGTCCTGGCTGGGGGAACCCGCGGACTGCGACAGGTAGCGTGTCGCCGCCCAGAGCGTCTGACCGTTCCAGGTCACCTGCGAGAACTCACCCTTCACGGTGCCGGTGAGACTCACCTTCGTGCCCTTCGAGGCGACCGCACTCACCCGGTAACTCAGACCGGGTCCGGTGCGCAGGTTCAGCGCCGTGGTCGTGTAGGCGTCACCGGAGGCGCCCGAGGATGATCCGCCACCCCCGCTGCCCGACGACGATGCCAGGTAGGCGGAGGCGACATAACCGGTGCGTCCCTTGTAGGAAACCTTCGTCCAGCCGTTTCCGGAGCTCAGGGCCTGCACGTTGTCCCCCGGGTAGAGCAGACCGATCCGGGAATAGCCGGTTCCCGGTCCCGAGCGCACGTTGACGGCGGTGGTGGCCCGCATAGTGGTTCCGGCAGCGTCGGCGCTGGTCACCAGAGCCAGTGAGCCGACCGACTGAACGAGCCCGGCCACCACCAGGGCGGCCAGTCCTCCCCGCACGGTTCGCATCATCCGGTTCACGTTTCCTCCGAAAATTCTCAAGGTCTTGGGTCGATCACGACTCTTCCCCGGGATCTCGGTCCCAGCCGTGTCGACCGATCGGACATTAAGTACCGGAAGGGCCCTCTCACAAGCCCCGATGGAGACCTGCCGGGGGGATGCGAGCGTGTTTCGGATGCGGATTTCCGAGAATTACATCAGTGTGTTTCAGCTCGGGAAAAGAGGCGATAACCCGCTCCTGACTAGGCCCTGTGACTTTCGTCAATTATTAAACAGTTGGTTCGTACGATTTCTGAGAGGAGTCTGAGGACTGTTTGAAATCCGGGCCGGCAATTCACCTCAACTGTCACTTCAGGTTCAGGTGGTTGAGGTTGAGGTTCAGGGCCGGCCCGGGGTCCCGGTGGAAGGGGTCCTGTTGGCGGGGCCTCTAAACTTCACCCATGGCTCGCAGAGGATGGTTCGGACTTCCGTTCTTCGATTCCCAATCCGAGCCGAGCACCACCGCTTGCGTGCTCTCGGGTGGCGGGGCGCGGGCCAGTTTCCAGATCGGCGCGCTCGACTACCTTTACGCGAACGATCCCGAGTTCACCCCCACGATCTTCATCGGCGCCTCGGCCGGGGCCATCCTGGCCGCCGGGCTGGCCCAGTACCCGAATCGGCGGGAACAGATCGGTTTCCTGGAGCGCGTGGACGATCTGTGGTGCTCCATGACGGGTCCCGAGGACATGTTCACCCCCCGCCCCTGGCTGTCCCGGCTGCTGGCGGAGGCCCCGGCATGGCTGGAGCTGGTGGGTCAGGCAACCAAGCCCGAGGAGGCCTCGTCGCGTTCCTCCTGGCTGTCCCTGCGGCGCCGCCGTAACGGAGCGCAGGAGACGGCAACCCCGGAGGACCCCGTGGAGGAGGCGCTCACTCCCGACGAGGAACTGCAGTCGGACTTCTCCCTGGGGTTGATGGCGCAGCTGGCGGGCGCCCTCGGACGGCTTCCGAAGCTGGGGAGCGACCTGATGGCGGTCAAGACGGGCATGGAGCAGTCGCGGTCGCTGTACCGTCCGGGACCCATGCTGGTGAAACTGCTGCACCCGGACGTCTTCGACCCCGAGCGGGTGTCCACCTCCGGCATGCAGCTGCGGATGGCGATGGTGGCCCTGGAAACCGGGGAACTGCACTTCATGCGCGAGGACGGCGCCCTGGTCAACCGCGAGGACCGGGAGATCGACGCGGGCCCTCACAACCTGACCCGCGGGGTGCTCGCGTCCTGCGCCATTCCCGGGGTGTTCCGGCCGGTCCCGGTCGGTGCGGAGACCTATGTGGACGGGGGAGCCCGGGAGAACCTGCCCGCGGAGATGGCGATCGGGTACCTGCGGGCCGGCCGGACCTACGTGGTCTCGTCGCAGACCGACGGGGTGCCGCGAAAACAGTCGATGGCCCGGGCCGACGTCTTCCAGGTCGTGATGCGCGCCACCGAGATCCTCATGGACGAATCCGGCCGGGACGAGACCGCCTACGCGCTGTCGGCCGGTGCCGTCGTCATCGCCCCGGACGTCGAGGTGCACGAGGCCATGACCGTCCACCCCGGGCTGATCCGCATCCACCGCGACCACGGCTGGTCCCGCGCGGCCGCGGTCGTGCAGGGAATCGACGCGGCGGAGCAGCAGCGGCTGAGCCGGGTCACCCGGCTGCGGGTGCGCTGCCTGCGGCGGGAGGAGGCGTGGCTCGATGACCCCGCCAACCGCCGCGCCCTGCTGGAGCTGCAGAGCGCGAAACTGGAACTGCGCGACGCCATCGCCCGCTGCCAGCGAGATCTCCTGCCCGACGGGGTGGAGCAGAGCTGGGCCCGGTTCGAGGAGCACCCGAGGAATCCCGATGTCGAACCGCGGTGGCTCGAGGGGTGATCTTTTCCGGGAGAAATTACTTTTGCCACGTAACATCGCCCACCCGTCCGGCTAAGCTGACCGCCATGGGTGACATTGACGACGTCCTGGAACTGCGGTGGAACCGCTACGGAGATGAGCTGACAACGGCGCTGCGCAACGTCTACGGAGAAAAGACCGACGCTCTGGTGGAGCGGGTGCGCGGAATCGTGACGAAGACGCTCGAGGAGCGTCCCGTCGACCTGCGCAGGCTGGACGAGGCACGCCTGCTGCGCCCCGACTGGCTGCAACAACCCGGCATGACGGGCTACGTCTGCTACACCGACCGGTTCGCCGGCACCCTGAACGGGATCCTCGGGCACCTCGACTACCTGCATGACCTCGGGGTCACCTACCTGCACCTGATGCCGCTGCTGCAACCCCGCGAGGGCGCCAACGACGGCGGCTACGCGGTGGCCGACTACCGTTCCATCCGCAGCGACCTCGGAACCATGGAAGATCTCGCGGAGGTTGCGAAGGGGCTACGGGAACGCGGCATCTCGCTGGTGGTCGACCTGGTGCTGAACCACGTCGCCAAGGAACACGAATGGGCCCGGCGAGCCCGGGCGGGCGAACAGAAGTACCGCGACTACTTCATGATCTACCCCGACCGCACCGTCCCGGACCAGTACGAACAGACCCTGCCCGAGGTGTTCCCGGACTTCGCGCCCGGTAACTTCACCTGGGACGAGGAGCTCGCCGGTTGGGTGTGGACCACCTTCAACGACTACCAGTGGGACGTGAACTGGGCGAACCCCGATGTCTTCTGCGAATACCTGGAGATCATCTGCAACCTGGCGAACCACGGTGTGGAGGTGCTGCGGCTGGACGCCATCGCCTTCATCTGGAAACAGATGGGCACCGACTGCCAGAACGAACCCCCCGTGCACGAACTCGCGGAGGCGCTGCGGGCCGCGGTGCGGATCGCGGCCCCGGCGGTGGTGTTCAAGGCCGAGGCCATCGTCGGTCCGCGTGACCTGATCGCCTACTTCGGTCAGGGACGCCACTACGGGAAACTCTCCGATCTGGCCTACCACAACTCGCTGATGGCGCAGCTGTGGTCGGCGCTGGCCAGCCGCGACGTGACGCTGCTGCGCTACGCCCTCGAACGGTTCCCCGCGAAACCCCCGACGGCCACCTGGGGCACCTACGTGCGCTGCCACGACGACATCGGCTGGGCCGTTGACGACCGCGACGCCGCCGCGGTCGGCATCAACGGGGCCGAGCACCGCAGGTTCCTCTCGGATTTCTACTCCGGGGAGTTCCCGAAGTCGTTCGCCCGCGGCCTTGTGTTCCAGGCCAACCCCGCCACCGGCGACCGGCGTATCTCCGGCACCCTGGCCTCCCTGGCCGGGCTTGAGATGGCCCTCGAATCGAAGGACCAGGAGGCCATTGACCTGGCCGTGGGTCGCATCAACATGCTGCACGCCGTGATCTGCGGGTTCGGTGGGGTGCCGCTGATCTACATGGGCGATGAACTGGCGATGCTCAACGACTACCACTACGGCGACGATCCCGCGCACGCCGAGGACAACCGCTGGGTGCACCGCCCCGTCATGGACTGGGACGCCGTGGCCGCTCTGGCCGAGAAACCCGATTCCGCCCAGGCCCGCGTCAACGCATGGCTGCGGCACGTGCTCGACGTGCGCCGCGCCACCCCGCAGCTGCACGCCGGCTACGAGTCGCACATTCTCGACGTCGGCGACCGCAGGGTGCTCGTCATCCGCCGTGACCATCCGATCGGCCCCATGTATCAGCTCTACAACCTCTCCGAGCACAGGGTCAGCATTCCCATGGGGCTGCTGCGCACCCCCTACGGCAGCAGGGCCAAGGAACTCCTCGACGACGTGACCTGGGATCTGGACCCCGCCGCCCTCAGCCTGGAGCCCTACCAGGTGCACTGGTTCGTGGCGGCCGAGGACCTGGAGGAGTGATCAGCACCCCGTGAAGCTGGCTGAACCGGGACGCGTCGGAATCTTTTCTGGCATCTGGTGGTCGGATCCGACCACAGTTCCCCGGGTGCGCGTGAGAGGTTTCGACGCGGCCGGCTCGCAGAGCGAGCGGCCCGTGTCGAAACCATGCCGCGGGTGTCCGGGAACTGCGGCCGGCCTTGAGGTCCTGGAGCATCATCGATCCCATCCGCTCTCGGGGCATCCTCCTTCTGGAGGAGGTTCACAAGATGACAACCACACCAGATGCCTTGTTATCCATACCGCCAGGCCTGAGGGTGACCTAGCTGAGCGCAGCTCGGCTTGCTCACCCGGTTAGCGCTCGCAACTGTCAGACCGCTCGGGCTTCTGGCGTGATGAGAGGGCTCTTGCGGGAGCGCACACTCAAGAGTCGGATGGCTAGGCATCTCGTTCGGCATCTCCGCAGCAACGACCGGAGTAGACACGGCAGTGTGCGCAACGCTTCCTCGCAGCCCCTGACCGTAGACTCGAACGCATCAAGCACTTGCTGGCTTACGTGCACGCGGCCTCGAAAGCTCGACGTGTCCCGCGTTCACCCGTGCGGGTGAGAGTGCCTGATTAGTCCAGTGCAGGGGGCCAGACATTTGTCGCAACTCACAGCCATGCCGGGCACGAAGTCTGGGCCTAAGGAGTCCGACAGCTTTGATGCATCGATCCGAACTCTTGTGAGCCTCGCGTCAGGGTTCGCAGGCTTCCCCACGAGGCTCACTTCAGTCAGTTCAATACCTACGATGATGGAGACAACGCCGACGCGATAAGTCTCGTCTGGCTTGTGTTCGCAGCCATCTTTCTGGAGACAAACGCGGCACCATCCAAGATCTGTCGAGCCCCCTGGCACCATGTATGCGGTGCCTCGGCGATGTTCACATTCGGAAAGGTCGCCTCCACATAGTGAGCAAATGCGCGTTGCCATGCCACCGATGCTCAACCCGATTCGGTTGTGGCCCAGTGCCACCGGGCATGCCTGCCAGTAGTCGGAGCCTGACTGCTCGATATGGCATCCGAACGTCTCCCTGACCCAGCGCCCAGCTTCGTCAAGCTTCCTGTGCGCCTCATCTTCCGATTCGGTGTCTTCTGCCCAGTTCAGCGCGCTTGCCAGCGTCGCGAGGGCGGCGCGACTTGACGCCTCAGCCTCTGCAACCAAGTCGGACGGCCGATCAGAAGCTTGTGCCAATCGTTCCCGAGCGGATGCAAGCAACTTCCCTCCCTGATCCAGCTTCTGCGCAACTATCCGTTGAAGGTGCGCGGCGTGGAGGTCATCGTCTGATCCAGCTTCGTCGAAAGTCACGGCTCGATACCCGGAGTCTGCCGGTTGATCTTGTCGATCGCCTCGACCACATCTTTGCCTTCGCCGCGGATATTCCAGGAAGTCCTCGCCCCATCTGCAGAGATGTTGGTGTAGGTAATCTCCATCTTCCTGTCCCCGAACCAGCCGAGAATGCAGGGCTTGAGAAGGTCCCAGGCCGCAGTACTAGCAATAGCCAGAACGAAGGGCACCAACGCAGCTGCAACTGCGCTTTTCTTGACTTCAAACACGCGGCGTTCTGACTCGTCTAAGTATCTGGCATCGACACCCGCGGCGCGCAATTCCTTCACCATGAATACGGTGGACTCACCGTAGATGCCCCTGCCATCTTCGGTTCGAGCGTGCGGCATGATGACAATCGATGCACCCGTCGCGATAGCCGACGCGAGCTCCTCCTTGGGCAACTCGGTTTGTTCAACGGTAACAAGGTCTTCGCCGGGTTCGGGTCCCACGATGTCCGCTCCTTCGCGTTGGGTTGAGTCTCAATGGTACGGGGGACTGGTGCGGTGGGCTCGGGTGGACACCAAGGGCGTGCACCTCGCGGCAGATCCAGTAGAACGCCTCAGGCTGCGGTGCCCCAGCAAAGAGCCGAGCGTTGTTGAGCAACTTTACCATAGATCCGTGACGCGCTTCGTGATTGACGCCCCGACCTTGATCCACATCGCCTCGGAGGCTGTCGACGTTCACCCGGATCATCGACTCGTGGCGCCGAACGCGATCCGCACCCAAGCGCTGACGCTGCTGCTCGACGCGGCGCGCCGCGATGAGATCACCGACAAGGAGGCCTTGGCCCTCGAAGATCGGATGACCGAGGTGAAGATCCGGCTCCTAGGCGATCGAGTCTCGCGCCGCACCGCATGGCGGATCGCCCGCGAACAGGGCTGGGAGGACTTGGTCGACGCAGAGTACGTTGCCATCGCCCGCCTGCGGGCAGATGCCTTGGTCTGCGCCGATCCGGGCGTCACACGACGATTGCAGCCACTCGTGCCGATCGCGCCCGTGGATGCGCTCAGCCTGCCGCCTGGCACCGCGCGGCGATGACAGTCAAGATCCACGTCAAAGATCGATGCTCGGGTGAGCTGAGCTGGTTGCCTCAGTGACCCACGCCAATTCCAGGGGTTGACCTTAGCGTGTGAGTTTCAGCCCTGCCGACCCTTTAGGAAGGCGTCGAGAGCTGCCGGGGATGGTTGACCCCATCCGTTGCAGAAGGGGTGACCTGCGGGATCGGCGTAGACCTGGTTGCCTTCCTCGGCCGTGAGGTCGCTGTCTTGCAGTAGTCGCGCCCCGGCGGCGATGGCGGTTGCGTGCGCCTCGTGCGGATCCGTGACGTGCAGGTCGAGGTGGACCTGCTGTGGCGCTCCGTCGGGCCATTGCGGCGGCTCGTGATCGGGGGCGAGCTAGACGCCGACCCGCCAGTTTCGATCGGCGTCGATCACGCAGTGAAACTGGGCATCGTCGTCGATGACGTGACTACTCAAGAGGGTCGCCCAGAAAGCACTCGCGGCATCGACATCAGCAGCGTCGAGAACGACCACGGCGCGAACAAGTCTATACGATGCACAGTAGCGGGCCACGGACTATCGAGACAGGTAGGTCCCCGTCCCTCTGCCCCGAACGGGCGGCCATGCTGCAGGCCTTGTACCTGACATCCCAGTCGCGCGCACATCGGCATGGGCGGATGCACACGATCAAGTTGACATGCTCTGACGTACCCTGTGATCACGGTGTTGAGGAGAGTGCCAGGTTAAGATCTATCAGAACACCGGGGTGTGCTTTCCATCTGGCGACGAGGCGTGCGCATTCGCCCGTAGGGTGGTCGGGCCGGTGCGACAAGGCCGTCGCCATCGGCGTTGAGCCGGGCATTCCTCGATCGGCAATAACGCAACGGAATCCAGTTCGGGTCTACCACCAGTGGCGCAATTTCTCAGATTCTGGAATGAATTGACACCGGATCATCAAGGACATAGGTTGGGGGCAGTCCATCGACCATGGGAGCAACCATGCAGCACGCAGCGATCCTGACCAGCCGGGTCACGCCTCGCCCTGCCCGCATGTGTTGTTGTCCCTGTTGATCCTTCTCAGCCTGGCTTCTTGAGCCTGAAGGCCGCTTGAACGCGGTCGGCTCGTCGCCCCTCCCCGATGTCCGGGGTGGCTGAATCAATCCTCCTGAAACGGTTCTCCGTTCGGTTTTCGCTTTCCAATTCACCGCCCATTTCCGGCGGTGCTCAACCCTGCCCAGAAATGAGTATTGCCATGCCCAAAAACCTTTCTCGCCGTGCCTTTGTCGGGGCCATTCCCGCTTTTGCCGCGTTGAGCGCTTGCAGCGCTCTTTCCCGGGCCGGCGCCTCCGGGAGCGGTTCCGCCGATCAGGGTGGATCCATCGTCTTCGGGGTCTCGGGGCCGAGGACCGGGACCAGCGCCGAGTACGGCCAGTACTGGCAGGAGGGTTTCGACCTGGCCCTCGAGGAACTCAACGCCGCCGGGGGAGTGGACGGCCGCAAGGTGGAACTGAAATGGGAGGACTCCCAGTCCGATCCGAAACAGTCGGTGCCGATCGCTCAGAAGTTCGTCGCAGACGCCACCGTCATCGCGGAGCTGGGGGATTTCTCCTCCGGCGCCTCAATGGCCGCTTCGGCCACCTACCAGCAGGCCGGGCTCGTCCAGTTCGGTTTCACCAACTCCAACCCCGACTTCACCAAGGGAGGCGACCACATGTGGTCCACCTCCCTGACCCAGGAGTTCTACCAGACCCGCGCCGCCCAGTGGATCGCGGGCAGCTACCAGAGGATCTCCGTGGTCTACCTCGAGAGCGACTGGGGCAAGAACTCCTTCGACATCTTCAAGGCATCCGCAGCGGCAGCCGGACTGGAGATCGCATACGAATCACCCATCCAACCCGACTCCGAGGACTACCGGCCCGTCCTGATCAAGGCCCGCGACGCCGGACCGCAGGCCGTGGTCCACCTCGGCTACGGACCCGACGGGGCGCGCATCGTGCGGCAGCTGCGGGAGATCGGGTTCACCGGCCAGTTCTTCGGTGGCCAGAACACCCCGCAGTTCCTGGAGGCCGCAGGATCCGCGGCCGAGGGAGCGATCATCATCGAGAACTTCCTGATCGGCAACGACTCACCGGCGGTGGTCGACTTCAACAAACGGTTCAAGGACAGGTTCGGGCACGACCCGAGCACCTTCTCCGCCTACGCCTACGACGCCCTCAACGTGCTGATCGAGGCGGTCCGCCGCGGCGGCGCCACCCGTGAGGGGGTCTTCAAGGCCCTCTCCGACGGCGGCAGGTGGAAGACCGTGCAATTCGGGGAGTTCGAGTTCTCCGCGGACCGCCGCCCCGGTGACGTCACCCTCCTGCCCGTCACCGTCAGGAACGGCGCCTACGTGCCGGCGGAGGCCTCATGATCGACACGATCGTCTCGGGGCTCGTCCACGGCAACGTCTACGCGCTGGTGGCCGTCGGCATCTCCCTGATCTTCGGTGTCACGGGCGTGGTCAACTTCGCCCAGGGATCAATCGTCGGTTTCGGTGCGATGCTCGGCTGGTGGTTCATCGGCGTGTGCGGGTGGCCGTGGTGGCTGGCGCTGCTGGCCGTGGCCGCCTCCAGTGCCCTGATCGGCTGGATCATCAACCTCACGACGGTGCGCCCGCTGATCAAGGCACCCCCGATCGCCGCTCTGCTCGCCACCTTCGCGGCCTCCATGGTGCTCGACAACCTGAGCCAGATCCTGTTCAGGGCCGACACCCGCGAATACCCGGCCCCGCTGCCGACCGACGACCTGCCCGTCGGTGGGGTCAGGCTCGGCACCTCCGACGCCGTCGCCCTCGGTTTCACCATCGCTGCGATGCTCGCGCTGTGGGCATGGCTGCGGTTCGGGCGTGACGGCCTGGCCGTGCGGGCCACCGCGGCGGACCCGGACGCCGCCCGCCAGATGGGGATTCCCGTGACGAGGGTCCAGAACCTGTCCTTCCTGCTTGCCTCCTGCCTCGGTGGGGTGGGGGGAATCTTCTTCGGCATGTACGCCGGCGTCATCTCGCCCTATTCGGCCTCCTTCACCGGAACCGTCGGGTTCATCGCAGCAGCGGTCGGTGGCCTGGGATCCATCGTCGGCGCCGTGGCCGGTGGCTTCGTGATCGGACTGCTGGAGGCGCTCGGTATTTACCAGTTCGGCGGCAGCTTCCGGGACCTGTTCATCTTCGGTGCCTTCCTGCTGGTGCTGCTGCTGCGACCCCACGGGCTGTTCGGTTCCCGGCACGCCGTCACCTCCGAACCCATGACCGGCACCTTCCTCGGGGCCGGCCGCCCACCCAGGCTGGCGTGGTGGCACTGGGTGCTGCTCGCCCTGGTCGCGGGCCTGGCGGTGCCACTGCTGGGCGGTCCGGTGCTCAGCTCCGTCGGCACCCAGGTGGCGATCTACGCCATCATCGCGGTCCCCATGACGCTGCTGGCCGGGTCGACCGGGCAGGTCTCCCTGGGACAGGCCGCTCCCGTGGCCATCGGCGCCTACGCCTCGGCGCTGCTGGTGATGCGCCTGAACCTGCCCTTCCTGGTGGCCCTGCTACTGGCCGGGGTGATCGCGGCGGTGCTGGCCACCCTGGTGACCCTGCCGATCTGGAGACTCGACGGCCACTACGTCTCCATGGCGACCCTGGCCCTCGGCTACATCGTGCTGTCGGTGATCCGCGGCTGGGACGCGGTCACCAAGGGCGCCTACGGGCTCTCCGGCATCCCCGCCCCGGAAATCCTCGGGTTGCGGCTGCTGGTTGCCGAGGACCACTACCAGCTCGACCTGGTGGTGCTGGCGATCACGTTGTTCGTGGTGTTCAGGATCCGCTCCTCGCACCTGGGCAATGTCCTGGCGGCCGTCGGCTCCGACGAGATCGCGTCGCGTTCCCTGGGGTTGCGCACCCGCGGCTACAAGGCGCTCGCCTACGCGCTGGCCGCTTTCTTCGCCGGGATGGCGGGGGCGTTGCTGGCGCACCAGTACAACTACCTCGATCCGACGGTGTTCACCGTCCAGATGTCCGTGCTGGTGCTGACGATCGTCGTGCTGGGCGGGATCAACTCCCCCTTCGGGGCGGTGCTCGGTTCCCTGGCCCTGGTCGGGTTGCCCGAGGCGCTGCGCCTGGCCCCCGACGTGCGCATCCTGCTGTACGGGATCGTCGTGATCGCGATCATCCGTTTCCTGCCCCAGGGCCTGTGGACGAGGAGAGCATGATGACCACACCAACCACGCCCGTGCTGAGGGCAACCGGTCTGCACCGCCACTTCGAGGGGGTGCACGCCGTCGCCGGTGTCGACCTGGAGGTGGCCCCGGGACAGACGGTGGCGATCATCGGCCCCAACGGCTCCGGCAAGACCACCACCCTCAACCTGGTGACGGGGGTGCTGCGGCCGAACTCCGGGAGGATCGTGATCCGTGGCCACGTGGTGGCGGCCCGCCATCCCGAGCAGGTCGCAACGGCCGGGGTGCTGCGGACCTTCCAGAACGGCCGCGTCTTCGGGAACCTGACCGTCGCGGAGAACATCTCCGTTGGGCTGCACCGCGAGTTGAGGGCCCACCGTCCCCTGAAACGCCTGACGGAGATCCCCGTCCTGCGGTGGTTGCTGGGCTGGTTGCCGCTGCTCGGGGAGGTGCTGGCGGCGCTGCTGCCCCTGCCCGGGGTGGGGAAGGAACGCGAAACGATCAGGCGGCGAGTGGAGGCAGGGATCGACAGGTTCCCGGAACGCCTCGGCAACCGCGCCGACGACCTGGCCCACACCCTCAGCTACGCGAACCGGCGGCGCACCGAGATCGCCCGCGCCCTCGCGGGAGAACCAACCCTGCTGGTCCTCGATGAACCGACCGCGGGAATGAACCAGTCGGAGACCGCCGAGATGCTGGAGCAGCTCCTCCGCCTGAAGGCTGCGGGGCAGTCGATCCTGCTGGTGGAACACAAACTCGACCTGGTCATGACGCTGTCCGACCACGTGCTGGTGATGGACGACGGCCACGTGATCGCCTCGGGGCCACCCGAACAGGTCAGGAACGATCCGGCCGTCATCGAGGCCTACCTCGGCAGGTCGGAGGACGCCCGCCGCCGCGCCCGCGAGGAACGGGCCCGGAAGGACCGGGAAGGAGAGGAAGATGACTGAGGCGCTTCTGGAACTGCAGGCAGTGGAGGTCAGTTACGGGCAGGCCAGGGCCCTGAACGGCGTGAACCTGACGGTCCCGGCGGGGCGGATCGTCTCGCTGCTCGGCGGCAACGCATCGGGCAAGTCCACCACCATGAAAACCATCCTGGGGCTCGTGCGCCCCGATGCGGGCAGGGTGCTGCTGGACGGGAAGGACATCACCACCTGGCCGACCTCACGCAGGGTGGCCTCGGGCATCGCCTCGGTGCCGGAGGCGCGCCGCATCTTCGCGCCCATGAGCGTGGAGGAGAACCTCCTGATGGGCGCCTACACGCGGCGCGACAAAGCGGGTGTTCGTGAGGATCTCATCGCCCAGTACGACCGTTTCCCCCGCCTGGGGCAGCGGCGGCGCCAGGCGGCCGGGACCATGTCGGGCGGGGAACAGCAGATGCTCGCCTTCGCCCGGGCCCTCATGAGCCGCCCCCGGCTGATCTGCATGGACGAACCGACCATGGGCCTGTCGCCTCGTCTCGTGGACGAGGTACTCGAAACCATTGCCGCGTTGAACACCGACCTGGGGCTGGCCGTGCTCATGGTCGAACAGCAGGCGGAGCTGGCCCTCAGCATCGCCCACCACGGCTACGTGCTGGCCACCGGGAACCTCGTGCTCGAAGGACCGGCCGGAGAACTGTTGGACAACCCACGCGTCCAGGAGGCCTACCTGGGGCGCACCACACGAAACGGAGACGACGATGACGACCAAACGTGACCGATTCCTGACCGCCGCCCGGGGCGGAACCACCGACCGGCCCCCGGTCGGGGCCTGGGTGCACTACGGATCGGCGAGATGGAGCCCGCAGCAGGTGGCCGAGGCCCACCTGAATTTCTACCGCGACTACGACTGGGACTTCATCAAGGTCATGCACGACTACCGCATCGACCTGCCCGAGGGGCTCGAGGAGATCACCGACCCCGCGCAGCTCGACGACGTCCTGGCCGATCCCGGGGTGCTGCTCGACAGCCAGGCCAGGCAGCACGAGGTGCTGGAACTGATCCGCGCCGCCGCGCCCGAGGCCGCCGTCATCGAGACGGTGTTCTCACCCACCCAGGCTCTCGTCAGGGCCCTGGGCGGCAGCGTCATCGAGTACTTCAAGGCGGATCCGGCTCTCGCGCACCGCACCATCTCCCGGGTCGCCGACGCCCTGGCGCGCTACGCGGCCGGGCTGGACGGGTTCGGCGTCGATGCATTGTTCGTCGCAGTCAACGGGGCCAGCAGGGACGCCACCAGCTTCGGACTGACCCCCGAACAGTTCCGCGACTGGGTTGCCCCCTACGACATCCAGGTGTTGGCCGCCGCCCCGTCGCTGGTGCGGATCGCGCACCTGCACGGCGAGGACGCCGACCCGGAGCTGATCGCCGACTACCCTGTCGAGGTACTGAGCTGGTCCGACAAGGCATCGGCCCCGACCATTCCCGAGGCCACGAGTCGCTACGGCTGGGTGCCGATGGTCGGGATCGACGAGCTCACCAGCCTCTACTGGACCCCCAGCGAGGCGGCCGCACACGTCGTCCAGGCGCGTCGCGCCGCGGGCGACCGCCTGATAGTGGCACCCAACTGCACCCTCCACTCCGACATCAACCCCCTGACCCTCGTCGGTCTCAGGAGGGGTGTGGACATCGCCCTCACGTACTGAACGAAAGGAACAGCAATGACCGTCACGGCCCGTAGGGGAACCGAGCTGCGCTGTCGGAACTGGCGGGCCGAGGCGCTGCTCCGGCTGCTGGAGAACGTCCTCGAGGTGGGGGAAAGACCCGAGGAGCTGGTGGTCTACGCATCCATCGGGAAGGCCGCCAAGGACTGGGAAGCCCACCGGCGGATCGTCGATGCCCTGCAACACCTCGGGGAGGACCAGACCCTGGTGCTCCAGACCGGAAGGCCCGTGGCGGTGCTGAACACCCACGCCGCAGCCCCGATGGTGGTCTCGGCGGTGAACAACACCGTGGGGAACTGGGCCACCGAGGAGAGGTTTTACTCCCGGCTTGCGGAACACAAGACGATCTGGGGTGGGCTGACGGCCGCCGCCTGGCAGTACATCGGCAGGCAGGGTGTGCTGGGAGGCACCTACGAGCTGCTGCGTGCCGCCCTGGAAAAACACTTCCGGGAGTCGGCCGCCCCGCACCGCTGGGTGCTCACCGCGGGGCTGGGAGGCATGGGCTCCTCCCAGCCGATCTCGGCGCGGATGCTGGGGTTGTCCACTCTGGTGGTGGAGGCCGATCCCGCGAAACTCGCGAAGCTTGAGGCCGCCGGCGGCATCGACCTGGTGCTTGACGACCTCGACGGTGCCTTGGCGACGATCTCCGCGGCGATCACTGAACGACGGCCCGTCGCCGTCGGGCTGCTGGGCAACGCCGCCGACGTGTTCCCCGCCGTGGTGGCCAGCGGAGCGCGTCCCGACATCGTGACCGACCAGACCGCCGCCCACGACGCCCGCTACGGCTACCTGCCATCCGGCTACACCCTCGGGTCGTGGGCCGAGGCCCGTGAAACCGACCCGGAACAGGTGGAACGCGACGCCCGCGCATCCATGGCCGCCCAGGTGCGGGCCATGCTCGCCCTGGGGCAGCGCGGATCGGTGGTGTTCGAGAACGGAAACAACCTCAGGGTGCAGGCCTCCCACGTCCTCGGCGAGACCGAGAGGCAGCGGGTTTTCGCGGAGATCCCCGGTTTCATGGAGGGCTATCTGCGGCCGCTGTTCAGCCGCGGCATCGGTCCCTTCCGGTGGATGATCCTCTCCGGCGACGACAACGACCTCGCGGTGGTCGACGACCTGGCGGCGAGGATGTTTCCCGAACGCCCCGAGATCGCCCGGTGGATCGGCCTGGCGCGCCGCCACATCCCCGCCCAGGGCCTGCCCGCCCGGTCCTGCTGGCTCGGGTACGGGGAACGCTCGGCCCTGGCCCTCGCAGTCAACGAGGCCGTCGCCGACGGACGGATCAGCGCGCCGGTCGCCTTCAGCCGCGACCACCTGGATTCGGCCGGCATGACCCACCCCAGGATCGGCACCGAGGGCATGCGCGACGACTCCGACGGTGTGACGGACTGGCCCATCCTCGACGCCATGCTGCTGGCCGCAGGCGGGGCCGACCTGGTGGCGGTTCACTCCGGGGGCGGCGGCTACTCCGGGTGGATGCAGTCGGCGGGGGTCACCGTCGTCGCCGACGGCACCGGGGCGGCGGCCACCAGGCTTCGCCAGGCCCTCGACCTCGACTCCGGAATCGGGGTCATCCGCCACGCCACCGCGGGCTACGAGGACGCCCTCGACGCGGTGCAACGATCCCACGAACCCGGCGCGCACGGCGCACCCCTCAACCTGATCCGGAACTGACCCGGACCGACCCGGAAGGAAATCGAAATGCGTGAACTGACCATTGATGACGCCCGCTGGGCCGTTCTCGGCGGGGGTGTCTTCGCCTGCGGAGGCGGGGGCTGGCAGGACCACGGTGAGCTGATGGGACGGATGGCCACCACCCTCAACCGTCCCGTGCTGGCCGGCGTCGACGAGTTGCCGGAGGACTCCTGGGTGGCCACCGTCGCCGCGATCGGCGCCCCGGCCGCCCCCGACTGGGAGATCCGGCCCATCGACTACGTCGACGCGCTGCGGAAATTGATCGAACTGTCCCCCCACCCCATCGCCGCAGTCATCACCGGGCAGAACGGCTACTCCACCACCCTCAACGGCTGGATCCAGTCGTCGGCGCTCGGCGTGAAGGTCCTGGACGCGGCCGGAGATGTGCGTGCCCACCCCACCGGGAAACTCGGCTCCCTCGGGCTCACCACCCGAGAGGGGTACGAAACCATCCAGGTGGTCTCCGGCGGCAACCGGGCCCGCCACGGGCACCTCCTGAGCATCAACATCGGTCGCGTCGACACCTGTGATGACGTGCTGCGCGACATCTCGGTGCGCTCCGGGGGATTCATCGCCTCGGCCCGCAACCCCGTCGAACTGGGCTGGGTGAGGGAACACGCCGCGCTGGGTGTGATCTCCCTGGCCCTCGACCTGGGCAGGGCCATGGAGGAGGCCGGGGCGGGCAGGTCCCGGGCAGGGAAACGCGTCACCGGGACGGTGGTGGATTTCCTCGGCGGCGAGATCGTCGACGAGGGGCCGCTCACCCACGAGGTCGACCTGGTCACCAGGGGAGGCTGGGACCACGGCACCTTCCGGATCGGCGAACATACCGTCCCCTATCTCAACGAGTACATGGCCATCGACGGCCCTTCCGGACGTGTTTCCACCTACCCGGACACCATCTTCATCCTCCGGAAGGCCAACGGGCTGCCGCTGGCGGTGAAGGACGCCGTCGCGGGGCGTGATGTGGTCCTGGTGAAGGTGGACGCCACGAAACTGCCGCTGTCGTCGTCGGCGGTGGACCGCGTCGCAGTCGGGGAGTGCGAGGACATCATGGGCATCGAATTCCTGAAATACCTCCCGGAACGCCGGGAAACCCCGGATGGCGGAACCCGTGCACAGGTATGAGAACTCCAAGGAGCGGCCCCGGACCGGGAACGGAGCGCTCCGGCTCACCCTCAACGGCGCCTCCCTGACCTGGCGTGACCTGGCCTCGGCGCTGAAGGCCGAACGCGTGGAGGTCGCGCTGGATCCCGTCTCCCGCGGCCAGATGCGGCGCGCCCGGGAGGTGGGGCTGGAGATCCTGGAATCGGACCCCGGGATGAGGGTCTACGGCTGGAACCAGGCGCTCGGGCCGTTCAAGGACCGGCGGCTGGAACCCGAGGAACAGCTCCGGTTCCAGGTCAATGTGCTGCGTTCGCACAGCACCGGTCTGGGCGAGGAGCTGCCGCGCAGGGTGTCGCGACTGGCCCTGATCATCCGCGCGAACTGCCTCGCCAGGGGCACCTCCGGGGCCCGTCCCGAACTGGTCGAGCGAATGAACGACGCCGTCAACCTGGGGCTCATCCCGGTGCTGCCCGGCACCGGTTCGATGGGCACCGGAGACCTCCAACCCATGGCGGCCGCCGGGCTCGCGCTGACCGGGGACGTCGCGGGAAGGGTGCGGGGCGACGACGGCGAGGAACGCTGCGCACCGCAGGCGTGGGCGGCCATGGGACGAGACGTCGAGTTCCAACTGGCCCCGGGGGAGGCGATCGCGCTGATCTCGGGGTCGGCGGTGCTGACGGCCCACCTGGCGCTGGCCGTCGAGGAGGTCTACCGGCAGGTCGAGACCTTCCTGGGTGCGTTCGCGTTGTTCTGCGAGGCGGTGCGGGTGGAACGAAACGCCTTCGACCCGAGGATCCACGCCGAACGGCACATGCCCTGGGAGATGCAGGCCAACGACCTGATCCTGCGACTCATCGGCGACAGCCAGTGGACGACGAACGAGGGCAGACGCCGCGCGGGCGAGACCGCTCCGCGCATCCAGGACCCAACCTCGGTCCGGTCTGTGCCGCACCAGATCGGCATCATCCTGCGGGAACTGGAACGGGCCCGGGAGGACGTCACCCGCGAGGCCAACTCGTCGACCTGCAATCCGCTGCTGATCCCCGACTACACGGGTGAGGGCCACGAGTTCCTCTCCGGCGGCAACTGGGATGCGACGGTGCTGGGGCACGCGGCGCAGTCGGTGAACAGCTGCCTGGCGCGGTTGGCGGTGTTGACCAAGGACCTGGCGGCCCGGCTGCTGCACGACGGCTGGAGCCACGGACTTCCCGCCGGACTGAGCGGAGGGGAGGTCGGGATCAATTCCGGCATGCTCCTGCTGCACACCAGCGCGGCCGCCCTGATCCCCGAGATCCAGCTGCTCGCGAACCCCGTCGGGGCCCTGTCCTTCCCCCTCAAGGGCGGCCAGGAGGACTTCCACACCATGGCGATGGCCGCGGTCAACGGTCTGCGGGCCAACAGCCGTCGCTTCGACCAGCTCCTGGCGGTCCTGTTCGTCATCAGCGGGCAGGGCATTCACCTGCTGGAGGAGCGAATGCGGGGACTGCCGCTGGGAACGGGATCGGCGCGTATCCACGAGCAGCTCCGGGCGCGGGTCACGCCGCTGGATCAGGACCGGGTCCTGACCCCGGAGGTCGACGCGTTGACGGAGGCGATCGGCAGGGGAGAGTTCTCGGTCGTGGTCCACGACCTGCTGGAGGACTAGGACCGGGATCGCGGCCCAGTCGCCGGGAGTGGCGTCGATGAAGGCCTGCCGGTCCTCCTCCGGGCCGGCGCATGGGCATGACCCTGGCGATTCTGCTCATCCGCGGGGATTCCCTTGATCCATTACGGCGGCGAGCAGGGATCCACCGGCGCCGAGGAAGAACGTATCGGCGGGGAGGGCGCCATCCGGCAGGCCTTCCCCGGCTGCTACCGTTGCCCCGCCGTCAGACGGAAAGGAGCCCGAGACTCATGCGGGTCGCTGTGTTCGCCGACATCCACGGCAAATTCCTGTTGCCCTTCAAA
>CALCKT010000057.1 GCA_937965785.1 uncultured Propionibacteriaceae bacterium | reverse complement strand
CGTCGGGTCCGAGGGTGATGTTCCCGTACGGTCCGAAGGCCACCAGCAGGGCGAAGGCGACGAAACCCGCGACGATGAGGCTGTAGTACCAGCCCAGGCCGTTGACCACGGTCGAGTTCGCCGCATTCAACAACTGGCCCAGCCAGCGCGGCGCCAACGCCGCCAGTCCGACGAAGCCCAGAACGATCACGGCAGTCGGGACTGCGACCGCCGTTTTCCAAGGAGTCTTTCGTTGTCCAACCATCCGGCCAGTCTTCCAGAGGTTGGGTGCAGGCCTTGGTAGATCGGGGAGGTCGGTCTTCATCAAATGTATGGGATCGCGGCAACCGGACACCCCGGAATGGCTAGGGTTGGCAGCAACCAACCTCGCGGGACGATTCCGAAACCCGCATGGGGGAACGCCAGGACACAGAACGGAGATCCAGACGATGAGCGAACCCACCACACCTTCCCCGGAGCCGCAGAGCGAGCAGCGTGTCGCCCAGCCGGGCCCCCAGAACAGCCAACTTGCTTCGCAGGCCTATCAGAGCCCCCAGAGCATGCAGCCGCCGCATCAGGGCTTCCAGGCGCCGCCCCGGCCGTTCGGGGGACCGGGGAAGAACAAGGAGCAGGTGACCCCGGCGGTCTGGGTCTATGAAATCGCCATGGGGGCTGCCCAGGCGCTCATAGGCCTCATGTTGGTCTTCACCGGAAGCCAGTTCGCGCGCTCCTTCGGCGGTGGTGGCTACGGGTCGTCGAATGGGGGAGACGTGGCAGTCATCATTCTTCTGCTGGTCGGTCTCGCACTCATCGTCGCGGGCGTTTCCCGTCCCCTGAAACTGCGTTGACCAACGGGCGCGGACAGGCCGCGACGTGCTGAAGTACGTTCGAACGGGTCTGCTGGCCGTCGTCGTGGTGGCTGGAGTTCTGCTGCCCGTCACCCGCTACGCACCGTTGGCGTGGATCGCGGGTGGCGGGTTCGTGCTCGTGTTGGTGCTGGCTCACCCGGCCGTTGTGAAACGCATCGAGCCGGGAGACGATCAGCCGGGCCGGTCGACCCAGCGCTGACCTGCCGGGACCGCCGTCAGGGTCCCGGCAGACAGAGCCGACAGGAAAGCGTCGAATTCGCCGGTGGCCTTCACCGGAACCGCAACGGTGATCCGGGCATGGTCACCCCAGTCGACTCCCACCACCGCGACGGCGGCCCCCGAGGGCAGGATCAAACCACGCAGCGAGTCCTCGACCACGCCGAAGCTCGCGAAGTCAGCGTCGACTCCCAGCAGGGAGCACAGCTCCACCCGTCTGGTTCCGGCCGCCGCCACCGCTTGGGCCACGGCCTCGGAATAGGCCCGTACCAACCCGCCGGCACCGAGCTTGACGCCCCCGAAGTAGCGGGTCACAACCGCCACCACATCGGTCAGGTGGTTGGAGGTCAGCACGTTCAGCATCGGCACCCCAGCGGTTCCCGCGGGTTCCCCGTCGTCCGAGGAACGTGCGGTACGGGTCTCGGGGCCCAGCACGAAAGCGGAACAGTGGTGACGGGCGTCGAAGAACCTGGAGCGCCGTTCCTCGATCACCGCGCGAGCGGCTTCCTCCGAGGTGACGCGACGCAGCCGGGTGAGGAAACGGGAACGTTTTACCTCCAGTTCCACATCCACTCCGTCGCCGACCTCGGAGTCGATGGTGAGAAACTCAGACGCCGAGCTCACGGCGCAGTTTCGCGACGTGTCCCGTCGCCCTCACGTTGTACTGGGCAACCCGGATGGTTCCGTTGCCCTCGGCGTCCACGTCGATGACGAAGGTGGAACGCAGCACCCCCTCGATCTCCTTGCCGTACAGCTTCTTGGTCCCGAAGGCGCCGTAGGCGTTCAACGCCTCGCGTTCCGGGTCGGACAGGAGAGGGAACCCGATCTCGGAGCCGGCGGTGAACTTCGCGAGCTTCTCAACCGTGTCCGGGGAGATGCCGATGATGGTGTAGCCGGCCGCCGCGAAGGCGGCCTGCGCGCCGGTGAAGTCCACCGCCTGGGTGGTGCAGCCCGGCGTCATCGCTGCGGGGTAGAAGTAGACGATGACAGCACGGGAAGGGTGATCGGAAAGCGAAACCGGGACTCCTTCCGCGTTCGGCAACGTGAAGGCTGGGGCCGGGGAACCCGGGGTGAGGCGCGCAGTCATGACCGACAGTGTACGGCGCACGGAAGCCTCTAAGCTGGTATCCGATCGTTGAAGTAAGGGGAAGCAATGGACGGCGACACCACCCGCACCGTGGACGAGATCCGTGCCGAGCTGGCCAGCAACCGCCAGAGCTTGGCAGGCGCCATGGAAGACCTCGTTGACTCCGTGAAACCCGCGAACATCGCCCGGCGGGGCATCGACGATGCGAAGAGCTTCGTCGCGGGCGAGTTCCAGAACATCAAGGAGGAGTTGCGCGACGAGGACGGCTGGCGCACCGACCGGCTCGCGATCATCGGGGGTGCGATCCTCGGGGTGGCGTTGTTCGCCGTCACCATCTACGTGCTGGGACGCCGGAACCACGAATGATTCAAAAAGGGCCCCGGGTTCCCGGGGCCCTTGCGCTGTACACCACCAGGGACTCGAACCCTGAACCCGCTGATTAAGAGTCAGCTGCTCTGCCAGTTGAGCTAGTGGTGCGCGGGACCGGTGTCCCGGTCCGGTACACCACCAGGGACTCGAACCCTGAACCCGCTGATTAAGAGTCAGCTGCTCTGCCAGTTGAGCTAGTGGTGCTTGCGCGAGGACAAACAATACCCGTTCCTCGGCTTCATGAAAAGTCCATGCGGATGCATGTGGCGAGAAGCGGTCAGTTAGACTGAGCCATGACCACAACGACGGTGGACGTCCCAGCGGGAACGCGGAGACGCGGGCCCTCGAATTTCGTGCTCAAACATGTGATGGCGGTCACGGGGGTGCTCTTCGTTGCCTTCGTGGCGGTGCATCTGTTCGGCAACCTGAAGGTTTACGCGGGGGCCGACGCCTTCAACCACTACGCAACATGGCTGCGTGAGGTCGGCTACCCGCTGCTTCCCAAACAGAGCGTGTTGTGGGCGCTGCGAATCGCCCTGGCAGGCTCGTTGCTGCTGCACGTCTCGGCAGCGGTGACCCTGTGGTTGAGGGGGCGGCGCGGCCGTGGCGCTCACCGGCGCGGCCTGCACCGGAATCGCACCCGCGCGGCGGCCTTCATGCTGCCCGGTGGGATCCTGATCCTGGTCTTCGTGCTGGTTCACATCAGCGACCTGACGGTGGGTGGCCCCTTGGCGTCCGCGTCCTTCCGGCACCCCGGTGCCGAGATGCACGCCTACGCGAACCTCGTTGCCAGCTTCTCCCGTCCCTGGATGGCTATTTTCTACATGGTGGTGATGGTGGTGATTGGTTTCCACATCGAGCACGGCTGGCGCACCCTGCTGCAGGACCTCGGGGTCACGGGCCGCAGGTTCAGGCAGGTATGGGTGGCCATCGGAGGGCTGCTGGCCCTGGCCGTGGTGCTGGGCAACGCCATGATTCCCCTGCTGGTGCTGCTGGGGGTGATCGCATGACCACGACGACCAACCGGCCACGCCCCGTGGAGATGCTGGCCACCGGGATGCTCGATCCCCACCTCCCCGACGGTGACCCCCGCACCGCATGGGAACGCCGCAAGGCCGAGTACAAACTGGTGAGCCCGGCCAACCGCAAGAAGTACACCGTGATCGTGATCGGAACCGGGCTGGCCGGGTCCGGCGTGGCCGCGGCGCTGGGGGAACTGGGTTACAAGGTGGAGAGCTTCACCTTCCACGATGCGCCCCGCCGCGCGCACAGCGTCGCCGCCCAGGGCGGCATCAACGCCGCCCGTGCCCGGAAGGTGGACGGTGACTCGCTGACCCGGTTCGTCACGGACACCGTCAAGGGTGGTGACTTCCGGGGCCGGGAGGCCGATGTGTGGCGCCTGGCCGAGGAATCGGTTCGGGTGATCGACCACATGAACGCCATCGGTGCCCCGTTCGCCCGCGAATACGGCGGGCAGCTCGCCACCCGCTCCTTCGGTGGTGTGCAGGTTTCCCGCACCTATTACACGCGGGGCCAGACCGGCCAGCAGCTCCAGATCGCCGGTGCGCAGGCCCTGTTGCGTCAGGTGGAACGCGGCACGGTGAAGCTGCACACCCGTCACGAGATGCTGGACCTGATCGTCGCGGACGGCCGGGCCCAGGGAGTGGTGGTGCGCGACCTGGTGACCGGGCGGATCAGCATCACCACGGGACACGCGGTGGTGCTGGCCACCGGTGGCTACGGCAGCGTCTTCTTCCACTCCACCCTGGCGATGAACTCGAACGCCACCGCCACCTGGCGGGCCCATCGCCGCGGGGCCTTCTTCGCCAGTCCGAGTTTCATCCAGTTCCACCCCACCGCGCTGCCGGTGTCCTCCCGGTGGCAGTCCAAGACCACCCTGATGAGTGAGTCGCTGCGCAACGACGGACGCATCTGGGTGCCGGTGACCCCGGGCGACGAACGCGCCCCCGGTGACATCCCGGAGGCCGAGCGCGACTACTACCTAGAGCGGCGCTACCCGGCGTTCGGGAACCTGACCCCGCGTGACATCGCATCCCGGGCCGCCCGCACGGAGATCGAGGCCGGCAGGGGAGTGGGGCCGCTCAAGAACTCCGTCTACCTGGACTTCCGTGACGCCATCTCCCGGCTGGGCAGGGCCGTGATCGCGGAGCGTTACGGGAACCTCTTCGAGATGTACCGGGATGCGACGGGCGAGGATCCCTACGAGGAACCGATGCGCATCGCACCGGGGGCCCACTTCACCATGGGAGGGTTGTGGTGCGATTTCAACCAGATGACCAGCGTCCCCGGGCTGTTCGTCGGTGGGGAGGCAGGAAACAACTACCACGGTGCGAACCGGCTCGGGGCCAACTCCCTGCTCAGTGCCTGTGTCGACGGCTGGTTCACGCTTCCCCTGGCCATCCCCAACTACCTGGCCGGGCTGGCGGGGAAACCCCTTCTCGAAGTGGACGCCCCCGAGGCCGCGGAGGCGCTGGATGACGTGCGTGGGCGCATCAACCACCTGGTCAACAATCCCGGACACACCCGGCCCGCCACATTCCATCGTCGTCTCGGCGAGATCCTCTACGCGGGATGTGGGGTTTCACGAAGCGAGGAAGGGTTGAAACGGGCCCTGGAGCAGGTGCAGGAGCTGCGTGAGGAGTTCTGGCGCGATGTCCGGGTGGCCGGCACCGACGACCGGCTCAACCAGGAGCTGGAGAAGGCGGGACGGGTGGCCGATTTCCTGGAGCTGGCTGAACTGATGATCACGGATGCGCTGGACCGCCAGGAGTCCTGCGGGGCGCATTTCCGTGAGGAGTACGCCCTCCCGGACGGGGAGGCCAAACGCGACGACGAACGCTGGTGCAACGTCTCGGCGTGGGAGACCAACCCGGCCGGTCAGCACCGCCGTTACCAGGAGCCGCTGAGATTCGAGAGCGTCAAACTGCAGGTGAGGAACTACCGATGAGGGTCGAACTTGAGATCTGGCGGCAGGACGGGCCGACTTCCAAGGGGCGATTCGAGACACACGTCGTGACGGACGCCACCCCCGAGATGAGTCTCCTGGAGCTGCTGGACCGGCTGAACGACCAGCTGCCCGAGCAGGGCCTGGAACCCATCTCGTTCGAATCCGACTGCCGGGAGGGGGTGTGCGGGGCCTGCGGGGTCACCGTGAACGACGTTCCCCACGGCCCGGTCCCGAACACCCCGTCGTGCCGGCAGCACCTACGAGCCTTCGGCGGCATCACGAAGCTGCGGATCGAACCGTTGCGGTCGGAAGCCTTCCCCGTGGTCCGGGACCTGGTGGTGAATCGGGCGGCCCTGGATTCCATCATCCGTGCCGGCGGGCACGTCGACATCATGGCCGGGACCGCGCCGGATGCCGACGATTTCCTGGTCGGCCACGAGGATGCTGAACTGGCCCTCGACTTCGCTGCCTGCATCGGTTGCGGGGCGTGCGTCGCCGCCTGCCCCAACGGGGCGGCCCACCTGTTCGCCGGGGCGAAACTGGCGCACTTGGCCATGCTCCCGCACGGCAAGGTGGAACGCACCCGCCGCGCCCGGGCCGTCGTCGACGCCCTGGATGCGTCGTTCGGGCCGTGCAGCAGCTACGGCGAGTGCGTCGAGGTCTGCCCGGCCGGTTTGCCGCTCACCGCAGTGGCGGCGGTTCACCGGGAGGGCATCCGCTCGTTCTTCAAACGCCGCGCCTAGGCTCTGCCTCGGAACTGGCCCTAGGCGTTCGCCGGTTCCGGGGTCCCGACCCCACGGTTCCTGATCACGGGCCGGACGTCGGCCTCGGGGCCGGTCTCCTCCTGGCCGAGGACCGTGAATCCGTAGTCGGCGATCATGGCCAGGTCCTTGGCCCCTGCTTGTCCCTCACTGGTGAGGTAGTCACCCAGGAACAGCGAGTTGCAGATCTCCAGGGACAGGGGCTGAAGGCTGCGGAGGTGCTGTTCCCGGCCCGCCGCGACCCGCACCTCGCTGTCCGGATGGACGAACCGCATCATCGCCAGGATGCGCAGGCAACGCTGCGGGCTCAGGTCGGCGTGACCCGCCAGGGGGGTGCCGTCGAAGGGCATCAGGAAGTTCACGGGAACCGAGTCCGCGCCGACCTCCCGCAACGCGAAGGCCACCTCCACCAGCTGCTCATCGCTCTCACCCATGCCCGCTATCAGGCCCGAACAGGCACTCAGCCCGTGCTCGCGGGCGTGCTGAACCGTCTCGGTGCGGTCCTGATAGCTGTGGGTGGTGCAGATGTTGTCGTAGTGCGATTCCGCGGTGTTCAGGTTGTGGTTGTAGGCGTCTGCCCCTGCTGCGGCCAACCGTTCCGGTTGCCCCGCCTTGAGCTGCCCGAGGCAGGCGCAGACCTCCACGTCCGGGTGCTCGGCCTTGATCTCCCCGATGATCTCGGCCACCTTGTCGACGTCGCGGTTGGACGGCCCGCGGCCGCTCGCCACCAGACACACCCGCTTCGCGCCACCTGCGATCCCGGCCTTCGCGGCGGCGACGGCGTCCTCGTTCCTCAGCCACCGGTACTTCAGGATGTCGGCCTGGGAACCGAGGCGTTGGGAGCAGTAGAAACAGTCCTCCGGGCACAGACCCGATTTGAGGTTGATCAGGTAGTTCACCTTCATCGTGGTGCCGAAGTGATGGCGTCGCACCCGGCCCGCCGCGGCCACGAGTGTGAGGGTTTCCGCATCCGGCAGCCGCAGCACTGCGAGGGCCTCCTCGGGGGTGATGGAGCGGCCTGCGATGATTTCGGCGGCAAGCTTGTTCAGGTCCATGGTCTCTCCTCCGCGACGTTTTGAACGACGTTCAAACTAGCAGATCGCCCCGGCACCGAAGAGTGGACGGCCATGGCCAGGCGTGATTCCGTGTCAGCGGATGCGGCGTTGCAGGCGGTAGACGATCCCGTCCAGTTGAAACTTCTTCAGGTCCGCCGTATCGGACAGGGCCCGGGTGGCGTCCGTCCAGGTGGGTTCGTCCTTCCGGTTCAGCGCGCAGAGTTTCCAGCGCTTCCCGGAGCCGACCAGGTACCAGCGGCTGGAAGCCGCTTTTCTGTCCAGGATCATGTCGTGAATGCCCAGATTGAGGAAGTCCAGGGCCTCGAGCCACCATTTGGTGCGTGCCGAGGCGCGTAGCTGAAAGATCTCATCATCGGGGTCTGCCAAGTTGAGGATGGCTTCATCGCGTTTGTTCATGGTCTTCCAGCTCCTTGATCTTGCGGATGTAACGGCGGATGGCGAGCTCGTTCCACAGGGTGTCGATGATGAGGAAGACCGGGAATCCGCAGCCGATTTGGAGGGCCCATGCCTGCCAGGTGGTCAGGGGGAGCAGGGTCATGATGTCGCCTGTCAGGCGCTCTGCCAGGTAGTCGGCGACGGTCAGGGAAGTTGAGAATCCCAGCGCTCCAAGCGCGTAGCGGCGTGTCCGTCGCAGGACGTGGCGGGGCCTCAGGAGTTCCTGGAGGTCGGCGTATTCGCGAAGCCTGGGGAGTAACAGGCGTTCATCCTGGCGGGCGAACCACAGCAGAACGAACGGGATCAGGGCGAGAAAGACGATCTCAGTGGCGGCTGTCTCGACGCGTCTGGTTCCGATGAACTTGCTGAGCGCAACCCCCAGCCAGAACACGTAGGCGATGGCCAGGGTTGTGGTTGCAGCTCGGGTTCCGATCTGTTGCGCTCTCTCGTCCATGTCAATCGACTTCCTCCCTGAACTCGAACAGTTCCTCGATGCTGGTGCCGAAGACCTTCGCGATGTCCCAGGCCAGCTTGAGTGATGGCGTGTAGGTACCCTTCTCCAGATGCCCGATGGTCTCCCTGCGTACGCCAACGAGCCTGGCCAGGTCGGCTTGGTTCATGTCGGCCAGGATGCGGTGACGTCTGATGTGGGTGATGAGCAAATCGCCTCCTGGGTGTTATGTATTTGTATCATAATGAGCGGTAGATCGCTCGTCAAGTTATGTAGATCTATCATTTGTGGGTCGGGGCAGGTCGTGTGAATGCCTGGGGAGTGGACCTGGGTCGCGTAGGATGCCTGAGGAAGAAAGGAATCACTGTGAAGATTGGTGTCATCGAAGGCTCGATCCGCCAGGGGCGCAACGCCGCTCCGGTCGCCCGCTGGGTGCTGGACAACGTCCCTGAGCAGAACGATGCCGAGTTCGTTCTACTCGACCTGGCCAGTTTCAACCTGCCCCTGTACGACGCGCCCGTTCCTCCGCTGCTGGCCAACCGCCAGTACGACTCTGAGGCCGTTCAGGCGTGGAGCCGCGCCATTGACGAGTGCGATGCCTTCATTTTCGTTACCCCCGAGTACAACTTCGGGGTTCCGGGTGTGCTGAAGAACGCCGTTGACTGGCTCGCCCCCGAGTGGATGAACAAGTCCGCGGCCTTCGTCAGTTACGGCTCCGACGGCGGTATCCGATCCGTCGAGCACTGGCGCACCATCCTCGCCAACTTCAACATGCACGTCGTGCGGACCAACGTCGCCCTGTCGCTGTTCACCGACATCACCGAGGGGGCTGTGAGCGCCCGCGAAAACAAGGCCGAACAGCTCAAGGTGCTCGTCGAGCAGCTGGTGTCCTCCGCCGCGCACCGCAAGGCCTGAGAGACCACGCCGAGGAAAGCGAATGCCGCTCCCCTGTGAATCGGGTGGGGCGGCATTCGCGTCCGGTCACGGTTCGAGCAGCACCTTGATGGCGCGGCGTTCGTCCATGGCCCGGTAGCCCGCAGGCGCCTCGTCGAGCGGGATCCGCTGGTCGAAAACCCTTCCCGGGTTGATCTTCCCGGCCAGGACGCGATCGATCAGGTCCGGCAGGAAACGGCGAACGGGAGCGGGCCCGCCGTGCAGGTGCACCTCGGTGCCGAACAGCAGGCCACCCGGCAGGCTCACGTTGTGGGAGACCCCGACGAAACCGACGTGCCCACCCGGGCGGCAGGCCCCGATGGCCTGTGTCATGGACTGCTGGGTGCCGACCGCCTCGACGACGCTGTGCGCTCCCAGCCCGTTGGTGAGGTCCTTCACGCGGGAAACGCCCTCTTCTCCGCGTTCCTCGACGATGTCGGTGGCACCGAACTCCTTGGCAACTGCTTGGCGTTGCGGGTTGCGGGACATCGCGATGATCCGTTCGGCGCCCAGCTCCTTGGCCGCCAGGATGGCCAGGAGGCCGACTGCGCCGTCACCCACCACCGCTACGGTTTTGCCCGGTCCGGCCTCCGCGGCGACCGCCCCGAACCAGCCCGTGCCGAGCACGTCGGAGGTGGCCAGCAGCGAGGCCAGCACATCGGGGTCCCCGGGATGTCCGCCCGGCACGACGACGAGGGTGCCGTCGGCCTGTGGGATGCGGACGAACTCCGCCTGGGTGCCGCTGACGAACCCGCCGTTGACGCAACGGGATTGGTAACCGGAATCGCAGATCTCGCAGGTGTTGTCCGAGATGCAGAAGGAACCAACCACGAAATCACCCGGCTTCACCGTGGTCACGTCCGAACCGATCTCCACCACGGTGCCGACGTACTCGTGTCCCATGGCGCGGTTCTCGGCCTTGTCGTAACCCCGGTAGGGCCACAGGTCCGAGCCGCAGATGCAGGCGGCGGCAAGCTCGATTATCGCGTCGGTGGGTTCGATGATCTCGGGACGGTCCACCTCGGTGACGACCACGTCACCCGGTGCCCGCATGATGGTTGCTCGCATGGTGCCTCCTCGGTGGCGAACTGCGCAGGATGTGCGGATTCCCCATTATCTCCCCGCGGCGGGAAATGCCGCGGGAGAGTCCATGAGCGCCCCTCGCCGCGTCGGAAGCGAAGCCCACGACCGTGGTCCTGTCGTCCGCAGACCACCCCTTGCCGGAGCATCCCTGCGCGAACGATCCGGTCGGGAACGATGCCGGCCCCTACCCCGGAACCGTTTCCAGGAAACGGGCCACCCTGGCGATGTATCCGGGGCGGTCGACGAAATAGCCGCCGCAGTGATCGGCGCCCTCGAAGGTGACGAGCTCGACCTTCCCCGGGCCGGCCGCCTCCGCCAGCTGCTGGGCGTGTTCGTAGGGGATGATCCGATCCTTCGTGCCGTGCAGCAGCAGAACCGGGCGAGGGGACAGCGAGCTCATGGCGTCGACGGGACGCACCTGCTCGAACGCGTAGCCGCAGAAAACCCGGTTCACCAGGTCTGCCACCGGCAGCAGAAGGCCTCCGGGAAGCCGGTAACGCCTGTAATTCGCCGCGATCACCCCCGACATGGTCGCGAACGGGGAGTCGAGCACCAGGGCCTCGATGCGCGGGTCGTGGGCGGCCGTGAGGATGGCGGTTGACGCGCCCATGGAGAAGGCCATCACCGTGATCCGCGCCCCGGGGTGGGACCGGGTCACCCAGTCCAGCGCGGCGGTCAGGTCGGCCTGTTCATAATGGGCCAGGGACTGCCGACCGTCCCCGGAGTCACCGTTGCCCCGGAAGTCGAAGAGCAGGACGTTGTGGCCCGCGCGCCACAGACCAGGGCCGATCCCCAGCATGTCGGCCTTGTTGCTCCGGTGGCCGTGGCAGCAGATCACCACGCTCCGGGAATCAGGATTGTTCAGCCACCAACCCGCCAACGACACCCCATCGGATGCGGTGAAGGAGACCTCCTCGGCCGGTGTCCCCACCTCGAAGGGGGTGAACGTGTACGGCGGCCAGGGGCGTCTTGGGGCGTTCAGCGCCCAGGCCGTGTACCCGGCGACGGCCCCTGCGCCCAGACCAACGGCAGCGGCGATCCAGCGCCCGGCCCTCGTGAGTCGTCCCATGTCCCTCGTCCCTTCCAGCTGCCAGGCCACGCTATCCCGCCCGGAAACACCTGCTCGCGGTGGACGCGGTTTTGGACATTTCACCCGTGCGTTCGACCTCGTGCTGTGTGCAGCGCGGGAGCTGGGATGCCACGGCCACACTTTTCTCGTTGCCCTCTATCCGAAACACCAAAGAAAAGTGGTGTGCCGGAGTCGGCTTTAGCATCCTCGGCCGCCCCGAGACAACCGACGTTCACGAACCAATTGGATACGCCGTCCAACAAGGCATTCGCCTCGTCCGGAGATGCCCGAACACGCCAAGTTCAAGCTGCACGCCACCGGTATCATCAGGGGCGGTGGCCTACGTGGGCCACGAAGCGAGGGAGGACCAACGTGGTTGAGCCGTGGCTGTCCGCAGACGACACCGCCACCCAGCCTCGGGATCACCAAGGACACCGTTTGTACCTGGATCGCAGGCAAGACCATACCCACGCACAAGGTCGGACGTCTCTGGAAGTCTCGAACCGGGGAAATCGATGGCCGGGTATGCCCTGGCGGTGCGACCACCAGGCCCTACCCGGTGCCGCCACGATGAGTCCTATGCTCACCACCATTGACGCTTCTTGTCGGTGGCATCCCATATCCTGATTCACTGTCCCGCAACTCGGAAGGAGGCACCGGATGAGCACCACGTCTCAGCGGCATGACCGTTACGCGCTGTCCTTCACCAGCGGTGCCCTCCTGACCCGGGAGGCGATGATCGCGGTGCCACTGTTCTTGGAGGTTCGCGACTGGAGTACCGTTCGGGGCCAGCTCAGTGCTGAGAATCTGCTTCAGGCGCGAACCGTCTCGTCCGGGTTCCGGCTGGCTCGCGAAGTCACGCAACGCTTGGCGGTGCTCACGGAGGCCGAGCTGAAGTTGCTGCGAGGCGCCAGCCCCAGTGAGCGTGGTCACCTGATGTGGATCGCGGCGTGCCGTCGCTACGCGTTCATCGGAGATTTCGCCGAGGAGGTTGTGCGAGAACGCTTTCTCCTGTTCACGCCCACGCTGGGCTACGACGACTTCGACAGTTTCGTTCACGGTAAGGCGCTATGGCACCCGGAGCTCACTGAGGCGAAGGAGTCGACGTTGCAGAAGCTCCGGTGGACGGTGTTCAAGATGCTGACCGAGGCTGGTCTACTCGCCGATGGCGAGATCGTTCACGCGTCTTTGTCCACGCGAATCCGAGACGCGCTCAGCGGGCAGCTGCCGAGCGACATCCGGTTCTTCCCGACTCGTGACGGCAAAGGGGTAGCGTCGTGAAGCCGGATGAACTCACTCGCCAAGAAGAACACCTGTTCGCGGTGCTCAGCGGCGAGCGTTTCTTGAGGATGGAGGGCTTGTCGAATGAGGTTCCGTTCTTCATCTATCCATACGAACCAGAGCATGCCCTCAGCGTGGCGAAAGCGAAGAAACGGATCAAGAACCGGCTGGCCAGTAGGGGTATCGAGGTTCGTGAGATCAACCTTTATGACCTGTCGGTCGAGATACTCAAGGGGCGTGGCGACTGGGAGGAAATTCTTGAAGTTGAATCCGGGCTGGACAAAACCGAATTTGCTGAGATGCTGCAATCCATGCTCAACCCACAGCAGCACCTGGCACCCGAGATCCGAGAACAACTCTCCGACGGAGATTTTGACGTCGTGTTCCTGACCGGGATTGGTGAGGTCTTCCCCTACATCCGGTCACACAACGTACTCAACAATCTCCAGAGTATCGTGGTGGGCAAGCCAATGCTCATGTTCTTCCCCGGCCACTACGAGCAATCCGACACTCTCGGGTCGTCGCTGGTGCTGTTCGGCAGGTTGAAGGATGATCAGTATTATCGCGCCAAGAACATTCTGGAACAGGAGCCGTGACCGTCATGCGCCTCACCGAGATTTTCGCCAAGGATGTCCAGCGGCCCATCGAGGGCGTGATCAAGGCCGACGATACCCGCCATCTGGGCGTCGAGGTGGACGAATATGTCCTGACCAATGAGGCGGCCAAGGGATTGGAGCAGCTGCTTGAGACGTACACGAACTACACCAATGCGAACGGCGTGTGGATTTCGGGTTTCTTCGGTTCCGGTAAGTCGCACCTGTTGAAGATGCTCGCGCACCTTCTCGGCACTGTGGAGGGCGACGACTTTCCCCGCGAGCGGGTCTTGGAGAGCTTCCGCGCCAAGGCAACCGACGCCTTCCTGCCCCCGCTGCTCGACAAGGCCAACCGCATCCCGGCGAAGAGCCTGCTGTTCAACATCGACCAGAAGGCCACCCTGATCAGCAAAGACCAGACCGATGCCCTGCTGCGGGTGTTCGTGAAGGTCTTCAACGAGTCCCGCGGATACTACGGCGACCAGGGGCACATCGCATGGTTCGAGCGCCAGCTCGACGACGAAGGTCAGCTCGACGCCTTCAAGGAAGCGTTCCGAGCGGTGTCGGGCCGGGAGTGGCTCGAGCGCCGCTCCAGCTTCGGACTCCCCACGGTCCGGCAGCAGGTCGATCAGGCGTATGCACGGATCACGGGTCTGGACGTCTCGAGCAGCATCCTTAAGACGTATCAGGACAACTACTCGGTGTCGATCGAGGACTTCGCCGACGAGGTCCGTGCCTGGCTGGACAAGCAACCAGCAGGTTTTCGGTTGAACTTCTTCGTCGATGAGGTCGGGCAGTTCATCGGCTCCAACACGCACCTGATGTTGAACCTTCAGACGATCGCCGAGTCTTTGAACACGAAGTGCGGTGGGCGTGCTTGGGTGTTCGTGACCTCGCAGGAGGACATGGACAAGGTCGTCGGAGACCGCACCAAGCGGCAGGGCAATGACTTCTCGAAAATTCAGGCCAGGTTCAAGACCCGGGTCAAGCTCACATCCGCGGACGTGGAGGAGGTCATCCGCAAACGCCTGCTGGAGAAGAACGACAAGGGCGCTACGGCGCTCGAAGCCATCTACGCGCAGGAGTCGGCGAATTTCAAGACCTTGTTCGACTTCGTTGACGGCGCGAAAACCTATCGGAACTTCACTGACGAGTCCCATTTCGTGGGAACGTACCCGTTCGTAAGCTACCAGTTCCCGCTGTTTCAGGCCGCGATCGAGGGAATCTCCGACCACAACGTTTTCGAGGGCCGCAACAGTTCCGTCGGTGAACGCTCCATGCTCGGTGTTGTCCAGCAGGTCGCCAAGGACATCGGTGATGTCGAGATCGGTTCGTTGGCCACTTTTGACGCCATGTTCGCAGGTATCCGCGCCTCGTTGAAGTCCGCAGCGCAACGTTCGATTGATCGTGCCGAGCGTGATCTCCCAGACGACGGCTCGCCGGTAACCAGACTCGCGGTGCGGCTGCTCAAGGCGCTGTTTCTGGTGAAATACGTGGAGAGCTTCCAGGCGACCCCGCGCAACCTGACCGTGCTGGTCTACGACCGGTTCGGGCTCGACCTGCCGGCCTTGTCCAAGCAGGTCCAGGAGGCCCTCACGCTGCTGGAGACGCAGACCTACGTGCAGCGCAACGGCAATGTCTACGAGTACCTGACCAACGAAGAGCAGGTGATAGAGGAGGAGATCAAGAACGTAGAGATCGATTCCTCCGAGGTCTCCACCCGGTTGAACAGGATTCTCTCTGGCGAAGTCGTCAAAACCTCCAAACTCCGATACGCCGAGAACGGGCAGGATTTCAGGTTCGGATACAAGCTCGACGACCAGGCGTTCGGTCAGCAGCAGGAACTCTCACTGCATTTCATCACCCCCGAGTACCCGCACGAGCCGGAAGAGATTCGCATGCACTCGGCGGGCAAGGACGAGTTGCGTGTGGTGCTCGCTCCCGACGACCGGTTGCTGGCTGACCTGCGGCTGCTGCTCAAGACCGAGAAGTACACCAAACGCAAGCAGACCAGCTCGCTGTCGCCGGTCGAGGAACAGATTTTGCGCGCCAAGGCGGCCCAGAACGCGCAGCGGGAGAAGGAATTGATCGAGCGCATCCGTCGCGGTGTCGGACGGGCCGAGCTCGTGATCGACGCCGCTGACCTCTCGGTGGGGTCTCAGGACGCATTTACGCGGATCAATGACGGGTTCCAGGATCTCGTCGCGCGAACATACACGCAGCTGGGTCTTCTCGGTGGGCGTATCTATTCGGAGCAGCAGATCGCAGGGTTTGCGAACCCCGACCAGTCCGGGATGTTTGACGACCCGTCCGCTCATGCACTCGCCGCGCCGGCGGACGAAGTGCTGTCCTACCTGCTGCAACGTGACCAGCTCGGTGAGCAGGTCACGGTCAGGAAAATCGTCGATCACTTCCAGGCCAAGCCCTACGGCTGGGACCTCGCATCCATCGAATGCGTCACGGCATGGCTCGTCGGAGACTCGAAGATCACTCTCACCGTCGACTCGAACACCCTCAAGCGCAGTGAGGTCGCGGCCGCGCTGCGCAATACGCAGAAGCACTCCCACGCCGTAGTTGCCCCGCAGAAAACCTTCGACCAGCGCAGGATCAAAGAGCTGCGCACCTTCTGCACGGATTTCTTCGACGAGCCCACCGCGCCGAAGGACCCGCTGGAGCTGGCCCGGCACGCGAGCGAACGTCTCCGCGCGAAGTGGGATGAACTCAAGGCGCAGGTCAGCGGCTCGAAATACCCCTTCGTGGCTCAACTCGAAGATCCCATCGCCCTGCTGGAGTCCGTCGTCGGCAAGCCCGACAACTGGTACCTGACCGAGTTCGCACTCGCTGACGATCTGCTCGACGCAAAGAGCAGTATCATCGACCCCATCCAGGCCTTCCTCGGCGGCGCCCAGCGCAGGATCTTCGACGAGGCAACCCAAATGCTTGTCAGCAACACAAGCAACCTCAACTACCTTCCCCCGGGTAGCAGCCAGGATGTGGAGCAACTCCTCGCCGATCCGCAAGCCTTCCGCGGCAACCGGATGGCCAAGCTCAAGACCGCCACCGTTGAACTCCAGTCACGCATCGACGACGCGCTCGTGGCCAACCGCGAAGGTGCAGTCCGGAAGATCGACTCCCGGTGGGCGCCGCTACAGATGAGCACGACCTACCTGGAAGCTACCGACGACGCACAGCGAAGCGTGAGCCAAGAGGTTAACGCGATCCTCGACCGGATCAGCCGGGAGAACCAGATTGCCGTCGTCCGGGAGATCGCCAACACCTTCGAGGAACACACCTTCCCGGCCATCCTCGACCAGCTCGCCGCATCCCCTCGCACCAGCAACGCCGACAGCGACGACACGCCAGCACCGGCGCCGATCAAGAAGCAAACGGTTTCGGTCAGGACCATCACCGTCGCCGACGCCCGCGGCGTCTTGGAGACCGAAGAAGACATCGATCGCTACCTTGCCGCGCTGCGTACAGCGCTGGTCCAGGTCCTCAACGACGACAAGCGCATCGCGCTGTAGGAGACAACACGCATGGAGACCGCACCGCTGAAGAGCTTCGCCACGTGGGCCAGGCGTGAACTCATCACTCAGGTCAGCGCCCGTTTGACCGCTGTACTCGCGCCTGCGTCCCCGGAGCGGGTCGAGAGCCAGCGCGCCGTGGCCGTGCTCGAACGTGACATCGCAGCTGCCGGCGGCGGATCCACAGGCAGGGAAGCGATCGTCGACAGGGTGGCCTACACCTGGTTCAACCGGATCATCGCCTTTCGTTTCATGGATGCCAACGGCTACACCGGAACCGGGGTCGTCTCGCCCGCCCACGGCCAGCAGACCGGGCAACCCGAGATACTCGCCGACGCCAAGCGCGGCAACATCGACCCCGCCGTCGTCGGCAACAGGCGAACCCTCGACACGATCATCGGGCTTCTCGATGGCACCCGCCCCAGCACGGATGCCCAGGGTGAGGCTTACACACTGCTGCTCGCCGAGTACTGCCGCTACTGGAATCGCTCGATGCCGTTCATGTTCGAGCGCGAGGGCGACTACACCGAACTCCTCATCCCCTCGAACCTTCTGGCTGCGGATTCCATCCTCACCAGGGCCGCTACAGCACTCACCGAAGAGGTTTGCCGCGATGTCGAGGTGATCGGCTGGCTCTACCAGTTCTACATCTCCGAGCGGAAGGACGAGGTTTTCGCCGGGTTCAAGAAGGGCAAGAAGGCGGGTGCGGCGGAGATTCCGGCAGCCACGCAGCTCTTCACCCCGCACTGGATCGTCCGCTACCTCGTCGAGAACTCAGTGGGTCGTCTATGGATGCTCAACCATCCCGAGTCTCATCTCATCGAGCAGATGGACTACTACATCGCCCCGATCGACGAAGAGACCGACTTCCTCAGGATCAGCACCCCCGAGGAACTGAAGATCATCGACCCAGCCTGCGGCTCCGGGCACATGCTCACCTACGCTTTCGACCTGCTCTATGTGATCTACGAAGAAGAGGGCTACGCGCCCTCCGAAATCCCTGGGTTGATCCTGACCCACAACCTTCACGGCACCGAAATCGACCCACGAGCAGGGGCACTGGCAGCCTTCGCGCTCACGATGAAGGCACGTGCCAGACAACGCACGTTCCTGGACGAGCTTGTCCAGCCGAACATCTGCATGCTCGAATCGATCTCGTTCACCCGTGATGAGTTGGACTACCTCGTAACCAAGGATGGCGACAAGAACGCGGAGGAACTGTTCTGGACCCAGTTCACCAAAGCCGAAACGCTCGGCGCCCTCATAAAGCCTAATCCCAACGTGACTACCGAACTAGGTCGACACGTGTCGTCGCTCGATGATAGTGGCGACTTGATTTTGGCTGATACCATCAGGCGAGCGAAACGGGTTGTGCAACAAGCTAAATTTCTGATTCCTCGCTACGCCGTAGTGGTGGCGAACCCTCCCTACATGGGGTCCAAGAATATGGACACGACTCTCGCTGCTTTCGCAAAGCTGGAGTACGCCGACTCAAAGTCCGATTTGTTTGCCATGTTTATCCACCGGTGCCTCGATGCCACGGTCACCGGAGGGCTGGTGGGGCTAATGACTCCGTTTGTGTGGATGTTCATCAGGTCATATGTTCCCATTCGGAAGCGTTTAATCGAGCGGGAGACAGTGGTTTCCCTTGTTCAGTTGGAGTATTCAGGATTTGACGGGGCAACAGTGCCGATCTGCACATATGTGGTGCAACGTGGTCATCGTTCTGCGTCGGCCGCCTTCGTGCAGCTATCTGACTTTGTCGGCCCAGCCGCCCAAGGGCCTAAAGCGCTCGAAATCATTGCGGCCAACCGAAATGGAAAACAGCAACCCGACCAGGCAGTTGAGGGCATGGAACGGTATATTTACCGTGTCAACCCTGTCGATTTCACGAAAATCCCTGGGTCGCCGTTTGCTTACTGGCTCTCAGTGCCCATGCTCCTTGCATTCACGGGCACAATCGAGCAGCGCGGAGGGAAATTTGCTAAAGGAGTCAGTCGTGATTCCTTGAGCGATGAGGTACAAATCGCTCAAGGAATCACGACCGGAGCCAACGCAAAGTACCTGCGCCAATGGTGGGAGGTTGATCGAGGTCGATCGACCTTCGGACACACAGTTAACTCCGGCACGAACCATCGCTGGGTAGCGGCCGACAAGGGCGGAGAGTTCCGCCGTTGGTACGGGAACAACGAGTTTGTTATTGATTGGCGCGACAATGGACGCCCCATAATCGAGTCACCTTCTTCAACCCCACGAAATCTCTCCACCGCTTTCCAGCCAGCCCTCGCCTGCTCCAAGATCAGCTCAGGAGACCCGGCTTTCCGCTTTCACAATGTTGGTTTTGTGTTCACAGACGCAGCCGTAAGCATTACCGGGGCAGGAGACTTCAACGTGCTGTCGGGTTACCTGAATTCATCTGCTGTTCAGAGCATGCTCGGCGCGCTCGCACCCACACTCAACTTCGAGGTCGGTCAAATTCGTTCACTCCCTCGGCTGGTTTCAGGAAGAAGCGATGAGATGTCGGATCTCGTAGAGACCCTCACGGAAGCGTCGCGTGGTGATTGGGACTCGTTCGAGACCTCTTGGGACTTCTCTAGATCACCGCTGCTCGATACACCGCTATCCAAACTTGACAAGGTCGTAAATGCGCTGTCGGAAAAATGGGCCGAGGGTGCACTCACTCAAAGGCGCCTTGAATCTCTCAACAATCAGATTGTGGCCGACGCATATGGCGTTGAAGCGGAGGTTCCGACTGAGGTCGCGTTGCACCGGGTCTCGCTCACACGCAACGTCCAGTTCCGGTATGGACCGAACAAAGACCGCTCTGAGTACGCTGCACTGGAACGTGCTGACGTTGTTGCTGAGCTTATTTCCTTCGCCGTGGGCTGCATGTTTGGCCGCTATAGCCTCGATGAGCCCGGCCTCATTCTCGCCGATCAAGGATCAACGATGCAGGACTATCTCGCAAAGGTGCCCTCACCGACGTTCATGCCAGATAAGGACAACGTACTCCCAATCGTAGATGGAGATTGGTTCGGGGATGACATCGTGGCGCAGTTCCGCCAGTTCCTGCGGGTGGTGTTCGGCAAAGAGCACTTCGAGGAGAACCTTCGATTCGTTGAAGAGTCATTGGGGGTAAAGTCTCTGCGCGACTATTTCATCACCCGTGCGGGTCGGTCGAGGTTCTATGACGATCATGTGAAGCTGTATAAGAAGCGTCCGATCTACTGGCTGTTCTCCAGCCCTAAAGGGTCCTTCAATGCGCTAATCTACATGCATCGCTACACGCCTTCGACGGTATCGATTGTTCTCAACGAGCACTTGCGAGAGTTCATTGCCAAGCTGGAGGCGAATTTGCAGCACCAGGAGCGTGTCGTCGCCGGGGATAGCACAGCTCGCGAGAGGGCATCCGCACTGAAGGAAGCCGAGCGGCTCCGCAAGATCCTGGTGGAGCTCAGCGAGTACGAGCACGATGTTCTCTACCCGCTTGCGTCTCAGCAGATCACGATCGACCTTGATGACGGCGTTCTCGTTAACTACCTGCGCTTTGGCAAAGCACTGGCTAAGATTCCCGAAATCGAAAAGAAACGCACTGAAGTTGAGACTTGGGCTTGGCCGACCTACCCGCTAACCCCTAAGGACGGCATTCGATGACCAAAGCCATGATCCGGCGGATCAAGAAGATCGATGACTACCGAATCTTCCAGCGATGGAAGCAGGAGTCAGACACCCAGTTCGAACGAGTAAACCTCATCTACGGCCAGAATGGCAGCGGAAAGAGCACACTGGCGAGCCTCGTACTGGGCTGCGCAAATGCTAATCAAAAAGCGCTTAGTTCTGGCATGGTGCTTGATGTTGAAATCGATGGAGTCGGGGCCTCTGAGATAGCAGCCGCTTTTGCCCCTGAATTCTGGGAGCGGGCACGAGTCTTCAACAGGGACTTCGTTCTACAGAACCTCTTCTTCGAAGCTGAGCGGGGACCAAAGCCTCACTCTCTACTTACCATCGGGAAGAGGAACGTTGATACGGAAGCCAAGCTAGCCGAGTTTCGCAAAGAGTTGAACGATACGCAACCCAGAATTATTACGGCAAAGAAAGAAGCAAATTCAGCCAATAAAGCAGTACAGGACCGCCTAACATCGATAGCCAAGACAGTAGTTGACGACCTCAGGAATTCGTCAGACAGCCAGTATCGAGCCACCAACACCTATACAAAACGTCAGGTGCGCACGCTTCTCGACGGAGACACAGCCATCCTCAGTGATGCATCCACCGACCTCGATGTAGATAGAAAGCTGGCAACCAGCAAAGCCATGGACCCTCTCCGCTTGACCTCGAAGATGCCTGTCGCCGGAGAAGAGGCTGTGGACGATGCCCGCCGCCTCGTAGATACCGAGGTGGTCGTTCAAGTCATCGAAAGTCTGCGGGGGCGCCCGGACCGGTCCTCTTGGGTACAACAAGGCATCCCTCTCCATGACGGCCTTGACGAGTGCCTGTTCTGTGGACAACCGCTGACCGCGGACAGGTGCGCCGAGCTCAACGCGCATTTTGATGACTCGTTCAAACGGTTCCAGGGGGACATTGATGCCCTAGTGGGTCATCTCGAGGCGTCCGTGACGGCATCGAAGACTTATCTGGACTCCCTCCCCGCTGACACGTCGGTCTATGAGGATCTCAAGGTTGATCTCCAGCGGGCGCGTACTACCTACCAGGAGGAGCACGAGGCTTACTCCCAGGCCGTTGAGCGTATCGTGGCCGCACTGAAGCAGAAGAGAAACAACCCATTCGATGTCGCTAGCCTAGGGCTGGACGTCACACTGAAAGTACCGGATACCGCGGGGCTCAAGAAGGTCGTTGCTGAGCATGCGGAGAAGATCAGCAAGCACGATGAAGAGGCGCGCTCGGCCGCACGGCGCGTCGAGTTGTACCACGTCAAGCAGTTCGCCGACGAGTACAAGCGACTCAAGGAGGATGCAGAAGACAAGGAGTTGGCGGCTGAGGCGCTGGAAAAGAAGGCTGGCGAGCTCAGGGACCAGATCGCCTCGCTGGAAAACGTTGGCGGCGATCCGGTGCCCGGAGCAAAAGAGTTGACTGACAGTGTCGCCAGGCTCCTCGGTCGGGGTGAACTCAGGTTCAGCACCGCCCCTGATAGGAAGCACTATGTCATCGAGCGCAACGGTGCCCCTGCCACTAACCTCAGTGAAGGGGAACAAACAGCCATTGCTCTGCTCTACTTCCTCGTGAGCGTCCGGGAGGACAAGATCGAGGGGGATCCGCCGATCGTTGTCATCGACGACCCGGTGTCCAGCTTGGACAACAGTATCCTGTTCGGCGCTTCCGCTCATATCTGGTCCGAGCTTGTGGCCGAGACCAAGGTCAGTCAAGTCTTTCTCATGACTCACAACTTCGAACTCTTCCGCCAATGGCTCGTTCAGATGGAGTCAGTACCCAAGGGCGTTCGTGAGAAGGAGGGTGGCTACAGTGCGTACGAGATGCGCGTTACGTGCGAGGCTGGCAACCGTGGGGTTGCAGAGCGGAGACCACGGCTCGTCCCGTGGCCGCTTGACGATAAGAAGGCGCGGAAGCTGAGGTCCCAGTATCACTTCCTGTTCTCTAAGGTTGCCGACGGACTCCTCACTGCGGATAGTGGGCTTGGGCTGGCGGAGCAGATGGAAATCATGGCTCTCATGCCTAATGCTGCACGTAGAATGATGGAGTCATTCCTAAGTTTCCGTCGTCCAGACAAAATGGGGTCGTTCCACGGTTCCATGCGCGCCGTACTGGAGGATCATCCAGGTCTCGACGATTCGGTGCGGACACATGTTGAGCGCTATTTGCATGCGTACTCGCACCTTGAGGAGGCTGACATCTCGCGTTCGCTCGATCCGAGTGAGTCCACGGCAGTACTCAGATCCCTTTTCCGGTTCATGTATCACGTGGATAGCAACCACGTCTCATCTATGTGCAATGCCCTCGACATTAAGGAACAAGCACTACTGGGCGCCCCTGTGTCAGCGTTGCAGGAAGGACCTGTCTCATGACTGGCAACCTACCCCTAGGAGCGGATGGGCGTGTCACCGATCGGGAGGGAAAGCTCCTTGATGATGGGGTGAAGGTCAACTACCCGAAGTTCTACCCAGCATTCAAGCAGATCAAAGTGGTGGAGGCTGCCGATGGCTGAGATTGCTCGCAGCAGCGGAAGCGGAAAAGCAGAACAAATCCTGCTGACTCGCGCCTCGGAGGTGATCGAGGAGGGGCAGGTTGCGGCCGCTCGTCAAGCGAACTTGGCTTTGACGCTGACCTTCTGGCGGCTCGGCCGCCTCATCGGCGAGGAGGTGCTCGGCTCGGAGCGGGCAGCCTACGGGGAGCAGATTGTCGTCTCGCTGGGACGACAGTTGGTGGAGCGGTACGGACGCTCGTACGAGGAGAAGAACCTCCGCCGCATGATCCAGTTTGCCCAGCAGTTCCCTGACGAGCAGAGTGTCGTCTCGCTGGGGCGACAATTGAGCTGGACCCACTTCAGGGCGCTACTTCCCCTGAAGAGCGCCGAGGCCAGAGCCTTTTACGCGCAAGAGGCCATCAGTCAGAGACTGAGCGTCCGCGGCCTACGCCAGTTGATCGCCAGGAAGGGCTACGAGCGTCGAGAGATCGCCAATGCTCAGATCGTCGGCGAGACCGCGGTCCCGCGCGATGTATTCCGCGACCCCTACCTGCTGGACTTCCTCGGCTTGGAAGACACGTTCCTCGAACGCGATCTCGAGGCCGCCATCATCCGTGACATGGAGGCATTCCTGCTAGAGACAGGAAATGGCTTCGCCTTCGTCGAGCGACAGAAGCGGATGATCATTGACGACGATGACTACCACCTCGACCTGCTCTTCTTCAGTCGGCCACTGCGACGCCTCGTTGCCGTGGAACTGAAAATCGGCAAGTTCAAGGCCACCTACGAAGGCCAGATGAAGCTCTACCTGAAGTGGCTCGACCGCTACGAACGTAGGGAGGGAGAGGAGTCGCCGATCGGCCTGATTCTTTGTACCGAGACGAGCCGCGAGCAGATCGAACTCTTGGAAATGCACAAAGACGGGATTGTCGTGGCAGAGTACTGGACTGCGCTGCCACCGAAGGCTGAGCTTCAAGCACGCATCCAGCAGGTTTATGAGGCGGCGGCGGAACGGGTCGCGCGGCGCGAACTCGAAGCCTCCCCACAGCAGGAGGACGCTGAATGAGCTCGCTCAGTGCCGTCCTACCTCACCTGGAGCAGAGGTTCACGTCTCAGCGCTTGGTCTTCTGGCATGACACCGACGGCGAGTACGCAGCAGAGATCGACTCGCTTGTTCTCGGCGGCGTGACCATTCTGCGGGTGGAGAACAACGAATATGCGTTGAAGAACCGGGTGCTTCATGATGAGCCGTACGGCAAGTTCCTCATCTATCGCGATGGCCCGGTACCTTCCGACACCGGGAACTGGTTGCTTGACCTTGAACTTGCGTACGGGGTCTTCACCGCTGATTGGGTCGCGCTGGTATGCCAAGGGCTCGGCCTGATCGGCACCGGGATCGATGAAGTAGTGCGTGAGCACGAAGGCTACTTTCGCGACACCGAGCGGGTCCAACGCCTCACGGCGTTGCTCGCCGCCGACGATGACGTCGACAGGCTGCGTGCGAAGATGTGCGCTGTGCTTCTCGATCAGCGAGAACACAGCATGCTGGAACTCACGCGCACACTACTTATTGAGAACTCACGCGGTGAGAGGGCCAAGTACGAGGCACTGGTTGAGTTTGGGCTCGACAGCTTCCACTGGGATGGTGCGGCCAAGATCTATCGCTACAGGGCGAGCGAGCCCAGTATCGATGATTTTGTGCTGTGGATGTTTCGGCAGGCGATCGATGGGTTCGCATCAGATACGCCCGGGGCTTTGCGTAATATTCAGCTCGACTTCGCGAGTCTGCGTAACGACCGGCGCAGTGCTGACGCCTTCGCCACCTTGGCGCGACGAGCAGCCAAGAGCCTCGATTATGCCCGCACCATCGAGGACGCCGATATTCCCGAGCTTGTGGGCAACGACCTCTTTGAGGACGTGGAGCGCAAGATCATCAGCACGCTGGCTCAGGCAATCATCGAGCGGACAATGAGCGCACGTGAGGTGTCCGAGACCATTCGCGCCCGCCAGAGCAGCATCTGGGTTGAGGGATACCGGGCACTTTACGCGGCTCTCGCCGCTGCCTCCGATCTGCTGAGCGAGTTCGCTTCGGCGAGGTTCGAGGTCGCCTCGTTCGATGACGGGCTCGACCGGTATCGCAAGCACTGGTTCCGCATCGATCAGCTCTACAGGCAGTTCCACTTCGCCGCTCGCACAACTGAGTACGCAGGCCCGCTTGAAGCGCTCCGTGCCGAGGTAGAGAAGTACTACGCGAACCGATACCTCTATGAGCTAGGCAGCGCCTGGCAGCGGCAAGTTGATGCGGTGCGTGACTGGCGTTCAGTCGCACTGCGCTCGCAGACGAGGTTCTTCGTTGACCACGTCGAGCCGATCATCCGCAAGGGCAACCGGAAGGCCGTCGTCATCATCTCCGATGCGCTGCGATACGAGGTCGCCGACGAGCTGCGTTCGCGTATCCGCCAGGAAGACCGCTTCGATGCGGACCTCGACGCGATGCTGGGCGTGCTGCCAAGCTACACCCAACTTGGCATGGCTGCCCTCCTGCCGCACAAGACGCTGGCCCATTCCCACGATGGCGACCCAGTGGTCGTCGATGGCCAGCGTTGCGACGGGACAGCGAACCGCAACAAGGTACTGGCTCCGGTGGACGGGTTCGCTATCCAGGCTGAAGATGTCTTCGCGATGTCGAGCAGCGAGCTGCGCGAGCTGTACGTCGCGCACCGGGTGTTGTACGTCTACCACGACCGGATAGACGCGACTGGTGACAAGGCCCGCACCGAACGGCAGGTGTTCGAGGCGGCCGATAGGGCGCTTGGCGATCTGGTCAGCCTCATCAAACGCTTGGCAAACGCGAACGCCACGAACATCCTGGTGACGGCCGACCACGGCTTCCTCTACCAGGACACCGCGCTCGCCGATACCTTCTACCTCTCGACCAAACCGCAGGGTGACGAGCTTGTGGTGGTGAACCGCCGATATGTGCTGGGCCGGGAACTCAAGGATGATCCCGCGTTCCGAACCTTCGAGCCCGAGCAGCTCGGGCTCGGCAGCGACCTTCAGGTGCAGATTCCCAAGTCGATCCACCGGCTCAAGCTGCCCGGCGCGGGCTCACGGTTCGTTCACGGCGGGGCCACACTCCAGGAAATTGTCGTGCCGGTGCTCCGGGTCAACAAAAAACGCAAGAGCGACACTCGGCCCGTCAACGTCGACGTGCTGCCCGAGACGAACAAGATCACCACCGGCCAGCTCGTCGTAAAACTCCTCCAAACCGAGCCGGTCAGCGATAAAATTCAGCCGCGCACGCTGCGCGCTGGGATTTACGTCGGCGAAACCTTGATATCGAACCAGCCTGAGCTGCTGTTCGACCAGCCCTCCGATGACGCACGCGACCGCTACCAGAACGCACGGATGCTGCTCAGCCAGGATGCCAACGAGTTCAACAACCGTACGGTCGAGTTCCGGCTCGAAGAGCAAATACCAAACACCACCCAGTGGCGCATCTACCAGCGGGCCCAGTATCTGCTCAGGCGCTCGTTCACATCGGACTTCGATTTCTAAGGGGAAACAGCAGCCATGACGCACACCGATGACAATCCCGACGAGAAACGCGGCGCCGAGAAGAATGCATCTCAGCAGAGCGATCTCGACTACAAGATCAACGTGCTGTTCGGAGGATCGGTTGTCCGCAAAGACCTCGTAAAGGCCGTCAAGGGCAACGCGATCGTCCCGTCCTACGTGCTGGAGTACCTGCTCGGCCAGTACGCAGCATCCGATGACGAGGCGACGATCCAAGCCGGTATTGAAGCGGTCCGCAAGATTCTGGCCGACCACTACGTGCACCGCAACGAGTCGGAACTGGTGAAATCCACCATCAGGGAGAAAGGCCGTCACCGGATCATTGACAAGGTAACCGTGACACTGAACGACAAGCAGGACGTGTACGAAGCCTCGTTCGCCAACCTCGGTCTTCATGGGGTGATCGTCGAACCCGCAACAGTGAAGGCAAACCCGAAGCTTCTGGTTGGCGGCGTGTGGTGCATCTGCGACATTGAGTACTTCCACAGTGATGATGCCCGCTTCGTGCCCTGGATTCTGGGGAGCCTGAAGCCGATTCAGATGTCGAGCTTCGACTACAAGGGGTACCTCGAATCGCGTCGGGGCTTCAACGCCGAGGAGTGGATCGACCTGCTGATCCAATCCATCGGTTTCAACCCCGAATTGTTCGGGCGACGGGCCAAGCTGCTGCAGCTCGTCCGCCTTGTCCCGTTCGTCGAGCGCAACTACAACCTCGTCGAGCTGGGCCCCAAGGGCACCGGCAAGTCCCACATTTACTCCGAGTTCTCGCCCCACGGCATGCTGATCTCCGGTGGAGAGGTCACCGTCCCGAAGCTCTTCGTCAACAATGCCAACGGCCGCATCGGCCTGGTCGGCTACTGGGACGTGGTTGCGTTCGACGAGTTCGCTGGCAAGAAGAAGCGAACCGACAAGGCGTTGGTTGACATCATGAAGAACTACATGGCGAACAAGTCGTTCTCTCGGGGTGTCGAGACCCTCGGGGCCGAAGCGTCGATGGCGTTCGTGGGTAACACCGCGCACAACGTGCCCTACATGCTCAAACACTCGGACCTGTTCGATGAGCTGCCCGAGGCATACCACGACTCCGCCTACCTCGACCGGCTGCACTTCTACATCCCGGGCTGGGAGGTGGACACGATCCGCAGTGAGATGTTCTCTTCCGGGTACGGTTTCGTCGTCGACTACATCGCCGAAGTGTTGCGGTCCATGCGCAACACCGACTACTCCGACCGCTACCAGCAGTACTTCACGCTCGGCTCAGACATCTCCACGCGTGACCGTGACGGCATCCACAAGACTTTCTCCGGCCTGATGAAGCTCATCTATCCGGAGGGCGAAGCAACCCCAGCTGAGATCGAGGAGCTGCTTCGCTTCGCCATTGAGGGGCGCAAACGCGTCAAGGACCAGATTCTCCGGATCGACACCACGATGGCGGCCGTCAACTTCGGCTACACCGACAAGACAGGCACCTGGCACAGCGTCACCACACTGGAAGAAGACGAATACCCCGACTACTATCGAAGTCAACTTCCCGAGGCTGAGGACAGCGTTGAGTCACCCTCCGAGCTTGAGCCCGCAGCCGAGAATGTCGCAATGTCTGTGTCGTCGCCAGCCGAGGCAGCACCCCCGCTGTTCGAGGGCCACCGAGAGTTCCAGGAGAACCAGCGCGGCGTCTCCTACGAAACACTGCTTATGCCATACCTGCGTGGCGCAACCGCCATCACCATCGTCGACCCCTATATCCGCGTACCGCACCAAGGCCGCAACCTCGTCGATCTGCTCGCGCTACTCGCAGTCGCCAAAGACCCTGCAGATGAGATCGCGGTGACGCTGGTCACCAGGCCCGAAAGCGGCGAATTCGCCCAGCAGCACCTCCTCATGCTGAAAGACATCCAAGACAGTGCTGCGACTGTTGGAATTCGATTCACTGTCACCTGGGACGAGACCATCCACGACAGATCAATCCGCACCGACCACGGCTGGAGAGTCCTCCTCGGGCGAGGCCTCGACATCTTCCAGAAAGGGTCAGGCAGCCAATACGATCTCGGCTCCCGTTGTCAGGAGTTCCGCCAAGTCGTCGCCTTCGGAATCACCTACATTCGTGAGGTCGGCGATGATCGCGCTTGAAGCCTCAAGAGGCAGGTGGGCGGAGATGTCGATGGTCGAATTGACCCGACTCAGTGGCGACCAAGTGGATGGAGCACTACCTGCTTCGTGGACAGCGATGAAACACGTAGCACTCCAGTGCACTAAATGACCCAAATCAGCTCACATGAGGCTCACCGATCCGTCAATGCCGTCTAGGGCGCCCGGTTCAAGTTCGACGCCCAGGACCACGTCGTCGGGAATCAAGCTGGTGTTGTGGATGCCGAGTTCTGCTACGGGGCGAAACCCGAACCGCGCGTAGTACCGCGGGTCGCCGACGAGGAACACGACCGGGAACCCTGCGGCTCGGCCGCGGTTCAAGGCCTCCTCCATGAGGAGCGCGCCGATGCCGCGACATCGGTGGTCCGAGGCGACGCACAGTGGTGCGACCTCAAGGGCGTTCACAGGACCTGCTTCGCCGTCGATCACGATCCTGGTGGTGAGGATGTGGCCGACGATCCGGTCGTCGTCGAGGGCGACGAGTTCCTGCTCGGGTAGGTAACCAGCAGAAGAACGGAGCCGCTTGACCAGGTCCTGCTCGGAGCCGTCGGTCACTGGAGCGGTGAGGAAAGCAGTGCGGATCAGCGCGTCGACCTCGTCGATCTCATGAGGCTCCATGGCACGAAGCTGCATTTGGCAAAACTAGCAGCGCCTACGGTGACGCCTGACTTCCGCTTCGGGTCGCCGGGCATCCTCCTCAGTACTGGTCGAAGCTGTGCTGTCCAGTGGTCTTCTGGTCTCGTCAGGCGCTCAAGCCTGGTCCATCCAGATCCTGAGACGGATCACCCGGATCACCGAGAGTCTGTTCAACATCATCATCAGCAGGGTAAGGCGCTGACCGCATGACTGGACGTGGGGGAGAGCGTCAAAGACGTTCCTCCCCCACACCCAGTCCCTGCAAGCACTGACGAAGCGAACCGTAAACATTTCCAAGGCAGTCGACTTCTGGTGGCGGTGACTGGCTGACATGGGAAGTTTCGGCTGACCAGTAGCGTCTTTACTTCCTGGGGAAGCGTTGCTTGAAGTCGAGCGCGACGTCCTTCATGTAGGCGAACTCGACTCCTTCGGCCTCGCGCATGTGGGCGATGAGGCGTTCGAGCATCAGTTGGTTCTGCGGGCGGCCGGAGACGTCTGGGTGAATGGTGATTGGGAAGACGGCGTAGTCCATCTCCCGCACGACCCAATCGAACTGATCCGCCCACAGCTGCTCGATATCCCTGGGGGACACGAACCCGTGCGACGTGAAACTCGACTTGATGAACATCATCGGCGGCAGGTCGTCGAGGTACCAGGAGGCCGGCAGCTCGATCAGATCCGTCTCCTCGCCCCTGACCAGGGGTTTCATCCACTCGTGGGCGGACTCGGCCTCATAGTTGATGTTGGTCCAGGAATCTCCGACACGCACGTAGTAAGGCGTGTGGTCGTTGTGCATCAGCGAGTGGTCGTAGAGGAAACCCCGCTCGACCAGCAGCTCGTTCGTGATCGGCGAGAACTCCCACCACGGCGCGACGTATCCGACGGGGCGGGTGCCGGAACGCTTCTCAATCAGGTCCGTGCAGTAGTCCAGGATCTCGGTTTCCTGCCGACGTGTCATGGCGATCGGGTTCTCGTGCGAATACCCGTGAACGCCGATCTCGTGCCCGGCCGCAACGACCTCGTCGAACTGTTCCGGGAAAGTCTCGATCGAATGGCCCGGCCAGTACCACGTGGCAGGCAGCTCCTCGCGCTGGAACAGCTTCAGCAACCTCGGCACCCCGACCTCGCCGGCGAACATGCCGCGCGAGATGTCGCCGGGCGAGTCTTGGCCACCGTAGGAGCCCAGCCAGCCGCCTACCGCGTCGATGTCTATGCCAAAGGAAACGAAGATCTTTTTTTCTGCCATGGTGGCTCCTTTCAGGATTGGTGTTGCGAGATGATTCCGCCCAAGCGCCGGGACATGGGTGAGGCGCTGTGGGCACTGAATGACCCAGGACTGCGGTGATTGCGAACCCGTGGTAGCTGACCCAAGGACGCATCACCTGCCCGTTACGTGAAGGCGACGAAGTTGTCGGCGAACTTGTCTCCCACCCCCCTTCCAAGCAGCAGTGCCATCAGCATTCGTGACTGCGGCGCGTTCAGATCCCCCGACGGGATGGCGCCGGCCCCCACGAGGTCGACCCCGCCGCCGTTGCCATAGATCGGCTTGACCGGCCCCCACACGACGCGGGACGCCAGTACCACCGGGATGCCGGCAGCCACCGCCCGCGCGACCTCGTCCACGAACCCGACGCCCGCGTTTCCGATGCCCGTTCCGGCCAGGACGATGCCGTCGGCGCCGTCATCGATGACGTGGGCCAGCACCCGCGGTGTCGCGCCCAGGAAACACGGAACGATCTCCACCCGCACGTTGTCGAATGCTTCGGTTGGCAGTGGCAGCGGCGGGTAGCGACGCGGCCGAGCCAACACATGGGCCTCGCCGTCGCGCATTTCCGCTACGAGCGTGCCGCCGTCGAAGGCCGTCAGCTCCCACGTCTGTGTCTTCCGCACCCCGCGCGCCGATCGCACCTGCCCCGCGAAGCACACCAGCACTCCGCACTCGCGCAGCGCAGGGCTGGCGGCGGCCGCGACCGCATCAGCGAGATTGTCGGGGCCGTCGGGGTGTGACGAGTCGGCCGCCCGCTGTGCTCCGGTCAGGACGACTGGCTTGTCAGATGTGTGTACGAGGTCAAGGAGGAACGCGGTCTCTTCCATCGTGTCGGTGCCGTGAGTCACGACGACGCCGACGCAGTCGTCGTCGGCCAGCGCCTCCTGCACCGCCTTGACGAGGATCCGCAGGTCGGCGAAGGTGAGCAGGTAGCTGCCCGTGGTCAGGACATCGGTCGTGCGGACCTCGGCCGTGAGCATCCCGGCCAGCGACGCGGCGCCGTCGGTGGCGGTGGCGCCAGCCCCTTCCCGCGTGCGCGATGAGATCGTCCCCCCGGTGCCGAGAATGTGAACGTACATCGAGATCCCCTCGTTGGGCGTTGTGGTGGGGTCGTCAGCGTCCCCGTCCCTCAAGGTTAGGCTGCAGCGGGCGGCAAGTAAATGCCTCAGAGCCACCCGTTCCGCCCGGTCGTCCGTGCGGCTTCGTTGACACTGGGGCACAGACGGCGAACCAGCACAACATCATCGCCGGGGTCGAGTTCGCGCTGGCTGAGGCCGAAGTCATGCTCGATGGTGTCCGGCTGGTCAAGCGCCTGACCGGTCCCGACACCGCCGGTGATCCTCCTTTCGGGTCCTTGAAGTACGAGCGGCTCCACCGCGAACAGATCGACGATGCCCTCGACCTGCTCCGACAGGCCGATGCACACCGGATCGAGTCAAACACGATCCGGCCGCGCGAGGCCTTGGCCTGGAACCGGCCATCAGAGGTCCATCAAGGCCTGGCCGACTCCATCATCCCCAACTTTCCCGAACTTGAAATCCCGCCAACCACTTGACGCGGGGCATCGCCACGAACCAATTCCCTCCACCGGCCAAACAAATGATTTTGTTAAACGGGAGCCATGGCCGGAACTGATCAGAACAACCCCAACACCAGCGCCAAGGCGCGGTCGAGTTCCGTCAGTTCCTCGGCGTCGAGCCGTCCGGCGAAATCGCCCAGCCGGGTCCTGGCGTTGACCGCGGTCATTTGCTCGACCAATACCCGGGTCTCGGTGCCGTCGATGGTGATCGTTGGCCGGAAATCGGAGGGGCGGGCGCTCGTCGAGGTCGGGGCGACGAGAAGCGTGGAGAGGTTCAGGTAGTCAGCCTGTACGACGACGGCATACCTGGTGCCACGTTGCTCGTGGCCATGTGCGTGTTTGTTCGCCCGAAGTCGATAGATGTCACCACGCACGTAGGGAGTCCATCTCATCGGCCAGGGCAAGCATCTCCGCTCTGTCCTTGGGGTCTTCGCGCAGTGCGTCGGCCTGGCGTCGCACCCGTTCGATGATGGCTTGGCGCTCGGCTTCCTGAATCGTCTTGCGCACCACCTCGGACTTGTTGAGACCGGTGAGTTCCATCAGGTGTGCCAGCGCGCGCTCCGTCGCCTCATCAATGCGGACCACCATCTGTGTCATGTATTCAGTATTGCATACTGTAATGCATGAGTGTCGTGTGAGCGCGATGCCGGTGGGGCACCGTCGCCGCGAAGATGGGAAGACGAGCCACCCCGCACGTCGCCGAGGCCTGTGCCGGGGCGAACTTCTGAGCTTGGAGTGATCGGTCGCGGGCCAACCTCGGCGTCGACTGTTTGGGCTGTCCCGGGATACGCAGATGCTCCGGTCTGGCTGACCAGCCCGGCCGCATCACCGCGGGAATTGCCGCCACGCTATGGGACTCTCCCTCGCGCCAGCGACCAGACACATTGCGGCGAGGTCGACTTGTGGCTTGCCACCAGGTAGTTGCCGAGCGATCAGGAGACGTCCGCCCCGCGTGGGAACCCGTATGTCAACAGGGCCTCGTTGGGGTGAGTAACGGGATTCGAACCCGCGACATCCTGGACCACAACCAGGTGCTCTACCAACTGAGCTATACCCACCATGCGCCCTGCGAGGGCGACTGATAAACAATAGCGTATCCGTAGGGTGCGGGAGAAATCGGCGGGTTCCCCGGGTGGAGTGGGTGAGCGGGGGCGTTGGCGGGCCCCGGTGGGTCCCGCCAACGCCCGTGGATCAGAGATCGGCTCCGAGGGCAACCGCCAGGGTCCTCGCCCTGGCGGCCTCCTCGTGCCTGGACTGGCGCTCCAGCGAACGGACCAGGATCGTGTGCGCATAGGCGTTGGTGGGTCGCGAGGAGATCAGCTGCCGGGCCAGGCGTTCCGCCTCGGTCAGGTAGGCGGCCTTGAAATTGGCCAGGGCCAGCAGTTCGAGGGTCTCCTCGGTCTGGCTGGGTCTCGTCTCGTTCTCCAGCACGACGTGCAGTTCGACGATGGCCTCGCGGAACCTGCGTTCGTTGATGTGGCGTCGTGCGGCGAGCAGGCGTTCGTGGCTCATTGCGTGCCTCCTTCGTCGGGTCTCGCTCCCAACAACACACCGGTCACCGTTGTTGTTCCAAGGACGACTCACCCCTTTGGGGCCTGTTTTCCGGACGTGCAAGGATGAATGGCATGGATTTTCTCGACGTCGGAGCCGCTGATCTGGGCCGTCGACTCGGTGGTGGGGAGTCAACGGTCGAGGACCACATCGAGCGCGTACTGGAACGCATCGGGAGACGCGACCCGGAACTGAACGCGTTCTCCCAGCTGAACCCCGGGGCGTTGTCACACGCCGGGGAACTCGACGCCATGCCGGCGCGGGAGCGGGAAACGCTGCCGCTGTTCGGGGTGCCGGTTGCCGTGAAGGAGGAAATCGAGGTGGCGGGGCTCGTCACCACCCTCGGGGGTCGCGGAAACACGACTCCCGCGGCCGTCGACTCGGAGGTGGTGGCCCGGCTGCGGGCCGCGGGGGCGATCATCATCGGCAAGACCAACATGCCCGAGTTCGGGCAGGTGCCCTTCACGGAAGGGGAGTGGGGTGCCACCCACAACTCCTGCGACCCGGCCCGCAGCCCCGGCGGTTCGTCCGGGGGATCGGCCGTGGCGGTGGCCTCCGGCATGGTTCCGCTGGCCCTCGGCGGCGACGCCGGCGGTTCCATCCGCATCCCCGCCGCCTGGAACGGCGTGTTCGGTATCAAACCCAGCCGGGGACGGGTCAGCACGGCCCCTCACCCAAACCTGTGGCACAGGCTCGGTACCTACGGTCCCCTGGCCCGCAGCGTCGAGGACCTCCGGTTGGCGATGGCCGTCACGGCACCCGAGACCCCCGGCCCGGGATTGGACGGAGCACTCCGGGTGGGATGGAGCCTCGACTCCTGCCTGCCGGGCGTCAAACCCGATCCCCAGCTGGCCCGGGCCGTCGCGCGGGCGGCCGGCAAACTGGCGGAGGAAGGCCACGAGGTCACCCGGGGATCGATCCGCTGGGCGGAGAGCCCACTCACGTTCATGGTGCAGTTCCACCTCGGGGTGCTCGACGAGGTGCGCAGGCTGGAACATCCCGAACGCATCGAGAAACGTTCGAAGCGGATAGCGGCGATGGCCCGCATGCTGCCGCCGGGGGCGCTGCGCTGGGCGGAGCGCAGCACGATCCGGGTGGAACGGGCCATGGAGCGGATCTTCCGCAGGATCGACGTGCTGCTCACCCCCGTGACCCCCATGCTGCCGCCGCCGATCCAGCCCGTGCACCGGATGGGATACCTCGCGGTGCAGCGGGTTTCGGCGAAGGCCGTCGCCTACACCTCGTACTGGAACCTCGCCGGCCACCCGGCCCTCAGCGTGCCCGTCGGCATCAGCTCGGAGGGGCTTCCCCTGGCGGTTCAGGTGATCGGCCGGCGGGGCGAGGACGACCTGGTCCTGGAGGTCGGGGAGCGGCTGACCCGCTACTGAGCGGAACCGCCCCGCGGAGCGGCCAGCCCCGTCAGGCTGCCGCGGTGGCGGGCAGCGATCTGCTTGGCCTGGTTCGTGGTGGGGCCGGGGGCGGCGACGAACATCGCCTCGCGGTAGTAGCGCAACTCCTCGATGGATTCCTGGATGTCGGCCAGCGCCCGGTGGTTCCCCTGCTTGGCGGGGGCCTGGTACAGCACCCGCGGGAACCAGCGTCGCGCCAGCTCCTTCAGGGAGGAGACGTCCACGTTGCGGTAGTGGACGTGGGCCTCCAGTTCGGGCATGTCCCGGGCCAGGAAAGCACGATCCGTCCCGATGGTGTTGCCCGCCAGGGGTGCCTTGCGGGCGGTGGGCACGAACTCCCGGACGTAGTCGAGAACCGTCCGGGTGGCCTCCTCCATCGTGGTTCCGTCGGCCAGGGCGTCCAGGAGTCCCGATTTGGCGTGCATCTCGCGGACGAAATCGCTCATTCCGGCCAGCTGCTCGTCGGTGGGTTTGATCAACACGTCGACGCCCTCGCCCAGCACGTTCAGGTCCTTGTCCGTGACGAGCACCGCCACCTCTATCAGCGCGTCGCGTTCCAGATCCAGCCCGGTCATCTCGCAGTCAATCCACACCAGTTCATCGCTCACCGGCCCAGACTATTGCCCAGACCTCGCACCGTGCACAGCAAGATCCGGTCGAGACGCGTAGAATCTGCGGTCAGGAGATCCCGAACGCCCGGAACACCACGGCAGTGGTTCCTCGCGGGAAGGACCTCCAGGCCCCAGTAGCTCAGTGGATAGAGCAACAGCCTTCTAATCTGTAGTGCGCAGGTTCGAGTCCTGCCTGGGGCGCCAAGTACCCTGTAGAACATCATGACTCAGGTTGTAGATCGGCAACGCTGGCTCTCGGGCCTGCCCTCCGCGTCCCAACGCCCGTGGTGGCAACGCATGCTGCGAAGCCCGCTTTTCTGGATCACCCTCGTGCTGGTTCCGTTCTTCGCCTACAACCTGGTCGACCAGTACCAGATGTTGAACCCCGACCGCACCTATCCCGACGGGACGGTGGCCCTCGGGTTGAACAACGAGTCCCTGCGGATGGCCGCCTACTGGGCCATGTGGACGGCCCTGGTGTACGCGATCCTGTTCATCTGGCTGGACAGGTTCCGCCCCCAGAAACCACTCATCTGGTTCCTGTCGTTCGGGTGGGGGGCCTGCACGGCGACGTGGGCGAGCATCTACATCAACTCGTGGGCGGGGCAGATGATGCAGACCACCAGCGCGGATGCCGACTCGGGCACGCGACCCGCGATCTTCATCGCCCCGTTCGTCGAGGAGGCCACGAAGGCCACCGTCCTGTTCCTGCTGGTGGTCTTCTACCGGAACCGTTTCATCTCCCGGATCAACGTCGTCTCCCTGGCCGGGCTGTCCGCGATCGGGTTCGCCTTCGTGGAGAACATCATCTACTACGCCCGCGTGATCGTCTACGCGACCAACCACATCGAGGTGGGGGACCCGGAGCAGGCGGTGCTCAAATTGGTCATGCTCCGGGGCGTCTACACATCCTTCGGGCACCCGCTCTTCACGATGATGACGGCCCTCGGGATCGCCGTCGCCCTCGGGGCCCGCAGCAAATGGGTGCGGGTGACGGCCCCGCTCGCGGGTTTCCTGCTCGCGGCCGGGGGACACATGCTCTTCAACGGCGTTTCCAGCCTCAACTCGGTGGACAACCTCAAGAACCAGTGGTACATGGCGCTCGGGTTCGTGGCCGTGATGGTCCTCTTCCTGGTGGCGAGCGTGGTGGGGGAGACCCGCGTGCTGCGGCACCGTTTCATCGACCTCAGGCAGGGCGGCTGGCTCGAGGACCGGGACGTGATCGTCTACTCCAGCGCGTTGCGGCGCGTCAAACTGCACCTGGCCGGGATCTGCCGTGGTCCGAAGATGTGGTGGCGGACAGCGAAATTCATGCGTCTGATCACCGAACTGGCCCACACCCGGGAGCAGACCACCCGCGGCACCGTCGGTCCCGGTTCCGATGACCGCACCCACGAGCTGGTGCACCAGATCGAGGAACTCCGCCCTGACGCGCTCACCGACACCAAGGGGCTTACCATCATTCCCAGACGTCGTCCCCAAAACGGCGCCACCCCCTATCCGCCCTTCCCCTACTCATCCAGTTCATGAACAATCCCTTGGCCGACGCCCTGACGGGGCTGTTCCTGGTCCTGCCCAACATTCGTTTTCCCGTTCCCCTGGACGGCGCCGAGGCCTTGGCGACGAGGGCCCGGGCCGTGAACCGGCAGGTGGAGGACTATCTCCTGCCCAGGGCGCGTCGCCTGGACGCCCCGCTGCTGGCCGTGGTCGGGGGATCGACGGGCGCGGGAAAATCCACGATCGTGAACTCCCTGCTGGGGGAGGTCGTGACCCGGACCGGGGTGCGCCGCCCCACGACCACCGCCCCCACGCTGATCTGCAGCCGGGAGGACCGGGACTGGTTCCGTTCGGGGGCCGTGCTGCCCGAACTCGTCCGGACCGATCACGAGACCGAGGGGTCGCGGGCCCTGCGCATAGTCACCACCGACTCGCTGCACGCGGGTTTGGCGTTGCTGGACGCCCCCGACATCGACTCGATCGACGACGACAACCGGATGCTCTCCCGGCAGCTGCTGGCGGCAGCCGACCTGTGGCTGTTCGTGACGAGCGCCACCCGGTACGCGGACGCCGTCGCCTGGGAGCTCCTCGGGGCAGCAGCGGCCCGCGACGCGGTCGTCGCGTTGGTTCTCAACCGCTGCCCGCAGGTTTCCGTCCCGGACCTGCGTTCCCATCTGGGACAGCTCCTCGCGGCGCGTGGAATCCGGATCCAGGGGTTGTTCAGCGTCCCCGAGCAGGAGGACAAGGACGAGGGAATCCTGCCGCAGGAGCTGGTCTCGGAACTGAACCAGTGGCTCGGTGGGATCGCCATGAGCCGCAAGGAACGCCACGCCGTCGCGGTTCAGACCCTGGCCGGGACGGTCCGGGGACTGGACGCGGAACTGCGTTACCTGGCCGACGGGAGCCGCAGCCAGCTCGCCGCCGTCGCCCAGCTGCGGGATGCCGCCGAGGTGGAGTTCAAGTTGGCGATGGAGGAGATCAACCGCGCCACCGCGGATGGTTCCATGCTCCGCGGGGAGGTCCTGAGCCGGTGGCATGACATGGTCGGCACGGGGGACCTGATGCGCGGCATCGAGGAACGGATCGCCGCCGCCCGCGACCGCCTCGCCGAATGGTTCACCGGGCGGAAACGGGTCGAGCCGGTCGAGGCCGCCATCTCGGAAGGGCTCGTCGCGCTGATCGTCGAACACGGAACCGCCGCCTGCCAGCGCGCGGCGAACCACTGGTCGCTGACCCCGTGGGGGCAGGCACTGGTGGCCGGGGACCGGGATCCGCTCAGCAAACCGGATCCCTCCTTCACGGCCGAGGCGGAGCGGCTCGTCAAGGCCTGGCAGGGGGACATCCTCACCATCCTCGAACAGGAGGGCCGCTCCAAGCGGCGCACCGCCCGGTTCCTGGCGCTCGGCACCAACGCCATCGCGGTTGCCCTGGTGATCACGGTGTTCGCCACCACGGGCGGGTTGACCACCGCGGAGATGGGGATCGCGGGAGGTTCCTCCGTGCTCGCCCAGCGATTCCTGGAGGGAATCTTCGGGGATGAGGCCGTCAGGCGCCTCGCCGCGCGCGCCCGGGCGGAACTGGAAAAACGGATCTCGGCGCTGCTCGGGTCCCAGTTCGCCCGATTCGACGCCCGCCTGGATCAGCTGGGAGTGGAGGCCAGCCTCCCCGATCGCCTGGTTCACGCCGCGGACGAGTTGAAACTGGCCAGCACCGAGGCGTTCGAAGCGCTGACCAGACCGGAGGGTTACTGATGCGCTCCAGGCTGAACTGCCTGACCGAACTGATCAACGTCACGCGAGGGCGCGTGCCGGATGAGCTGACGGGGCGCGCCGTCAAGACATTGGAACGAGCCGGCCAGCGGCTCCGCTGGGGGGAGCAGACCGTCGTGGCGCTCGCCGGGTCGACTGGCTCCGGCAAGTCGTCGCTGACGAACGCGCTGGTGGGTTCGGAGGTCGCGGAGGCGGGGGTGCTCCGCCCCACCACGGCCGAAACCCTCGCCGTGAGCTTCGGGAACACCAACGTCGAACTTCTGGACTGGCTCCGGGTCGGTCACCGCCAGGAGGTTCCGGCAGGGCAGGACGGTTTCGGGGGGCTGGTGCTGCTGGACCTGCCCGATCACGACTCCATGGTCTCCTCCCACCGCGCCGAGGTGGACCGGATAGTGCCCGTGGTCGACCAGTTCATCTGGGTGCTGGATCCCCAGAAATACGCTGACGCCGCCGTGCACCACGGCTACCTGAGGCCGCTTTCCCGGCACGGCGAGGTGATGGCGGTGGTGCTGAACCAGGTGGACCGGATACGCGCCGCCGACCTGGATGACTGCCTGGCGCACCTGGGGCAACTGCTCGACTCCGACGGCCTGGCTGGGGTGCCGCTGTTCGCCACCAGCATCGCCACCGGGGTCGGGCTCGATGCGCTGCGGGAACACCTGGCCGATGTCGTCGCTGGGAAACGCGCCGCCAGGACCAGGCTGTCCGTGGACCTGGACCAGCTGGCAGGGCAGTTCGAGACGGTCTGCCGGGCCGGGCCGGAGAAACCCGGTGAGGAGGACATCGAGGTGCTGGAGGCCGGGCTGGCCGAGGTCGCGGGGGTTCCCCGGATGATCGAGGTGGCGGCGGAAACCATTCGGTACCGCGGTGTGCTGGCGACGGGTTGGCCGATGACCAGATGGGTGCACCGGCTGCGTCCCGACCCGCTGAAACGGCTCCGTACCGGGCTTCCGGGACCGGCGGGGACCGGTTTCCTCCCCGACCGTGGACCGGTGACCATGGCCCAGCTCAGGATCGCGCTGCGCCAGTTCTCCGACGCGGTCGGCAATGGCCTGGGGGAGGACTGGCAGCGGGCCCTGGGAGCGGCATGCCAGCGTGATCGCGATCTCCTACCGGATCTGCTGGCGGAGGCGATCGCGGCGACGGATCTGGGGCTCTCCCGGACACCGTGCTGGTGGCGCGTGGTCCGGGTGATCCAGTGGTTCCTGCTGGCCGCCGTGATGCTGGGGCTCGGCTGGTTGCTGGTGAACCTGCTGCTGACCTGGCTCGGTTTCCTTCCCCCGGCGGTCCCCGGTGGAGGGGGAGGGGTGGACGTTCCGACGCTGCTCATCATCGGAGGGGCCGGGGGCGGGTTGTCTTTCTCGTTCCTGTCGAGGGGGCTCGTCGCGGCCGGGGAACGCTCCGGGATACGGCGGGTCACGCGAAGGTTGCGCGCCGCGGTCGGGAAGGTGGGGCGGGAGCACGTCGTGGCCCCGCTGACAGCCGAACTGGACCGCCTGGCCGAGGCCCGCTGGCTGATACGGGGACTTCGGGCGTAACTGGCATACTGGCCAGCGATCAAGATTGAAGGGATGTCGATGGCGGAGTTCATCTACACGATGCAAAAGGTCCGCAAGACGGCGGGCGAGAAACTGATCCTCGACGACGTCACGCTGGCTTTCTTCCCCGGCGCGAAAATCGGCGTCGTGGGGCCCAATGGTGCGGGCAAGTCGACGCTGCTGAAGGTGATGGCGGGACTGGAACAGCCGAACAACGGGGAGGCGAACCTTGCCAAGGGCGCCACCGTCGGCATTCTCCTGCAGGAACCACCGCTGACGGAGGGCAGGACGGTCCAGGAGAACGTCGAGGAGGCCGTGGCGGGCATCAAGGCGAAGATGAAACGCTTCGACGAGATCGGCATGGAAATGGCCGAGCCCGACGCGGACTTCGACTCCCTGATGGCCGAGATGGGCAACCTCCAAACCGAACTCGACGCCCACAACGCCTGGGACATCGACGCCCGCCTGGAGCAGGCCATGGATGCCCTCCAGTGCCCCCCGCCGGACACCGTGGTCGATGTCCTTTCCGGGGGTGAGCGGCGTCGCGTCGCGTTGTGCAAGCTGCTGCTCCAGCAACCCGACCTGCTGCTCCTTGACGAGCCAACCAACCACCTCGACGCCGAATCCGTGAACTGGCTCGAGGGACATCTGAAGGCCTACCCGGGGGCGGTGCTGGCCGTCACCCACGACCGCTATTTCCTGGACAACGTCGCCGAGTGGATCTGCGAGGTCGACCGCGGGAAACTGCACCCCTACGAGGGCAACTACTCCACCTATCTGGAGACCAAACGGCAGCGCCTCCAGATCGAGGGCAAGAAGGACGCCAAACGCGCCAAGATCCTGGAGAAGGAACTCGAATGGGTTCGTTCCTCCCCGAAGGCCCGGCAGGCCAAGAACAAGGCCCGTCTGCAGCGCTACGAGGAACTCGCGGCCGAGGCCGAGCGGTTCCGCAGGATCGACACCGCCGAGATCAACATCCCGCCCGGTCCGCGGCTGGGATCGGTCGTGCTGGAGGTCAACGGCCTCACCAAGGGTTTCGGGGACCGCGTGCTGATCAAGGACCTGTCGTTCTCGCTGCCGCGCGCCGGGATCGTCGGGATCATCGGCCCCAACGGTGTCGGCAAGACCACGCTGTTCAAGACCATCACCGGCCAGGAGGAGGCGGACTCCGGGACCGTGAAGGTCGGTGACACGGTTTCGTTCAGCTACGTGGACCAGAACCGCGCCGGCATCAACGCGGAGGAGAACGTGTGGCAGGTTGTCTCCGACGGTCTCGACCACATCAAGGTCGCGAACTTCGAGATGCCGTCGCGGGCCTACGTGGCCTCCTTCGGGTTCAAGGGCCCCGACCAGCAGAAGAAGGCCGGGGTGCTCTCCGGAGGTGAACGCAACCGCCTCAACCTGGCGCTGACCCTCAAACAGGGCGGCAACGTGCTGCTGCTCGACGAACCCACCAACGACCTCGATGTGGAGACCCTCTCCAGCCTCGAGAACGCGCTCCTGGAGTTCCCGGGCTGCGCCGTCGTGATCTCCCACGACCGGTGGTTCCTGGACCGGGTGGCCACCCACATGCTCGCCTGGGAGGGTGAGGACGAGGACGGCACACCGCGCTGGTTCTGGTTCGAGGGCAACTTCGCCGACTACGAGGCCAACAAGATCGAACGACTCGGTGCCGAGGCGGCGCGCCCGCACGCCTCCAAGCACCGCCGACTGACCCGCTGAGGCGATGGCTGACCCGGCCAGCTACCGGCCCAGGCCGGGCAGCATCCCCACGGATCCCGGTGTCTACCGGTTCTTCGACGCTTTCGGGAACGTCATCTACGTCGGCAAGGCGAAAAACCTGCGTTCCCGTCTGAACTCCTACTTCGCCGACCCGTCGTCGCTGCACTTCCGCACCCAGACGATGGTCAGGACCGCCGCCAAGGTGGAGTGGACCGTGGTGGCGAACGAGCTGGAGGCGCTCCAGCTCGAGTACACCTGGATCCAGCAGTTCGACCCGCGGTTCAACGTCAAGTACCGCGACGACAAGTCCTACCCGTGGCTGGCCGTCACCTGGAACGAGACCTACCCCCGGGTTTTCGTCGGCCGCGGCGCGAAACGACGCGGCACCCGCTACTTCGGTCCCTTCGGGCAGGCCTGGGCCATCCGGGAAACCGTGGACGCGCTGCTGCGGGTGTTTCCCATGCGGTCCTGCACCGACGGGGTGTTCAAACACGCCAAGGCGTCGGGGCGCCCCTGTCTGCTGGGGGACATCGGGAAATGCTCGGCCCCGTGCGTGGGGAGGGTGGGTCCGGAGGAGCACCGGGAGATCGCGGATGGTTTCTGCCGTTTCATGGCGGGCGAGTCGGAGCGCATCGTCCAGGAACTGGAACGCGAGATGTTCGAGGCCTCCGCCGACCTGAACTTCGAACGGGCCGCGGTGTTGCGCGACCAGCTGGCGGGACTGGCGAAGGCCCGGGAACGCAACACGGTGGTGCTGCCGGAGACCACCAGGGCCGACGTGGTGGGTTTCGCCGACGACGGCCAGCAGGTGGCGGTGCAGATCTTCCACATCCGCGGCGGCCGGATCACGGGGGAGCGGGGCTGGATCGCCGATCGTTCCGACGACCGTGACCTGGCCGAGCTGCTGGAACCCTTCCTGCTCCAGCTCTACACCGACGAGAGCCCGCCGCCCCCGCTGATCCTCAGTTCCGTGCCCGCCGAACCGGAACTGGTCGCCCTGTTGGAGGGGATGCGCGGTGCGCGGGTGGAGGTGCGGGTTCCGGTTCGCGGCGACAAACGCACCCTCCTGGAGACCGTGCTGCGCAACGCCGAGCTCTCCCTGCAGCAGCAGGCAGCCAGGCGGGCCTCGGACCTGACCACCCGGAACCGGGCGCTGGAGGAGATCGCCGATGCCCTGGGCCTGGCGGAACCGCCCCTGCGCATCGAATGTTTCGACATCTCACACACCCAGGGCACCGAGGTCGTCGGTTCCATGGTGGTCTTCGAGGACGGTCTGGCCCGTAAATCCGACTACCGGCGGTTCGTCATCAAGAGCTTCGAGGGATCCAACGACGTCGCGGCCATGGGCGAGGTGCTGAGCCGGCGCCTCGGCAGACTGCTGGACGAACGCGGCCGTGACGAGGACGAAACCGGGCCGCTGCTGGTGGACCCCACCACAGGCGCCCCCCGCAAATTCTCCTACGCGCCCGCCCTGATCGTCGTCGACGGGGGCGCCCCGCAGGTGGCAGCGGCCGCGCGGGTGCTGGAGGAACTCGGCCTGGCCGGGGAGATCGCCCTGTGCGGGCTGGCCAAACGCCTGGAGGAGGTGTGGCTTCCCGGTGAGGAATACCCCGTGATCCTGCCCCGCGCATCCGAGGGGCTGTACCTGCTGCAGCGGGTCCGTGACGAGGCCCACCGGTTCGCCATCACCCACCACCGGGGCAGGCGCAGCAAGTCGATGCTGTCCTCGGCCCTGGATGCGGTGCCCGGCCTGGGGGAGATGCGCCGAAAGGCGTTGATCTCCCACTTCGGGTCGCTGAAGAAGCTGCGAGGAGCCACTCCGGAGGAGATCGCGGCCGTCCCGGGGATCGGTCCCAAACTGGCCGCGGCCGTCCACGAGGCCGTTTCCGGCACCGGCGGTGAGGCCATCAACCTGGCCACCGGAGAGGTCACACCCACTTGAGACGGCCGGTGCGTGGATTCCCGGACCGGTCAAACCGATCGTCGCCAGATCCGACGGATGGGTCGGCAACACGGGCCCAGAGCAAGACTCCGGAAAGCGGCGATGCCCGCGAGCGATGTCCCGAGGCAGAGGCGCGGGCCTGGGGTCGGCCTCGCCTCAAATCCCTGAATGAATCAAGAACGGGTATTCCTCAAAGCCGGTTGGGTGTTGCGGAAAACGGCGGTTACCAGCACCGCCAGGGCGCCGACGGTGAGGCTGGCGAGCATCCCGCCCCGGCCCCCACCGAGGGAGTCGATGGCGATGCCCGCCAGGGCGGAACCCGCCGCGGCGCCGATCAGCTGGCCAGTGGTGATCCAGCCGTAGGCCTCGGCGGTGTCCGCGAAGGGCACGCTGCCGGCTATCACCGACGAGATCGCCGCCAATGAGGGGGCGGTGCCCAGTCCCGCGACGAACAGGGCCAGTGCCAGCCCCCAGAAACCCGACACCAGCACTGCGGCGAGCAGCCCGAGGGTCATGACCAGAAACCGGGTGGGGAGGGACCAGGGCCTGATGGGTCGCTGCCCGATCGCGAGCCCACCGATCATGGAACCGAGGGCCGAGACGGCCAGGATGATCCCGCCGAGCAGCGAACCCTCCCCGAACCAGGCCACCACCGCTGCCTCCATGGCCGCCAGGGAACCGATCAGCAGCAGGGAAACCAGGACCATGAGCAGCACCGAGGGGTTCGCCAGCACCTTCCCGAAACGCCCCGTCGCCCGGGGGATCCGCAGGCCCCGGACCGCTGGTTCGAGTATGAACAGCATTCCCCCGGCCAGCTGGATTCCTATGACGATCAGGAGGGCGGTCACGGTTCCCAGGTACGCCACCAGCGAGGTAATCACCACGGGACCGAAAACCCAGATGATCTCCTGCAGGGCGGCGTCGAGGCTGAACAGGGGAGTGACGAGATGCTGCGGCACCAGCTTCGGGTAGAGGGTGCGGACGGTGGGCAGGACGGGCGGGATGGTTGCCCCGGCCGCCGCGGCCAGCAGCATCATCGCCCACAGCGGGAGCTGGAAGATCACCAGCGGGGTCAGGGAGGCCGTGGTCACCAGCAGGCAGGTCAGCAGCACCGGCAGGGTGCCGAACCGGTTGAGCTGCCGGGTGATGACAGGCCCCGCCGCCGCCATGCCGATCGAGAACGCCGCCAGCACCGTGCCCGCGGAGGTGTAGTTGCCCTGCACGTGTTCGACGTGCATCAGCATGCCGAGGGAGAACATTCCGGCGGGCAGCCTGGCGGCGAGCTGGCTGGCCATGACCCGCGCCAGCCCCGGGGTTCTCAACAGTTCGGCAAAGTCACGCACGGGCGAAGTGTACGGGGGAAGTGCCGGGTGCGTTGCGCAGCTGGTCGGGTCACGACTTGAACACTGTTCAACATGGGGTGTTGAATGTCACCGTCCCCAACCGTCATCAACCAAGCAGGAGGCAACAGTGCCTGCATCGGCTCGCTTCTTCCGGGGCGGCGATCTCGCCTACGTGGCCGTGTTCGCGGCCCTCATCGCCGCGCTCTCGATCGTTCCCGGTTTCAACATCGGTCCCGTCCCATTCACCCTGCAGACCGTCGGCATCGGCCTGGCGGGCCTGTGCCTGGGACCCTGGCGCGGATTCGCCGCGGTCCTGCTGTACCTCCTGGTCGGAGCGGCCGGGCTTCCCGTCTTCGCCAGGGGAGGAGCCGGACTCGCGTCCTTCGCCGGCCCGACGGGCGGATACCTGATCTCCTTCCCCTTCGCCGCGCTGCTGGCCGGTTTCGTGGCCGTGATGGCGCTGAAACGAGGACTGAGCGCCATCACCCCGGTGATCTTCTTCCTGGGTCTGCTTGCGGGCCGCTACCTCATCATCCTTCCCCTGGGTGTGTTCGGGTTGATGCGGGCCGGCGGAATGGACTTCGGCAAGGCATTCGGGATCGACATGGGATTCTGGGTGAGTGACGCCATCAAGAGCGTGATCGTCGTGATCCTGGCCTATGCGGTTCACCGGGCCTTCCCACGCCTGCTGGCCCAGCGGTGATCGAACTCACCGACGTCGAACTCGTCATCCCGCCGATTCGCAAGGGGGACGAGGCCAGGACCCTGCTCACGGGGATCAGCCTGACCCTGTCGGAGCGGCGTGTGGCGGTGATCGGTGCCAACGGATCGGGCAAGTCGAGCCTGCTGAGGCTCTTCAACGGCATGCGGCAGCCGACCTCCGGCACCGTGAGCGTCAAGGGCCATGATGTCGCCGAGGAGCCGCGGAAGGTCCGCCAGCTCGTCGGGTTCATCTTCACCGACCCCTTGGCCCAGCTGCTGATGTCCACCCCGATCGAGGACCTGACCCTCAGTCTCGGGCACCTGCCAAGGAAGGAACGAGCGGATCGCGCCCAGCAGATCCTCGACGAGCGGGGCCTGGGGCACCTGGCCCACCAGAGCATCTACGACCTCTCCGGTGGGGAACGCCAGATGGTGGCGCTGGCCAGCGTGCTGGCCGTGCGACCGGAGGTGATAGTGGCCGACGAACCCACCACCCTGCTCGACCTGCGCAACAAACTGGCCCTGCGCCGCGCCCTCGCGGAACTGGAGCAACAGGTCATCTACTCCACCCACGACATGGATGTGGCTGCCGACGCCGACCGGGTGATCGTCATCGAGGGGGGACGGGTGGCTGCCGACGGCGAACCCGGTGAGGTGATCGCCTGGTACGAGAGCGCCATGGGGGTGATCGGGTGAATGTTCACGCGAGTCTGCTCGGCCTCTACCAGCCGGGGGAGGGGTGGCTGTTCCGGCTCGGGGTGGGGTGGAAATACCTCCTCATGCTCACCCTGAGCCTGCCGGCCCTGGTCCTTCAGACCTGGCCGGTCACCCTCGGGTTGCTGACACTGACCGTCGTGTTGTTCATGAGCTCCGGGATCGCCCCCGCCCGGATACTGCGGATCGGGTGGGCGATGTGGCTGATCCTCGGGTTGCTGGCCGCCTACCAGCTGGTGGTCCTGAACCCGGTGGCCGCGGTGGTCGTGCCCGGAAATCTGCTGCTGGCCGTCCTCGCCGCGCGTCTGCTGACCCTCACCACCCCCACCCCGGAACTGTTGAACGCCCTGATCGTGGCCCTGCGGCCGATCCGGTTCGTCGGGCTCAACCCCGAGCGGGTGGCCTTGGCGGTGGCCCTGATGATCCGCTCCATCCCCTACCTGCTCGGCCTGTTCGATGACGCGAGGGATGCCGCCCGGGCCCGCGGGGCGGAACGCAACGTGGTTGCGCTCCTCATGCCGATGGTGCTCGGCTCCGTCGCCCACGCGGAACGCACGGGAGAGGCCCTGGCCGCCCGGGGACTCGGGGAACGCGAACGGTGACGAACCGCACCGGGGCTGACACCGGCAGTCACACGGGAGGTGGGACGACACAACTCCTCCGGTGATGTGGGTGAAGTGCGATGCCGTTCAGGTGAGCGACTAGTGTCTCCTCCATGGTGGAAGTGCATGGGCCGGCGGAGATCGTGATCGTGACGGGAATGTCCGGGGCGGGACGGCGCACGGCCGCCCACACCATGGAGGACCTGGGCTGGTACGTGGTGGACAACCTGCCTCCCGCGATGCTGCCGATCCTCGTGGACCGGATGGGACGGGCCGAGCGGCTGGCGGTGGTGGTCGACGTGCGCTCCAGGGAGGAGTTCGATCAGCTCCCCACCGCCTTCGCGGAAGTCAATGCGCGGGGCTATCGCGTGACGGTGCTGTTCCTGGAGGCCAGCGACGACGTGATCGTGCAACGCCAGGAATCCAACCGCCGGCCGTTGCCGCTGCAGTACGACGGCAGGCTGCTCGACGGTATCGTGCGTGAACGGCGGCTCCTGGCGGATCTGCGGGCGTCCGCCGACATCGTCGTCGACACCTCCCGGCTCAGCGCCCGGCAGCTCGCCCAGCGCATCGCCAATCATTTCGGGACCGACGCCACCGACAACCTGAGCGTCGCGCTGATGTCGTTCGGGTTCAAGAACGGGCTGCCGGTAGACGCCGACATCGTCTTCGATGTGCGTTTCCTGCCGAACCCCTACTGGGTTCCGGAGCTGCGTCCCAAGACCGGGTTGTCGCCGGACGTGGCCTCCTACGTGCTCTCCCAGGAAGCCGCCCAGGAGTTCCAGGGATGCATGCTGGGAGTCATCGAGGTGGCGGCCCCCGGATACCTCACCGAGGGCAAGCGTCAGGTCACCGTCGCGATCGGGTGCACGGGTGGGAAACACCGTTCCACATCCATGACCGAGGAACTGGCCGCCCGGCTACGCGGCCGGGGATTCGGTGTCAGTGTGTTGCACCGGGATCTGGGGAAGGAATGAACTGGCCGAGAGGATCCGCGATCGTCGCTTTCGGGGGCGGTCACGGACTTCACACCTCCTTGACGGCCCTGCGCCGGATCACGGACCGGCTCACGGCCGTGGTCACGGTGGCCGATGACGGCGGTTCCTCCGGGAGGTTGCGCAGCGAGTTCGGCTGCCTGCCGCCCGGTGACCTCCGCATGGCCCTGGCGGCGCTGTGCGGTGACGACCAGGTGGGGCGGCGCTGGGCCCAGGTCCTGCAGTCAAGGTTCTCCGGGGACGGGCCGCTGGGCGGGCACGCCATCGGGAACCTGCTCATAGCGGGTCTCTGGCAGCAGATGGACGACCCCGTGGCGGGCCTCGACATGGTCGGGGAACTGCTCCGGACCCGGGGCAGGGTGCTGCCGATGAGCTCGGTTCCCCTGCAGATCGAGGCCGACGTGCTGGGACTCGACCCGCTCGCCCCGGACGAGCTGTGCACCCTGGCGGGGCAGGCCACCGTGGCCAAGACCCGGGCCACGGTCCAGTCGGTCAGGCTGGTGCCCGAGAACCCGCCGGCCCACCCGGAGGCGGTGGCGGCCGTCCGGCAGGCCGATGCGATCGTGCTGGGACCCGGTTCCTGGTTCACCTCGGTGATTCCCCACCTGCTGGTCCCGGAGCTGCGCGACGCGATCCTGTCCACCCCGGCCCGCCGCATCCTCGTCATGAACATCACGGCCGCCGACGAGACCGACGGGTTCACCGCATCACGGCACATCGAACTGCTGGCGGAGCACGCCCCGACCCTGCGTCTCGACTTCGTGCTGGCCGATGTCGGTTTCGCCGGTTCCGACCGCCACCTCACCCAGTTCGCTGCCTCTCTCGGGGCCGAGCTGGCGGTGGCCGACATCCGCTGCCACGACGGCAGCGCACGTCACGATCCGAAACGGCTCGCAGACGCCTACCAGGAGCTTCTTGCCAGCTGAGACCCACGCCATCGGGGAATTGGTGGAATGATGGCTCCCATGGCGTTGACCCAGAAGGTGAAGACGGAGTTGGCAGCGGTGGCAACCCCCCACCCGAATGCACGCAGGGCGGAGGTGGCGACGATGCTCAGGTTCGGCGGCGGGTTGCACCTGGTGGGAGGTCGCATCGTCGTCGAGGCGGAACTGGACTCCGCCGCCGCGGCCCGGAGGCTGCGCACCTACATACACGATCTCTACTCCCTGGACTCGGACCTCCTGGTGATCAACGCAACGGGGCTGCGCCGCACCACCCGCTACGCCGTTCGGGTGATCCGTGACGGCGAGGCCCTGGCCCGCCTGACCGGGTTGGTGGACCAGCGGCGTCGTCCCGTCCGGGGGCTGCCTGCGGTGGTGGTCGGTGGTTCCATCGCCGACTCCGTCGCGGTGTGGCGGGGGGCTTTCCTGGCGCGGGGATCCCTGACCGAGCCGGGCCGTTCCATGGCCCTCGAGGTCACCTGCCCCGGTTCGGAGGCGGCGCTGGCGCTCAGCGGTGCCGCCCGAAGGCTCGGCATCACCGTGAAATCGCGCGAGTCGCGTGGCGTCGATCGTGTGGTGCTCCGGGACGGCGAGGCCATCGCGGACCTGCTGACCCGGATGGGTGCCCAGGAAACCCGCCTGATCTGGGAGGAGCGTCGCATGAGACGCGAGGTCAAGGCCCAGGCGAATCGGTTGGCCAATTTCGATGACGCGAACCTGCGGCGTTCCGCCAGGGCGGCGGTGACCGCCAGTGCCCGGGTGGAACGTGCCCTGGAGATCCTGGGCGAGGACGCCCCGGTGCACCTGGTGGCCGCGGGCAGGCTTCGTCTCGAACATCGCCAGGCGAGCCTGGAGGAGCTCGGCAAGCTGCACGACCCGCCGCTGACCAAGGATGCGGTGGCCGGGCGCATCAGGCGGCTGCTCGCCACCGCCGACAAGGCGGCGGAGGCGGCGGGCATCCCCAACACGGAGGCCTCGCTGCCGGCTGACCTGAACGATTCCCAATGAATGTGCCGAACCCTTCTGGGATCGGGCTTGAATGGCTAGGATGGTGCTGTCCGAAGGGCGTCGGTTGCGCCACCCAGGTGCGGCGGGCTCCCAGGTATCTCTCGAAGGGGATCTATTCGAAATGACCGTCAAGGTTGGAATCAACGGCTTTGGCCGCATCGGCCGCAACTACTTCCGTGCACTTGTCGCATCCGGCGCTGACCTCGAGGTGGTTGCCGTCAACGATCTCACTGACAACAAGACCCTTGCCCATCTCCTGAAGTACGACTCCATCCTCGGACGCTTCCCCGAAGAAGTCTCCTACGACGATGACGCCATCAAGGTCGGAGGCAAGGAGATCAAGGCCTTCGCCGAGCGGGATCCGGCGAACCTTCCCTGGGGTGAGCTGGGTGTCGACATCGTCATCGAGTCCACCGGTTTCTTCACCGACGCCACCAAGGCCAAGGCCCACCTGGACGCCGGCGCCAAGAAGGTCCTGATCTCGGCTCCCGCCAAGAACGAGGACATCACCATCGTCATGGGCGTCAATGACGACAAGTACGATCCGGCCGCCCACAACATCATCTCCAACGCATCCTGCACCACCAACTGCCTGGCTCCCATGGCCAAGGCCCTCAACGACGGTCTCGGCATCGTCAAGGGCCTGATGACCACCATCCACGCCTACACCCAGGACCAGAACCTGCAGGACGGCCCGCACAAGGACCTGCGTCGCGCCCGCGCCGCGGCCCTCAACATCGTGCCCACCACCACGGGCGCCGCTAAGGCGGTTGCTCTCGTGCTGCCCGAACTGAAGGGCAAGCTCGACGGTTACGCGCTGCGCGTTCCCACCCCCACCGGTTCCGCCACTGACCTCACCTTCGAGGCCCCCCGCGAGACCAGCGTCGAGGAGATCAACGAGATCGTCAAGAAGGCCGCTGACGGCCGGGTCCTCGTCTACACCGACGAGCCTCTCGTCAGCAAGGACATCGAGACCGACGCCGCCTCCTGCACCTTCGACTCCCAGCTGACCAAGGTCATCGGCAACCAGGTCAAGGTTGTCGGCTGGTACGACAACGAGTGGGGCTACTCGAACCGTCTCGTGGATCTCACGGTCCTCGTCGGCAGCAAGCTCTGACCTCACCCAAGAAGTGACGCCTCGGCCCCGTCTGCACTCGTGCTGCCGGGGCCGTCGTGTCCCCACCCGAAAGGACCTTCAATGAAGTCTGTCTCCCAACTTGGAAACCTCGCCGGCAAGCGTGTGGTGGTCCGCTGCGATTTCAACGTGCCCCTGGATGGTGACAAGAACATCACCGACGACGGCCGGATCCGTGCCGCCCTGCCCACCCTGAACGAGCTGCGCGACGCGGGAGCCCGGATCGTCGTCCTGGCCCACCTCGGCCGCCCCAAGGGTGAACCCGACCCCAACTTCTCCCTCGCTCCCGTCGCGGCCCGTCTCGGTGAACTGCTCGGCGCCCGGGTGAAGCTCGCCACCGACGTGGTGGGTCCCTCGGCGAAGGCCACCGTCGAATCCCTCGGGGACGGTGAGGTCGCCCTCCTGGAGAACGTCCGTTTCGAGGCCGGGGAGAAATCCAAGGACGAGGCCGCCCGCAAGGAACTGGCGGAGAAGTACGCGGCCTTCGGGGATTTCTTCGTCTCCAACGGTTTCGGTGTGGTGCACCGCAAGGAGGCCTCCGTCTACGACATCGCCAAGCTTTTGCCGTCGGCGGCTGGTTCGCTGGTCAAGACGGAGATCGATGTCCTGGAAGGACTCACCGAGGATCCGAAGCGTCCGTTCGTCGTGGTGCTCGGTGGCGCGAAGGTGGCCGACAAGCTGGCCGTCATCGACAACCTCCTCAAGGTGGCCGACACCCTCGTCATCGGCGGCGGCATGGCCTTCACCTTCCTCAAGGCCCAGGGGCTGGGGGTTGGAAACTCGCTGGTCGATGACGCATCCATCGAGGCCTGCACCGGATACCTGAAAGCCGCCCAGGACGCGGGCAAACGCATCCTCCTTCCGGTGGATGTGCGTATTGCCTCCGAGGTTGATTTCGGGGCGCGCACCGTCGGCCAGGTGGACGTGGTCCCGACCGACGCCATTCCCGCCGACAAGATGGGCCTCGACATCGGCCCCGCCACCGAGAAACTGTTCGGCGACGCGATCCGCCAGGCCAGGTCGGTGTTCTGGAACGGCCCCATGGGGGTGTTCGAGATTCCCGGACTGGAATCCGGAACCCGAGCGGTCGCGCAGGCCCTCACCGAGATTGACGGTATCAGCGTCGTCGGTGGCGGCGACTCGGCCTCCGCGGTGCGGGCCCTCGGATTCCCGGAGGACGCCTTCGGGCACATCTCCACCGGCGGTGGCGCATCGCTGGAGCTGATGGAGGGCAAGGTCCTCCCCGGTATCGCTGTTCTGAAGGAAGGCAACTGACATGGCACGCAAACCGATCATGGCCGGCAACTGGAAGATGAACCTGAACCACGTCGAGGCGACGGGGCTCGTTCAGAAACTGGCCTGGACCCTGGCCGACAAGGAGTACGACGGCAGTTCCGTCGACTGTGTCGTCATTCCCCCGTTCACCGACCTGCGCACCGTGCAGACCCTCATCGAGGGGGACCGGTTCCCGATCCAACTCGGTGCGCAGAACGTCTCCGAACACGACTCGGGTGCCTACACGGGCGAGATCAGCGCCGGGATGTTGTCGAAGCTGGGGGTCCGCTACGTGGTGGTCGGGCACTCGGAGCGTCGCGAGTACTACGGCGAGACCGATGCCCTGATCAACGCCAAGGCCCTGAAGGTCCTGGCCGCGGACATGACCCCCATCATCTGCTGCGGTGAGGGCCTGGACATCCGCAAGGAAGGACGCCACGTCGAGTACACCCTCGAGCAGGTTCGTGGCTGCCTGAAGGGGATTCCCGCCGAGCAGGTGGCCTCTCTCGTCATCGCCTATGAACCGGTGTGGGCGATCGGCACGGGCGAGGTGGCCACCCCCGAGGACGCCCAGGAGGTCTGCGGCGCCATCCGTGAGGAAATTGCGAAACTGCACGACCGGGCCACCGCGGATGCGGTCCGGATCCAGTACGGGGGCTCCGTGAAGGCATCCAACGTGGCCGAGATCATGGCCCAGCCGGATGTCGACGGCGCCCTGGTCGGCGGTGCCAGCCTGAAGGCCGAGGAGTTCGCCGCGATCGTGCTGTTCTCCTGATCTGAAAATCCGTGAATGGGGTTGTCACCGGAATTTCGCCGGCGGCAACCCCATTTTCGGGACCGTGGCGTGAAACGCTTCGGGTCCCCACGATGTGGTGGATTTGAGCCTCTCGGTTAAACTACTCCGCGTGATTGTCCCCCTCGTCAGCTGGCCCATAGCCACCCTGTCGGTCGTCCTGATCATTCTGAGCGCGTTGCTGGCTCTGTCAGTACTCCTCCACAAGGGCCGCGGTGGCGGCATGTCCGACCTGTTCGGTGGCGGCATGTCCACTTCCATGGGCGGTGTGTCCACCGCTGAGCGGCGATTGGATCGCATCACCCTTGTGTTGACGCTGATCTGGGTGTTGACGATCATCGGGCTGCTGGTGCTCTACCGCATCGGCGCCTGAGAAGAGAATGTTTCCGAACCCCGAGGAGTAGTTGTGGCAGGTGGCAACGCCATCCGCGGTAGCCGTGTCGGCGCTGGACCAATGGGTGAAGCCGAGAGGGGCGATGCAGCCCCAAGACTTCACGTCTCCTACTACTGTGCCAGCGGGCACGAAACCCGTCCGGCCTTCGCCGCCGATGCGGTGATCCCCGAATCCTGGGATTGTCCCCGCTGCGGGTTGCCCGCCAACACCGATGCGGAGAACCCGCCGCCACCGCCGAAGATCACCCCGTACAAGACCCACCTCGCATACGTGAAGGAGCGTCGCACCGACGCGGAGGCGGCACAGATCCTGGAGGAAGCGGTCTCTTTGCTGAGGGCCCGCCGGGCAGCCGGCGAAATCCTCTACTGATGAGACGAACAACCCAGTTGTGAACGAATCCCCGCCCGGCCGGAGCCGGACGGGGATTCGTTCTTCTGTTTCCGGGGCTGTGTCACTGAGCGCCGTACGGGCCGCCGGGGTGCTGCTCCCAGGTTCCCGGGGAGTCGGGATCCTGGTGTTGTGGCGGTTGCGGGGAGGGCTGCCCCGGCCGCCGGGTACCCCCTGCGCCCTCCATGGCCTGGGCGTCGGCTATGGCCTGCTTCACCGTGGCGTTGCTCTGTTCGTGGTCCTTGCGGGCCTGTTCCGCGATCTCGGCGTGCACGTCGACCCGCTCCGGGGCGGAGAAGTGCTGGGAGGCCCGCGAGACGTAATCCCGCACGTCGGTGGAGCCCGCCACCTGTCCCAGGCCCTTCAGGGCGTCGCTGAGTTCGCTGGGGATGATCCACATCTTGTTCGAATCACCATGGGCCAGGCGGGGCAGCATCTGCATGTACTGGTAGGCGAGCAGGGCCTGGTCCGGTTCCGCGGCGTGGATGGCGCTGAAAACCGTGGTGATGGCCTGGGCCTCGCCCTCGGCGCGCAACATCTGGGCCTGCCGGTCGGCCTGGGCGCGGAGGACGGCCGCCTCACGATCGCCCTGGGCACGGAGGATCGCGGCCTCCCGGTCGCCGCCAGCGGAGAGGATCTGGGACTGGCGCTGGCCCTCGGCCAAGAGGATCGAGGCCCGTTTGTCGCGTTCCGCCCGGGCGCCCTTCTCCATGGCGTCGCGGATGGTCGGCGGCGGCTCGATGGTGCGCAGCTCGACCCGGTTGACCTTGATTCCCCACTTGCCGGTCGCCTCGTCCAGTACCGCACGCAGGCGCTTGTTGATCTCTTCACGGGAGGTGAGGGTGGCCTCCAGGTCCATGCCACCGATGATGTTGCGCAGGGTGGTCATGGTCAGCTGTTCGATGGCGGCACGGTAGTTCTGCGCCTCGTAGGCGGCGCGGACCGGATCGACGATCTGGAAGTAGATCACCGAGTCGATCGAGACGATGAGGTTGTCCTCGGTGATGACGCCCTGGGGTGGGAACGGCACCACCTCCTCGCGCATGTCGAGGGCGTATCGGATCTGGTCGAGGAACGGAACCACCAGATGTGGTCCAGGATCCAGTACTTTGCGGAACTTGCCGAGCCGTTCGACTATGGCCACCTGCTGTTGGCGGATGATCTTCAGGGTCGCGGCCAGCAGCATGACCACGACGACGGCAAGAACAATGAGAACGATGGTGGGTGCGGGCAATGTCGCTCCTTGCGGTTTCTGGTCAGCGGGCGATGGGATAGACGATCAAGGTGATTCCGTCGAGTTTGTAGACCTCGATTCTCTCCCCGGCCTCGATCGTGATGGCGTCGTCGTAGCTGCGGGCCTGCCAGATCTGGCCATCCACCTTGGCCTCGCCCGAGTTCGCGGTGATCCGGGTGGTCACATCTCCGAACGAGCCGATCAGGTCATCGAGGGAGGAGCGGTATCCCGGAGCTTGGCGAGCCTTCTCCAGGAGTGTGGGACGAAGCAGGAAGAGAGTCGCCACCGCGGTGGCCAGGGCGACGATCACCTGGAGCCACAGCAGGTGGGGGAACAGCAGCGCAACCACCCCGCCGGCGAGGGCGCCGGCCGCGAGCATCAGCAATGTCAGGTCCATGGTGAGCAACTCGGCCGCTGCCAGCAGCAGCGCCAGCACGCCCCAGGCGGCCCAAGGGTGCTGGCCGAGCCAGGTCAGGAAATCAGTCATGGTGACTCCCGGTTCGTCTTCCGAAGGTGGATCGCGGCCCGTCAGGCCTTGGATGCGCCTTGCAACCCGTGGCCACTCGTGCCGGTCGTGCAATCCTCTTCATGAATCAAAGTTACCGGAAACGCTGTTCAAACCGGACGTTAAGGTGAGGCAATGACTGATGTCGCGATCCGCGAATTCGCGCTTCCCGGGAACGTGAACGAGGAATGGGCTGCCTACTGTCGCATGAACACCGATGACAGCGTCGAGGCGCTCGGTCCCCAAGGGCCCCGGAACGGTCCGGAGGCCGACCTGAGAGCTGCGCATGCCGCCCTTACCGAGAGCCGGGTGCGGCGCTGGCTGGTCTGGGTCAAGGACCGGCCTGTCGGTTTCGCCAGGCTGGTGGTGGATTTCGTGGACGAGCCCGAAGGTGCGATGGCGCACGTCTACGTCACGCCCGGGTACAGGCGGCGGGGAATCGGGCAGGCGCTCGCGGAGGTGGTGCAGTCAGCCCTGGAACCCGAAACCCGCTACGTCAACCTCGAGATTCCGACCCCGGTGCCGGGCCCGGGCGATGCCGTGTTGCCCAGTCCCGTCGGGGATGGGGCGCTGCTGGCCGCCAGCCCACGGGCGCGGTTCGCCCTGCGCCACGGCTTCGTCCTGGGGCAGGTGATGTGGTATTCCCGTTACGACTTCGCCGCCCCGGCCGTCGCGCTGAGTGAGGTTCTCGCCACGGCCGGGGCCGCGGCCGGGCCGGACTACGGGGTGCACTGCCTGGAGGGGGAGGTACCCCCGGGGTGGGCGGCCGGTGTCGCGGTGCTGAAACAACGCATGAGCACCGATGCGCCATCCGGCGGGCTGATCATTCCCGAGACATCCTGGGATGCGGACCGCGTGCGTGCTGACTACGCGCGAGTCAGCTCGACGAACCGGCTTTTCCTCGGGATCGTGGTGCACGAACCAACAGGAAAGGTCGTGGCGTTGAATGAGCTGTCCGCATCGCGTGAGTGGCCCGAAGCCATGATCCATCAGAGGGACACCATTGTCCTTCCCGAATATCGCGGCCACCGGTTGGGAACGCTGGTCAAGGCGGCCAACCTGGAGGCGGTGCACGCCGCCCTGCCCCAGGCCCCCGCGGTCCACACCTTCAATGCGGCCGAGAACCATCACATGCTGGCCGTGAACGAGGCCCTCGGGTTCCGCCGGGCCGCCGCGCTCGGAATGTTCCAGGCCGTCAGGGAACCCGTGAAATCTGCCGCTCAGAGCGGGCAGACGTAGCGGGGAGGCAGCTTCGAGGCGGCTGCGTCGTCGATGAACCAGTACGTGGCCTGCTGTCCGTGGGCGTGGGAGGCCGGCAGGGTTTCGTCGCCGCCGAGGGCCCGGGGCAGCACGTCGGCCTTGCCGGTGCCCGTGACGATGAACCAGATCTCGCCGGATCGGTTGAGGGTCGGGATCGTCAGCGAGATGCGTTCCGAGGGTGGTTTCGGGGAATCCGTCACCCCGATCACACTGCGGGAGGTGGATTCGAAACTCGGATGCCCCGGGAAGATCGAGGCGACGTGACCGTCCGGTCCCATGCCCAGGAAGGTCAGGTCGAAGCGGGTTTCCCCCAGCTCGGCGGCGTATTCGGATGCGCTGTCGTGCGGGTCCGCGCGGCCGTCACGCGCCGCCATCATGTGGATCCGGGCCGACTGGATGGGCAGGGTGCGTCCCAGCCGGCTGATGGCCTGGAGGGAGTTCCTGTCGGGATCCGTGGCGGCCACGAAACGCTCATCCCCCCACCACAGGTGCAGGCGCCCCAGGTCGAGTTTCGCCTCGGCGGACAGGTCCGCGAAACGTTCGTAGACCAGGTCCGCGGTGCCACCGCCGGTCAGGCACACGTGCACCTCCTCGCGGCTGTCCAGCAGCTCCGTGGTCTTCTTCATGAACCGGCGGGCGACCACATCCGCCACCTGCTGCGCCGTTTCCAGGCGCACCACCCGGGTGAACATCACTCACCCACCCGCGTGGCGATGTGGCTCACGACCGACTCGAAGACGGCATCGGGATCCATACGCTGCAACTCCTCCGTGAGCAATTCGGTGAGAGGACGTCGTTTCAACGCCACCTTTCGTTCCGGCTGGCCCGGCACGGCGTAGCGGGCGATGGCCTCGGAGCGGCCCCTGTTGATGACGATGTCACCCCCGTCGGTGGTCAGCCTCGCCTCCGAGATTCCCGGTTGGTCGCTGTCCTCGTGCAGCACCGGGACACCCAGCTGCTGCTCCAGCCAGGTCACCAGCAGGGTGGAGCAGGCGTTGTCGGGGGTGGAACGCACCAGGGCGGAGGTGACCTGGTGCGGGAACTGGTCCAGGGCGGCGGCCAGCAGGGCACGCCAGCGCGTGATCCGGGTCCAGCACAGGTCCGTGTCGCCGGGGGCCAGGTTGCGGGCGCGGATCGCCAGGGCCAGCTGCGGATCCGGCGCCCCCATCGAGTCGGTGATCCTGCGGGTCGCCAACCTGCCGATCGGGTCCTGGGCGGGGGCGTCGGGGGCCTTGTGGGGCCACCAGGCGATCGTGGGGGAGTCGGGCAGCAGCAGGGGCAGCACCACGGAGTCGCCGTGCGAGGCCAGCTCGCCGTGCAGCTTCAGGGCGATCAGGTCCCCCGGGAGTCCCTCGCCGACCTGGATCTTCGCGTGGAGGCGGGTTTCCCCGCCGGCCTTGGAGATGACGATGACCCGCGACGGGTGTGCCATGGCGGAGGCCCGGGCGGCGGAGAGCACCTCGTCCTGGTGGTCGTCGTCGGTGATCGCCAGCAGCGTCAGGACCATGCCGCTGGTCGGCCCGACCTCCCGGTGGGCTCTGATCAGCGCGGAGGTGATGTCCTGCGTCGTGGTGTTGTTGAGTTCGATGATCACGGCTTCCTCCTCTACGGCCTGCGCCAGGTGTTGCCGTCACGGGCCAGCATCTCGACGGCGCTGGCGGGACCCCAGGTGCCCGCCGCGTAGGGTTCCGGCTGGGTGGGCAGCGAAGCCCAGTAGTCGAGCACCGGGTCCAGGATCTTCCAGCCGAGCTCCACCTCCTCGTGCTGCGGGAACAGGGGTGGATCGCCCAGCAGCACATCCAGGATCAGGCGTTCGTAGGCCTCCGGGGAGGTTTCCGTGAAGGAGCCGCCGTAGACGAAGTCCATGGAGACGTCACGGATTTCCATCTGTGTGCCCGGCACCTTGGCGCCGAACCGGAGGGTGACGCCCTCGTCGGGCTGGACGCGCATCACCAGGGCGTTCTGTCCCAGGGCCGCGGTCTCGGTGGCGGGGAAGGGCAGGTGAGGTGCCTGCTTCAGCACCAGGGCGACCTCCGTGACCCGCCTAGGCATGCGTTTGGCGGCCCGCAGGTAGAACGGGACCCCGGCCCAGCGGCGGTTGTCGACATCGACGCGGATGGCGGCGTAGGTCTCGGTGCGGGAATCGGGGGAGACGCCTTCCTCCTCCAGGTAACCGCGCACCAACTGGCCCCCCTGCCAGCCCGCGGCGTACTGGCCGCGGGCAGTGTGGGCGGCGTAGTCGGAGGGGACCCGGGCGGCCGCCAGCACCTTGGTCTTCTCCGTGCGCAGCTGCGCGGCCTCGAAACTGGTCGGTTCCTCCATCGCGACCAGGGCGAGCAGCTGCAGCAGGTGGTTCTGGATGACGTCGCGCGCCGCCCCGATCCCGTCGTAGTACCCGGCCCGGCCGCCGATGCCGATGTCCTCGGCCATGGTGATCTCCACGTGGGAGACGTAGTTGCGGTTCCAGAAGGGTTCGAAAAGTTCGTTGGCGAAACGCATCGCCAACATGTTCTGCACCGTCTCCTTGCCCAGATAGTGGTCGATGCGGAACACCTCGTGGGGGGAGAAGAGCTGACTGACGACGCCGTTCAGTTCACGGGCCGAGCGCAGGTCGTGGCCGAAGGGTTTCTCGATCACCACCCGGTTCCAGGTGTTGTCGCCCTCGCCCGTGATGGCGTTTCGTTTGAGCTGGGAGACCACCTGCTCGAAGTTCGACGGTGGGATGGAAAGGTAGAAGGCGTGGTTACCGCTGGTGCCGCGGGCCTGGTCGAGTTCCTCAAGGGTGGCGCGGAGCCGCTGGAAGGCCTCGTCGGAGTCGAACGTGCCCGGCACGAACCGGATCCCCTCCAGCAACTGCTCCCAGACCTCCTCGCGGAAACGGGTGCGGGCGTTTTCCTTGACCGCGTCGTGGACCACCTTCGCGAAATCCTGATCGGCCCAGTCTCGGCGCGCGAAACCCACCAGGCCGAAACCGGGGGGAAGCAGGCCGCGGTTCGCCAGGTCGTAGACGGCCGGCATCAGTTTTTTCCTGGAAAGATCACCCGTGACGCCGAAGATCACCAGGACGCAGGGACCCGCGATCCTTGGCAGTCTCCGGTCCCGGGGGTCGCGGAGTGGATTGCTGTTGGTCACAGTTCCGACCATACCGGTTGCCGTTGCATCGGGGGGTTCCGTGTGCCGGGTGGTGCCAGGGTTTTGTCGCCGGTCGGCCCGTGCCATGATCTCGTCCGCGGGCGGGAACACTCCGGTGGCGGAGCATCCGGACCCGGTGATGATCTACGGTGGCGTCATGCAGCCCTATGTCAGGCAGCCCGAGTACCTGTCCACCATGGCCGACGGAACAGTGAAACAAGTCGGACCGCTCACCGGAACCGAGGTGTGGACCGTGCCGGGGCGGGGTAACCGACCCCTCGGCCGCAAACGCCCCGAACCCAACCCCATCGACGAGACGGCCCACGGGGCGCACTGCGCCTTCTGCGAACGGCGTTACCTGGAGACCCCGCCGGAGAAGGCCCGCGTGGTGCGTTCCGGTGACGGATGGGAAACACTGATGGGGCTTCCGGCGGAGGAACTGTTCGCCACCACCGCCGAGTTCCGCTGCATCCCGAACCTGTTCGAGATCCTGAGCTTCGACTACTGGCGCGCCAATTACAATTTCGAGCTTCCCGAGGCCGTCGCGCAGCGCCAACGGGCCTACCTGGCCTCTCCCGAGGGCCTGGAGCACGTGCTGCGGGTGGCCGAGATGAAGCTGAGGGCCTCCGGGCACGGCACCGGCCAGATCGCCGCGATGACCCGGGAGCAGCGTCTGGAAGTGGCCTCAGGGTTCTTCGGCGGCGGGCACGACGTGATAATCGCCAGGCGGCACTTCGTCGACGGCGCGGTCGATGACACGCAACTCGCCGGCTCCGGGACCCTGACCCCGGGGGAACACGAGAAGTTCATCGCCTTCACGATCGACTCGATACGCCGCAGCTACGAGAACAACCGGTACGCCCGCTACGTGACCGTCTTCCAGAACTGGCTGAAACCGGCGGGGGCGTCCTTCGACCACCTCCACAAGCAGCTCGTCGCCATCGACGAACGGGGCGTTCAGCACGAGGTGGCGCTCGCCCGGCTGCGGCAGGACTCGAACCTGTTCAACGAGGTGGGTCCGAACTACGCGGGTTATCACAACCTGATCGTCGCCGAGAACGACCACGCGGTCGCCTTCGCGGGTTTCGGGCACCGCTACCCGACCCTGGAGATCTACTCCTGTTCCGAGTTCTCCGACCCCTGGGAGCAGTCCGCCGAGGAGGTGCGGGGGATGTCGGACCTGATCCACGCCATGCATGCCGCCACCGGGGTCGACATCGCCTGCAATGAGGAATGGCACCACCGGCCGATCGACGTCGCGCTCCCGATGCCGTGGCGGGTGATGCTCAAGTGGCGGGTCTCCACCCTCGCCGGTTTCGAGGGGGCCACCAAGATCTACCTGAACACCATCTCGCCCGTGATGTTGCGCGACAAGGTGGTCGAGAAACTGCTCGCCCTCCGGGAGGCGGGGCGGCTGGCCCCCGGGCTCAGGATCGCCACGGAGACCCGGTGCCGCCCCAATCCGCTGCGCTACTCCCGTTGAGGTCGCCCGAGCCGGGATCCCCTCGCGGACTTCCAGGGTTGCGCCGCGACGGGCGATGAGTATTGTTGGCCCAAGGACTTGGAATCCCGGGGAACTGATTTGATCGGGGAGAAGGGCGGGACACCTCCGACCGCGTCGAGGGTAGCCGTGGGCCTTGATGGTTAGGCTGCCCTAGCTTGATACGCTTGGGAGATTCCGAAAGACTGGCGTGTGCAAAATCGCTGGGAGGAGGGTGTCATGAGCGCGGACATGCAGGAAGCCGACAACTCCACCCGAGAACGGGTGGTCCGCTCCATCTTGGAACACGGACCATCGACGGCGCGAGAACTCGCTGAACGGTTGAACCTGACCCCCGCCGCCATCCGTCGCCACCTGTCCACCCTCTTGGGGGAGGGGACCCTGGGTTCGCGTGAACAACGGGTCTACGGGGCGCGTGGCCGGGGCCGCCCGTCCAAGGTGTTCTTCCTCACGGACGCGGGACGTTCCGAGTTCCACCAGGCCTACGACGAGCTGGCCATAGTCGCCATCCGGAGGCTGATCGAGGCCGCCGGGCCGCAGGCCATGGTCGACCTGGCCTCGGAACGCGTCGACGAGATCGAGAACCGTTTCAACGAGCTGCGCGAGGCCCATCCCGAACGCACCCCCATCGAGTTGCTCACCGAGGCCCTGGGAGCCACCTACGCGCCCTCGGTCAAGCCGGTTCGTTCGGGCGACCAGCTGTGCCAGCACCACTGCCCGGTGGCGCATGTCGCGGCAGAGTTCCCCCAGCTTTGCGAGGTTGAGACCCAGCTGTTCTCGCGGCTGCTGGGCAGCCACGTCCAGCGGCTCGCGACCATCGCCCACGGGGACGGGGTGTGCACCACCCACGTTCCCAACCCCGTCATCCCGAGCAAGATCAGGAAGTGACCCTATGACGACCACGCCACAGGCCCCCGGAGTGGGGGCCACGCAGGACGAGCACCTGGAAGCCCTAAACGGCTACCAGTACGGCTGGCACGATTCCGATGCCGCCGGTGCTGCTGCCCAGCGAGGCCTCAGCGAGGCCGTGGTCCGGAACATCTCCGAGCTGAAGGGCGAACCCGAGTGGATGCGGGACCTGCGCCTGAAGGCCCTCAAGTTGTTCGGCAAGAAACCGATGCCGGCCTGGGGAGCGGAACTCGACGAGATCGATTTCGACAACATCAAGTACTTCGTCCGTTCCACGGAACGCCAGGCACAGACCTGGGATGACCTGCCCGAGGACATCAAGAACACCTACGACAGGCTCGGCATCCCCGAGGCGGAGAAGGCCCGCCTCGTGGCCGGTGTCGCAGCCCAGTACGAATCCGAGGTGGTCTACCACCACATCAATCAGGAACTGGAACGGCAGGGTGTGATCTTCCTCGACACGGACACCGCCCTCAGGGAACATCCCGAGATCTTCAAGGAACACTTCGCCAGCATCATCCCGGCAGGTGACAACAAGTTCGCGGCGCTGAACACCGCCGTCTGGTCCGGTGGTTCCTTCGTGTACGTTCCCAAGGGAGTCCACGTCTCCATCCCGTTGCAGGCCTATTTCCGGATCAACACCGAGAACATGGGCCAGTTCGAGCGGACCCTGATCATCGTCGACGAGGACGCCTACGTGCACTACGTCGAGGGCTGCACAGCTCCCATCTACTCCTCCGACTCGTTGCACGCGGCGGTGGTGGAAATCTTCATCAAGAAGGGCGCCCGCTGCCGCTACACGACCATCCAGAACTGGTCGAGCAACGTCTACAACCTCGTCACCAAGCGCGCCGTCTGCGAGGAGGGCGCCACCATGGAGTGGGTCGACGGCAACATCGGTTCCAAGGCGACCATGAAATACCCGGCCGTCTACCTGATGGGGGAACACGCCCGCGGCGAGACCCTGTCGATCGCCTTCGCGGGCGAGGGGCAGCACCAGGACGCGGGCTCCAAGATGGTGCACTGCGCCCCCCACACCTCCTCGTCGATCATCTCGAAATCGGTTTCCCGCGGCGGCGGGCGTTCCTCCTACCGCGGCCTGGTGAAGGTCGAGGCGGGAGCGCATCACTCCGCGTCGTCGGTGAAATGCGATGCACTGCTGGTGGACACCATTTCCCGCTCCGACACCTATCCCTACGTGGATGTCCGGGAGGACGACGTCTCCATGGCCCACGAGGCGACCGTCTCCAAGGTCTCCGATGACCAGCTGTTCTACCTCATGTCCCGAGGCATGGAGGAGGACGAGGCGATGGCCATGATCGTGCGTGGTTTCGTCGAGCCCATCGCCAAGGAACTCCCCATGGAATACGCCCTGGAACTCAACCGGCTCATCGAGCTGCAGATGGAAGGTGCGGTCGGCTGATGTCGGCCCCGGAACGAAACGGACAAGAGGAAGAAAAGTTGAGCACCACTGCTGCAGTGAACGGGTTCGGAGCCGTCGAGACCGTCGCATCCCATCTTCACCCCACCCCGTCGTGGGAGGTCGCCGATCATCCGAAGCCGACAGGCATGGAGGAGATCTGGCGCTTCACCCCGCTGAAGCGTCTCGCCGGGCTGTTGGCCGAGGGTGACGCGCTTCCCGGACTCAGCTGGGAGGGGGAAACCCCTGCTGGCGTGGAGTTCACCGTCATGCCCATGAGCGCACTGCAGGACCTCGCCGTCGAACCCCCGGTGGACCGCGTCGCGGCCCTGGCGGTGGCCCGCAGCGCGGAACTGGCGCTCATGCGTGTCCCGGCAGACACCGAAATCGACCAGGCCAACGTCCACGTCGGGACCGGGAACGGCGCGGAGGCGGCAGAGGTCTTCGTGCTGGAGGTCGGGGCCAACTCCCGCGCCACCATCGTGTTCCACTACAAAGGCAGCGGATCCTACGCCGCGAAGTACGACATCCGGGTCGGTGATGGAGCCGAGGTGAACCTCGTGTACGTCAACGACTGGGATGCCGATGCCGTCCACGGCGGTCAGATCAGCATCGAGGTCGGACGTGACGCCCGGGTCCGCACCGTCCAGGCATCGCTCGGTGGCGCCGTGATCCGGCTCCAGGAGAACGCCCGCTTCACGGGTCCCGGCGGTGAACTCGAACAGTACGGTCTCTACTTCGTCGATGCCGGGCAACACATCCAGCACCGCCTCTTCGTCGACCACAACGCCCCGAAGACCAGGTCCAACGTGGACTATCGCGGTGCGCTGCAGGGCGAGGGCGCGAACTCGGTGTGGATAGGTGACGTGCTGATCCGGAAGGTCGCCGAGGGCATCGAAACCTACGAGTCCAACAAGAACCTCGTCCTCACCGACGGCTGCCGGGCCGATTCCGTTCCCAACCTGGAGATCGAAACAGGCGAGATCGAGGGGGCCGGCCACAGCTCCACCACTGGCCGGTTCGATGACCTCCAGCTCTTCTACCTGCGCTCCCGCGGCATCCCGGAGGCCGAGGCCAGACGCCTCGTCGTGCACGGTTTCTTCAACGACATCATCCGGCGCATCGGTGTTCCCGAGGTCGAGAAGAGGCTGTTGGCCCAGGTGGAGAAGGAACTCGACATGGCGGCCGAGGCCATGAGGGCCGCTCAGTGAGCTTCATCGCCGTCGCCACCCTCGACGAGCTGATTCCCGAGATCCCGCTCGCCGTCGACGAACACGAGATCGCCATCGTGCTCCATCAGGGCGAGTACTTCGCCATCCACAATCTCTGCAGTCACGGGCACGTTCCCCTGAGCGACGGGGATGTCGAGGAGGGCTCGATAGAGTGCTACCTCCACGGCTCCCGTTTCGACCTGCGAAGCGGCCGCGCCCTCTGCCTGCCCGCCACGGAACCCGTCAACGTCTACCCGGTCCAGATCGAGGACCAGCAGGTGCTGGTCGATCTCGACCACCCCATCACCGAATTCCAGGAGTCCTGAAAACCATGTCCAATCTCGTCATCTCCGACCTCTACGTCGACGTCCTGACCGAGGAGGGTCCCAAACAGATCCTCAAGGGCGTGGACCTCACCGTGAACTCCGGTGAGGTGCACGCGATCATGGGTCCCAACGGTTCCGGGAAGTCCACCCTCGCCTACGCCATCGCGGGACACCCCAAGTACGAGATCACCTCCGGATCCGTGACCCTCGACGGAGTGGAGCTGACCGACCTCACCGTCGATGAACGCGCCCGGCAGGGCCTGTTCCTGGCGATGCAGTACCCGGTCGAGGTTCCGGGGGTGTCCGTGGCGAACTTCCTCCGCACCGCCAAGACCGCCCTCGACGGCAAGGCCCCCAAGATCCGCACCTGGGTCAAGGACGTCGAGAACGTGCTGAACCGTATGAACCTGGACAGCTCCTTCTCGGCCCGTTCCGTCAACGAGGGTTTCTCCGGTGGCGAGAAGAAACGCCACGAGATCGCCCAGCTGGAGCTGCTCAATCCCAAGGCCGCCATCCTCGACGAAACCGACTCCGGTCTCGACATCGACGCCCTGCGCATCGTCGCCGATGGCGTGAACCGCTACTCCGCCCAGGGGGACCGGGCCGTGATGCTCATCACCCACTACACCCGCATCCTGCGTTACATCGACCCCACCTTCGTTCACGTCTTCGTCGACGGCCGCATCGTCGACCAGGGCGGGCGTGAGCTGGCCGACAACCTCGAGGCCAAGGGCTACGAGGCCTATATCAAGGCGGCCAGGGCCTGACGGTGCCCCGACCCCGGGAGCGGGGGAGACGGTGGTTGAGGAGGAGAGGACCGAAGTGAGCTTTGACGTCGATACGATCCGGCAGGATTTCCCCATCCTGAAGCGCAGGATGGGGCAGTATCCACTGGTCTACCTGGACTCGGCCAACACCTCCCAGAAACCCCGGGTGGTCGTTGACGCGATAGCCGAGCACTACCTGCAGCACAACGCCAACGTGGCGCGCGCGATGCACGTGCTCGGCGCCGAGGCCACCGAGGCCTACGAGGGGGCGCGGGGCTTGGTCGCGTCCTTCATCGGCGCCGCCGCCCCTGAGGAAGTGGTCTTCACCAGAAATGCATCCGAGGCGCTCAATCTGGTGGCCAACACCCTGGCGGCCCGGCTGATTCCGGGTGACGAGGTGGTGATCTCCGTGATGGAGCACCACTCGAACATCGTTCCCTGGCAGCTGGTGTGTGAGCGCACCGGGGCGGTGCTCCGCTGGTTCGACGTCACGGACGAGGGGCGGCTCGACCTCGAGGCGGCCGAACGTGACGGGTTGATCAACGAACGCACCAGGGTGGTTTCCATCGCCCACGTGAGCAATGTGCTGGGCACCCGCAACCCGGTGGCCGGGATCGCCGCCAAGGCCCACGCGGTAGGCGCGGTGATGGTGGTCGACGCCTCCCAGTCGGTGCCTCACCAGAGCGTCGACGTCGCGGCCCTCGGAGCCGACCTGGTGGCCTTCACGGGTCACAAGATGTGCGGCCCGACCGGTATCGGGGTGCTGTGGGGCAGGGGGGAGCTCCTGGCTTCCCTGCCCCCCTTCCTCGGTGGTGGGGAGATGATCGAGGTGGTCGAGATGACCCACTCCACCTACGCGGATCCGCCCCAGCGTTTCGAGGCGGGCACCCCGCCGATCGCCCAGGCCGCAGGGCTCGCCGCAGCCATCAAGTACCTGCAGGGGATCGGAATGGACGCCATTGCCGCCCACGAACACGAGCTGACCGAGTACATGCTCGCCAAGCTGACCAGCATCGATGGGCTGGTGCTGCTGGGACCGGCGGAGGCCGCCGAACGGGGATCGGCGTGTTCGTTCAACCTGAAGGGCATCCACCCGCACGACGTCATGCAGGTGCTGGACTCCCGTGGTATCGCCATCCGGGGTGGGCACCACTGCGCCAGGCCGTTGCACAGGAGACTCGGTCACCAGAGCTCCACCCGGGCATCGGCCCACCTCTACACGACCCGGGAGGAGATCGACGCATTGGCGGATGCGCTGGTGTTCACCCGCGACTACTTTGGAGCACGATGAACCTCGACGAGCTCTATCAGACGATCATCCTCGACCACTACCGCGAGAAGCACCACAGCGGACTGCGGGAGCCATACGAGGCCGAGGTGCATCACGTCAACCCGTCCTGCGGCGACGAGCTGACCCTGCGCGTCCACCTGGACGGCGACACGATCGCCGACATGTCCTACGACGGTGAGGGATGCTCCATCTCGCAGGCATCCACATCCATCCTGGGAGACCTGGTGATCGACCAGGACATCGACCATTTCTCCGGTCTTTACGACGACTTCCTGGAGATGATGCACTCCAAGGGGGAGATCACCCCCGACGAGGACCGCTTCGAGGACGCCATCGCTTTCGCCGGCGTCTCGAAGTTCCCCGCGCGCGTCAAGTGCGCCCTGCTCGCCTGGGCGGCCCTCCGGGATGCCGTCAGCCAGGCCTCAGCGAAGGAGAACTGATGTACACCCCCGACCCGCGTCCCTCGGATCTGGTCAAGGACGAACTGCCCGACGACGACTCGACCAGGCCGATCCCCACCGAGGAGGAGATCGAGGAGGCGATGAAGGACGTCGTCGACCCCGAGCTGATGGTCAACGTCGTCGACCTCGGCCTGCTCTACGGGGTCACGGTGGACGAGGAGGCCAACGTCACCCTCGACATGACCCTCACCTCGCCCACCTGCCCGCTGACCGACCGCATCGAGTACGACACGAAGTACGCGCTCGACGGCCTCGCGAACTCGGTGACCATCAACTGGGTGTGGCTGCCTCCGTGGACCCTGGAGATGATCACCGAAGATGGCCGCGAACAGCTGCGGGCCATCGGCTACAACCTCTGAGGTCCGGCGCGTCCGGGCTGAAACCGGGGTCGGCATCAATCCGGGGGGTTGTCGAGTAGTCTCGGGGAGAACCGATGATTGGAGGGCGAAGATGCCGAAGCTGACCACCCCGGACCAGGTGAACCTGAACTACACCGACATCGGATCCGGGCGACCCATTGTGATGATCCACGGCTGGCCGCTGTCCGGGGCCGCGTTCGCCGACAACGCCAAGGTGCTCGCCGCCGCCGGATACCGGGTGATCACCTACGACCGGCGTGGGTTCGGGCAGTCCGGGAAACCCCGTGGCGGCTACGACTACGACACCTTGGCAGCCGACCTGGACGCCCTGCTGACCGGCCTCGACCTGCACGACGTGGTGCTGCTCGGGTTCTCCATGGGCGGTGGTGAGGTGGCCCGTTACCTGGCGACGCGCGGATCGGGGCGTGTCGGTGCGGCGATCCTGTCCGGGTCCATCTGCCCGGCCCTGTGCATCACGAAGGACAATCCTGACGGTGCCATGCCCCGCGAGGGATTCCAGGAGCTGGCGGATGCCTGCGCCGCCGACCACGCCGGTTTCGTCGACCAGTTCTGCGGTTGGTTCTACAGCAACGACCAGGGGCTCACCGTTCCCGAGGAGGTCCGGAGGCAGGCGGTTGAGATCGCCCAGCAGTCGGCCCCGCACGCCGCGGTTGCAACCATTCTCTCCTGGACCGAGGACCTGCGCGAGGACTGTCGTCGCATCGACGTCCCGCTGCTGGTGATCCACGGCGACGGGGACCAGAACGTCCCGCTGGCAAAGTCCAGCGCCCGCATGCCCGAGTACGCGCAGCAGGCGCAGCTGGTCGTGATCGAGGGCGGGCCTCACGGGATCAACGTTTCCCACGCGGATCAGTGGAACGCGGCGATCCTCAATTTCCTGGCGGGCAGCTGACGGATCCCCGGGGCCGCTTTGCGGGCGGCGCCCGGACTCCCTACCACGTCCGCAGCCGGTTTCTCGGTTCTTTGGAGTACTCGTGGCCCTCCACGTGCTTTTCCTGCGTGCGGCCGATGGACTCGAGGTAGGTGTCTGACCCTTGGACGTCCTGGAGTTCGACGCGGGTGGTTTCCTCGAACTGGTACGACTTGTCGGCATTTCGGTACCGCGACATGATGTAGCCGTAGAAGGCGATGGCGGCGATCGGCCCCAGCGCCAACAGGGCAAACCGGATACTTCCCGAGGACGAGCGCTCCAACAGAACCATCCAGAAGGACATGTCAGCTCCCATCACAAGGTTGCCACGAACAGCATCAGCCCGATTGCGGTGCCGATGACGAAAATCAGGAAGGTCATCAGGTACAGCATCGTCCGGTTGATGGGTACCGATCCCATCACCTTGCCGTTCTGGCCGTTGACCGCCACGAAATGTTTCAGCCCGCGATCGGGCTGGTAGTAGGAGTACAGCCACACCGGCAGATAGACCGTCACCCAGCGTGAACCCTGGAGGTCCACGTGCTCGGTGTCCCAGCGGACACCCCGGTCGTACCTCTCCACCATGTTCTCCCCCTTCGCGCGGGCGATGCTGAGCAGGCGGTCCCGGACGATGTGATCCATCTCGGTGACGTTCACGTCGCGGCGTTCGCTCGTGAAGCCGCGAAGATAGTTCGGGCTGTAACGCAGGGCGTCCTTCACGTTGAACGGCAGGATCGCATTGATGATGTTGTTGGTCTGCGACGGATCGCCCATGTTTCCGCGTTCCTGGTTGGACTCCAGCAGCAGGTCATCGATGCTCATGTCAAAACTGCGCGCAACGTTGTAGGCATCGGCGGAGTAGTAGGTTTCCCAGGAATCCCCGTGTTTCTCGGTCCAGCATCCGGTCTGCACCTCGCCACGGCCCGTCAGATCGCCATGCGCCTGCCCGTCGAACACGAAATAGGGCAGGTAGACGCCTACCACGTTCTCGGGGGCGAACTCCTGCTTGAACCTGGGATGGGCGTAGAACTTCCGCTGGTCCACGAACTCGCGGATGATCTCCACGGCGTCGTGCTGCAGAACCAGGAACGGGGCCACCGCGTCCGGGGTCGCCCCATTCGCGATCCTGGCGTTGGGTGAGAGATAGCTTCGGCACCAGTGGCAGCGCACCTGCACGGTCTCGTGCACGTCGATGACCACCTCCGCGCCGCAGCCGTCGCACTTCAGTGTCACCATGCTCTGCCCGACCAGGTCCTGCGAGGAATGGGTCACCACGGTGCCCTCCAGGTCCCGTATCCCCCCGGTCAGGTCAACCTGGTCCTCCAGACGCGGTTCGTTGTAACGGGACCGGCAGTTCGCGCAGACCAAGGAGCGGGCCTCGACGACGTAACGGATGTCAGTGCCCCCGCAACTGGCGCACTTGATCATCACGCCGGTGCGGCCGCCGTCGGGAAGCTCGATCACCTGGGGGACGGGAGCCGGCTCCTGGATGTCCTGCTGTGGAGGCGCTGGTGTCCAGGGGTTGCCCGGGGCGGCGGGAACAGGGGGTGGCCCCGCGACGTGCCCCGGATTGGCGTACGGATTCTCGCTCAGGGGACGGGACTCCTGTTGGGGCGGGAAAACTCCCGGTTGCGGGGGATATCCGGGCCAGGGCTGCTGGGCCTGGGGATACCCGGTGGCCTGCTGTGGGGGAGGGTAGCCGTGTGGTTGTTGCTGGGGATACCCGGGCGGCCAGGGTTGCTGCCCCCAGCCCTGGCCGCCACTTCCGGAGGCTGTCATGGTTTCGTGTCCTCTTACAGCCCGAGCAGCCGCTTCTTCAGCGTGTCGAACTCCTCCTGGGAGACCACCCCGGCGTCGAGCAGCTCCTTCATCTGTTTCAGCTTCGCGACGGGATCCTCCTGGGGGGCCGCCTGCGCGGGCTGTTCGGGCTGCGCGGGTTGTGCCGGTGCGGGCTGCTGCGTCGGCTGCTGGAAGCCGCCCATCATTCCGCCCATCATGGGAACACCGATGCCCATGCCGACCAGACCCTGACCGCCCCCGTTCTCCCCCGCGGACTGGATTCCCCGGGCCACGGACTGCTGCATGAAGGAGGCGCCACGGTCCCCACGCAGCGCGTCCGCTTTCTTCACGTCGGAAAGCAGCGCTCGGGTGTCGGCGTCGTACTCGATGGCCGCCAGTGCGACTCGTTCGATGAGAAGGCCGCGCCCGGAACGCCACTGGTAGTTCTCCTCGACGGCAGCGCTGAGGGATTTCGCGAACCCGATGGAATCCTGTTGCAGCCGGGTGATGCGGTTTCCCCGCTCGGGGTCGTTTGTGTACTTCGAGAAGGCGGAACCCAGACTGGACACCACCTCGGTGAAGAGTTGTTCGCTGACGGGATTGTCGATGTCCGTGAAGTCGAAGACCTGGTTGTTCGCGATCACGGCGCCCGAGATGACGGTGGAGATGAACAGAAGGGGATCAACGATGCGGAGGGTGTAGGAGCCGCGGGTGATAGCGCCCACCTGCGCACCCAGGTAGGCGTCGTCCCAGTAGATCTCGGACTGGGTGCCGAAGCGGTTGTCCGGGAGCTCCTTGAGGTTGACGAAGAAGACCTGCTGCATGGCGTTCGGCCGCCCGCCGAACTTGATGCGTTCCCAGGTGTTCCGGATCACCTGGCCGAACACCCCGTCGCCGGCGAAAACCGACTGGGAGGAGGGATCCTGGCCGCGGAACTCGAACCCGCCGGGTTCCGCCACGAAGCCGGTGATCCGCCCGTCCTGGAAGGAGACGAGGCCGTAACCGTCGGGAACCACGATCTTCGAGCCGTTGCTGATGATGTTCTCCGAGCCCTTGGTGTTGGAACCGCGCCCCGCGTTCCTGCCCTCGTGGGCGGCCGGGAAGAACGCTGCCGTCGGGCTGATGCCGCGGGGGACCGTGAGGAAATCCAGCCACTGATCGGCGAAGACGCCGCCGAGGGCGCCCGTGAAGGCCTTGATGAAACCCATGTTCTAACTCCTGACTCAGCTGGGGTGGCGACTCGCGGTTGCCACTTGTTCATGGTGCCAGACCCCGGGGGTCAGTGGGATACCGGGTGGGTGGTGGAAGCCGCCGTAACGCGCCCCGGTGGGTAAACTTCGCCGACGTGCTGCAGGTCAAGGATGTGGAGGTACGCGCCGGGGCGCGGCTCCTGTTGTCCCCGGTCAGTTTCCAGGTCGCTGCGGGGGATCGCATCGGGCTGGTTGGTCGCAACGGCGCCGGGAAAACGACCCTGACCCGTATACTCGCGGGGGAGGGACTGCCCGCATCCGGCACCGTCACCCGGTCCGGGCGGTTCGGCTACCTGCCGCAGGATCCCCGTTCGGGGGAGCCGGAGCAGCTCGCGCGCGACCGGATCCTGGGGGCCCGCGGACTGGATCAGGTGATGGCGCGTCTCAGGCGGGCCGAGCAGGAGATGAGCTCCTCGCGGGGAACCGAACGGGAGAAGGCCATGGCGGCCTACGCCCGTGCCGAGAACGCGTTGCTGTCGGCGGGAGGATACGCCGCCGAGGCCGAGGCGGCTCGGATTGCCGCCAACCTCGGGTTGCCGGACCGTGTCCTCGGGCAGCCTCTTTACACCCTCTCGGGTGGTCAGCGACGCCGGATCGAACTGGCTCGGATCCTGTTCTCCGACGCCGACACCCTCCTGCTGGATGAACCCACCAACCATCTCGACGCGGACTCCATCACATGGCTGCGGGGCTATCTGCAGGGTTTCGGGGGTGGTCTGGTGGTGATCAGCCACGACGTCGGTCTGCTCGAGGCGGTGGTGAACAAGGTGTTCCACCTGGACGCCAACCGCGCCGAACTGGATCTCTACGCGATGGACTGGAAACGCTACCTGCAGCAGCGGGAGACCGACGAGAAACGCCGCAAACGGGAACGCCTGAACGCGGAACGCAAGGCGTCGCAGCTGATGGCCCAGGCCGACCGGATGCGCGCCAAGGCCACGAAGGCCGTCGCCGCCCAGAACATGGCCAGGCGCGCGGAGAAGCTGCTGTCCGGCATCGAGGGGGAACGGGAACACGACAAGGTGGCCCGGATCCGGTTCCCCGAGCCAGCGCCTTGCGGGAAAACCCCGCTGATGGCCCGCGACCTCTCGAAGGCCTACGGCTCGCTGGAGGTGTTCACCGCCGTCGACCTCGCCATCGACAAGGGATCCAAGGTGGTCATCCTCGGACTGAACGGTGCCGGGAAAACCACGATGCTGCGGCTTCTCGCCGGGCTGGAGGAACCCGATGTGGGGCAGCGGATCCTGGGCCACGGGGCACGACTCGGCTACTACGCACAGGAACACGAGACCCTCGATGTCAGCAGATCGGTGCTGGAGAACATGGTCTCCGCGTCCCCCGACCTGGGCGATGTGGAGGTTCGCAAGGTGCTCGGTTCCTTCCTGTTCACCGGGGATGACGTGGACAAACCCGCGAAGGTGCTCTCGGGTGGGGAGAAAACCCGCCTGGCGTTGGCCATGCTGGTCGTCTCGGCCGCCAACGTGCTGCTGCTCGACGAGCCGACGAACAACCTCGATCCGGCTTCCCGCGCGGAGGTGCTGTCCGCCCTGCGTTCCTACTCGGGGGCTGTCGTGCTCGTCACCCACGATCCCGGGGCCGTTGAGGCCCTGGAACCGGACCGGGTGCTGGTCCTGCCCGATGGGGTCGAGGACCTGTGGAGCGACGACTACGCCGATCTCATCGCCCTGGCCTGAGCACATTGCACATTTTGCGCAAACAATGCGCAGGGTTGAACAATTGTTCGATCACAATGGTCCGCGTCGAGTGCGGTCCAGGGGCAAGAAAACGCCATGCCGGGGCGCGCATCAACTTCGGCGCCGGTGGTTGGCGGGCGATCATCGCCGGGTTCTTCGGGTCCGAGCCGCTCCTGCGCATCTTCTGTGAGATGCCCACCCGGGAGCGGGCCGAGCGGGCGCGCGAGGAGTTCAGGGAGTTCCTCGAACCGTGAGCTGCCGTTTCGACCGTTTATAACGATCGTCGTTATAATTGCGTCGTCCGAACGTCGACGTCCCTGGAGTGACATGAACCTGCGCGATTTCGCGAGCGCCCTGACGCGGTCCTGGCTGGTGATCGCGGTCGCCACCGTGGCGGGCCTGACCGGCGGGTGGGTCGTCGGCAACGCCACCCGTACCGTCTACAGCACCACCTCGCGGGTGGTGGTCCTGATGGCGTCCTCGATCGGGACCCCCGAGGACGCACAGCGTGTGACATCCGTGATCCGCTCCGAGATGTCCCTCTACCAGGCGCTCGCGCAGGGGACCCGCGTCGCCGAACGGGTGGCCGCCCAGGTGCCGGGAATGACAGCGGAACAGGTCACCGCCTCCACCACGGTCGTTTTCTCGGACCAGCTCCTGATCCTGACGGTAACCCTCCCGGACCGGGATCAATCGCTGAAGGTTTCGAAAGCGTTTGCCGAGGAGATGGCGAGTGAGATCAAAGGACTGCACCCCTCCGATCAGCAACTGGTCCGGGCGGAAACGGTTGACGCCCCCGCGAAAACAGTTGTCACCGGCGCCAGCCGGGGGGTCACGTTGGCCGCAGGTGGGGTGCTGGGGGTCGTTGCGGGCCTGATCGTCGTCTGGGTGCTGGCGGCGTTGCGGCCCCTGGTGTCATCCGGTACCGCGTTGGCCGCCGACGGTCAGCTGGTGCTTCGTGCCGAAGCCGACGAGAAGGCCTTCCAGCAGCTGGCAGCGGTGCTTGCCCCGCACCTGAAAACCTCGGAAACCGGGGGAGTGGTGTTGGTGGGCACCGGGGGAAGGGTGAATCCCGGGCCGTGGTGCCGGGGACTCGGCGAGCAACTCGGGGCGGAGGCCGCAGCACTCACGGCAACCCCCGACGGGGCCGATCCCGTGGCGCTTCGCGCCGTGGCCGGGGGCGAGACCACCGTGCTGCTGATGGACCGGCGGGACTCGCTCAACGCGGTCAAGGAGATGATCGGTCTTCTGGAGGCGGCGGGCGCCAACCTGGTGGCCTGCCTGATCGTCAATGAGACCCGATCTTGAGCACGCGGGGCCTCCGCTGGGCCTTCGAACGCTGCTCCCCGTCGCCGCTGCGCCGCTTGCCGATCATCATCAGCAGGGCGGCGAGAACGGCCCACCACACGAAACTGACGGGGAAGTTCTTGATCAGGTAGGTATCGAAGAAAAAGCTGGGGAGGGTGGCCACGAGACCCGAGGCCATGGTGCGTTCGACGACGCCGCGGGCCCGCCACCACGCCCAGCAGACGACCCCGAGGGTGGTCAGGAGGAGCCCGAGACCGATCAGCCCCTGCTCGGAGAAGACCGCCACGTAGAGATTGTGGGCATGGGAAAGCGTGATTCCGGAGGGCATCTGTTTGGTGCCGTGCGCGCCGGGTTGCGGCAGGGCCTGCGCATCGAAGGCGAACCAGGGCCACAGCACCCCGTAGCCGGTTCCGAAGACCAGGTTGGGCAGGGAGGAGAAGGCCTGGTGAAGGCCATAGCTCCACGTGTCCACGCGACCACCACCAGTGATGTCCACCCCCCGGTTGCCGAGAACGTATCTGGCGGCGAACAGGAAAGCCGTCAGGGCGGCCATGGTCGCCGCAGCGACGAAGGGCAGGCGTGCGGGGTGTCGCCTCACGGAGTTGACCAGAGGGGGGATGCCCATCAGGAGCAGGAACACGGCCAGGGAGATCAGACCGGCGCGAGCGCCGGATGCGATGAACCACAGCAGATGGGCGAGCGCGGCCAAGGACGACAGAACCCTGCGATGCCCCTTGAACACGGCACCCAGGCACACGGATATCCCCAGCAGGAACACCAGATGGATCACCGCCGCCCCTCCCAGGCGTGTTTCCAGGCGGCCGAACAGGTCCTCGTGAATGGCATTCCAGATCAACGCCACGGGCGTGGCTGCGGCACTGATCACGGCGAACCACCACAGGATCCGGAACAAATGTTCAGGTGGGGCCAGGTTCACGGCGAGGACCGCCAGCAGGCAGGTCAACCCGGCCGTGACCAGCGGACTGGCCAGATACACCAGCGGGACGGGAACCGTCGCCGAAGGGACGCCGTACTGCACGCTGGCCGGGTGATTCACCAAGGGCAGGGAGAGCGCCGCGAGCAGGAGGAGCAGCAGGAAGGCCACCGTCGCCACGACGAGCGAACGAGGTGGGCGTGCACGGACCGGGTCATTGCGCATCTTGATGCTGGTGGCAAAGGCCAGGACAGCAACAGCAGGAGCCAGGAACAACTGCAGGTAGCTGATTCCTGTTTTGCCCATCTCGAGTTCGGTCACCGCCACTGATGTGAGAGTCAACATGCAGGCGCAGGCGATCACGGCCACGAGGCTCCAATGGTCCAGTCGCGGGCGCGCCTCAGCAGCGTGCGAGGGACCAAGGACGGAGTGCAGCACGTTGCCCATTTTAGACTGACAAGGCCGTCGAACAGACATGCGAATCCCCTCGGCGAAACTGCGTTGGGGTCAAGCGTGGAAGGGACGGTGCCGCGTGCCCTGAACCCGTTTTGCGACGCCTCGCTCCGCCCACCCGGCATCCCACACAATCAAGGTTCCGCGGATGCGGCTCGTGGTGTTGCGGCCGGGTCCTCACCGTCGGCGCTGGAACGTGCTCACGGTGAAGGCCGCGGTGGTTCTTGTCGCGGTGGGGGCCGTGTGGGAGTGAAAAGCGTTCGGGCCCATCGCGACGAGGTCGACCGTGGCCTCGACGGACAGGTTCAACGGATGGGTGAGTTCCTGCCGGTCCACGAGGTCGAAACCGGTCATGGAGCTGTCCAGCCGTTCCAGTTTCTCCGGGTCGAGGCCCAGCAGACCGAGCGATTCACGCAGCTCCACGAGATGATCCCGACCCGGGGTCACCACCACCAGCCGCCCGCCCGGGGTGAGCACCCGGGCGAACTCGGCAGGGTTGCGGGGAGCGAACACGCAGAGCACGGCGTCCAGGTGTTCCGTGGCCACGGGCAGGCGACCCCAGACGTCGGCGACGACGGCTCCCAACCGTGGGCTGCGTCCGGCCGCGCGACGACAGGCCGCCGGGGAGACGTCCACCGCCAGGCCGGTCGCCCCGGGGGCCGCGTCGAGGAAAGCACCGATGTAGTGGCCGGTTCCGGCCCCCGCCTCGAGGACCCGGTCGGCGCCGGCCAGGGTGGCGACCACTCTCCGGGTCAGTGGCTCGTACCAGCCCGCGGACAGGAAACGGTCGCGCGCGGCGAGCATCCCGGGGGTGTCGGCGTTCCTCGGTGCGGCCCGGAGCAGCAGGTTCAGGTGCCCCTGCCGGGCCACGTCGAAGCAGTGGCGGCGCTCGCAACCGAGAGTTCTGCCGGTCAGCTCCAAGGGGGCGGTGCACACCGGGCAGCGGAGCCAGGAAACCACCCGGGAGAGTCCCTCGGGAACGGGGCGGCCGGCCATCACGGTACCCACGATAGTGTTTGGTCCGTGCAAGACAAGCCTGTTGTTCTCGTTACCGGGGCGACGCGCGGCATCGGCCGCGTCATCGCCGAGAAGTTCCGCGACGCGGGGTACCGCGTAGCGGGCACCCATCGCGCCGGAGGTGAGGTTCCCGAGGGCGTGCTGCCCGTTGAATGCGACATCACGGACCAGGCCCGGGTGGATGCCGCCTTCGAGAAGGTCGAGGCCGAGCTGGGGAGCGTGGGGGTGCTCGTCGCGAATGCCGGTGTCACGAAGGACACCCTGCTGGCGCGGATGTCGGATGCGGACTGGGAGGCGGTGATCGACACCAACCTGACCGGCACCTTCCGCGTGGTGCGGCGGGCGGCCCGCCCCATGACGCGCGCCCGGTTCGGGAGAATCATCCTGATCTCCTCGGTGGTCGGGTTGCTCGGATCACCCGGACAGGTCAACTACGCGGCCTCCAAGTCGGCGCTGATCGGAATGGCCCGCAGCATCGCACGCGAACTGGGAGGTCGTAACATCACCGCCAACGTGATCACCCCCGGGTTCATCGAGACCGACATGACCGCGACCCTGGACGAGAAGGTCGTCAAGGGCTATCGGGATCGAATCCCGGCCGCGCGTCTCGGGCAGGCCGAGGAAGTCGCGGATGCGGCGTTGTTCCTCGCTGGGGCAGGATATGTATCGGGCGCCGTCATCCCGGTCGACGGCGGCCTCGGAATGGGTCACTGAGAAAACCAAGGAGCATCTACATGGGAATCCTCGAAGGCAAGAACATCCTGGTCACCGGAGTGACCATGGACACCTCCATCGCCTACCGCGTCACCGAGATCGCGCAGGCCGAGGGTGCGAAGGTGGTCGTCAGCAATCTCGGCCGGGCCGTCGGGTTGACGCGGCGCGTCGTCGGGCGGCTCGCGACCGTTCCGCCCGTGCTGGAACTCGATGTCACCGATCCCGAACACCTCGCGGCGCTGCCCGGGCAGCTCGGTGAACACTTCGGCGACCGCCTGGACGGCATCGTCCACTCCATCGCCTTCGCAAATCCCGAGCGGGCCCTCGGCGGAGCCTTCCTGAACACCGAGTGGAAGGACGTCGGGATCTCCCTGAACACCTCCACCTACTCCTACGTCTCGCTTGCGGTGGCCTGCCGGGAACTGCTGCACGCCGGTTCCTCCATCGTCGGCCTCACCTTCGACGCCCGGGTCACCTGGCCGCAGTACGACTGGATGGGGGTGGCCAAGGCCGGACTCGAATCGGCCAGCCGCTACCTGGCACGCTACCTGGGATCCGAGGGGATCCGTTCCAACCTGGTCGCCGCCGGCCCGATCGACACCATCGCGAAGAAGGCCATTCCCGGAGCCGAGAAGTTCAACGACATCTGGGGACAGCGGGCACCCCTCGGGTGGGACCCCACCGACACCACGGCCACCGCGAAGGCCGTGGTGGCGCTGCTCTCCGACTGGTTCCCCGCCACCACCGGTGAGGTTATCCACGTCGACGGCGGCCTCCACTCCACCGGGGCCTGAGGCAACCGGAAGGGTTTCGCGGGCGGATTCGAGGTTCTTGCCCGCGGAACCCCCGGTACGGGTAACGTTGGCCGCATGGCAGTGGTGGCAGCGCTCGAAGACGTGACGGTCAGACGTGGAACCTCGATCCTGTTGGATTCGGTGAACCTGAATATCGGAGAAAACGAGCGCTGGGTGCTGCTGGGCCCCAACGGGGCCGGCAAGACCACGCTGCTGTCCATACTTTCCGCGAACATGTTCCCGACATCCGGTACGGTTCGCCTGCTCGACGAGGTACTGGGGCGGGTGGATGTGTTCGAGTTGCGTCCCCGCATCGGCTTGACGTCCTCATCCCTGGCCGAACGCATTCCCGCCGGGGAACGGGTCCTCGACGTGGTGATCTCGGCGGCCTGGGCGGTGATAGGGCGCTGGCGTGAGGAGTACGACAGCGGCGACGAGGGACGTGCCCGTGGCCTGCTCTACTCCCTTTACGTGGATCACCTGGCGGATCGCACCTTCGGAACCCTCAGCGAGGGGGAACGCAAACGCGTGCAGATCGCCCGGGCGCTGATGACCGATCCGGAGCTGCTGCTCCTGGACGAACCCGCCGGCGGGCTCGACCTGGCGGGCCGCGAGGCCCTCGTCGGCACCCTGACCGAACTCTTCCAGGACCCCGGCTCCCCGGCCAGCGTCCTGGTGACCCACCACGTCGAGGAGATCCCCGACGGTGTCACCCACTGCCTGTTGCTCTCCGGAGGACGGGTGACCGCCGCCGGACCCCTGGAGGAAACGCTCACCGATGCCAACCTGAGTGCCGCATTCGGCATGGACCTGGTGGTCGCCCGCACAGATGACGGCAGGTGGAGCGCCCGTTCCCGTCACCTGCCCCGGGGCTGAACGCGCAAACGGGAAACGCATGCAACACCCGCTGCTCCGATGCCGGTTCGTTGACGATAACCTTGGAAGCGTTGGCGACAGAGCAAAGGAGTTCCAATGGCAACACCGAACACCCGCACCGAATCCGACTCGATGGGCACCATTGAGGTGGCCTCCGACCGGTACTGGGGTGCCCAGACCGAGAGGTCGCTTCACAACTTCGACATCGGGCGCGAGACCTTCGTGTGGGGTCGGCCGATGGTCAAGGCGCTCGGCATCCTGAAGAAGTCCGCGGCGCTGGCGAACGCGGAGCTCGGGGAGCTTCCGCGCGACATCGCCGATCTCATCGCCAAGGCCGGCGACGAGGTCATCGAGGGCAAACTGGATGACCACTTCCCGCTGGTGGTGTTCCAGACCGGGTCCGGCACCCAGTCCAACATGAACGTCAACGAGGTCATCTCCAACCGCGCCATCGAGCTGGCCGGAGGCGAACTCGGCACCAAGACCCCCGTCCACCCCAACGACCACGTCAACCGCGGCCAGTCATCCAACGACACCTTCCCGACGGCCATGCACATCGCAGTGGTCAACGAACTGGCGGCCATGTACCCGCGGGTCCGGAAACTGCGTGACACCCTGGACGCGAAGGCCAAGCAGTACGAAGACGTGATCATGGTGGGTCGCACCCACCTGCAGGACGCCACCCCGATCCGCCTCAGCCAGGTGTTCTCCGGCTGGGTGGCCCAGATCGACTTCGCCCTGGAGGGCATCGAGTACGCCGACTCGCGTGCCCGTGAACTGGCGATTGGCGGCACCGCCGTCGGCACCGGTCTGAACGCCCACCCGAGGTTCGGGGTGCTCACCTCCGAGAAGATCTCCGAGGAAACCGGCATCGAGTTCAAGCAGGCCGACAACCTCTTCGCGGCGCTGGGCGCCCACGACGCGCTGGTTCTCGTCTCCGGTGCGCTGCGGGTCCTGGCTGACGCCCTGATGAAGATCGCCAACGACGTGCGCTGGTACGCATCCGGGCCCCGCAACGGCATCGGCGAGCTGCTCATCCCCGAGAACGAGCCCGGATCCTCCATCATGCCCGGCAAGGTGAACCCCACCCAGTGCGAGGCCATGACCATGGTGGCGACGAAGGTTTTCGGCAACGATGCCACCGTCGGTTTCGCAGGCTCCCAGGGCAACTTCCAGCTCAACGTGTTCAAGCCGGTCATGGCATGGTGCGTGCTCGAGTCCATCCAGCTGCTCGGCGACGCCTGCGTCTCCTTCGATTCCAACTGTGCCTACGGCATCGAACCGAACAAGGAACGGATCCAGGCCAACCTGGACACCAACCTGATGCAGGTCACCGCCCTCAACCGGCACATCGGCTACGACAAGGCCTCCAAGATCGCGAAGAACGCCCACCACAAGGGTCTGTCGCTTCGCGAGTCGGCTCTGGAACTCGGTTTCCTGACCGACGAACAGTTCGACCAGTGGGTTGTTCCCGCCGACATGACCCACCCGAGCGCCGCCGACGAGTGACCTCGGTCCTGGAGTGAGCGCTGTGGGCAGAGGTCACGATGACCTCCGCCCACGGCGTCACCTGGACTTCTCGGCCGGGAGTCCGAGTCCGATGGCCCCGATGTAGTAGTGCCCGCCGGTGGGGGCGGTCAGCTCATGGGAGGCCAGTTTCTCCATCGTTCCCGGGTCGTAGACCTCCAGCACGGGCGGTTCGATCGCGTCGTCGTGGAGCACGTACAGCAGGCCTTCGGAGAAGGCGATCTCTTTGAGCCGGGGGCCGACGTCGAAGGTCTCGACCTGCTGGGTGGCCGGATCCACACGGGAGATGTAGCGGTATTCCTCGAACTCCCGGATCGCGGGATTCAGGTAGGTGTGGGCCACGTACAGCATGCCCTCGTGCTGCTCCACCTGGTATGGGACGTCCTGCTCGAGGGGGATCTCCGTGATCTCTCCTGTGGAAAGGTCAGCCACACTCAGCGCACTCCGGGTCTCATCCAAAATGGGGGAGACATCCTGATTGTCAAGGTGCGGTACCACGAAGTAGACGGTGTTCTCGATGACGGTTGCATCGGTGGCGCCGCTGCTTGCAGCTGGAAGGTTCAAAGTGGCTGAGATGTCGATGCGGCTTCTTTCACGGTAAGAGTCCTGTACTTCAAGGGTAAGGAGCCGCATCGGTCCGTATTGGGCTTCCAAGGAGTCGGAAATTTCTGGGGCCTCCGTGGTGAACGTCATCAGTTCTTTTTTCGAAGGCGCCAAAGTGTCTGGCGCATCCCGGCCGGTCTGGTAGGTGGTGATCAATTCACCGGTTTGTGAGTAGATCTCGAGCCAGGTTCGATCGCCGAGCGAGAGATGGGAGAGCACCACGTGATCGTTGACCTCGGCCGCGCCGAAGGCGCCGGCCTCCTTGGCGCGGTGGCTGTGTACCGAGCAGGTGGTGCGGTCGAGCCGGGAGATGTTGGTCTGGTCGCGGAAGGTGTTCCCGTTGGAGACGAACCACTGGGAGGGCTGCTCACCGGAGAACTCGGCTGTGGCGAAGACGCCCTGCACATCGGCCTTGAGCGAAGCGCGTTTTCCCTGCTGGTCCCACAGCTCCACGTGGCTGGGTTTGGCCTGTTCCGAGGACCAGATCACGGCCACCCCGTGGGCGCAGTCCTCCGGTGTGGGTTTCTGGGAGGTGCAGGCGGTGGCGGCGGTGAGCACCGCCGCCACCAGCAAACCGATGAAGAGCTGTTTCATGGTCTCATCTTGTAGATCACGGCAGTTTTCGGGTTGCCAACCAGTTCCATGGGGTGGATGGCTGCTCCGTATGCTCTGGTGTTGAGATCAACACCAGCGGTGTCCCTGAAGGCCGCCCACACCAGGTGTGCGCAGTAGAACTTGTCGCGGCGGTTGATGTTCCAGTACTGCAGGCTGTACGGCTTGCCGACCTGCCTTATCGCCCAGTCGGCGGTGGTTGCGTCTTGGCTGGCGTTGGTGGGCATGGGCCGGGGTTCGCTGGACGATACCTCGAGAACGGAAGTGCTTTTGCTGGGAGTCAGGAGTCCTGGTTCGGCATCGTTGTTGACTTTTTCGCTGATCCTGGTCCACTCTTCTTCGGCCGGGTTGGTCTCAGCCACAGCAGGTGCCGTCACCCTCTCCCGGACAAGGGACAGCGACAGCGCTGTTGTCCAGTTTCTCTTCTTCATCGCGACCTCCTTCGGCTCGCCATGAACACGTGGCGCAAGACCACCAAGAAAATCATGGAGTGTCAATTATTGGGCGTGATTTGAGTCGAGCTCCTGGCACAAGAAGCTGCTCCGAGGGGGCCAGGGCTCAGGCATTGGTTTTCGTGGCCCAACGCTGGGCCACGATTGAGCAGGCCACCAGCTGCAGCATGTGGAAGACCATGAGGGGGAAGACGATGAGTCCCACCGGTTGACCGGCGAACAGCACCGTGGCCATCGGCACCCCGGTGGCCAGGGATTTCTTGGTGCCGCAGAAGACGATCGCCACCCGGTCATCCCGGGGGAACCGGAGCCACTGCGCCACCTGGTTGGTCAGCAGCAGCATGAACACCAGGACGACCAGACACAGCACCAGCATGATGCCGAACTCGCTGGCCCCAACCCGCACCCCGGTCACCCGGAAGTCGGAGAAGGCCCCGTAGACGACAAGGCAGATCACCCCCTGATCCAGCCACTTCAGGCGTGCCTTGTGCCGGACCATGAACTCCGCCGTCCACTGGCGGGAACACTGCCCCAGGATGAACGGGAGCAGCAGCTGCACCATCACGGCGACGAAGGCCCCCCACCCAATGGGAGCGGCCCCGGTGGTGGGCAGGATCGCCATGACCAGCAGCGGGGTGAGCACCACCCCCAGCAGGTTCGACGTCGTCGCCGAGACGATCGCCCCTGCCACGTTGCCCTGGGCCAGGGAGGTGAAAGTGATCGACGACTGCACCGTCGAGGGCACCAGCGTCAGGAAGGCCAGACCCAGGGCGAGTTCCGTGCCGTACCAGGGCAGGTGCAGCAGCCCGACCCCGATGAGGGGAAACAGCACGAAGGTGCAGGCCAGGATCGTGCCGTGGAGCCGCCAGTGCTTCAAACCCGCCCAGGCCTCCGCGGCGGACAGACGCGCCCCGTAACCCAGGAAGAGCATGAAGATCGCTGCCTTCGTCACCCAGCCCAGCGTCGCGGCAGCTGCTCCCTCGACGGGGAGGAGATAGCCGATCCCGGCCGAGATCAGGATGAGCAGCAGGAACGGGTCCTTCATCTTCGACCACACGAGACACGAGCCTACAGTTCTTCCTCCGCCTTTGCGCCTCGCTTGTCTTGTGGTCGTTTGCCTGCGCTACAGCGCAAGCGCACGACCACAAGACAAGCGTTCCCGTCAGGAAGACAAGCGGATCATGACAGGGGTGGTTTGCTGCGGGATTTTCTTCCTCTGAACCACAAAGCTCCTCCGGCGGCGCCGGGCAGGAAGGCTGTCAACCACATCAGCCACCACCAGGGCTGGGGCGCGGGATCGCCGGTGGCATCGGCGGCCGGAACCGAACGCGCCCATGCGACGAAGGCATCCCCGACGGGCAGGAACCCGAGGGCGAAGGCCGTCCCCGAGCCGGCCGGCAGCGGCAGCCCGAGCAGGTCGGCCTCCCGGTCCAGGACCGTGGCGAGTTCGACATCCCCGTGGCGGCGCGCGGCCGCCAGGGTCACCGCGGAGGCGCTGGCCGAGACCCCGTTGACGAGCGGTCCGGAATCCACATCCCCTGGGGCGTCGACGCCGTGAGCGTGTTCCCGGATCCCCACCAGGCCCAGTGTTGGGGACAGGAAGGCCTGCTTGTAGATCACCCACTCGCGGGCCGCCCGTTCCGGATCGATGTCGGGCAGGAACACCTGGATGAGTGACTGCGATGCGCCGCGTGCCCGGGACTCCCCGCGCTGGTGAACCAGCAGCCCGTTGCTCGGATCCCGGTGCGACTCCATCGCCTCGAACCAGTGTTTCGTGACGTCGGCCAGCCCTGGAACCTCGACGAGCCGGTTGGCCCGGTGTACGGCGGCGAGCGCCACGACGACATCGCAGGGCCACGCCGCACCGGGATAGGACGACGGCAGGGGGTTCTCATCCAGCGCCGCCGCGATGGCCCGGGCCTCGGAGGAGACCTCCGCCAGCTGCGTTGCATCCCCGGTCAGGGCGGCGCGGTCCACCAGCAGGAGCAGCCGCCACCCGTGGTAGAAGGTTCCGTGCGGCAGCAGGTCGTTGGTGCCGAAACGACCGGCGACCGCCGGGCGCCCGGTCTCGGTGATCGCCCGTTCCAGGAGTTCAAGGTGCCTTCCGGTGTCGTGACCCGAACGGGCCAGGTTCCCGGCCGCCAGGCCGGTCAACGCCCAGGTGAAGAACTCGCCCTCGGGGAACAGCGTCTGCATCTCAGAAGCGGCCGATGGTGCCTTCCCGGCCAGCCAGGAGAGCTGGGAGGCGACCGCTTCCGGGCCGCGAAGCCCGGGCAGGGTGGCGCGGCCCAGGTGGATCATCGACAGCAGGCAGACCAGGACCAGCGCCGAAGCCAGGATTTTGCGGACCACGTTTCGAGAGTAGCCCGTCAGGAGGTTCGAACGCCCTGCGGCGGGTGGAGAATACCCGTTCGCCGCGTGTGCCCGGACCCCCTTCAGTCATGTGCCGATGAGAAACCAGGACCCCGATCCATTGCTGCAGGGTGAACCTTCGATGCTCGTGAACACCGTGGGTGCATCCGTTTCCTGTCGGGGGCGGCCCTCCGGTGGGGTCACCCATTACCCTCGCGGGTATGCGCCTCGACATCACCGACCCCGAAGATCCCCGGATGGGCGAATACGTCTCGTTGCGGGACTCACGGCTTCGACGCAGGGTGGAGGGGGAGCGGGGAATCTTCATCGCCGAGGGTGACAAGATCATCCGGCGGGCAGCCGAAGCCGGGTGCCGTCCCAGGTCCTTCCTGCTGGCGGCGAAATGGCTGCCCGGCCTGGGGGACGTGCTCGCGGCCTGGCCCGGTGTTCCCTGCCTGGTGGCGGATGACCGGCTGATCGAGCAGGTGAGCGGTTTCCACGTGCACCGCGGGGCCCTCGCCAGTTTCGAACGGCCCGAGGAGACGGCGTGGGAGGTCATCCTCGATGCCCGTCGCGTCATGGTGTGTGAAGACCTCGTCGACCACGCGAACCTCGGTTCCATCATCCGCGTCGCCGCCTCCCTCGGGTGGGATGCCGTGGTGATCTCCCCGGGCGGGGCGGATCCCCTCTACCGGCGGGCCGTCAAGGCCTCCATGGGGACCTGCTTCCGGGTCGGGTGGCGGCGCATGACCGATTCCGTCACGGACCTGGCCCGGTTCCGGGCCGCCGGGTTCGAACTGGCCGCCACCACCCTCTCACCGGAGGCCGTGCCGCTGACCGGTTACCGGGCCCCGGAGAAACTGGCGCTGCTGCTCGGCTCCGAGGGGCACGGGCTCAGCGCCGACTGGCTGGCCGCTTCGGATCTCCGCCTCACCATCGAGATGGCGGCAGGTGTCGACTCGCTGAACGTGGCCACCGCCGCGGCCATTTTCGCCCACTGGTTGCGTTAGCCGCTGGTCCTCGGCAGGCCGGGGCGAAGGGTGGTGCTCGACGAAGTTGGTTCGGTGGGGGCCGGCGATGAGGGTTCCGGGGTCCGGGGATCCCCGAGCCGTAGGCTCACCACCACCGGGTCGTGGTCGGAGGAACGATACGGGTCGGGGCTGTAGAGTTCCTGCTCCGCGGCCTTCTTGTAGGTCATGTCGTAGTCGAAGATGTCCGCCTCATCCGCGTTGACGTGCCAGGAACGGGTGTCGACGATGCTGGTTTCCGCGGCTTGGTTCGCGAGCGCGTAATCCAGATAGCCGGACATGCCGTCGAAGACGTAGGAATAGGCCTGTTCGCCGGTGAACTTCTTCTCCATGTCGGCGTAACCCCCCTCGGTGAGGGTTTTCACCGGGTCCTCGTGGTCGTAGGAGTTGAGGTCGCCGATGATCAGGGTGCGGTCGGCGCCCTGGCCGGTCGGGTCGCCCCGGAGCCAGGAGACGAGATCCTCCGCAGCCTTGGTGCGGGTCTGGTTGCAGTTTCCCTGGCCGTCGCCCGTGTCGGGGTCACCCTTGCAGGGCGAGCCCTTCGACTTGAGATGGTTGACCGACACGTTGACCAGCTCACCGGAGTCCTTGTGGCGGAAGGTTTGGAGCAGCGATGGCCGGTTCCCGGTGTGGCCGAAACCCAGGGTCTTGAAGGAACCGGCCGGTTCCACCGTGGCCGGTTTGTAGACGAAGGCCTGGAAGATGGCGTCGCTTCCGACCTTTCCCGTCTTCACCGCGGCGTAGGTGCCCTCCCCGGCCTTGGCGTTGAGGGCCGCCACCAGATCGTCGACGGCGGTTCCGTTGTTCTCGATCTCCATCAACCCGAAGACGTCGGCGTCAAGGGCGGTCATGGCCGCGACGATCTTCGCCTGCTGTCGTTGGAACTCCTCCGGGGTGTCGGCGCCCCGGGCCCGCGAGTCGTCCGAGGTGAGGGTGGTGAAGTAGTTCAGCACGTTGAACGAGGCGATCCGCAGGTTTCCCTGCTTCTCCGGGGCGGGGGGACGGGGATTGCTGGCCGTGTGGTCGGCGCCCGTGGTCGGCTGCAACCGGTAGGAACCGAATCCGTAGCCCAGCACACCGGTCAGGTTCGCAACCTGGTCGCCGGTGCGGAAGTAGTTGTCCCTGGCCATCGGTTCCCCGTTCGGGTGGATGGCGGGGGTGGGATTCTGGGAGCTGCGTCCGTCGTCGACCTTCAGGCGGTCCGCCTTGTTGCTGGCCAGCAGGTCGATGGCGGGCTGTCCCGGATCGACGACGCCGGTCGGCGCCCACTGTCGTTTCGTGCCGTAGGTGATTTCCCCGTAGCGGTCGAAGTCATGGGAGTCGAGGATGGTCAGGGCCTGCGGAAACCTGAGGAACATGCCCTCGTAGCGTTCCCAGTCGCTGATCGGCAGGTTCAGTTCCAGCGGGGCCACCGCATCGCCGCCGTCCAGTTTCGTCACCGTGGTGGGGGTGATCTGGGTCTGGTCCTTGTACTCGCCCACCTTTCCCCTGACCTGTACCCGGTCCCCGACGGCCAGTTCGTTCGCGCCCTTGTCGTGTACGAAGATGCCGTCGCTGGTGGCATCGTCCCCGTCGCCCGCGTCCTGGATGAACACGCCGCCGAGCTGGCCCTCACCCTGGAAATCGCCGGTCACCACCCCCTCCACGATCACGGTGCGCCCCACGTAGGGACTGGAAGCACCGGGGCCCTGCACCGCGCCGATCGCCAGCCGGGGCGTCTCGTTGCGCGCGGGGACCGCCCAGGAGGGTTGAGTGGAAGCTCCGAGGAATGCGGGAAGAAGGGCCGTGGCCGAGGCCAGGGCCAGCAGACGGGTTCGGATTTTCATGGTTCGCTTTCGGCGTTGGGGCGGCTCCACCGTGGTCCACCATCAGTAATTATTCTTTCAGCTGGCCATGACGAAGCGCGCATCGCGTCCCGGTTTGCGGGTCCCGGCGGTCCGGTTCACTCCTCGCCGGGGCGTGGGGCAGAATCCCGCTTCGGGGAGACCGGCCAGTCCTCGGGATAACGCCACGCCAGATCGGCCACCTGGGCATCCAGTTTCCGGCGGGAACGGGCCGAGATACGATCCCCGAACACGGTGCCGTTCAGATGGTCGGTCTCGTGTTGGAAACAACGGGCGAGCAGTCCCGTGCCGAGCAGTTCGATTTCCTTGCCGTAGGCGTCCTGACCCCGGCAGATGGCCTTGTCGGGGCGGGGAACCCCGGAGTAGCCGCCGGGCCACGACAGGCAACCCTCCTCGGTGAGGTCGAGGTTGCGGTCCTTGCCCTGGGGAAGTTCCACCACCGGATTGCAGACCACCCCGCGCTGGACGTGTTCGTCGGCGTCCGGGCATTCATAGATGAAAACGGAAACCCCGACCCCCACCTGGGTGGCCGCCAGACCGACCCCCTCGGCGGCCCGCATCGTTGCGAACATGTCACGAATGAGCTCGTGCAGCTCTTCCCCGAACTCGGTGACGGGTTTGGTGGTCTCGTGCATCACGGGGGTACCCCAGCGCGTGATGGGGCGGATGCGTCCGCCGGTGGTGAGGTCCTCGGGCATCGATCTTCCTGTTCTCCGGTTCGTCGTGCAGGGCAACAGTATGCCCGCTGCCACACTTGAGGGCATGGAAGGGCCCTGGGCTGCGTTGATCGCCGAGTACCGGCGCCACCTGGAGACCGAACGCGGCCTGTCCCAGAACACCGTTCGCGCCTATCAGACGGACCTGACCGGTCTGGCCTCGGCGGTGCGGGTACCGCCCGGCCGGGTCACCCTCGCGCACCTGCGTTCCTGGCTCGCCGACCAGGTCGATTCCGGCGCGGAGCCCGCAACCCTGCAGCGTCGCGTCTCCTGCGCCCGGGGGTTCTTCGCCTGGGCGCGCAGGGAGGGTTTCGTGGCTTCGGATCCGGCTAGCCGGCTGCGCGCCCCCCGGCGGCCACGCACCCTGCCCGAGGTTCCCACCGAAATCCAGGTGAGCGACGCCATCGCGTCCTTGGCCTCGGCCGCCGCCGAGGGCGACCCGATCGCGCTGCGTGACGTGGCTCTGGTCGAGCTGCTCTACGCCAGCGGGCTGCGCATCTCGGAGGCTTGTGGGCTGGGGCTGCGTGACGTGAATTTCGAGAATTCGACGGTGCGGGTGCTCGGCAAGGGCGACAAGGAACGAACCGTTCCCATGGGTATCCCGGCCCGGCGTGCCCTCGAGGCGTGGTTGGCGGCCCGGGACCGTGTGGCGGGACCGGACAGCCCGGCCCGGCTGTTCCTCGGCGCCCGCGGCGGTGGCCTCGATCCCCGGGTCGCCCGCCGCGTGGTCCACGCCGCCACTGCGGCGGGTGGCGCATCCGTCGGGCCCCACGCGCTGCGGCACGCCATGGCCACCCATCTGCTGGCGGGGGGAGCGGACCTGCGCAGCGTCCAGGAACTGCTGGGACACGCCTCCGTGGCAACCACCCAGCGTTACACCCACGTAACCAACGAACGGCTCCGGACGGCTTTCCAGCAGGCCCATCCCCGGGCCTGAGGGGGTCAGCGCACCAGGGTGAGGGGGTCGATGACCTGGCCGTTCCGCCAGGCCATCCAGTGCAGGTGACAGCCCGTGGAGTAGCCCGTGCTGCCGACATGCCCCACCACGGCACCCGCTCCGAGGCTCTGGCCCGCCGTGACCTCGATTCCCGGCATGTGGGCGTACCCGGTGCGGATCCCGGAGTGCTCCACCACCACTCGGTAGCCGTAGCCGCCGTCGTAGCCGGCGGAGACCACCGTACCGGCCCAGGGCAGATGGATCGCGGTGCCGCAACCAGCACCGATGTCCGCCCCGTCGTGGAGTTTCAGAACCCCGGTGACCGGGTGCACCCGCATCCCGAACGGGCTGGTGATGGGACCGGCCACCGGCAGGGAGCCGGGCGCGGGCGCCGGGCCCGGGACCTGGGCGGGTGGAAGCCAGGCGACGGGCGGCGGGGTTGTGCCGTGCGGCAGCAAACGGATGGGTGGGGATTTCAGGTAGAGCATCGGGTCGTGGTAGACCGTGCCGTCGGTCAGGCCCCAGTGCAGGCAGTACCGGGGATCGCAGTGTGGCGGCCCCGCCAGGTGCCCGATCACCTCACCCGCCCTGACCTGGGTGCCTTCGGGCAGCGACCCGGCGACGGGGGTGTAGGTGGTGCGCAACCCGTTGCCGTGATCGACGGAAACCGAGGGGCGGCCCGCGACCTCCCCGTTGAAATAGATCGTCCCGACCGCCGCGGAACGCACCTGCGCCCCTTGGTCGGCGGCCAGGTCCACACCGCGGTGCCCGGCGGAGTAAAGGGCGGTTCCGCCGTCGAAGGGACGCAGCAGCGCCCCCGGCACGGGGGCCGAGAGAACCAGCCCCGCATCCGCGTGCGCCACTGCGGGGAACAGGACCAGGGCCAGAAGGGTCAGTGGTAGCAGTGCCTTCCTCATGTTCTTCACTGTGGGAGACGCAACGGGGCGATCTCCGGCATCGGGGAAGAGCGTGCCCGGTGTTGAAAACTTCATGCCCCGGGGCCTAGGATTGGCCGCGCAATCGGGCCATCCGATTGACGTCGCATGCGCCGCAACGGGAACCGTCGGTGGTGGTGTGGTCCCGGGATTCTGCGTCGCGGGTGCCGCCGCCGGGCGCATCAGGAAAGGCCCCCAGCGGGGTCTGGAAACAACCACCCGCGCGAGCCCTGCTCGCCATTGACAAGGGCGGGCGTTGACGCGCCCGCCGCGAAAGGAACGGCCATGGCCGTCGTGACAACCCGTCAACTCCTCGAATCCGGAGTCCATTTCGGGCACCAGACCCGCCGTTGGAACCCGAAGATGAAGCGTTTCATCTTCGCCGAGCGCAACGGGATCTACATCATCGACCTCCAGCTGTCGCTCAGCTACATCGACAGCGCCTTCTCGTTCGTCAAGTCCACCGTCGCCCGCGGCGGCCAGGTGCTTTTCGTCGGAACCAAGAAGCAGGCCCAGGAGGCCATCGCCGAGCAGGCAACCAGGGTCGGCATGCCGTACGTCAACCAGCGCTGGCTGGGCGGCATGCTCACCAACTTCCACACCGTCACCAAACGGATCCAGCGTCTCAAGGAACTCGAGGGCATGGATCTGACGGACTCCGCCAGCAGCGGCCTGACCAAGAAGGAGCTGCTGCACCTCGAGCGTGAGAAGAACAAGCTGAGCAAGACCCTCGGCGGTATCCGCGACATGGTCCGCACCCCGCAGGCCGTCTGGGTGGTCGACACCAAGAAGGAACACCTCGCCGTCGACGAGGCCCGCAAGCTGCGCATTCCCATCGTCGGGATCCTCGACACCAACTGCGATCCCGACGAGGTCGACTACGCGGTCCCCGGCAACGATGACGCCATCCGGTCGGTCGCCCTGCTGACCCGCATCATCGCCGACGCCGTGGCCGAGGGCCTGATCCAGCGTTCCTCCGGCCGCAGCGGCGAGGAGGCCGAGGCCGAGCCCATGCCCGACTGGGAGCGTGAGCTCCTCGCCCAGGGCGACAATGCCGCCGCGGAGACGCAGGAAACCGCCGAGGCCCCTGCCAAGACCGAGTCCGAGTAATTTCACAAGACAAGACGGGAAACTGACATGGCAATCACTGCTGCTGACGTCAAGAAGCTGCGCGACGCCACCGGCGCGGGAATGATGGACGCCAAGAAGGCCCTCACCGAGGCCGAGGGCGACTACGAGAAGGCCATCGAACTGCTTCGCATCTCCGGGCTCGCCAAGGCCGCCAAGCGCACCGACCGGGAGGCAACCAACGGCATCGTCGCGGGCAGGGACGGGATCCTCATCCAGTTCGCCGCCGAGACCGACTTCGTGGCCAAGAACGCCGAGTTCGTCAAGTTGGCCGATCAGATCGTCGAGGCCGTCGCCGCATCCGGCGCCAAGGACCTGGAGGCCGCCAAGGCCGCTCCGCTCGGTTCTTCGACCGTCCAGGAGGCCGTGCAGTCGCTGGCCGCCACGATCGGCGAGAACCTGTTGCTGGTGAACGTGGCCAACTACGACGGCGACACCCACCTGTACCTGCACCGCCGCGCCTCCGACCTGCCTCCCCAGGTCGGTGTCCTGGTGGCCTACGCCGGTGGTGACGAGGCCCTCGTCCACCAGGTCTCGATGCACATCGCCGCCATGAGCCCGGTCTACGTCTCCCGCGACGAGGTTCCGGCTGACGTGGTGGAGAACGAACGCCGCATCGCCGAGGCCACCGCCCGCGAGGAGGGCAAACCCGAGGGCGCGATCCCGCGCATCGTCGAGGGTCGTCTCGGTGGGTTCTACAAGGACGTCGTGCTGCTGGACCAGCCCGCGGTCTGGGAGGACAAGAAGACCGTCGGCGACATCCTGAAGGCCGCCGGGGTCGAGATCAAGCGCTTCGCACGCCTGGCCGTGGGTGCCTGATCCGATGCTGGTGAAACGAGCGTGTCCCCTCGGGGGCGCGCTCGTTTCGCTTGGGACGATATTGTGTGCCGTGACGCGTCACCCATCAGGAAGGCAGACCCCATGAACAAGCCGTATCAGCGCGTGCTGCTGAAACTCTCGGGAGAGGTTTTCGGTGGTGGGAAACTGGGGGTCGATCCCGTCGTCATATCCGGCATCGCCAAGGAGATAGCCGCGGTGGTCTCCCAGGGCACCCAGGTGGCCGTGGTGGTGGGTGGCGGCAACTACTTTCGTGGCGCCGAGCTGAGCAACAACGGCATGGCCCGGGACCGGGCCGACTACATGGGCATGCTCGGCACCGTCATGAACGCCATCGCCCTGCAGGACTTCCTGGAGAAGGAGGGAGTCCACACCCGCGTCCAGTCGGCCATCAACATGGCGCAGGTGGCCGAGCCCTACATCCCGCGCCGCGCGGAACGCCACCTCGAGAAGGGCCGGCTGGTCATCTTCGGGGCGGGTTCGGGAATGCCCTACTTCTCCACCGACACCGTCGCCGCCCAGCGCGCACTTGAGATCGGTGCCGAGGTGCTGCTCATGGGCAAGCAGGGAGTGGACGGGGTCTACGACTCGGATCCACGCACCAACCCGGCGGCGAGACGCTACGAGCGCCTGACCCACGACGAGTTCCTGTCCCGGGACCTCAAGGTCGCGGACGCCACCGCCATCGCGCTGGCCCGCGACAACGCCCTCAACATCATCTTCTTCAACCTGTCCGAGCGGGGCAACATCGGTCGCGTCGTGCAGGGCGAACCCATCGGGACGTTCGTTTCCCGCTGACAACCCACATAGGCAAAGGAGAGCGGCAATGATCGCCGACGTCGAGAAGGAAACCCAGTCCAGGATGCAGCAGGCGGTGGACCACGCCCGAGAGGAGCTGTCGACCGTTCGCACGGGCCGTGCCCACCCCGTCATGTTCAGTCGGCTCAACGCGGACTACTACGGGGCGCCGACACCGCTGCAGCAGCTTGCGACGTTCAACTCACCCGATCCCCGAACCATGCTGATCACCCCCTTCGATCGCAGCGCAATCGCGGCCATCGAGAAGGCCATCCGGGAGGCCGACCTCGGGGTCAACCCGAGCAACGACGGGAACTCCATCCGGGTTGTCATGCCTCAGCTCACGGAGGAACGCCGCAAGGAGTACATCAAGCTCGCCAGGGCCAAGGCGGAGGAGGCCCGCATCGCCGTGCGCAACATCCGCCGCCACTCCATCGACGCGTTGAAGAAGCTTGAGAAGAAATCCGAGATCAGCGAGGACGAGCTGGTTCGTGCCGAGAAGGCCATGGACGTCACCACCAAGAAATACGTGGAGGCGATCGACGAACTGCTCAAGAACAAGGAAGCCGAACTCAGCGAGGTCTGATGCCCAACCAGGAGCCAGCCCAGGCAGCGCCGACGCCGAAGGCCGGCCGGGATCTCCCGATGGCCATCGGCGTCGGACTCGCCCTCCTGGCGGCGCTGGCCGTCGGGTTGCTGTGGGCTCCCTGGCTCTTCGTCCTGATCTCCGCCGTCTCCTTGAGCCTGGCGGTCGTCGAAATTCACCGGGCGCTGCTGCGCAAGGGCATGCACGCGCAGGTGAAGACCATAGTCGCGGGCACCTTGGTGAGCGTCCTCGGAGCCTATGCGATGTTCCGGTGGAACCTGGGGCTGCCGCCGACCACCTTTGCCGTGATCTGTGTCTGCGGGACGGTGGTCGCCTGCCTGGTGGCGCGGTTGCTGCTGGCCCGGGAGGGTTTCATCCGCGACATCGCCGCCAGCGCGTTGATAATCGCCTACATCCCGTTGATGGGGGTCTTCATCCCGTTGATGATGGCCGAACCCGGCGGCACCCGGCGGATCATCGCGGTGATGGCCTGCGTGGTGGCCTCCGACACCGGTGCCTATGCCGTCGGCAGCCTGCTGGGAAAACACAAGATGGCGCCGCACATCTCGCCATCCAAGACCTGGGAGGGGCTCGCGGGTTCCATCGTCACCTCCGCGCTCATCGGGATGGCGGCGGCTCTCTGGTGCCTGGGCGCGTCCTGGGAGCTGGGCCTGGTCCTGGGATTGTGCATCGCACCCGCCGCGACGCTGGGTGATCTCGTCGAATCCCTGATCAAACGGGACGCAGGGCTGAAGGACATGTCCAATCTCCTGCCCGGACACGGTGGCTTCATGGATCGCCTGGACTCGATGCTGGTGGCGATGCCGATGGGCTGGCTCGTCCTGAACCTGGGCATGGGGGGCTGACGTGCCGAAACACCTTCCGCTGGTCTTCGACGCGCCCGCCCGCGGCAGGGCCCCGAAGCACTGGCTCGACCTCGACGTGCCCGAACAGCGTGCCGCCATGGAGTCCTTCGGTCTGCCAGCTTTCCGGGCCGACCAGATCTCCCGCCACGTCTTCGACGGCCTCAGCGAGGAGGTCACGACCTGGACGGACCTGCCCGCGGCGATCCGGGGGGACCTGGCCGAGCAGCTCTTCCCGCCCCTGCTCACCCAGGTGCGCAGGCTCACCGCCGACCGGGGACGCACCGTCAAGACCCTGTGGCGGCTGCACGACGGTTCCCTCCTGGAATCCGTGCTCATGCGTTACCCGAACCGCTCCACCCTGTGCATCAGCTCCCAGGCGGGCTGCGGAATGGCGTGTCCCTTCTGCGCCACCGGTCAGGGCGGGCTGAAACGCAACCTGTCGCGGGCCGAGATAACCATCCAGGCCTTCGCGGCCAACCGGATGCTGGCCGCCGGCGAGGTGCCGGGGGCCACCGGCCGGCTCAACAACATCGTCTTCATGGGGATGGGGGAGCCGCTGGCCAACTACAAGGCGGTGCTGGGAACCATCCGCACCATGATCGCCCCCGTACCCAAGGGTTTCGGGATGAGCGCCCGGGGGGTCACCGTCTCCACCGTCGGCCTGGTGCCGCAGATCGGGCGCCTCGCGGAGGAGGGGCTTCCCGTGACCCTCGCGGTCTCCCTGCACGCCCCCGATGACGAGCTGCGCAACGAGATCGTCCCGGTGAACAACCGGTGGAGTGTCGCCGAGGTGGTCGACGCCGCCTGGGAATACGCCCGGGTCACCAGACGCCGCGTCAGCATCGAGTACGCCCTGATGCGTGACATCAACGACTCCGTCGCCCGGGCGAACCTGTTGGCCGATGTCCTGAAACGGCGCGGCGACTGGGGGTGGGTGCACGTCAACCTGATCCCCCTCAACCCGACCCCGGGGTCGCGGTGGACGGCCTCCCGCCCGGAGGACGAGGCGGCCTTCATCGCCACGCTCGAAAGACGCGGGGTGCCCGTGACCCTGCGCGACACCCGTGGTTCCGAGATCGACGGGGCCTGCGGACAGCTCGCGGCCCGCGAGACCACGGGGGTTTGAGATGGTTTCCGGGCTGAAACGCATTGTTCACAAACCGTGGCTAGGCTTCCGCAGGTCAGAAGCTGAAACCAACTAACTAGGAGTCCGAATGGATCAGCAGTTGCAGTCCATCTTCGAGTCCGTGGTTGCCCGTAACCCCGGCGAGGCCGAGTTCCACCAGGCCGTCCGGGAGGTCTTCGAGAGCCTCGAGCCCGTCGTCAAGAAGAACCCGGACTACCTCGAGGACAAGATCCTGGAGCGCATCTGCGAGCCCGAACGCCAGATCATCTTCCGTGTCCCCTGGGTGGACGACCGGGGAACGGTGCAGGTCAACCGCGGTTTCCGCGTCGAGTTCAACTCGGCTCTCGGCCCCTACAAGGGTGGCCTGCGGTTCCATCCCTCGGTTTACCTGGGCATCATCAAATTCTTGGGATTCGAGCAGATCTTCAAGAACTCCCTGACCGGTCTGCCCATCGGCGGCGGCAAGGGTGGCTCCGATTTCAACCCGCACGGCAGGTCCGATGCCGAGGTGATGCGTTTCTGCCAGTCCTTCATGACCGAGCTGTACCGACACCTGGGTGAGTACACCGACGTGCCCGCCGGGGACATCGGCGTCGGCGGCCGCGAGATCGGTTACATGTTCGGCCAGTACAAGCGGATCACCAACCGCTACGAGTCCGGTGTGCTGACCGGCAAGGGCCTCGACTGGGGCGGCTCGCTGGTTCGCACCGAGGCAACCGGCTACGGCGTCGTGGCTTTCACACAAGAAATGCTGAAAACCCGCGGCGACACCTTCGACGGCAAACGCGTCGCGGTCTCGGGTTCCGGGAACGTTGCCACCTACGCCATCGAGAAGGTTCAGCAGCTCGGCGGGAAGGTCGTCGCCTGCTCCGACTCCTCCGGCTATGTCGTGGACGAGGCGGGCATCGACGTCGGACTGCTGAAGCAGGTCAAGGAGGTGGAACGCGGCCGCATCGCCGACTACGCCTTCCGCCGTGACGGTGCCGAACCGGGCAGGACCGGTTCGATCTGGGACGTGGCGGTGGATGTCGCCCTGCCGTGCGCCACCCAGAACGAGCTGAACGGGGAACACTCCGCCACCCTGATCCGCAACGGCGTCAAGGTCGTGGTCGAGGGCGCCAACATGCCCACCACCCCCGAAGGCATCCGCACCTTCCAGGACGCCGGGGTGATGTTCGCCCCGGGCAAGGCGGCGAACGCCGGCGGTGTGGCCACCTCGGGGCTGGAGATGCAGCAGAACGCCATGCGCGACTCGTGGAGCTTCGAGTACACCGAGGAACGCCTGATCGGCATCATGCGAAACATCCACGACATGTGCGCCGCCACCGCCGAGGAGTACGGCGTCCCCGGTGACTACGTCGTCGGCGCCAACATCACCGGTTTCATCAAGGTCGCGAACGCCATGCAGGCGTTCGGGCTCGTCTGAGACAACACGACCTCGCCGGGCCCGCCACCCGTGGGGTGCGCGGCCCGGCGAAGCCGTTCCGGGACACCGTTTTGGCATCGTGACACACTGTCCTGGTGCGAAGAATTGTCCTGCTCGGTTCCACCGGCTCCATAGGCACCCAGACACTGGACGTGATCGGCTCCCGGCCCGACCGGTTCGATGTGGTGGCGTTGGCGGCCTCGGGTGGCAACATCGACCTGCTGGCCGGGCAGGTGGCGCAGTTCCGGCCCTCGCACGTTGCCCTGGCCCGGCCGGAGCGAGCAGCTGACCTGGAACGCGAGCTCGCCGTTCGCGGGGTCGAGACACCCTGCCTGTTGACAGGTCCCGGGGCCGCGACCGAACTGGCGGGACTGGACTGCGACGTGGTGCTGAACGCCATCACGGGTGCGGCCGGTCTGGAACCCACCCTCGCGGCACTGGGAGCAGGCCGAACCCTGGCCCTGGCGAACAAGGAATCCCTCGTGATCGGCGGGAGGCTGGTCACCGATCTGGCGGCCCCGGGGCAGCTGGTGGCCGTCGACTCCGAACACTCCGCCTTCGCCCAGGCCCTGCGCGGGGGACGCCGCCAAGAGGTGGCCCGGCTCATCCTGACCGCCTCCGGGGGGCCGTTCCGGGGCCGCGGCCGCGAGGAACTCGCGGACGTGACGCCCGAGGAGGCCATGGCCCATCCCACCTGGAAAATGGGCCGGGTCATCACCATCAACTCATCCACCCTGGTCAACAAGGGGCTCGAACTGATCGAGGCCGCTCTGCTCTACGGGGTCGGCCTCGACGACATCGTCGTGACGGTGCATCCCCAGTCGGTGGTCCACTCCATGGTGGAGTTCACCGACGGGTCCACCCTGGCGCAGGCCTCGCCACCGGACATGCGACTGCCCATCGGGTTGGCCCTGACCTGGCCCGACCGGCTTCCGGGGGCCGCGGTTCCCTGCGACTGGACAAGGCCTGCGAGCTGGACCTTCGAACCCCTCGACGACGCGGCCTTCCCGGCCGTCGAGCTGGCCCGTCGTGCGGGAAAGGCCGCAGGCACGGCCCCGGCCGTCTACAACGCGGCCAACGAGGTGCTGGTGGACGCCTTCTGCGGCCACAGGATCGGGTTCTTGGCGATCACGGACCTGATCTCCCGGTGCCTGGAGGAACACCTCGAATCCGGGCACGTCCCGGATGCCGAACTGACCCTGGAAGCGGTGCTGGCCGCGGACACCGCGACCCGCGAACGCGCCCGTGAACTCGTGGAGGAACTTTCTTGAACACCCTCGTACTGATCGGCCTGGCGCTGCTGTTCTTCGCCCTGATCATGGCCTCCATCGCCCTGCACGAGATCGGACACCTCGTGCCGGCCAAGATTTTCGGGGTCAAGGTGACCCAGTACTTCGTCGGATTCGGCCGAACCATCTGGTCCCGGAAACGGGGTGAGACCGAGTACGGGTTCAAGCTGTTCCCGCTCGGCGGCTACGTCCGGTTGATCGGGATGTACCCGCCCGAGAAGCAGTCCGACAAGCCCAAGGGCTGGGTCACCCGGCTGGCCGACCAGGCCCGCAGGTACGAGTACGAGGAGATCACCCCCGCCGATGATGGGCGGCTGTTCCACCAGAAACCGGTGTGGCAGAAGGTCATAGTCATGCTCGGCGGGCCCGCCATGAACCTCCTGCTGGCCTTCCTGATCTTCCTGGGAGTCAACCTCTTCCACGGCACCTGGCAGTCGACGCTGAACGTCACGGTGGTCAACGACTGCGTCATCCCCGCCGGCCGCACTCCCGCCACCTGCCAGGAAGGCGATCCCCAGACCCCCGCGAAACAGGCGGGCGTCATGGTGGGGGACAAGGTGGTTGCCTTCAACGGCCACAAGGTCGGCAGCTGGGACGAACTGACCGAACTGATCCGCGCGAACCGTGACGGCGCCGCCACGCTCACGGTCGAACGCGGTGGGAGGACCATTGAGCTTCCCACCGTGAACACCATCATCCAGTCGGTGCCCGACAAACTCGACCCGACCTCCAAGGTGGAGGCCGGTTTCCTCGGTGTCTCGCCCGGCCGGGAACTGGTCCGGGGCGGCGTGATCGAAACGGCGGGTCAGATGTGGAACATCACGAGAATGTCCCTGGTGGCCCTGGCATCCTTCCCGGTGCGGGTGTGGAACGTCGGGGCCGGGCTCGTGGCCGGTACCGAGCGCGACATCAACAGTCCGATCTCCGTGGTCGGTGCCAGCCGTGTCGCGGGGGAGATCGCGGTGGCGGACTCGGTGCCGATCCAGGACCGCGCGGCCTCCTGGTTGTCGTTGCTCGGCAGCGTCAACCTGTTCGTGGCGTTGCTGAACCTGGTACCGCTGCTTCCCCTCGACGGCGGCCACATCGCAGGGGCGCTCTACGAGGCCCTGCGGCGGGGTCTGGCGCGGCTGCGCGGCAAGAGCGACCCCGGGCCCGTGGACACCGCGAAGATGCTGCCGGTGGCCTACCTGGTCGGTGGATTCCTGCTGATCGGTGGCGTGGTGCTGATCCTGGCCGACATCATCAGTCCCATCAAGCTGTTCTGAGTGGGGATGCTAGCCTCGGCGGTGCGCTCCGGCCGGTTCTCGACGACCCGGACCGGCCGGCAACATCGGCAATCAAGCTAAGGACGTGACCACATGGCCCTCACCCCAGCCGAGCTGTCCGAGCTCGCTGCCCGCATCGTCCCCGTCGAGGACGCCTGGCTCCAGGAGGGCCGCGCCCGGCAGGACGACCTGACCAAACCCCCCGGTTCCCTCGGGGAACTCGAGGCCATCGGGGTGCGGCTGTGTGGAATCGCCGCCCAGTGCCCCCCTCCGGTGCCCTCACATCCGAAGGTGGTTGTCTTCGCCGCCGACCACGGGGTCTACGCGCAGGGGGTCACCCCCTGGCCCCAGGAGGTCAGCGTCCAGATGGCCACCGGGATCGCCATCGGGTTCGCCGGGGTGAGTGTGATCTCCCGGGCCTTCGGGGCCGGAACCGAGGTGTTCGACGTCGGTTTGCTGCAGCACGCGGAGGGTACCGTGGACCGCCGCATTGCGGCCGGTACCGCCGACTTCACCCAAGGGCCCGCGATGACCGTGGAACAGGCCCTGGATGCGATCGGCGTCGGCATCGAGGCCGCCAACGCCGCCATCGACGCCGGGGCCGACGTGTTGGTGCCCGGTGAGGTCGGGCTCGCCAACACCACGCCCGCCGCGGCCCTGACGGCCGCGTTCACCGGGAAGGCCGTGGCAGAGGTCACGGGCAGGGGTACCGGGGCCGATGACGAGATGCTCGCCCACAAGGTGGCGGTGATTGAGAAAGGGCTCGAGGTAGGCGGGGTCGCGGGGTTGGTCGCCGCGGGAGACGCGGTCGGTGCGTTGGCCGCCGTCGGTGGTTTCGAACACGCCGCCATGACCGGGTTCATGCTGGCCGCCGCGGCCAGGCGCGTCCCCGTGGTCCTCGACGGGGTGGTTTCCTGCTCCGCGGCCCTCGTCGCCCGCGCCAACTGCCCGGATGTCGTCGGCTACCTGATCGCCGGGCACGCCGGTGTGGAACCCGCCATCACCGCGGCCCACGAGGCCCTCGGGCTGCGCGGGCTGGTCGACCTCGGCCTGCGGCTCGGTGAGGGTTCCGGCGGTGCCCTGGCGTTGCCGCTGGTCCGGGCCGCCGCTCTCATCATGAACGAGATGGGCACCTTCAGCGGACAGGGAGTATCGAAGGCGTGAAGGGCTCCGCGCTGATCCTGGGCGGGACCCGTTCCGGGAAATCGACCTTCGCGGAGTCACTGCTCTCCGACGAACCCGGGGTTTCCTACGTGGCCACCTCCGAGGTGCGCCCCGACGATCCCGAATGGGTGGAGCGGCTCCGGATCCACCGGGCCCGCCGCCCCTCCCACTGGGAGACGGTCGAGACCATCGACCTGGCCACCGAGCTTCGCCGCGACGACGCCACCCCCATGCTGGTCGACTGCCTGGGGGTGTGGCTGACGAGGCTGCTCGACGACGGCTGCTGGGATCGGGACCCGGAGGCGCTGGGACTTCTGGAGAACCGGCTGGAGGAGTTCCTGGCCGCGCTGCGCGCCACCCGCCGGCCGGTGGTGTTCGTCAGCAACGAGGTGGGGCTCGGGGTGGTTCCGGCCACCAGCTCCGGCAGGTTGTTCACCGACCAGCTGGGGCGCCTCAACATGCGGGTCGCAGCGCTCGTCGACCGGGTCTGGCTGTGCGTGGCAGGCATTCCAGTGCCGGTCAAGGGGGCCTGATGCGTCCATTGCGCGCCTTCCACAGCGCAGTCGCCATGTACACATGGCTGCCGGTGCGCAAACACGACTGGGCCGATCGCGACTTTCCCGACGGGCTTGTCGCCTTTCCCTGGTTGGGGGCGGTGCTCGGAGCTGTCGCAGGCCTGTTGGGCTGGGGGGCCGCGGCCGCCTCCGGGTCGTGGTTCCTGGGGGCCGCGCTTGCCGTCGGGGCGGTGGCCTACATCACCGGTGCCATGCATCTGGACGGCACCGCGGACGTCGCGGATGCGCTGGGTTCCCGGAAACCCGCGGAGCAGGCGCGGGCGATCATGAAACAGTCCGACATCGGCCCGATGGGGGTGGCCTCGCTGCTGGTGGTGCTGCTGCTGGAGGTGGCCTCCCTCGGCGTCGCACCTCCCGGCACCTGGCCGCTGCTGATGGCCCTCGGTATGGCCGCGGGACGGGTGGTTCCGCTGGCCGCCACGCTACCGGGCCGGGGTGAGGAACCGGCCCCGGGCACGTTGTCCTCCCTGGTGGCGGGCAAGGTCGGGGCGGCCGGGCTGTGGGTCAGCCGGGTGGCGGTGCTGGTGGTGGGTGGCGCGGCGACCTGGTGGTCGCTGGGCTGGCCGGCGGCGGCCTGCTGGGTGGCTGTGGTCGTGGCCGCCTGGTTGTTCGCGGCCTGCTGGCAGCGGCACCTCCTGCGGCGCCTGGGGCGCCTGAACGGCGACTGCTACGGTTCGCTGATCGAACTGACCCAGCTGGCCGTCTGGCTGGGGATCGCGCTCACCGTGAAGCTGATCGGAGTGGCATGACACTGAGACACCGCGGCCTGGGGCTCGTCATCGGGATGGTGGCGGACCAGGTGTTCGCAGACCCGCAGAAGCACCATCCGGTGGCCTGGTTCGGTTCCTGGGCCACCCGGGTGGAGAAAACCACCCACGCCGACAGCCAGGCCGCGGGGGCGGTTTTCACCGCGCTCACCGTCGCCCCCGTGCTGGTGGGCGGGATGCTGGTGGAACGGGTTTCCGCCCGGCACGGCTGGGTGCGGGTCGCGGCCACCGCCGCCGCGACCTGGGCGGCGCTCGGTGCCAGACGGCTCGCCGACGAGGGGAGGATCATGGCCGACCGCCTCGAGGGCGGCGACCTCGACGCGGCCCGGGAACAGCTGCCGAACCTCTGCGGCCGCGACCCGCGTTGTCTCGACGCCGAGGGGTTGGGACGCGCCACCGTCGAGTCGATGGCGGAGAACACCAACGACGCCGGGGTGTGCACGATCTTCTGGGGGGCTCTCGCGGGGGTGCCCGGAATCCTGACCCACCGCGCCCTCAACACCCTCGACGCCATGGTCGGCCACCGCAACCAGCGCTACGGACGGTTCGGCACGGCGTCGGCACGCACCGATGACGCAGCGGCCTGGGTGCCGGCGCGGCTCACCGGGGCCCTGGCGTGCGTGTGCGCCCCGCTGGTCGGGGGAGATGCCCCCCGGGCCTGGCAGATCATGCGACGCGACGGTGCCAGACATCCCAGCCCGAACGGCGGCTGGTGCGAATCCGCGTGGGCCGGTGCCCTCGGGGTGCGGCTGGGCGGGGAGAACCGCTACGGCGACCGGGTGGAGTCCCGCTCCACCCTCGGCGACGGCCCCCGCCCCACGGGACCGCAGGTGCGTCGTGCCGCGAAACTGGTGACGGCCGTCACCGCCGCCGCCACGGGGTTGCTGGCCGGGGCGTTGATCGTGTTCGGAGGTGGAAGGAAATGACCGGGTTGTTGATCGCGGGGACCGCATCGGATGCGGGCAAGTCGTTGATCGTGACGGGCCTGGCGCGCGCGTTCCGGCGCCGCGGGATCAGGGTGGCCCCGTTCAAGTCGCAGAACATGTCCAACAACTCGATGGTCTGCTCGGATGGCACCGAGATCGGACGGGCCCAGTACCTGCAGGCGCAGGCCGCCGGGGTGGAGCCGAGCAGCCTGCTGAACCCCGTGCTGCTGAAACCGGGCAGCGACCGGCGCAGCTTCGTCGTGCTCCGTGGCCGCCCCGCGGGGGAGCTCGGGGCGGGGGAGTACGCCAGCGGACGCAAACACCTGGCCGAGGCAGCCTTCGACGCCTACGAGGAACTCGCCGCCGGCCACGACCTGGTGCTGTGCGAAGGAGCCGGGTCGCCCGCCGAGATCAACCTGCGGCGGGGCGACTACGTCAACTTCGGTCTGGCGGAACGTTTCGGGCTGCCCGTGGTGCTGGCCGCCGACATCGACCGCGGGGGAGCCCTGGCGGCGATCTTCGGCACCCACGGCATCGTCTCCGAACAGGACCGGGGAAGGCTGGCGGGGTACCTGATCAACAAGTTCCGCGGCGACCAGGCGGTGCTCGATCCGGGGCTGGAGGAACTGACCCGGCGCACCGGTCTCAGGAACTACGGGGTGCTTCCCTGGCTGGCGGATGTGTGGCTGGACGGGGAGGACGCCCTGACCATCGGGTCGCGGGCGCTGCGTCCGGGCACCGGGGTGCTTCACGTGGCCGTCGTGCATTTCCCCCGCACCTCGAACGCCACCGACGTGGATGCGCTCGCCGCTGAACCGGGCGTCCAGGTGGTCGTCACCGCATCACCCGATCAGGTCACCCGGGCCGATCTCGTGGTGCTGCCCGGGTCGCGGTCCACCGTAACGGACCTGGCCTGGCTCAGGGAGAAGGGCCTGGCGGAGGCGATCCGGAACCGGGCCCGGCAGCAGCGGCCCGTGCTCGGTATCTGCGGCGGCTACCAGATGCTCACCGACCGCATCCTCGACGACCTCGAATCCGGTGACGGTGAAGTGCCCGGCCTGGGGCTGCTTCCCGGCGAGGTGCGTTTCGGCGATGCGAAGGTGCTCGGCAGGCCGTCCGGAACCTGGCGGGGAGAACCGGTGGAGGGCTACACCATCCACCACGGCCGGGTCCATGCCTCCGGTGGGGAGGAGTTCTGCGAGGGCCAGCAGGTTGGCGCGAACTTCGGGACCATGTGGCACGGGGCTTTCGAATCAGACGGTTTCCGCCGGGTCTTTCTCGAGGAGATCGCGCGGCTGACCGGCAGCGACTGGCGGCCCAGCGAGGGGGCCCCCGGCTACGCCGAGCAACGGGAGGCCATGATCGAAAGACTCGCGGATGCCTGCGAGGAGAACCTGGACGTGCCGGCGCTGCTGGATGCGGCGAGGTGAGGGCGGGCATCTCCGGCACCGGGGCGAAGAGGGCCGTGACCGCGGAAGGGTGATGGATGTCCACGCCTTCGCCCTTCCAGGAACCGGGAAGTAGCAGACTCCCTGTAGCAGGCCGGTTGAGCCGCCCCGCTCGTGTCAGCGGACGGACCGTTTGGAAACCGTGCCGTGAGCCTCCGGGGACCTGTGACCGGAGGCGCCTGTCGCAGGTCCCCGGAACCGGGATCACCCGAAACCGGGTTAGTTCGTAAAGGGGACTGGTTTTGGTTTTCCGGGCTCGGTGATGCCCTTTCTGTGATAGGGAGAGAGCAGATCGGATCAAGGGAGAGCCGGATGAGAAGCTCCGTGAATTACCGCATGCTGGGAGTTGTTTGCGCGCTGTCGATGGCGATGCTTGCGGGATGCTGGCCGCCGGGTGGTGAGAACGGTGCCTCCTCGAGCCAGTCCGCGCCCGAACCCAGCCCGGTGCCATCGGAGACGACGGGGGTGAGAGCGAAAGTGCCCGCCTCGGCGTATCTCACCGAGGCGAAGATCCTCTGGCAGGGGCCCGGGAATCTCGATGACCACTCAACCACCCTTGCGGGTGTACCGGAGGGGCTCCTCATCAGCAATGCCGGTGGTGTTGAAGCCGGATTGTCCCTGCACGCCTGGGAGGACGGCAGCGGGAAGTGGCGGATCCCGGTGGAGGGATCGGACGGCTCCGGCTTCATCCTGCAGAAGGAGTACTACGAGGACACCGTCCCGGCCGGACACTTTCCCGTGACCGTTCCTCTGACGAGGAGTAGGGCCGAGCAACAGATCCGGGACGTCAAGGACGGTGCTTTGCTGGGACGTGCCGATCTGGAACGCCACGGAGCCGTTCTGGAGGCCGAATCCGGCGCCCTCTACGTGGCCGGGAGCCACATCAGCGGTGGCTATGGACTGTCCCGTTTCGAATCGCTGGCGGCGACCTCCCCGCAGTGGACCGGAACCTTGAACGCCGGGCAACTGGCGATGAACTCGCGGGTGCTGGAGCGGGAAGGGCGAGCCGAGTTCTGTGAGTTCAACAGGCTCGGGCAGGAGGGCCTGTGTGCGGTCTCGGTTTCGCTCTCGGACGGCAGCTCGGCTGACTGGCTTCCCGCCGGTTCGAGGTTCCTGCGGATCGGTGAGAAGAAGCTCGTCATCGATGAGGGAGGTTCCTACACTCTGCTGGACGGTGCTGGAAAGAAACTCTGGTCCCGCGAGTGGGGAAAAGTCGATTGGGCCCATCACATCGCCGGTTCCGTGATCTTGGGAGGAAAGGGCCTGGTGCGGCGGGTTGACCTGGGCAGCGGCGAGCATCAGTGGCAGGAAATCTGGGGTGAGGGGAGCGAGCTGGCGGAGATCGACGGAAAGGTCATCGTGGTCAGGACCAATGAGAAGCTGCAAACCGCCGTGTTGGATGTGACGGCCGGACGCCCCGAATTCGTTGATCATGGCGAGGCCTCTCCAAAGGCAGTCATCATGCTCACCGCTGATGGAAGGCTCGTGGTCGCCGACCGGGGCACTGGGGAATCAGGTCTGTACGCGGCGGCCATCAAACCCGGGACGGGGCAGCATCTGTGGCAGGGGTGGTACCCCGGTTACGAGGAAGTGATGGCGCTGTCGGGACATCTGGTGCTGTGCAACCAGACCGGCTTTGCGGTTCTGGGTTAGCCGGCCCCGGCAGGGAACGCCGCGAAACCGGGACTGGTCATTCACACCACTTGAAGCCGCGGCTTCGTTCGTCAGCCAATAACCGGCGAGAACTGCGCCACCGCCGGGGCATGGATGGCACCGAAACGGCTCCCTCAGGGAGCCAGGAGCCCCAGCGGAACCACCGCAATGCCGTCGGCCCGGCGGAAGGCGTGGGGTCCCGTGGTCAGGACGACGAGGTCGGTCACGCGTTCCCCGAGTTCCTGTTTCAGCCAGTGGAGGTGGCGGACATCCCTGTCGGTGATGATGGAAGCGAGTTTCACCTCTACCCCCACGACGCGACGGTCACGTCCCTCGACCATCAGGTCGATCTCGTGTTCACCGCCTTTCGTGCGCAGATGACCTGTGGTGGCTTCTGCGCTCTGTGCCATCACGCGGACGCAGAGCGTCGCAAGTGATTCGAACAGCGCCCCCAGAAAGGTGCTTTCCGGTCCGTACAACAGGGAATCCTTGGTGGCGCCGATCAGATGCGCGGCCAAAGCGGGGTCGACCAGATGATGTTTTGGAGCTGCCACCAGTCGTTTCAAGGGAGAAAGGCTCGGCACCCAGGCCGGGACCGGATCCAGCAGGAACAGACGTTCCAAGGCCTCGCGATAACTGGTGACAGTGTTGCGAGAAGGCTTTTCGTCCTCCCCGGGGGTCGCTGCATCGAGAATTCGTGAATAGCTGGTGGTGGTTGACGTCGCTGCGGCGTAAGCGGTGAGCCAGGCACGCAGGGCGGCAGGTCGCCGGACCAGGAATCCGCCTTCCGGCAGGTCGTGATCCACGGCACGGGCCAGGTAGCTCTCCAGTTGTATCCGAACGGCCCGTTCCGGCAATCCCTGAAATGCGGGGAAACCGGAGCAGAGAATCTCATCGACGTAATCGCTCAGGCTCAGGCTGGTTCGCCCCTCAATCACCGCATCTCCCCTCAACAGGTCCTTGAGAGATACGGTCGGTGAAATCCGGTGCCGCTCACTCAGGATCATGGGGCGCAGCACCATGCGGACCACCCGCCCTGCTCCGGAGTGCATGCGGATGCCCCTGGTGGGTCCGGCGGAGCCCGTCAGGAGGAACTGATTTCCCGAAGGATCCTCGTCCACGGCCTCGCGGACATGATTCCAGAGGGCGGGTTCCAGCTGCCATTCGTCGAGCAGCAGCGGTTTTGGCAGGTGACGGATGACCGTGGGATCGGCGGCGATGGTCTGGCGCTGTCCCGGGTCCAGGAGGCGCAACACAGTGGCCGCACGTTGCTGCGCCGTCGATGTCTTCCCCACTCCCTTGGCCCCCTCGAGGACCACGGCCGGCAGGTGTGGCAGCAGCTCATCAAGGTCGTCGTCCACGACCCGGCGCACGTATTCCATGACCCTATTGAACCATTGGCCGAGGTTCTATTGAGCAATTGGTCGGGATCCTACTGAGCAATTGGCCGGGACTTCGCGCCTCCGGGGTTTTCCCGGCCGGGGTGCTGTTTCGTGTGCGGGCGCCGGGCAGACCGGTCCCGGTGGTGGTGAGCAGCGCGATTCCGGGTGAAGACGTTCCCCGTCAGGATCCGCGTCCGGGTGGTCGAGGTGCCTGGAGGGGACCTCGCGGATGGATCACAGCGGCGGGGCCGTTCCGGAGTCGCGCAGGGTTCCATGGCCCGAGGGCGTGCCAGGCCCGGTGTTCTCGTCGCCAAGTCAGTGCTTCCTCAACGGTTGAGAGCGGAATGCGCGTCGCGCATGGCCTACGCTGGGGCTCATGCAGGACCTCGTCATGACGTTGCGATGCCCGGACGGTCCTGGCATCGTGCACGCCCTCACCGGAGTCGTCGTTTCCCTGGGTGGCAACATCACCGAATGCCAGCAATTCGCCTCCGCCGACACGGGACGATTCTTCACCCGCATCGCCCTGGTCGGGCCCACGCGTGACGAATTGATGTGCGCCCTGCGTCCCGTGGCGGAGGGTTTCGACGCGGAGTTCAACATCTACGGGACACAACGCCCGACCCGCACCCTGCTGCTGGCCTCCAAGGAGGGACACTGCCTCAACGAACTCCTGTTCCGTTGGCGCGCGGGAACCCTGCCCATCGATGTCGTCGGCGTCATGGCAAATCACGACGTCCTGGGGTCGCTGGCCGATTTCTACGGGGTTCCGTTCACGCACCGGGCGGTCGTGCCCGAGACCAAACCCGACTTCGAGGCCGAGCTCCGGCGCGTGATCGAGGAGCGGAAGGTGGACCTGGTGGTCCTGGCCCGTTACATGCAGATCCTCAGCCCCGAGTTGTGTGATCACCTGGCCGGGCGCGCAATCAACATCCACCACTCCTTCCTTCCGGGTTTCAAGGGGGCCAACCCCTACCGGCAGGCCCACGTCCGTGGGGTGAAACTGATCGGCGCCACCGCCCATTTCGTCACCAGCGACCTCGACGAGGGACCGATCATCGAACAGAACGTGGTCAGGGTGGACCACACCATGGGGGTCAGCAAACTGGTCAGCAAGGGGAGGGGCCAGGAATCGGAGACCTTGGCGGAGGCGGTGCGCCTGTTCGCCGAGCACCGGGTGCTGATGGACGGGAACAGGACGGTGATCTTCCGCTGATGTCGGCGGTCTCTGACGTTGCGCTGATCGCGCTGTTCATCCTGATCGGCGGCACCTTCGCGGCCGCCGAGATGGCCTTGGTGACGCTGCGCGAGTCGCAGATCAGGCAGCTCGCGGCCAAGGGCAAACGAGGACGGGCCATCGAACGGCTGACGAGCGATCCCAACCGTTTCCTGTCCGCAGTGCAGATCGGCGTGACGCTTTCCGGGTTCCTCTCCGCGGCGTTCGGTGGGGTGACCCTGGCGTCGGGGCTCGCCCCCGTCTTCGTGGGCTGGGGGATGCCCGCTTCGGTGGCCGATCCGCTCGCCTTGGTGGTCATCACGATCGTGATCTCCTATTTCTCCATAGTGATCGGGGAGTTGAGCGCGAAACGCCTCGCCATGCAACGGGCCGAGGGGTTCGCGCTGGCGCTGGCCCCGTTGGTGGCCGGTATCGCGGCCCTGGCCCGGCCCGTCATCTGGTTCCTGGGGGTCTCCACCGACGCGGTGGTGCGGGTCTTCGGTGGCGACCCGAAGCTGTCCAAGGACGCCGTGAGTGACGAGGAACTGCGGGAGATGGTCTCGGGGTCGACGACCCTGGGTCAGGAGGAACGCAACATCGTCGACGAGGTCTTCGCCGCGGGCCAGCTCAGCCTCCGCGAGGTGATGGTGCCCCGCACCGAGGTGGATTTCCTTCCTTCCGACATGCCCATTCAGCTGGCCTACAAGGAGGTGCGTGGGGCACCCCATTCCCGCTACCCGGTCACGGATGGTTCCGTGGACAGGGTGATCGGTTTCTGCCATGTCCGGGACCTGATGGATCTCGACGCAGGGGAACGCGGCGGTCAGCTGTCCAGCATCGTGCGGCCCGTGCTGAGCCTCCCGGAAACGGTGAAGCTGCTGCGTGCCCTGTCCGCGATGCGCGCTGCGAAGGCCCACATGGCCATCGTCCGTGACGAGTACGGCGGCACCTCGGGGATCGTCACACTGGAGGATCTGGTGGAGGAACTGATCGGAGACATCACGGACGAGTACGACGTGGTGGACGGCACATCGCCCGCGAGGATGGATCCTCTGGCGCGGTTGGACGGGCTGACCACCATCGAGGAGTTCGCGGGGCTTTCCGGGCACGTCATTCCGGAAGGGCCCTACGACACCGTCGCGGGATACGTCATGGCCCGGCTCGGGCGCCTGCCCGCTGTCGGTGACGAGGTGAGCGTGGAGCTTTGCCCATGCGAACCAGCGGAGGAGGACACGGCGGCACCGGCCTGGGTGTTCAGGGTTGAGGAGATGGATGGGCGGCGCGCTTCCTGGATTTCTGCGCGTCCGGTTTCAGGAGTTGGCGATGGATGATGGATCGAGGTTGTTGACGGGGCCCGGGGCCGGTCCCGTGCTCAGTGCAGCAGTTCGCCACGCCGGGGGAGAACTGCTCAGCTGGGCGCTGGAACATGTGGACGCCAACCCCAACCAGTCCACCACCGCCACCTATCTGGCGAAGGTGTCCTGGCCGTACGGGGAGCGTACGGAACTGCTGGGGGTCTCGGCCCGGAGCGGGGAACTGTCCGATACCGATCGCGGGGCCGAGGTTTTCGGCGACGGCAACCGCGAGGTGGCGGTCTGGATCTACCCGGCCGATCCCGACCTTCCCGGCCTGAAACGGGCCGCCTACCCCGAGCTGCTGGCTGAGCTGGTCAACGACGCCCGGCTGCTGCCCTACCCCGTCACGGGGGATGATCTCGAGTTGAAGATCATCGGTTACCGGCCCAGACGACGAGCCGTCGTGCGGTTCACCACGGGCGGAAACACCTTCTACATCAAGGCGATTCGCGCCAAGCTCTTCGATGACGTGCTTTACAGGCACCGTATGCTGACCGCCGCGGGGGTGCCCGCACCCCATGTCGCGCACACCACCGACGACCAGCTGATGATCCTGGATGCGCTCCAGGGCAAACCCTTGGCGCGTGCGATCTTCGAGCCCGGTGATCCGTGCACCCCCGAGCAGCTGATCGAGGTGCTCGACTCCATGCCGGCGAGCGTCGCGCAGCTGGAACGACGCCCGCCGTGGAGCGACGCGGTCCAGCACTACGCGGAGATCGTCTCCTCGGCCCTGCCCGAGGTGCGCGGAGATCTCGAATGGGCGGTGCGGCGGATCCGGGCCGGGCTGGCGGCGATTCCGCTCGGCAACGAACCCACCCACGGCGACTTCCACGAGGGTCAGGTGCATGTGGCCGCGGGGCGTGTGGTTGGGATCCTCGACGTGGACACCATAGGTCCCGGTAGGCGTGCGGACGACCTGGCCTGTCTGATCGCTCACCTGTCCACCATCCAGCGCATGAACCCGGTTCAGGAGGCCAAGGTGCGGGACCTGCTGGCCCGTTGGGTGCCGGTCTTCGACAGGCGTGTGGACCCGGTGGAACTGAGGTTGCGGGCGGCGGCCGTGGTCATTTCCCTCGCCACCGGCCCGTACCGTAGTCAGGAGCCGAACTGGCAGGATTCCACCAAACAGATGGTCCGCTCCGCGCTGGCCCTGGTGAAACAGGTTGCGAGCTGATAACGATTCGGTGGGCGGTCATATCCCCCGAAGAGGGGCGCGATATGGTCGAGACAGCCAGGAAACCTCACGAAGTTTGGAGCCCGAAATGACCAGGTCTCTGCTCAAACTCGCGTCCCTCGCCGCCGTCAGCTCCCTGCTGCTGTCCGCATGCGCCGAGGCGCCGACGACGACCTCCTCCTCCCCGGCCGGTTCCGCCCCGGCCAGCAGCGCCACCGGCGGCGCAACTGCTGCCTCGGGGGACTTCAAGGCCTGCATGGTTTCCGACTTCGGTGGTTTCGACGACAAGTCCTTCAACGAGACCTCCTACAAGGGTCTGCTGCAGGCCAAGGAACAACTCGGTATCGAAACCGCGCAGATCGAATCCAAGGAGGAATCCGAATACGCGCGCAACGTCCAGTCCATGATCGATGCCAAGTGCGGTGTCATCGTGACGGTGGGATTCGCCCTCGCGAATGCCACGGAGGCCGCCGCGAAGCAGAATCCGAACATCAAGTTCGCGATCGTCGACAATGATTCCTTCGAGGGCGTGGACAACGCGAAGGGGTTGATCTTCGACACCGCCCAGCCCGCTTTCATGGCGGGTTATGTCGCCGCCTCGCTGACCCAGACCGGAAAGGTCGGCACCTTCGGTGGGGCCAAGTACCCGACCGTGTCGATCTTCATGGATGGCTTCGCCCAGGGTGTTGAGTACTACAACAAGGCCAAGGGCAAGACCGTTCAGGTTCTCGGCTGGGATCGCGCCGCCAAGGACGGCCAGTTCATCGGCGGTGCCAACCCGTTCGACGACAACGCCGGCGGCAAGAACACCGCGAACACGCTGATCGCCCAGGGCGCCGACATCATCCTGCCGGTGGCCGGCCCCTCCGGGCTGGGTGCGCTGGACGCGGTGAAGGAAACCAATGGCAAGGTGAACGCCATCTGGGTCGACACCGATGGCTACACCTCCGCGCCCGAGTACAAGGATGTGATCATCACTTCGATCGAGAAGAGCATGGACGTGGCGGTCCTCGACGCCATCAAGGCGGCCAAGGAGGGTTCCTTCTCCTCCGATCCATACGTCGGAACCCTCAAGAACAAGGGCGTCGATCTTTCCGAGTTCCACGACTTCGACTCCAAGGTTTCGGCCGAGACCAAGTCGGAACTGGAGCAGATCCGCGCCGACATCATCTCCGGGAAGATCACCGTCGAGACCACGGTCAGGTAGCGCGTGAAAGACGGGAAAGGGGCACCCCGCGGGTGTCCCTTTCCCGATGAGCGAATGTAGAGTGAGTCCGCCTGATGAAGGAGGAACAGTGACTTCGTCGTCCCCGGCCGCTCCCGTGTTGTCGCTGGAAGGCATCACGAAACGTTTCGGTTCCCTCACGGCCAACAACAACATCAGCATCGATGTCGTTCCGGGCCGCATTCACTGCCTGCTGGGGGAGAACGGGGCGGGAAAATCGACCCTGATGAACATCCTGTTCGGGTTGCTGACCCCCGACGAGGGTGAGATCAGGATGGGGGAGGAGAAACTGAGGCTGGGGGATCCCCGGCAGGCCATGGCCGCCGGCATCGGCATGGTGCATCAGCATTTCATGTTGATCCCCCCGTTCACGGTCGCGGAGAACATGGTGCTGGGGCACGAACCCGGTTCCGCGGGGCTCCTCGACATCGACCAGGCCAGGCGGCGGGTGCGGGAACTCTCGGAACGATACCGCCTGGAGGTTGATCCGGATGCGCTCGTGGAGGACCTTCCCGTTGGAATCCAGCAGCGGGTCGAGATCCTGAAGTCCTTGGCGTTGGATGCCCGCTACCTGATCTTCGACGAGCCGACGGCGGTGCTGACCCCGCAGGAGATCAGCGAGCTGATGGGGGTGATGCGCGCGCTGCGCGACGAGGGACGCGCGATCGTCTTCATCACCCACAAGCTCCGCGAGGTGCTGGAGGTCGCCGACGACATCACCGTCATCCGGCGCGGCGAGGTCGTCGGGCGTGCCGAACCGACCAGCACCGAGGCCGAACTGGCCGCCATGATGGTCGGGCGTTCCGTCGAGTTGAGGGTTACCAAACAGGAACCCTCAATCGGGGACGACCGCCTGGTGATCTCCGACCTGACGGTGGCCAACGCATCCGGTGCGGTGGCCGTGGATCATCTCGACCTGACGGTGCGCGGCGGTGAGATCATCGTCATAGCGGGGGTTCAGGGCAACGGGCAGAGCGAACTGGCCGAGTCGCTGCTCGGCACGATGACCCCGGTCGGCGGCACGATCACCCTTGATGGCGCCGATGTCACACGGCGCAGCCCCGCCAAAACCCTGAGGGCGGGCCTCGGCTACGTGCCGGAGGACCGGAACAGGGATGGCCTGATCGGGGAGTTCACGATCGCCCAGAACCTGGTGCTGGACAACCTCGACCGGTTCAGCACGGTTGGGAGGCTCAAGCTGAAGCAGATCAACCAGCACGCCACGAGGCTGGTTGAGGAGTTCGACATCCGCACCGATTCCTGTGTACAACCGGTCCGGTCGCTGTCGGGCGGCAACCAGCAGAAGGTGGTGCTGGCCCGGGAACTGTCGCGCCCGCTGTCGCTGCTGTTGGCCAACCAACCGACCAGGGGGGTTGACGTGGGCGCGGTCGAGTTCCTGCACAACCGGATCGTCGCGGAACGAGACGTTGGAACCGCGGTGCTCATCATCTCGACGGAACTCGACGAGGTGGAGTCGCTGGCCGATCGCATCGCGGTCATGTACCGGGGACGCATCGTCGGTATCGTCCCGCCGGACACCCCCCGCGACGTGCTGGGGCTCATGATGGCGGGGATCGACCACGAGAGCGCCGTCGCCATCACGCAACAAAAGGACGAGGCATGAACACCAGAGTTCCCCGCGGCCGCCCGGCCTGGGTCAACACCGCATTGGTGAGCACCGCATCCCTGGTCCTGGCCTTCGCCGTCGCGATGATCATCATGGTGGTCACCGACGCCGAGATCATGGCGAAGTACGCCTACTTCGTGGCCCGGCCCAGCGACGCCCTGGAGGCCACCTTCGGCAAGATCGTGCTCACCTTCAAGGCCATGTACGTGGGTTCCCTCGGGTCGTGGACCGCCTTCACCGAAACCACCGCGGAGGCGGCCCCCCTGATAGCGGCCGGTCTCGGGGTGGCGCTGGCCTTCCGGGCAGGACTGTTCAACATCGGCGCCCAGGGGCAGGCAGTGATGGGTGCGCTGGTCGGGGCCTACCTCGGTTTCAGCGTCAAGGGGCTCCCCGTCTTCCTGCATCTTCCGTTGGTGCTCCTCGTGGGTGTTCTCATGGGGGCCCTCTGGGGTGGTTTGGTCGGTCTCCTCAAGGCCCGCACCGGGGCCCACGAGGTGATCCTCACGATCATGATGAACTACGTCGCCGCGAACATCCTCTCCTACCTGCTGAAGCAACCGTTCATGCGGCAGCCGGGGGCTGCCAACCCGATCGCCCCCGTTCTGGAGTGGAGCGCCACCCTGCCCCGGATAGCAGGGGCCCGCCTGCACCTGGGATTCGCCCTGGCCCTGCTGGCGGCCCTGGGCTGCTGGTGGCTCCTGGAACGCACCAAGCTCGGTCTCCGGTTGCAGGCGGTCGGGTTGAACCCGGACGCCGCGGCGACCGCGGGCACCTCCGTGGGACGGGTCACCTTCGTGACGATGGGTCTGGCAGGTGGCCTGGCGGGTCTCGGGGGCCTGATCATCGTCACCGCCCCCGTGATGCTGACGAGCTATCCACCACAGCTGACGGTCAGCATCATCGGGACCCTCGGGTTCGACGCCATCACGGTGGCCCTGCTCGGGCGTTCCCGGCCCATCGGTGTGGTGCTTGCGGGGTTGCTGTTCGGCGCGTTGAAAGCCAGCCGCGCATCCATGGTCGTGATTGCAAACACCCCCAAGCAGCTGGTGGACCTCATCCAGGCCCTGATCGTCCTGCTCGTAGCGGCGCCCGCCTTCGTGATCTGGCTGCTGCCCTTCCTCAAGGAACGCAGGCGCAGGACCGCCCGGACCGCTCGCAAGGAGGCCAAGGCATGAGCACCGAAACCATCGTTCCGGGTGCCGACGCCCCGGCAAGGGAAGTCGTCGAATCACCGGAGGGGCGTTCCACACGCATAGCGGCGGGGATTCTCCTGGCCCTGCTCGGGGTGCTGCTGCTGGTGATGGCGTTCACCGCCAACCCGACCGGGAAAATCGCCCTGTCGGACGCCTTCGCGGAGGTGCAGCTGCCGACCATCGAGGTGCCGGGACCGCCGGTGCTGCTGCTCTTCGCCCTGCTCACCCTGGCCGCGGGGGCCGGTTTCCTGAGCGGCAGGTTCCCGAAGAACTGGCGCATCGCGGTGGGAATGGTTGCCGGGCTCAGCGTCCTCGCGGGTTTCATGGTCTGGGCCGCATCGTCCTCCACCGTCCCGTTCACGCTGACGAGCCAGCTGAACCTCACGCTCGCGTATTCGACCCCGCTGCTGTTCGGGGTGCTGGCCGGTGTCCTTTCGGAGCGCGCCGGCGTGGTGAACATCGCGATCGAGGGGCAGTTCCTGGCGGCGGCCTTCGCGGCCTCCGTGATGTTCTCCGTGACCCAGTCCTTCCTGGCCGCCCTGGTGGCGGCCGCCATCGCCGGTCTCCTCATGGGGGCCGTGCTGGCCCTGTTCACCCTGAAATACCTGGTGGACCACGTCATCGTCGGGGTGGTCGTGAACCTGCTGGCCACGGGGTTGACGGGGTTCATCTTCCAACAGCTCGTCGCTCGTGACCTCAAGACCTTCGGCGCGGTCAGCCCCATGCCGGTGTTCGCCATCCCCGCGCTGAGCAACATCCCGTTCATCGGTCCGATCCTGTTCACCCAACGCCCCCTGACCTTCATGGCCCTGCTGGCGGTTCCGCTCGTGTGGTTCCTGCTCTACCGCACCAAGTGGGGGCTCAGGGTCCGGGCCGTCGGTGAACACCCGCGGGCCGCGGACACCGTCGGGATCAAGGTGATCTCCACCAAGACCCAGTCCGTGCTGCTGGGCGGGATCTTCGCGGGTCTGGGTGGGGCCTATTTCACGGTCGGTTTCGTCGGCGCCTTCCAGGACAACAACATCACGGCGGGCAACGGCTTCATCGCCCTGGCAGCGGTGATCATGGGCCGCTGGCATCCCGTCCTGGGCGCGGGCACAGCCCTGTTCTTCGGGTTCGCCCGGGCCCTGGCCCAGTCCATCAAACTGATGAACCTCCCGATCCCCAGCGAGTTCATCGAGATGCTGCCCTACATCGCCACCATCATCGCGGTCGCGGGGCTGGTCGGTCGTGTCCGCCCGCCCGCCGCCGACGGCGCCCACTTCGTGAAGACCCACTGACATGACCGGCATCGACTGGGAACGGCTGCGGAACGCGGCACGGGATGTCACGGGAAGGGCTTATGCGCCGTATTCCGACTACCAGGTGGGGGCGGCCGCGCTGGTTGACGACGGACGCATCGTGGTCGGCTGCAATGTGGAGAACGCCTCCTACGGGGTGGGGCTCTGCGCCGAGTGTGGGCTGGTCTCGCAGCTGGCCGCCACCGGTGGCGGTCAGCTGGTGGCGTTCACCTGCTGCAACAAGCTGGGGGAGAGGATCATGCCCTGTGGGCGTTGCCGGCAGCTGCTGTTCGAGTTCGGCGGCAACGAACTCCTGCTGGACACCCCGACCGGGGTGCTGCCGATGTCGGCGGTGCTGCCGCAGGCCTTCGGACCCGCCGATCTGGACCATGCCCGTTGATCCCGAACCACGACCCTAGGATGTCCCCATGCTGAGCCCGGAAGAACTACGCACCCTGCCCAAGGTTGCCCTTCACGATCATCTCGACGGCGGTCTGCGGCCCGCGACCGTGATCGAGCAATGCGCCGAGAACGGGCACGAACTGCCCACCACCGACCCGGAGAAGCTGGGCCGGTGGTTCTTCGAGTCCGCCGATTCCGGTTCCCTGGGGCGCTACCTGGAAGGTTTCGCCCACACCACCGCAGCCATGCAGACCCGCGACCAGCTGGTGCGGGTGGCGCGCGAGTTCGTGCTGGACCAGGCCGCCGATGGTGTTGTCTACGCCGAGGCCCGCTGGGCCCCCGAACAGCACCTGGAGAAGGGTTTGACGCAGGAGGCCGCGGTGGAGGCGGTCCGTGACGGCCTTGCCGAGGGGATGGCGCAGGCCGAGGCCGCGGGACGGGCCATTGTCGCCACCCAGATCGTCACGGCAATGCGTCACGTCGACGAACCCACCACCGGGATCGCCGAACTGGCCCTGGCCTATCGCGACGACTCCGTCGTCGGATACGACATCGCAGGTGCCGAGATGGGGTTCCGCCCCACCCGCTTCCAGGACTCTTTCGACCTGCTGCGACGCAACAACGCGCACTTCACGATTCACGCTGGAGAGGCCGACGGTCCCGAGTCGATGTGGGAGGCCGTCCAGCTCTGTGGAGCCCAGCGCATCGGTCACGGCGTGCGCATCTGCGAGGACATCGAGGATTTCTGGGGAGACCGACCCCGGCTCGGGCGGTTCGCGGCCTTTGTCCGGGACCAGCGCATCCCGCTCGAGGTGTGCCCGACCTCGAACCTGCAAACCGGCGTGGCCAAGTCCCTCGACCGGCATCCCGTCGGACGGCTCGCCGAACTCGGCTTCAACGTCACCATCCACTGCGACAACCGCCTCATGGGCGGAACCTCCCTGTCCGAGGAGTTCGCGAAACTCTCCGAGACCTTCGGGTGGGGGCTGTCCGAGGTGGAGGCCGTGACCGTGGCGGCCATGCGTGCCGCCTTCCTGCACCACGACGAACGAGAAGCCCTCGTCGAGGGGCTGATCCGTCCCGCCTTCCACGCCGCCCGTCGCGAGGCGCGGGCGTGATCACAGCAGCCGCGGACGGGTCCTCGCTGACCAATCCCGGCCCTGCCGGTTGGGCCTGGTACATCGACGACGACCGGTGGGCCGCCGGGGGATGGCCTCACGGAACCAACAACATGGGGGAGCTGATGGCGGTCCTGGACCTGTTGAACTCCACGGCGGGCACGGACGAGGAACTGCTGATCCTGTGCGATTCGCAGTACGTCATCAATTCCCTGACCGTGTGGCTGCCCGGTTGGAAACGCCGCGGCTGGAAGAAGGGTGACGGCAAACCCGTCCTGAACGCCGACCTGATGAAACAACTGGACCGTGCCCTGCAGGGCAGGCGGGTGCGTTTCGAATGGGTCAAGGGGCACACGGGTCATCCCCTGAACGAGGCCGCCGACGAACGGGCACGCGCCGCCGCCACCGCCCATCGGGACGGTGCCCCCGTGGCCCGGGGACCCGGGTTCCCGGGAGCGGGGGAGAAACCGGTACGACCGGAACCTCCGCATGAGGATGCACCCGAGCAGCTCGCGCTGTTCGAGCTTCCCGGCGAGCGGGCATGACCGCCGATCCCCGGGAGGTGCTGGACCTGGGGCTGGAGATCGGTTGCGGGATGCTGGCTCACGGCGCCTCCGTGTCGTCAGCCATCCGGGCTTCCCGGCACGCCATGCGGGACCTCGGAATGGCGGAATACCACACCGACGTCACCGGGAACATGATCATCGTCTCGGTCAGGGGAGAGACCGACGGTGAACCCCTGACCGCCATGCGGGTGGTTCCCGTCGGCCATCAGGACTTCGAACTCATAACGATGCTTCAGCAGGTGGCCTCCGAGGCCCGCAACAACAGCATCCCGGACTCCCGGGCCCGGATCGAGGTCATCCTCGGGCGTCGCGGACGCTGGGGAGGGCTCGACGTCTCCTTGGGGTTCGGGGCGGTTTCCAGCGCGGCGGCGCTCATGTTCGGGGCCCGGTGGATCGTCGGTCTGCTGGCGTTGATCGTCGCCTGGAGCATCCACCGGACCCAGGTGTGGCTGTCGAAACGGCGGGTGTCGGTGTTCTTCCAGCAGTGTGTCGGCGGGGCGATGGCCGCGGCTACTGCGGTCGGCGTGGCCCTGGCCAAGGGATGGGGCGTTCCGGGACTGGCCGGGATCGAACCGGGGCTGATAGTCATCGGCGCCATCATCTCCATGCTCGCGGGCCTGGCCATTCTCGGGGCCTCGGAGGACGCCATCGCCGGTCTCTACGTGACCGGCACCGCCCACGCCATCCACGGGCTGATCGTCACCATCGGGCTGGTGATCGGCGCCAGCGTCGTGGTGGCGGGTGCCAGCTGGCTTGGCATTCCGGTGTGGATCAACGCGCAGTTCAGCATCGATGGCCTCTTGGGGCCCGTCTCGGTGTTCTGGTCCGGGATCGTGGCCGCGGCGTGGGCGTTCTGCACCCGCGCGTCGCGGCGGGCTATCGTCAGCGCGGGGCTGATCGGCGCGGCCAGCTGGTGGTTCTTCCTGTGGTTGTTGGCGCAGCGCTGGCCCGTGGTCGCGGCCACCGGGGCGGCCGCCCTGCTGGTCGGGGTGGCATCCGCAGCTGCGGCACGCCTGTTGCGGGTGCAGCTGGACTCCATCTCGGCATCGGCCGTGGTGCCGATCCTGCCCGGCCTGGTGACCTGGTCCGGGGTTTTGAAGTTGGCCCTAGGTACTGGGGAGATGTCCTTCGTGGACGGCCAGCAGGACCTGATGACCGCGGCCGCCGTCGGCATCATCCTGGCCGCCGGTGTCGCCGCCGGGGCGGCAATGGCGCGCCCCATGTCCGTTCCGATCCGGAAACTGCCGTGGCCCATCCGTCCACTGGGCCCGCGTGGCGCCCGGAAGTGATGAAGCCTTACGGTATGGGGTGTGAAACCGCGCCACCTCGACCTGCTGGTCACCCTGTCGTCCCCAACCCTCAGCCCCGATGGTGAGCAGGCGGTTTTCGCGGCGAGTCGGCCTTCCTTCGAGGTTGACGACCACGTCGGGAGAATCTGGAGTGTGGCCACGGCCGGCAGGGGACGTCCCAGACCCCTGACCCGGGGCACATCGGACCTGGCGCCGCAGCTGAGCCCCGACGGGCAGACGGTGGCTTTCCTGCGGGGCGGTATCGATGCCAAGCCGCAGCTCGCCGTCGTCGCGGCCGAGGGCGGGGAACCCAGGATAATCACCGACGCCCCGCTGGGGGTGGACGAGTTCGTGTGGTCCCGGGATTCCAGGAGGCTGGCGTTCGTGGCCAGGATGCCCGAGGAGGGGCGTTACGGAACCCTCGAAGGTGTCCCCGCCGAACGTGAGGATCCCAGGTTGATCGTGGGAAACAAGTACCAGGCGAACGGGATCGGATACATCCGGGACCGTCCCCGTGGGATCTACCTCCTGGAGGTTCCCTCCCTCGACGAGGAACCCTGGCTGGAACCCCGGGGGCGTGCGGGGACGGGAACCGAGGAGGAACCCAGGGACAACACCGCTCTCGGGGGGCGGCACGGAATCCCTCCGGCGCGGCTGCTGACCCCGCTGGAGGCCGACTGCCACCAGCCGGAGTTCACCCCCGACGGGAAACGGATCTGCTTCACCGCGGCGCTGCACACGGAGGAGGACTCGGATCTGCGCTCGATGATCCACGGGGTGCCCGTCACCGGCGGGGAACCGGTTCTCGTGGCCGGAGGTCCCGATTCCACGCGGGCATGGTCACGGCCCCGGTTCAGCCGTGACGGCAGGACCCTGTTCCTGCTGGCGGAGCACCTCGGGGAGAGCGGGCTCGATTTCGTCGGGCGCGCGACCGTCGTCGCCGCCCTGGCCGCCGATGCGGAACCCGGCACCGAACCCCGGATTCTCACGGATCCGGCCACCAGCGACTACGAGGCACCGTGGAGTTTCCTGGAGCCCTTCGGGGAGGAATCCGTCCTGGCTCCCGCCCGGGTCCGGGGCTGCGGGGAATTGCACGCGATCTCCCCCGAGGGTCGGGTCCATGTTCTGGTCAGGGGCCCGAAGGTGGTCAGCGCGGCCGCCGAACGCTCTGGGGTGAGCGTCGCGGTCGTCAGTGAGGCCACCCGCCCCATGGAACTCGCCCGGGTGACCGAGGGAAGACTCGTCCGCCTGACCGATTTCGCGCGGCCTCTCGTCGCTGCGGCGACCCCGGTGGAGCCGAGGGAACTGACCATCCAGGGCGAGGAAGGCCACGACATCCACGGCTGGGTGTTCGTTCCCAAGGGGCGGGGACCCCACCCGGTTCTGTTGAACATTCACGGCGGTCCGTTCTCGAACTTCAACTGGGGCTTCTTCGACGAGGCCCAGGTTTATGTTCGTGCCGGCTATGCGGTGGTGCAGTGCAATCCGCGGGGTTCCTCGTCCTACGGGGAGGCCCACGGCCGGGCGGTCAAGGAACGAATGGGCGTGGTCGACATGGCCGATGTGTTGGCCTTCCTGGAGGGGGCGTGCGGACAGTTCAAAAGCCTGGACGAGGACCGGGTGGGGATCATGGGGGGCTCCTACGGGGGCTACCTGACCGCGTGGATCACCGCCCACGACAACAGATTCGCCGCCGCCGTCGTCGAGCGGGGCTATCTTGATCCCGCCGCGTTCGTCGGGACCAGCGACATCGGGTGGTTCTTCTCGGACGGTTATGTCGGTGCCGACCCGGAAAAGGTCGAGCAGCAGTCACCCATGGCCAAGGTCGGGCAGGTCAGGACCCCGACGCTGGTCATTCACTCCGAACGCGACCTGCGGTGCCCGCTGGAGCAGGCGCAGCGCTACTTCGCCGCGCTGCGGCGCAACGGGGTGACCGCCAGGATGCTGATCTTCCCCGGGGAGAACCACGAACTGTCGCGGTCCGGGACACCTTGGCACAGAAGACAAAGATTCGAAGCGATTCTCGACTGGTGGGCTGAACAGCTTCCGGTACGCATGAAGGAGGCGCGGCGTGGCAGGTGATGTGGCCTTCGGGTTGAGGAATGTTCAGGTCGGGTTGGGATCGCGGGTGGTGTTGCAGCAGGTGAACCTGTCGGCGCCCATCGGCTCGGTGACCGGCCTGATCGGACGGAACGGGGCCGGTAAGTCAACGCTGCTGAGGCTGCTGGCCGGCCGTGAGGCCCGGTACACCGGTGAGGCGCAGGTTTTCGGCAGGAAACTGCCCGAGGCCGCATCCGGAATGGTCTACCTGACGGCGGAGCACTGGCCCTTCGGAGGGGATCAGCGCCTGCGTGACCTCGCACGCCACGTCGCCCGGGTGCATCCGAACTTCGACATGGAACGCGCCATTGAGCTGCTGGCCTGGTTCGATGTCCCCGAGAGCCGCCACCCCATGGCTCTCAGCCGTGGGCAGCGCACGGCCGCCTTCCTCAGCCTGGCGTTGGCGGCCCGGGCCCCGTTGACCATGCTGGACGAGCCCTACAACGGGCTCGACGTACCCGCCCGGCAGCGTTTCACGCGGGTCCTGCTGGAGGAGCTGCAGTTGTTTCCCCGCACCCTGCTGATCTCCACACACCTGGTTGACGAGGCCGAGCCGCTGTTCCAGTACGTGGCTTTCATGGAGGGCGGCCGGATCACGGCCGCCGACACCGTCAAGGGTATGGTCACCTCGTTCACCAGGGTGAGTGGGCCGGTGGCGGAGGTGGACGCGCTGCCCAGGCTCGGGCGGCTGGACCGGGAAGGAGCATGGGCCAGCGCGGTGGTCAGGAAGGGGGCGGAGGGTGACCTGCTGGCCAAGCCCGTCAGTCTCCGGGAACTGGCCGACCTGCTGATAGGTCCCAGGCGTGACGCCCAGGTGGACG
>CALCKT010000056.1 GCA_937965785.1 uncultured Propionibacteriaceae bacterium | reverse complement strand
TTGTACTCAGTAGGGCTTTGCAACTGGGGCGGGGAGGTCTGGAAAAGATTGCCGGTGGGCTTCTGGGAGGCGTCATGGTGCTGCCGCTTGGTGAAGACCATAGACGCAGCACGGCCAAGAACTTGGCAGAAATACTTTTGAGCCCTGAGGGTGCCGGAGAATCTTCCAGGGAATATGTTGTTTCTCTCTTGCAGATGGCGGATATCGGTATTGTCGATGCCGGTCTTGATGAAGAAGTGCTTCCGCCCGAACTGCTGGAGGTCCAGCGGCATCTGAACTTGGCGCAGCAGAAACTGTTTGGTGCCGGCGACCTCGTCAAGAGTGAAGAGGACTTCCCCGGCTTCTTGGACGATGTGGTGAGAAATCTCTGGTTCGAGCATCAGGGGGATGGGTCGCGGCCGGGAAGGTTGTCCCTCGAGCGAGAGAGCGCAGGAACCGTGGCTTGGCTCGCGCTGGTGGTCCCAGCGGTGGTGACCCTTCAGCAGGGGGGCGTGCTGGTTGTCGATGAAATCGATTCAAGTCTTCATCCCCATCTGGTGGAGATGTTGATCGGGTTCTTCGCGGATGAACAGAAGAACCCTCATGGGTCCCAGCTGATCTGTACCACGCACGACTCCTATCTGATCTCCCCGCAGAGCAGCGTGAAGTTGGAGCCGGAGCAGATCTGGCTGACGGAGAAGGGGAACGACGGGGCCAGCGAGCTGTACTCACTTGCTGATTTCCCCCGTCACAAGGGAGCCAATGTGGCGAAACGCTACTTGAGCGGCCGCTATGGCGGGGTTCCCTCGCTGGCACCCAGTTTCCTGGGGCGGGTGCTTGACCTTGATGGGGAACCATCCGCGGTTCAGGACGCGGGCTGATGGCTGCTCGGCGTCCCAAGCGGGCACTGCGTAAGCGAGGACTGGTGGTGACCGAGGGAACCTGTACGGAACCCCAGTATGTCGATATGCTCAAACGGCACTTTCGTGGCGGACAGGTCAGCGTGAAGACGGTTGGGGTCGGGCAGTCCCCCATGCGGGTTCTCAGTCGTGCACGCAAGGAGGTGAAACAGGCAAAGCGAAACTCAGAACCATTCGACTGGTGCTGTCTGCTGCTCGACGTGGACCAGCACACCGACCTCGATGAATGTCTCAGAGAAGCGTCGCGAGACGGCATCAAGGTTCTTGTCAGCAATCTCAAATTTGAGGTCTGGCTGGTGTGGCACGTGACCGACCTGAGATCTGTTGAAGGAACCAAGGAACTGGATCGGCGCGTGAGGAAAGAAGACATCATGTCCGGCAAGCATCTCAACCGGCGTTTCCCGATCCACAATCACCCACAGGCAGTGGAGAGGGCTCGCAGAGCAGATCCCGACTTGGCCGCTGGAAGGGTGGGGCCCAATCCGTCATCCGCCATGCCTGTGCTGATCGACCTCATGCGAACCGGGGTCATGAAGTCCTGTTGACCCACGCGAGGGCTTCCCGCGGGGTCGCCACCTGCGGCACGTCCTTCGGGACAGGGGCGCGGCGCACCATGATCACCCGCACCCCCAGGTCGGCGGCGGCGGTCAGTTTCGCCTCGGTCAGGGAACCGCCCGAGTCCTTCGTGACCAACACATCGACCCCCAGATCGCGCAGCAGTTCCTTCTCGGAGTCGACGGTGAACGGGCCGCGTTCCAGCAGTGGCCGCCACGAGCCGGGAAGCGGCTCCTCGGGGAGTTCCACCATGCGGGCCGCGACGTCCGGCAGGTTCCGGTAATGGTCCAGCGACTGTTTGCCGACCGTCAGCAGCACCTTCTCGTATCCGGCGGCTTCCCGGGACGCCTCGTCGTGGGAGTCCACCCAGGTCCAGGTGCCGGCCAGCGGGTGCGAGGCCCAGCTGGGCCTGGAGATCCGCAGCAGCGGTGTCCCGGTCCTCCGGCAGGCCGCCACGGCATTGGCGCTGATCCGTTCGGCGAAGGGGTGGGTGGCGTCGATCACCCGGTCGATCCCGTTGCCCACCAGCCAGTCGGCCAGTCCGCTCACGCCACCGAAACCGCCGACCCGCACCTCGCCTGCTATGTGGGCCGGTTTGCGAACCCGTCCGGCCAAGGAAGTGATGGCCTCGTGACCGTCCGCCACGAGAAGCTCTGCCAGGTCGCGGCCCTCTTTGGTGCCGCCGAGAATGAGGGTCTTCACACGGATATTCAACCCCAATGTCCGGTGGTTAGTAATCTGGCCTCATGACTGTGAGCCTTGGCATGCCCGCAGCACCTGCGAAGGTGCTCGCGCCCCGTAGGAAAACCCGCAAGATCAAGGTCGGGTCAATCCATGTGGGAGGCGACGCACCGATTTCCGTGCAGTCGATGACCAACACCAAGACCACCGACATCAACGGCACACTGCAACAGATAGCCGAGCTCACCGCCGCCGGCTGCGACATCGTCAGGGTCGCGGTTCCCAGCGCCGACGACGCGGAGGCGCTCCCGATCATCACCATGAAATCGCAGATACCGGTGATCGCCGACATCCACTTCCAACCGAAATACGTCTTCGCCGCCATCAACGCGGGCTGCGCCGCGGTGCGCGTCAACCCCGGCAACATAAAACAGTTCGACGACAAGGTCGCGGAGATCGCCAAGGCGGCAACCGAGGCCGGGGTGTCGCTGCGAATCGGCGTCAATGCCGGATCCCTCGACAAGCGGCTGCTGGCCAAGTACGGGTCACCCACGCCGGAGGCGCTCGTCGAGTCGGCGATGTGGGAGGCTTCCCTGTTCGAGCAGGTGGGTTTTCATGACTTCAAGATCTCCGTGAAACACCACGATCCCGTGGTCATGGTTCGCGCCTACGAACTGCTCGCGGAGGCGTGCGAGTACCCCCTGCACCTGGGTGTGACGGAGGCCGGTCCGGCCTTCCAGGGCACCATCAAGTCGTCGGTGGCCTTCGGGGCGCTGCTCAGCGAGGGTATCGGCGACACCATTCGGGTCTCTCTGTCCGCTCCGCCCGTCGAGGAGGTCAAGGTCGGCACCAAGATCCTGGAATCCCTCAACCTGCGGCCCCGGAAACTGGACATCGTCTCCTGCCCGTCGTGTGGACGCGCCCAGGTGGACGTGTACACCCTCGCGGAAGAGGTGACGAAGGGCCTGGAGGGCATGACGGCCCCGCTGCGGGTGGCCGTCATGGGATGCGTGGTGAACGGTCCCGGCGAGGCCCGTGAGGCCGACCTGGGTGTGGCCTCCGGCAACGGGAAGGGCAAGATCTTCGTGCGCGGCGAGGTCATCAAGACCGTCCCGGAGGATCAGATCGTGGAAACCCTCCTCACCGAGGCCCACCGGATCGCGGCCGAGATGAACGAGGTGGGTGAGCCCCAGATATCGGTTTCCTGACATGACGACGAGGCTGCGAACCCTTGGCCCACAGGACCTGTGGGCCATTCAGGAGTTCCTTCTGCAGCGCCCCGTCGAGAATCTCTTCCTGACCCACAAACTGCACCAGTACGGTGTCGACGAAAACGTGCTCGGGCTCTTCCACGGCTTCGAACGGGACGGGCAGCTGACAGCGGTCTGCATGGACGGCGGCACGCTGTTTCCCGCCGGTGTCGACCCGGAGGCGATTCCCGCCTTCGTCAGTGCAGTCGGGGAAAGGCGCCATTGCGCGTCCATCCTCGGCCCGAGCATGATGGCGCTCGGCCTGTACCTGGGATTGACCACTCGATTCCGCGGTGACTGGATGAACGTGGTGAACGTGAGGCAGCGCCAGCCCCTGATGGCGCTCACGGGCCCGCCGCTGGTGGTTCCCGACCCGCGTGTGCGGCAACTGACCACCCGGGACTTCGACTCCTACCTGGCGGCATCCATCGCCATGTACACCGACGAGATAGGGGCCTCCCCCTACAAACACGGACCGGGGTACGACGCCCACGTGAAGGAGCGTCTCAGGTCGAGGGATGCCTGGGGTGTGGTGGACAACGGCCGGGTGGTGTTCAAGGCGGACCTGGGTCCCAGGGTAGGGGATCACGCGCAGCTCCAGGGGGTGTGGCTGGAGCCGTCGCTGCGGGGCAGGGGACAGGCGGCGGCGCTGCTGTCCGGAATGCTGACCCAGGCCCAGGAACACCATCCGGTCATCAGTCTCTACGTGAACGATTTCAACACCCCCGCCATCCGGCTCTACGAGCGGCTGGGATTCCAGGAGGTCGGGTCGTTGTCAACGGTTCACTACTGACGAGACGTCCTGGTCGTTGCCCCGGAACATGACCGGATCGGGGCAACCGGGCGGTAGAGTTCTCCCGTCTCGGACAGGAAGGAACCTCTGTGATCACGCGCCTCAGCCAGTTGTTCGTTCGGACCCTGCGCGAAGACCCGGCGGATGCCGAGGTCGCCAGCCACCGGTGGCTGGTCCGGGCGGGATACATCCGTCGCGTCGCGCCGGGGGTGTACTCGTGGTTGCCGCTCGGTCTGAAGGTGATGCAGAAGATCGAGGGCATCGTGCGGGAGGAGATGGAGGCCGCCGGGGCCCAGGAGGTGCGGTTCCCCGCATTGCTGCCCCGCGATCCCTACGAGGTCACCAACCGCTGGACCGAGTACGGGGATAACCTGTTCCGGTTGCAGGACCGCCGGGGCAATGACATGCTGCTCGGCCCCACCCACGAGGAGATGTTCACCCTCCTGGTGAGCGATCTGTGCAACTCCTACAAGGACCTGCCCCTGATGCTCTACCAGATCCAGACGAAATACCGCGACGAGGCCCGCCCCCGCGCCGGGCTGCTCAGGGGACGCGAATTCGTCATGAAGGACGCCTACTCCTTCGACATTGATGATGCGGGCCTCGAGGCCAGCTACCGGGCCTGCCGTGACGCCTACATCCGCATCTTCGACCGTCTCGGCCTGGAATACGTGATCGTGAAGGCCACATCCGGGGCCATGGGCGGTTCCGCCTCCGAGGAGTTCCAGGCCGTGCTGCCCGCAGGGGAGGACAGTTTCGTGCGTTCCCCCGGAGGTTACGCCGCGAACGTGGAGGCCGTTAAGGTCACCCCGCCTCCCCCCGTCGACTTCAGCGGTGTGCCTGAAGCCGTCGTCATCGACACCCCCGGGACCCCGACGATCGCATCCCTGCTGGATGTGCTCAACACGACCCATCCCCGTGATGACCGGGAATGGGTCGCCGCCGACACCCTGAAGAACGTGGTGCTCAAGGTCACCGAGCCCGACGGGAAGACCTGGCCGTTGGTGGTTGGTTTGCCGGGCGACCGCGAGGTCGACGCCAGACGTCTCGCCGCCGCCCTGGCCCCCGCCGATGCCGCCCCCTTCGAGGAGACCGACTTCACCGCCCACCCGTCGCTGGTCAAGGGCTACATCGGCCCCGGTGCGCTGGGGGAGAAGTCACCCTCCAAGGTGAGATACCTCGTCGACCCCCGGGTCGTCACCGGCACCGAATGGGTGACGGGCGCCGATCAGCAGGACCGCCACGTCATGCACCTGGTCGCGGGCCGCGACTTCACCCCCGACGGCGTCATCGACGTGGCCGAGGTGCGTGAGGGCGATCCCGCCCCTGACGGCTCCGGTCCCCTCAGCCTGGAACGCGGCATCGAGGTGGGTCACATCTTCCAGCTCGGCCGCAAGTACGCCGATGCGCTGGGCCTGAAGGTTCTCGACCAGAACGGCAAACTGGTGACCGTGACCATGGGTTCCTACGGAGTCGGCATCTCCCGTCTCGTCGCTGCCGTCGCGGAGGGCACCTGCGACGACAAGGGGCTCTCGTGGCCGGTGGAACTGGCTCCCTACCAGGTGCAGGTAATGGTCACCGGCAAGGGCCAGGAAATGTTCCAGGCCGCCGAGGAACTGGCCGGGAAACTCTCCGATCTCGGGCTTGATGTCCTCTACGACGACCGCAAGGCCAGTCCCGGAGTGAAGTTCACCGATGCGGAGCTGCTGGGAATGCCCGTTGCCGTCGTGATCGGGCGGGGCCTTGCCGGTGGGCTGGTCGAGGTCCGAAACCGCCGCACCGGGGAGAAACGCGAGGTGCCGGTGGCCGATGCCGTCGCTGCGGTCCGGGAACTCACCGAAGGCTGAACCCGTCCGGGTCAGGAGTTCACCCAGCCCGGCCAGGCCGGAAGCCTTCCGCCCAGCGCCTGGACGCGGGGAACCTGGGCCAGGGCCTCGTCCAGCCAGTCCTTCTCACCGGCCGCGGCCACCACTCCCGCGAGGCCGTTCAACAGCTTCAGCTCCAACTCCGCCCGGGCGGTCTGGAGGGTGGCCGCGTCCGTGATGACCGGAAGTTCGTAGTGCCCGTCCTGGCGGGGCCGTTCGGTTCCCAGCGCCGCGATCAACCGGTCACGAAGCCCCTTCAGTTCGGTGTGCCGCGCCAGCAGGGCTGCGTGCTGGGGGTCCTTCGACGGTGTGAAACCCAGTCCCTTCTCGAGGGCCTGCAACAGCGCCCAGACGTGGGTGAGCGCGGTACCGAGCGCGGTCTTGTCCGTGATGTCCTGGTACTGGTACGGCTCGCCCGTGGCCTCGCCGGGAAGTGAATCCGGATTCGCAAGGCCCTTGGCGGCCAGGAGGACCGAGAGATGAAGCAGCCTCATGGGCTGGTTCCGTGTCTCTCCGAGCACCTTCGTGGCTGCATCCAGCACCAGCTTCGTGGCGGCAGTCAGATCGGCGCTCGGGTCGCTGCCCTGCGAGGCGGACGGGGACGGCGAGGCCTCCGGGAACACCGGCTCACCACCGACGAGGGGATCTGTCGCCAGCAGACGTCCCTGCCAGGCGGAGGTCTGGGCCAGGGCGGCGGCACGCCACGGATCGGACTGCCGGGAGACCGCCCCGGACAGTTCCGTCACTGCCGCTGAGAGCGCCGACACGCCCGGATCCTGGGTTGGTTTGGGTGGGGCGATGGGAAGTTTGTCCACCATTGGCTCAGGTGCGCAGGAGGTGAATACCAGGGCTCCCAGTCCTGCAAACAGATGACGGCGGGTCAGGGGCATGAGCCGAAGTCTAGCTTCCGCGCCACGTAGGATTGCTCCCACAACCGAGCCCACAACCGAATCGGAGCCTTCATGCAAGAACAACAGCTCGCGGTGCTCGTCGAGCCCATCCTGGCGGAAGCCGGGCTGGAGTTGGACAACCTCGAAGTGACCCCAATCGGAAAGCGACGCCTGCTGCGCATCACCGTCGATGGCGATGGACCGCGTGGGTGTGGCCCAGTACTGGATGACATCTCCGCCGCATCGGCGCGAATATCGGCTGCTCTTGACGCCTCGAACGTCGTGGGCAATGCCTCTTACACCCTGGAGGTGACCAGCCGGGGCGTCGGAAAACCCCTGACCGAGGCAAAACACTACCGCCGCAACCGGGGCCGGCTCGTTCGCCTGAGCCTGACGGAGGGGGAGTGCACGGGACGTATCCTGCGCGTCACCGACACCGAGGTGGAACTGGATGTCGACGGCACCAGGCGCGAGGTGCCGTTCGAACAGGTGCGCAAGGCGCAGGTGCAGGTGGAGCTCAACCCCCCGAAGGAATTCGCCCTGCCGGGCGAGGAAGCCGGAAACGAGGAGGAGGTCTGACATGGACATCGACCTGGCAGCCCTGCGCGCAATTGAGCGCGACAAGGAAATCCCGATGGACTACCTCATCAAAACCCTTGAGGACGCCCTGCTGAACGCCTACCAGAAAACCGACAATCCGCTTCGCGGGGTGAAGGTCGAGATCGACCGCAAAACCGGGAGGGTGGCGGTCCTGGCACCCGAGTTCGATGATGACGACAATGTCATCGGTTTCTACGACGACACCCCCGACGATTTCGGGCGGGTCGCCGCGGCGACGGCCCGCCAGGTGATCTTCCAGCGGATCCGGGAGGCGGAGGACGATCAGAAATACGGGCACTTCTCCGGTACGGAGGGGGACATCCTGACCGGTGTCATCCAGGCCGATCGCGATTCCCGTGCCGTCCGGGTCGATCTCGGTTCCCTCGAGGCCATCATGCCGCAGGCGGAGCAGGTGGCGGGGGAGGAATACCCGCACGGCAAACGGCTCAAGGTCTACGTGGTCTCGGTCAGGCGCGAGTTGCGGGGTCCGCAGGTGGTCGTCTCACGCACCCACCCGAACCTGGTTCGCAAGCTGTTCGCACTGGAGGTGCCGGAGATCGCCCAGGGCGTGGTGGAGATCAAGGAGGTGGCCCGCGAGGCCGGTCACCGGTCCAAGATCGCGGTGGCGAGCAAGAATCCCGACGTCTCTGCCAAGGGAGCCTGCATAGGACCCATGGGGCAGCGGGTCAGGGCCGTCACGAACGAACTCAGCGACGAGAAGATCGACATCGTCGACTGGTCCGAGGACCCCCGGCGTTTCGTCGCCGCGGCGCTGTCCCCCGCGAAGGTGTTGTCCGTCACCGTGACCAACGAGGCCGCGCACGCCTGCCGCGCCATCGTGCCCGATTACCAGCTTTCGCTGGCAATCGGGCGTGAGGGGCAGAACGCGCGACTGGCGGCGAGGCTCACGGGGTGGCGGATCGACATCCAACCCGACGTGGAGTCCACCGATTCCTGACCCCGGGGATCACCGGGGTCCGCCACCCGCGCCGCGGACCTCGGCGATTCCCGACGCGGCGGCCTTCGCAACCGCATCGGCCTCCGCCTGGGTGAGTTTCCCCTCGGAGACGGCCTGATCCAGGACCTTCTTGTTCGCCTCGGTCCTGACCTCCTGGATGGCGGTGGTCACCGTCGACTCCTCGAGCCCCAGCGCTTGGGCGAGAGCCTTCGCGATCTCCGTTTCCCTGTCACCCGCTCCAGACTCGCCGGGCGGGGCGGCCGGGAGCTGTCCCTGGCCGCCCTCGGTCGCTTGGCCGGTGCCGTTGCCGGACAGCTGACCCTGGCCGGGAGCACCCCCGGGACCCTGGGACTGCCGGAGGCTCTGGAGCGCCTCGTTCAACTTGGACTCCTCGACACCGAGCTTCTGGGCCAACGCCGCGGTGTCGATACCCCGCAACCCCATCATGCCGCCGCCCGGGCCGCCGCGCTGCCCATCGACGGAGCCGCCCTGCCGGTTGCCCGCCTGTCCCGTCGCAACGGAGACGCTGGAGCTCTCGGTGGGTTTCGGGGAGTTCGAATCCGCGTTGGCCAATTGCGTCAGACCCAGGCCGATCCCCGCGGTGGCGAGGACGGCGGCGCCCCCGACGACAAGTTTCTTCATCGTTGGTTTCCCTTTCCGGGCCGGCTCCTCCGGCCACACCGAACAAGGGTTGGGGGAGCGGCTGTCAAGAGGCTGTGGTGAACCTGCGGGTACCGTGGGAGATGTTGTGACAGGCTTGGGGCGTGGAACCGGAACGTACCTGCATCGGATGTCGGAACCGTGATCTCCAGTCCCGGATGGTGCGTCTGGTGCGTATCGGCGACGAGGTCGTGGATGCGACACGGCCCCGCCTCCCCGGGCGCGGCGCCTACCTGCACGTGGGTTGTCTACGGCTCGCGGAGAAACGCCAGGCCCTGCGTCGCGCGTTCGGGCCGGGTGCCGTGCTGGCAGGGTCTTTGCGCATCCGGTTGTCGCAGCCCCCTCCGGTTGGCATCTGAAGCGGCGGGGGCGGTAGAATCCTCGTTGGCCTGCGTGCACCCACGGGGCCATTCCTGACGCGCGACCTCCAGGTCGCGTCCCCCAGAAAGTGAGTTAACGCTCATGACCACTCGATGAGTACATGAGATGACCCAGCAAATCAGCTAGTGGGCCAGTGGCGCGCGCGTGCGCTCATGGCCCTTACGAAGGAGAGTAGTGGCCAAGCCCCGCGTCCACGAGATCGCGAAAGAGATCGGGATCACAAGCAAAGAGCTCTTGAAGAAGCTCACGGAAATGGGCGAGTACGTTTCCAGTGCCTCGTCAACCCTCGAAGCGCCGGTGGTGCGCAAGGTGCGCGAAGCGTTCGCGCCCAAACCTGAAACCCCTGCTGCCAAGCCCGCAGCCCCCAAACCTTCCGCGGCGAAACCGACGCCGCGTCCCTCGGCCAACAAGGGCAGGACCCCTTCCGGCCCTGCAGCTGCGAAGCCGGTGGCAACCCCCGGGGCGCCCACCCCCACCCCGGCGGTTCCCCCCACCCCGACCGAGCCGGCACGCCCGGGTCCCAAGCCTTCCCCCGGCCGCCCGGGTCCCAAACCCGGAGCACCCCGCCCGGGGGCGGCGCCCAAGCCAACGAGTCCGCGTCCCGGCGGCTCCTCACGTCCCGGGACCACATCACGTCCCGGAACGGGTTCGCGTCCCGGGGGTACCCGGCCCGCGTCCAAGGCCTCGGACGGCCCCACGCCCCGTCCCGGTGCCCGGCCGGGGCCCCGCCCGGGCGGTTCCGCACCCACCCCGGGTTCCACGGCACGCCGTCCCGGCACTCCGCGTCCCGGTAACAATCCGTTCGCGGTCTCCCAGGGGATGGGTGTCGGCCGCCCCGGTTCGCAGCGGCGTGACTCGGGCTCCCGGCCGGGCGGCGATCAGCGGATGCCGCGTCCCGGAGGCACCGGCGGCCTGCCCCGCCCCAATCCGGCGATGATGCCCAAGACCCAGAACTCCACCCTCGGCCAGGCGGCCGTCCGTGGTTCGGGCCGTTCCGGTGGTTCGGGGCGTGGCCGCCCAGGTGCGCAGGGACGTCCCAGCAGCGGTGGATTCGGTGGTCCGCCGATGGGCGGTCCGGCCGGTGGTCCGGGCCGTGGTGGCGGTCGCGGCCGTGGTGGTGGCACCCAGGGTGCCTTCGGTCGCGGCGGTGCCGGCGGCAGGCGCGGACGCAAGTCCAAGAAGCAGCGCAGGCAGGAGTTCGACCAGATGGAGGCCCCCACCATCGGTGGTGTGCGGCTCCGCAAGGGCGACGGCCAGACCGTTCGGCTGCGTCGCGGCGCTTCCCTGACGGATCTCGCCGAGAAGATCGGTGTCGAGCCGGCCTCCCTGGTGCAGGTGCTGTTCCACCTGGGTGAGATGGTCACCGCGACCCAGTCGGTGGCCGACGACACCCTCGAGGTGCTGGGAGCCGAGCTGGACTACAACATCGAGGTGGTCTCTCCCGAGGACGAGGACCGTGAACTGCTCGAATCCTTCGACCTGGAGTTCGGAGAGAACATCGGCAGCGAGGAGGACCTCAGGGCCCGCCCGCCGGTTGTCACGGTCATGGGTCACGTCGACCACGGCAAGACGAAACTCCTCGACGCGCTGCGCCACACCAACGTGGTGGCGGGGGAGGCCGGCGGCATCACGCAGGCCATCGGTGCCTATCAGGTCGAAACCGAGGTCGACGGCGAGGAACGCGCCATCACCTTCATCGACACCCCCGGCCACGAGGCGTTCACGGCCATGCGTGCCCGGGGCGCCAAGTCAACCGACATCGCGGTGCTGGTCATCGCGGCCGATGACGGTGTGATGCCGCAGACCATCGAGGCCCTCAACCACGCCAAGGCGGCCGATGTGCCAGTCGTGGTCGCGGTCAACAAGATCGACAAACCCACCGCCGATCCGGTGCGGGTCCGTGGCCAGCTCTCCGAGTTCGGGCTGGTGCCCGAGGAGTACGGTGGCGAGACGCAGTTCGTCGACGTCTCCGCCGTCACCCACGAAGGCCTGGACAGCCTTCTCGAGGCCATCATCCTGACCGCTGACGCCGCCCTCGACCTGCGTGCCAACCCGGACATGCCCGCCCAGGGGGTGGCCATTGAGGCGCACCTCGACAAGGGACGTGGCCCGGTCGCCACCGTGCTGGTGCATCGCGGGACGCTCCGGATCGGGGACTCCATCGTCGCCGGTTCGGCGCACGGCCGTGTGCGTGCCCTCATCAACGACCAGGGCAACAACGTCAACGAGGCGCTGCCGTCGATGCCCGTGCAGGTGCTGGGGCTGACCTCGGTTCCCGGGGCCGGCGACAACTTCCTGGTCGTCGAGGACGACCGGATGGCCCGGCAGATCGCCGACAAGCGCGAGGCGCGCATGCGTGCCGCGCAGCAGGCGAAGACGAGCCGCCGCAAGACCCTCGACCAGCTGTTCGACGAGCTGCAGAAGGGCGAGACCCAGGAACTGCTGCTCATCCTCAAGGGCGACGGGGCCGGCTCCGTCGAGGCCTTGGAGGATGCGCTCTCGCAGATCGACGTCGGAGACGAGGTCAGCCTGCGCGTCATCGACCGCGGTGTCGGTGCCATCACCGAGACCAACGTGTCGCTGGCGGCGGCGTCGAAGGCCGTCATCATCGGTTTCAACGTTCGTGCCACGGCCCATGCCGCCCAGCTCGCCGACCGCGAGAACGTGGACATCCGCTACCACTCGGTCATCTACGCCGCCATCGACGAGATCGAGTCGGCCCTCAAGGGCATGCTCAAACCGATCTTCGCCGAGGAGGTGCGCGGCCAGGCCGAGATCCGCGAGATCTTCCGCTCCTCCAAGTTCGGAAACATCGCGGGCTGCATGATCATCGACGGTTCCATCAAGCGGAACCAGAAGGCCCGGCTGCTGCGCGACGGCGTGGTGGTGGCGGAAACCTCCATCGCGTCGCTGCGGCGCGAGAAGGACGACGTCACCGAGGTTCGGGAGGGCTTCGAGTGCGGCATGACGCTGAGCAACTACAACGACATCCGCATCGGCGACGTCATCGAGACCTTCGAGATGGTCGAGCGCGAGAGGTCCTGACAGGAGCTGACAGATGCCAAATCCCAGGAACGCCAAGCTGGCGGATCAGATCAAGGTGATTCTCGCTTCCACCTTGGAAAGAAGGGTCAAGGATCCCAGGCTGGGGTTCGTCACCGTCACGGACGTGAGGCTCACCGGCGACAACCGGGAGGCCACCGTGTTCTACACGGTCATGGGCGACGAATCGGCCAGGGCGGGGACCGCGGCTGCCCTGGCGTCGGCCACGGGCATGTTGCGCACGGCGGTGGGGTCGCAGCTCCAGCTGCGGCACACCCCGACGCTCGCCTTCGTGCTGGACGCCACCCCGGAGGCGGCCCGCAGCATTGAGGACCTGCTGGCCAAGGCGCAGGCCCGGGACGCCGAGGCTGCCGCCGAGGCGGTGGGGAAATCCTTCGCGGGTGATGCCGACCCCTACAGGAAACCGCGCACGGGCGACGGGGACGAGTGAACACCGGATCCGGTGTCGTAGTCGTCGACAAACCGGCGGGGGTGACCTCCCACCAAGTGGTGGGGCGCCTCCGCCGGCTGCTCGGCACCCGGAGGATCGGGCACGCCGGTACCCTCGACCCCATGGCCACCGGGGTGCTGATCCTCGGCGTGAACCGGGCAACCCGGCTGCTGGGGCACCTCGCCCTGCACGACAAACGCTACCTGGCCACCGTCCGTCTCGGGCAGGGATCCACGACCGATGACGCCGACGGTGAGATCACAGCGGTGGCTGACGCATCCGGGATTGTCCCGGAGGATCTGGAACCGGCGCTCGCCTCGCTGCGTGGCAGGATCCAACAGGTGCCCTCGGCGGTTTCTGCGATCAAGGTGAACGGCAAACGCGCCTACGACCTGGCAAGGCGCGGGATGGCTGTGGAACTGAAGGCGCGCGAGGTGGAGGTGACCCGTCTGGACGTGCTGGCCTTCCGCCCGGGGGAGGGCATCCTCGACGTGGACATCGACGTCGAGTGTTCCTCCGGGACCTACATCCGCGCCATCGCCCGCGACCTGGGGAAGTCCCTCGGGGTCGGCGGGCACCTGACCGCCCTCCGACGCACTCGGGTCGGTGATTACGACCTGTCAGTGGCCGTAGAACTGGGCGAGGAGCCCCCCGCGATGATGTCCATGGCGGATGCTGCCAGGCGCAGCTTTCCCTGCGTCACGGTGGATCCCGCAAGGGCCGCGGACGTGGGTTTCGGACGCCGCCTGGACATGACCGTGCCCGCCGGAGTGACCGGGATCCTTTCCCCGGCGGGCGAACTGCTCGCCCTGTACCGTCCCGACGGTGACGGCGCGAGGCCAGTGGCGGTGCTGGTGTGAACTTTCAGATCCCCAGCTTGAGGGCGCGGTAGGCGGTGCGGATGTGCTCCTCCATGAGGGTGGCCGCACCGTCGCCGTCGCGTTTTTCGATCGCTTCGAAGATGCCGCGATGCTGGGTGCACAGGTTGTCGCGCAAGGCCTGCCAGTCGTCGATGGCCATGGAGGCGTTCCGGATGGGGGCGCGCAGGGCCTCCCGGATGGCCGAGGTCAGGTCGCCGATGAACGGGTTCCGGGCGGTGATGGCGATCTCGACGTGGAACTCGGTGTCGAGCGCATTGAAGGAATCGAGGGCCGTGTCCTGATCCATCCGGTCCACCAGCTCGCCCATGCGGTTGAGAGCCTCGTCATCCCAGTGACGAGCCGCCAGGGTCACCGTCGAGCGCTCCAGCGCCACCCGGGTATCCGTCAAATCCGCGGCCGAGGTGGAGGACAGCGCGACGTGCAGCCGGAACAAACGACCCAGCGCCTCCGTGTGCCCGGAGATGATGCGGGTGCCACGCCCCGGTCCCGGATGGGATTCCAGGATTCCCTGGGCCTGCAGCACCCGGATGGCCTCCCTGACCGCGCCGCGGCTCACACCCAGCTCCCTGGCCAGGTCGCGTTCCGGGGGCAGTTTCGCCCCAACCTTGTACTTCCCGTTGAGCAGCGACGCCTCAATGTGATCCAGCGCTATCCGATGCGCCTTTCGGTCGTCTCCCTGCAACATGGGGCCATTGTCTCACCGGAGCCACGCCCGGGCGATCAGCCCGGGCAACAGGCCTGATCGAAGTTACCTCCCCCGGGGTGTTGGCGGTTCATGGCTTCTGTTACGATCAACCCGTCCTGGTCAGGGAACCCGGTGAGAATCCGGGACTGACGCGCAACGGTGAGGGAGAATCCCGCAGTCCGAATGCTGACTGGGGCGAGCGAACCGGCCGCGCGCAACGGCCCCCTAACGGAAAGCCGCCCAATGTCTCGCACCGCCCGTTTCCGGTCCCGTACCGGGGTTGGACTGCGCCTAGCGCTGCTGGCGTTGGCGCTGCTTCTCACACCGGCCCTCACGGTTGTAATAGGGGCCGCTGCCGTGCCCTTGGATGAGGTCATCGGTGTCCTGGCCAGCCACATACCGGGACTTGATGTCCAGATCACGTGGGATCGCTCCATCGACGCCATCGTCTGGGACACGCGGCTGCCCAGGATCATCGCCGGGGTGGCGGTCGCCGCGATTCTCGGGGTCTCGGGCGTGGTGTTGCAGGCCGTGGTCCGCAACGCCCTGGCCGAACCCTACGTGCTGGGGGTCAGCGCGGGTGCGTCCTCCGGTGCCGCCTTCGCCATCATCATTGTCGGCGCTTCTGTTGCCACCGTCGTCGGGGTGATGGCCTTCGCCGGGGCGTTGCTGGCCACCATGCTGGTACTGGCGATAGCGGGACGCACCCAGTCGCCGCTGCAGCTGATCCTCGGAGGCCTGGGGGTTGGGTTCGGGTTCCAGGCCCTGACCAATCTCATAATTTTTTCCTCCGACTCACCGGAAACCGCCCGTTCGGTCATGTTCTGGACCCTCGGGTCGCTGGCCCGGGTCGGTTGGGATTCGGTACCCGTGATCACGGTCGCGGCGTTGCTGCTCACGGTGCTGATGGTGCTGTGCGGTCCGATCCTCGACGCCCTGGCCAGCGGCGACCGTACCGCCCAAGCCGTTGGCATCGAACCGGCCCGGGCCCGCATCCTGCTGCTGATCCCGGTGTCCGCGGCCATCGCCCTGGCCGTCGCCACCGCGGGTGGCATCGGTTTCGTCGGCCTTGTGGTGCCCCACCTGGTCAGATCCTTCATAGGTCCCGCCCACCGCTTCCTGGTGCTCGGTTCCGCGCTGGCTGCCGGTCTCTTCCTCGTCTGGGCCGATGCGTTCGCGCGTCTCGCGTTCGCCCCGGCCGAAGTCCCGATTGGTGTGGTCACAGGGCTTGTCGGGGCCCCGTGGCTCGTGTTGTTGGTCCGCCGTCAGGGCCACAGCCTGTGAACCCGGAAAAGAGCTAGGAATTCATGAAGAAACTTCTTGTTCCAATCGCCGCGATGGCCCTCGCTCTGACCGCCTGCGGCACCTCCGCAGCCGAACGGGCCTCCCAGAGCGCCAGTGCTTCTGCCACGACGTCCCCGGGCGCCGCCCAGCAGGGCGGTTTCCCCACCGAGGTGGACAGCTGCGGAGAGAAGCTTCGTTTCGACGCCGCGCCGAAGAAGGTCCTGATCCTCAACGGCACCGGCCTGCCGAACCTCGACGCCCTCGGAGTGGTGGACAAGCTGTCCCTGCGGGCCGGGGACAAGAATTTCGGCACCGGTCAGGAGGAACTGCAGGCCAGGTACAACGCAATTCAGGCGGTCGCCTCCAGCGAGATCGAAACCGGTGGCGTCAAGGTCTCCACCGAGGTCGTCCTGGAGAACAAGGTCGACCTGGTGATCGGCTATGAGGAGGGGGTTGACCGGGAGGCGTTGAAGAAGGCCGGGGTGCAGTTGTACTCACCGGCGGCCTTCTGCCCCAACTACTCGGTCAAACACGCCACCTGGGATCTCATCGACACCGAGGTCAACAACCTCGCCTCGATTTTCGGTGTCCAGGACAAGGCCGCATCCGTGATCGAGAAGCGCAAGGCGGATGTCGATGCCCTAGATGCGAAGGGCAAGGCCGCCGGCGCCACCGGGATCGCGCTCTACATCACCCCTGGGCAGAGCAACTTCTACGCCTACGGAACCTCCTCGATGGTCCAGCCGATCTTCGAGGCAAACGGGTTGAAGAACTCGTACGAGGACAACACCACCCGCGTCTTCGACGGTTCCATGGAGGACATCCTGAAGCGGAATCCCGACTGGATCGTGCTGCTCTCCCTCGAAGCGACGAAGGAGCAGACCCTGGAGGCGTTCAAGGGTTTCAACGGCGCCGATCGGCTCAAGGCGGTGACGAACAACCAGGTGGTGGTGTTGCCGTTCTCGCTGACCGACCCACCGACCACCCTTTCCGTCAAGGGAGCCACCCAGCTGTCCCAGGAGATCGCGGGCAGTTGATCCGGGTCGGGCGAGACAAATTGTTGCGGCCGGATGGATGGGGAATCCGGCCGCACCCAGGGGGTAAACAACCAAATGCACAGTCCTGAAAGGGAAGCCATGAGACGAATCATCGCTCTTGCGGGCGCCGCAGCCCTCCTGCTGACCGCCTGCGGCACCTCCGCGGCCGAACGCGCCGCCCAGAGCGCCAGCAACAGCGCCGCTGCGTCCGGAGGCGGTAACTATCCCGTCGACATCGTCAGCTGCGGGCAGACGCTACACTTCGACGCGCCGCCGTCGAGGGTGCTCGTTCTCGGGGACACCAGTGTGTCGAACATGGACGCCCTCGGACTGATGGACAAGATCAATCTGCGGGCGGGGAACGCTCATTTCGGATCGGCTGCCCCGGAACTCCAGGCCAAGCACGACGCCATCGAATCGGTGGAAGCGGGCAAGACCGACACCGGTGGGGTGAAGATCGCGACCGAGACGATCCTGAACTCGCACGTGGATCTGGTGATCGGCTACGACAAGGGAGTCGAACGGGAGCAGGTGGCCAAGGCCGGGGTCCAGCTCTACTCTCCCGAGGCCTACTGCCCCAAGTACTCCGTCGAGAAGGCGTCCTGGGAGCTGATCGACAACGAGATCAACAACCTGGCCAAGATCTTCGGGGTCGAGGACAAGGCGAACGCCGTCATCGCCGAAATCCACGCGAAGACCGCCAAACTGAAAGCCGATGCGCCCTCGGGCCGGGGAACGGGAGCGGCTCTCTACATCACCGCGGGATCCACCCGGTTCAGCGCCTACGGAAGCTCGTCGATGAGCCAGCCCATCCTCGACGCGAACGGCCTCACCAATGTCTACGGCGACAACACCACCAGGGTGTTCGACGGCTCAATGGAGGACCTCCTGGCCCGCAACCCCGATTGGATCGTGCTGCTCTCGTCGGGTGCCAGCGACGAGGAGACGATCCAGACCTTCAAATCCTTCAGCGGGGCGGAACAACTCAAGGCGGTGATCAATGACCATCTCGTCGTGATCCCGTTCGTGCTGACGGATCCACCGAACGTGCTCTCTGTCGAGGGCGCTGCCACGCTGGCGAAGAAAACGGCGAACAAGTGATTCAAGCCGATCAGCTCAGCGTGGCCCGTGGCGGCCGGGTGGTGCTCGCGGGGGCCCACCTGACCGCTGAGCCGG
>CALCKT010000055.1 GCA_937965785.1 uncultured Propionibacteriaceae bacterium | reverse complement strand
CCGGGTCGCCGTACTCGGGGCTGGTGGCCTGGCCGGTGTGCACCAGGTGCAGGTCGGCGGCGAACTCCGAGGCCGTGAACTCGCCGCGTGCCACGTCGTCGTGCGGGTGGATCACCTCGCGCCACGGTTTCAGTCCGCCGCCCGGCTTGAGCGATACCTTTCTCGTCTTCTTCACCTGCTGGCGGGTCTGGTCCTCGTAGACGGTTCGCCGCAGATCGGAGCGCATCTTGCGTACATCGGCCGCGGAATCGGCGGATCCCACCGCCTGGAGGAGCCGCGCGATTGTGTCGAGGGCGCGATCGGTGTCGTCGGAGCTGAACGGCGCGTTGTGGGCCCACTGGTTGCGGGTCTCCCGTAGCTCCGAGGCGAAACTCTGCTGCGCCCGGGACAGCACGTCCCTGAACTCGTAACCGCGTTCGGTGATCGCGCGCAGCTGCACCTGGACATCGTGTTTCGCGAGGATCTTCGGGGCACTCCTCCGGCTTCGCGCGTCCTCTTCGGCCCATATCGTCGGCCACTGCGACGATCCGTAGGCCTTGGTCATCACCTCGTCCACCACATCCTGGAGGCCTTCGGAGAGCAGATCGAAAGCCTTGCTGATTCGGTCCCGGTTGTTCACTGCCATCGGTGTCTCCTACGACGTGGTGCCTGCGTGTCGGGTGTGGTCAGTCATCTCGGTCCTCGGTTGCCGAGGTGATCTGATGTCGGGCGATCCGTTCCCGGGCGTCTCGGTAGATCTCCTGGATGCGTGTCTCGAGTTCCTCCTTGGGCGGCAGCGTGGTCCAGTACTCGGCCACGACTATGCCGTCCTTGTGCATCTCCAGCAGCTCCACCTGTTCCCGGCTCGCCTCGGTGCACAGGATGAGGCCGATGGGTGCCTCCTCGCCGGGCTGCCTTTCGTACCGGTCGAGCCATCTGAGGTAGAAGTCCATCTGACCCTTGTAACTCGGTTTGAACTTCCCGATCTTCAGTTCAACTGCGATCAACCGCCTCAACGGGCGGCTGAAAAACAACAGGTCGAGGTAGAAGTCGTCGTTGTCGACTGTCATCCGCTGCTGCCGGGAGACGAAGGCCCAGCCGTTGCCTACCTCCAGGAGGAACGCCTCCATCTCCCGGATGATCGCTTCCTCCAGGTCCCGCTCCGCCCAGGAGTCGTGCAAACCCAGGAACTCCAGGAAATACGGGTCACGGAAACTGTCCGCCGGGATCACCGACCCGCCCAGCGCCTGGGCGTTGGCGATCTCCTTGCGTTCGTAGCCGTGACGCCCGATGAGTTCCCGCAACGCCCGGACGCTCAGCCGCGCGTTGACGGCCTGGTCGATGTAGTAGGCCCGCGCCTCCGGGGACCGGACCGGCAGCAGTTCTTTGACGTGCGTCCAGCTCAATTGTCGCGACAGTGATACGACAATCTCTTCGTCTGGGAATACCTGGGAGAACTGGATCATGCGGTAGAGGTCTGCCCGCTTGAAGCCCCGTCCGAAGCGCCTGGTCAATTGTCGCTCCAGTGAAGCGACAATCTCCCGGTCGTACCCGGCACGGTTCTCCTTCAGCACCTCGACGTCGATCATGTGCCCGATGTGCCAGTTCCTGAGGGTCAGGGCCGCATTGGCCTGTGTGGCGACGGCGGCGCGGGTCTGTTCGATTAGCGAAGAGACCCGCTCCAGCAGGGAACCCTCCCCGGGTAGCGCCGCTTGGTGGTTGGGGGTGAGATCCGCTCCCGCGGAGGTCTCGGGCCCCGGGGCCGGTTCTGGGTGGTTGCGCGTGGTCACGGGTCAGTCCTAGTCTCCGAAGTCGAATGCTTCCTGGGTGGAGCGGGGCACCGATGCGAGTTTCCTGGCTTGTTCGTTCACGTCGCCCCATGCGCTGACGAGGCTGTTGAACAGGAGCGCGTCCTTGGCGTCCTTTTTCTTCTCGGCCTCGTGGAAGAGCAGGAAGCCGAGTTCCTTCACCGCGTCCAGATCCACCCGCACCTCCTGCAACCCTGGCAGCAACTGGGCGACCTTCTCCACCCCACCATCGGCCATCGCCGCGGCCAGACGAACCGTGGCCTCCCAGATGCTGAGCCGGTCATCGGTTTGTGGCACCCAGCCGGCGCTGAGGTTCTCGGGCGAGAGCAGCCGCGCCCTGCCGCCCCTGGCCTCGAAAATACCGCCGCGTTCCAGGGCGCTGATGGAGGTGTCGGTGGAGCGGGCAAGCTGATCCGCCAGGCCCGAGCTTTCGGTGCCCCAGCCGTAGCTGCGGTACCACTTCACGGCGAACCGCGTATCGGGATCGAAATCTGATTCCTGCTCCCCCAGCACCTCGTCGAGGGTGGCGTTGATGAGCAGCAGGGCGTCCC
>CALCKT010000054.1 GCA_937965785.1 uncultured Propionibacteriaceae bacterium | reverse complement strand
CAGCAGGACCGCTGCGGCGAGCCCCGCGAACCTGGCCGTGATCTTCCTGAATCCCATTGCTGTCCCGCCTTTCGGTTTCGTCCCTTGGGAAGAATCCTTGGGCTCGCAACGATGGGTTTCCCCTGAGAAGCCGGTGCGTTTCCTGTGAACCTCAGAGGTTCACGATCTCCACCCGGGCGGCCTCGGTACGCCCGTACACCCACATCAGCAGCTCGCCGGGTTCGCCAGTGATCTGCTTGGTGACGGGGCCGCGCCCGATCCTTCCGTGACCGCCCTGCGGGGTGCGGAACTCCCAGGATGCGAACGGGTGCAGCTGCCGGGAGGCCGTCCTGAGACGCCGCCACAGGGCCTCGGCCAGGTCGGGGGAGATCTCCTGCTTGGGCAGCCGGTTCGGGCGGCGCACGTCCTCGGTGTGGATGAAGTACTCGCCGAGGGAGTGCCGGTGCTCCTCCCGGGGATCGGTCGGCATGCACGCGAAGGACGCGGGACCGGTGCGGATCTCCTCGACCAGCCCGGCGTAGGAGAACCGTTCCTTCGTCCGCCGGATCTCCCGGTCCGTGAGCCACGAGAACGGCGGCAGCAGCATTCCCGCCCAGGCGAGGGGCCCGTGGTTCAGGATCCAGACGTGCGCGGCGAGATCGAAGGCGGTCCAACCCGAGCACAGCGTCGGGGCGTCCGGGGTGACCATGGACAACACGCGACAGAACTCGTCGCGCTGGGCGTTACGCAACTCTGCGGTCATGCAACGAGCCTACCCGGGAGGCGGAAACGGAAGGTTGAACCGGTGCGGTGGGAATGCGGGCAGGTAGCCTTTGTGTTTCCGTTTCGGCAGTCATCAAACCACTTGGAGAAGCAATGGATCCTGCACGTATCGTCGCCGACCACCTGATCTGGGAGTCCATCCGTGCCGAGTGCGCCGAGGCCGCCGCCAACGAGCCGCTGCTGGCCGGGTTCCTGTCGCACGTGGTGCTCAGCCAGCCCGACCTGGAAACCGCGCTGGCCTACATCCTCGCCGCGAAACTCGACAACGCCACCCTCCCGGCCCTCAGCCTCCGCGACATCATCCTCGACGTGCTGCGCGAAGAGAAGTGCATCCAGAACGCCATCCGCGCCGATCTGCAGGCCGTGGTCTACCGCGACCCCGCCGCCGCCGGATACGCCAATCCGCTGCTCTACTTCAAGGGTTTCCACTCCATTCAGGCCTACCGGGTGGCGCATTCCTACTGGGAACGTGACCGCCACTGCCTGGCCCTGTACCTGCAGTCGCGGATCTCGGAGGTGTTTGCCGTCGACATCCACCCTGCCGCGCGGATCGGGAAGGGGATCATGTTCGACCACGCCACCAGCGTGGTGATCGGCGAGACCGCGGTGGTGGAGGACGACTTCTCCATGCTCCACGAGGTCACCCTCGGCGGCTCCGGCAAGGAGGGGGGTGATCGCCATCCCAAGATCGGGCGTGGCGTCATGATCGGAGCAGGAGCCAAGGTGCTCGGCAACATCCGGATCGGGGAGGGCGCGAAGATAGGTGCGGGTTCCGTGGTGCTGAAGGACGTCCCCCCGCACACCACGGTCGCGGGAATCCCCGCGAAGGTCGTCAGCGTGCCCAGCGCCGCCCTGCCCGCCCTCGACATGGACCAGTTCCTGCCATCGGTGCAGTAGCGATCAGGGCTACTCCGGGTCGATGATCTCGCAGATCACGTCGCCCGCGTTGACGGGCTGCCCCGGGGCGATGGCTATCCTCACCACCTGACCGGGCCGGTGGGCGTGCAGCGGTTGTTCCATCTTCATGGCCTCGATGACCGCCACCACCTGACCCTCCTCGATGACCTCGCCCTCCTGGACGGAGAGTTTCACCACGGTGCCCTGCATGGGGCAGATCAGGCCGTTTCCGCTCGGGGCGGAGACCTTGGCGCCGCCCCGGTCGCGGCGGGTGGGACGTTTCGGGGTCTTGCTGCGGGCCTCGGGACGGGTTCCGAAGCCGGCGGGCAGCTTCACCTCCATGCGACGCCCATTGACCTCCACGGCGATCAGTTCCGGCTCGCCCAGGTCCTCGGGCTCACCCAGCACCCCCGTGTAGGCGGGGATCTCATTGGTGAACTCGGTCTCGATCCAGCGGGTGTGGACCCTGAACCCGCCGTCGGCGGCCACGAAGTCGGGTTCCTCCAGCAGGACCTGGTGGAACGGGACGACCGTCGGCATCCCCTCGATCTGCAGCTCACCCAGGGCGCGGCGGGCCCGGGTCAGGGCCTGGCGGCGGTTCGCGCCGGTGACGATCAGCTTCGCCACGAGCGAGTCGAAGGCTCCCGGGACGGTCATGCCCACGTGATAGCCCTCGTCCACGCGGATTCCGGGACCGGTGGGGGCGTGCCACTTGACCAGGGTGCCGGGGGCGGGCATGAAACCACGTCCCGCGTCCTCGGCGTTGATGCGGAACTCTATGGAGTGGCCGTGGATCGCGGGGTCGTCGTAGCCCAGCTCCTCACCCTCGGCGATGCGGAACATCTCCCGCACCAGGTCCAGTCCCGTGACCTCCTCGGAAACCGGATGTTCCACCTGAAGCCGGGTGTTGACCTCCAGGAAGGAGATGGTTCCGTCGAGGCCGACGAGGAACTCGCAGGTTCCCGCCCCGACGTATCCGGCTTCCTTAAGGATGGCCTTCGACGAACTGCGCAGCAGGTCTTCCTGTTCCGGGCTGAGGAACGGGGCCGGCGCCTCCTCGACGAGCTTCTGGTGGCGGCGCTGCAGCGAGCAGTCGCGGGTGGAGACCACCACCACGTTGCCGTGTTCATCGGCCAGGCACTGGGTCTCCACGTGCCGGGGTTTGTCCAAGTAGCGTTCCACGAAACATTCGCCGCGCCCGAAGGCGGTGATGGCCTCCCGGGTGGCGGAGTCGAAAAGTTCGGGAATCTCCTCGAGGGTGCGGGCCACCTTGAGCCCTCGACCACCACCGCCGAAAGCGGCCTTGATGGCCACGGGCAGGCCGTGCTGCTCCGCGAAACGCACCACCTCCGCGGCGTCGGCGACGGGATCCGGGGTGCCCGGCACCTGTGGGGCACCCACCTTCTGCGCGATGTGGCGGGCCCTGACCTTGTCTCCCAGGCTCTCGATGGCCTCGGGGGGTGGGCCGATCCATTTCAGGCCCGCATCCATGACGGCTCTGGCGAAGCTGGCGTTCTCGGCGAGGAAACCGTAGCCCGGGTGCACGGCGTCGGCTCCGGAGCGGCGCGCCACGCTGAGGACTTTCTCCACGTTCAGGTAGGTGTCCGCGGGGGTTGCCCCGCTCAGGGCGAAGGCCTCGTCCGCGAGCCTCACGAACAGGGAGTCCGCATCGGAGTCGGCGTACACCGCGACGGAGGCGATGCCCGCGTCGCGTGCGGCCCGGATCACCCTGACGGCGATCTCCCCGCGGTTGGCGATCAGAACCTTCGAGATAACTCCGCTGTTCACCTTCTGCCTCCTCCGGTAGAACCTCTTCGGCGGAGTCTAGTGGCAACCACAAACCTGTGCCCCGTCCGCTGCATCCGGACAGGAATTTCGCAACAGGGCCTAGGGTTGAGCCATGCCGACACCTGAGTTCATCCTTGAGCTGCGCCGCCACATCGGGAACGAGACACTGTGGCTGAGCGGGGCCAATCTCGTGGTGCTGCGGGAGGGGGATACCGGACCGGAAGTGCTGCTCGGCCGCCGTTCCGACGACGGCAACTGGGCCGCGATATCCGGGATCGTGGAGCCGGGGGAGAACCCCGCCGACACGGTGGTGCGGGAGGCCTTGGAGGAGGTCGGCATCGAGGTGGAGGTGGAGCGGATGCTGTGGTTGGACGTCATGGACGAGGTCACCTTCCCAAACGGTGATCGCTGTCGTTTCCTGGACCACGGGTTCCGGGGCCGGCTGGTGGGTGGCCGGCCCGGGATCGGTGACGGTGAGATCAGCGACTTCGGTTGGTTCCCGGTGGACCGGCTTCCGGTCCCGCGGCAGGAACGGTTGGCGGAGCAGGTGCGCATCTGCCTGGAGGATCCCCGCGACGTCGTGCTCGGGTTGGAGCGCCGATGAGGCGAACAGCTGCCGGGTTGCTGGTGTTCCTGGTGCTCGCGGGCTGCACCACCCCGCCGCCCCAGCCGGCCACCCCGGAGGTCACCTGGAGCGCCAGCGCCCCCGCCGGCGGCGTCACCTTGACCCAGCTCGGGTTCCGAAACGGCCCGGCCGAGTTCTGGCTTCCCTCCGGGCTGGTGATTCGCGACCGCGTCGACCTGGAAACCAACGTCACCTTGACGATCACGTCCCCCGGCGGGGCGGAACTCGCGGCCTGGCTCAGACGAAACTTGCCCGCCGCCGGATTCGAGATCACGGCTGACGGGCAGGACTCGTTGTTGTTCCGGCGCGGTCAGTGGCAGGGGGCCTTCACCGTCACCGGAGGACTCTCGGCGCTTTCCCTGCGCACCGATCGCGAGCAGTGAGCTGGTCGGATCACCTGGCCTTGGTGGTCGACTTGGCCGAGGTGTTCTTCTTCGTGGTGGCCTCCTCGGCGGCAACGTCGCCGGGGCTGGTCGGGCTGGCGGGCGCCAGGTTCATCGACAGGGCGCTGCCTCCCAGGGTGGACAGCATCTGACGGACGTTCGCGAGCTGCTCGGTGATGGAGTCGCGACGGGCAGCCAGGGCGCTCAGTTCGCGCTCGGACTCACGCTTGACGCGCTCGGCGGCGATCCGCGCGTTCTCCAACCGCGACTTGGCCTCGGAGGCAGCGCGTTCCCGTTCCTCCGCAGCGGAGGCGTGGGCCTCCTCAAGGACCCGGGTTGCCTCGGTCTGGGCCTCCATCAGTTTGTCGTTGGCCACCGCGAGAGCACGTTCGTGGTTGGCCATCTGGGTGGCGAACTCGGCGGTCGCACGTTCCCGGCGTTCCGCCAGCGTGGCCTCGAACTCGGCCGCGGCGGCACCGGCGGCGGCGCGCTGCTGTTCGAAGACGGCCTCGGCTTCGCGGCGACGCGCGGAGGCCTCGCGGTCGGCGTGATCCAGCAGCTCGTCAGCCTCGCGGTTGGCCTGCTCGATGACCCGGGCGGCGTCGGCCTCAGCCTTGCTTCGGGTCTCGGTGGCGTAACCATCCGCGGCCGCGCGGGCGTGCTCCACCTCGTGGGCCACCTGGATCTCCATGGCCTCGGCATCCTCCTGGGCGCGCAGCCGGATGTCGTCGGCCTCCTCCTGGGCAAGGCTCAACATCTGGGCGATCCGTTCCCCGAGGGAGGTGAAGTCGGTGCCGTGGCCGTTCGAGGCGTGTGTCTGGGCCTGGTTCACCTGTTCCTGGAGCTCGCTCACCTGTTGCTGCAGCCCGGTGACACGGCCCTGTGAGGCCTCGAGCGCCTGGTTGAGCTTGTTGATCTCAACCGTCTGGGTGGCCGCCTCCTGCAGGGCGGCGGCGTGTGTCTGTCGCATCCGGCGCAAAACGGAATCGACTTGGGCTGGATCGTAGCCCCGGCGCACCGTTGCGAATGTTTCGTCGGTCATCGGTCTCCTAATTCATTCTTGCCGGGCGCGGCCAAAGCCTCAATGACCCCGGACAGTTTATTCAGCTGGGATGTGATCTCGTCGCGTTGCCTGGAAAGTGCCTTGACCTCATCGCGTGCATCTCTCAGTCGGCGTCGTGCGTCTGCGCGGGCGTGCTCTGCTTCCGCGCGGGCTTTTTCGACATCACGTTTGGCGGCTTCGCGATCGGTTCGCAATTTCGTGTAGTGCTCCGAGTGGAGCTGCTCCAGTTCGGTCATCGTCTGCTCGCGCAGCGTCTGGGCCTCGTCCTTGGCGACGGAGAGAATCCGGTTGGCCCGCTCGACCAGTTCCCGTGACTCCTCCGCGGCGGTGCGACGGCGGTTCTCGGCCTCCTGCTCGGCGGTGCGACGAGTTCGCTCGGCCTCCTGCTGGGCGGCCGAGAGCAGGCTCCCGACCCGCTCGTTCGCCTCCCGGACGGCCGCGACGGTGGCGGCCTCCGCCACCGCCAACTCGTGGCGGCGGGAAACGATGAAGGCGTCGAGGTCGTCCTTCTGGGTCTGCTTCCAGACTTCCAGTTCCTCCGCCGCCTCGGCCCGTTTCGCATCCACCTCGGCCTCGACGCTGCTGCGCAGGTCGGCCACGGTCTGTTTGGTCCAGCTCAGCTGCGAGGAAGCCTCCTTGAGCAGCTGCTGGGATTCCTTCTGGGCCGAGGCGAGCAGGTCCTCGCGCTGTTTCTCGGCGGTGGCCACCGTGGCCTCCGCGGCGGCGACGTACTCCTCACGCCACTTGGTGGTTGATTCCCTGATCCGCTCCGCCTCCTCGCGGGCCTTCTTGATGATCTCCCCGGCTTCCAGGCGGGCCGATGCCAGGAACTTCTTGGTCTCGGCCTCAGCCTCCGTTCTGCGTTCGGCGATGCCCTTCTCGCATTCCTGTTCCCGTTCGGCCCAGGTGGCTTCCAGCTTCTCCTGTTCGACGCGTTGCTGTTGCGTGACCTCTTCTGCGGCCTCCTTGGCCTTTGTCAGGATCTGCTCAGCCTCGTCGTGGCTGTTGCGGATTATCTGCTCCGCCTCCAAGGTGGCGTCGGCGCGCAGTTGGTCGCAGGTCTGCTCCGCCCCGGCCACCAGCCGGGCCGCCCGGGAGGAGGCCTCGCGCATGGTGGAGCGCGCCTCCTCGTCGGCCTTGACCATGCGCTGCCGGGCCTGGCTGCGGGTGTCGGCCAATTCCTGCCGGGCCTGTGCGTTCGCCGCCGCGAGGTCCTCGGCCGCAGTTCGTTCCGCCTCGTGGCGCCGCAGGATCTCCAGCACCTCTGCGCGGGTCTCGGCTCTCAGCTGATCGGCCATCGCCTGCGCCTGGTCCAGAATCCTGGCAGCCTTCGCCCCGACGTCTGTCAGGGGAGAGCGGGCAGGCAGCGACATGTCCCAATTCTGCTGCTCGGCCAAGCCGTCCTTCAAGTCCCCGCCGAGACTGGTCAACCGGCGATAACACATCGAGGTAGTTGAAACTGAAATTGGCTTCGTTGGGGGAGGGTATGACTTTCCTCGGGAACCGGAACGAAAATGTGGAAGCATTGCATCATGGCTGTGACCCTCGCTGACGCCCTGACCGATTTCGCCCTGCTCGCCGTGGAGGGCCAGCAGGCCCTGTTCGACGAGGACGGTGCTGCCGAGTGGAGTGCCGACCTGGACCAGCGCCTGCTGTGGTTGGGGGAGCGGGTCCACGAGATCGCGATGATCGGTACCTCGTCCGAGATATCCAACACCTGGATGTGGTCCTGGGCGAACCCGGGTTATGGTGCATCGCATCCCGCGGTCACTGCGATCCTGCCCGGGTGTGCAAAGGGACGTGAGGCCGGCATCCCGGAGTTCGCCGCGGAATCCTTCTCCCTGGACGGCGTGACGGACTACGGCATGAGGCCGGGATCGGCTGTTGCGTTCCTCGCCGCCCGGCTGTCGGGCGCGCCCGCGGTCTATGCCGCTCCGTACAGCAACGGGGTGGCCTATCTGGCGGTCCTAAACCTCGCACTGCCGATCCCCAGACCGGAGTCGCTGCCGCGGATGTTGTCGGCCTGCCTCCAGTACTCCGGGAATCACCGGCAGACAATCGGCAACTTCGGGGCCCAACGAGGGCTCAAACCGATACGGACCAACGACGGCGGCATCGTCCTGAGCTACCCGAACGGAACGCGCGTGCACTGTACCTTCGACGACTGGAGCCGGGTCACCCAGGTGCGGATGGAGCAACCCGGTCAGGGGTGAGCTCAGGTCCTGGTGCCGTCTCGCCACAGACTCGGCCAGGTGACGCCCAGGTCGAGCAGGATCTGCCGCAGCAGGGGGAGGGAGATCCCGACCACGTTGTGTGGATCGCCTTCGACCCCCGTGATGAAGGCGCCACCCAGCCCGTCGATGGTGAAGGCGCCAGCCACCCAGCGGGGCTCGCCCCGCGCGACATAGGCGGCGATCTCCTCATCGGTGATGTCGGCGAATTTCACCACCGTGCTCGCGGTGCGCAGTGCCTGCCGGGCCTCGTCGCCGCTGCGGACCAGCACGAAATGGCCCGTGTGCAGCACGCCCTGGCGGCCTCGCATCCGCTGCCAGTGAGCGGTCGTGGCCTCCACGGTGCGGGGTTTGCCATGGGCGCGGCCCTCGAACTCCAGCACTGAATCACAGGCCACGAAGATCGCATCACCCGCGACCCGCTCCGCCACGAACTCTCCCTTCGCGGCCGCCCGCCTCAGCGCGAGCCGGACCGGCTGGGGGTCGGTGATCAGGGATTCGTCCACGTCACTGGCGTGGACCTCGGGATCCAGGCCGGCCCGGCGCAGCAGCTCCAGGCGGGAGGGGGATTTGGACGCGAGTATGAAACGCATCGTCAGAACCTGATGTAGGTGCGCCAGGCGTCGCGTCCATAGACGAGTTGCTGGCGCACGGTCCGGTAATAGGATTTCCAGCCGCCCGCGAGCGGGCGGTCATCGGCCGCCTTGAGCTTGTCATCGGCCATGTCGCGGGCCCTGAGCACCACCACCAGCGCGGCGATCTCCTCCTCCGTCGCCCCGCTCGCCCGGATGTCGTAGCGCCCGGTCACAGCGGAATGTTCCCGTGTTTCTTGGGCGGCAACTGCTCGCGTTTCGTGCGCAGCAGCCGCAGCACCCGGATGATCTGGGCCCGGGTCTCGTGCGGGTAGATCACCTGGTCGATATAGCCCCGCTCCGCCGCGACGTACGGGTTCGCGAACTCCTGGTCGTACTCGGCGATCAACTCCTGGCGTCGCAGGTCGGGATCCTCGGCCTCCGCCAGGGTCTTGCGGTGGAGGATGTTCACCGCGCCCTGGGCGCCCATCACCGCGATCTGAGCCGTCGGCCATGCGAAGTTCACATCCGCCCCGAGATGCTTCGAACCCATCACGATGTAGGCCCCGCCGTAGGCCTTGCGGGTGATGACCGTGATGGTGGGCACGGTCGCCTCGGCATAGGCGAAGATCAGCTTCGCCCCGCGCCGGATGATGCCCTGGTGTTCCTGGTCCACGCCGGGAAGGAAACCGGGGACGTCGACGAAGGTCAGAACCGGGATGTTGAAGGCGTCGCAGGTGCGGACGAAACGCGCGGCCTTCTCGGAGGCGTCGATGTCCAGGCAACCGGCGAACACGGTCGGTTGGTTGGCGATGATGCCGATGGGGCGGCCCTCGATCCGTCCGAAACCCGTTATGACATTGCCGGCGAACAGCTCCATGACCTCGAGGAATTCCTCGTCGTCCAGCACGTTGTGGATGATCTCGCGCATGTCGTAGGGCTGGTTCGCGGAATCCGGTATGAGCTGGTCGAGTTGCCGGTCGTGATCGGTGATGGTCAGATCCACCTCGGCGTCGTCGTAGACGGGAGGATCCTCCAGGTTGTTCTGTGGCAGGTAGCTGATCAGGTCCCGCACGTACTCCAGGGCGTCGTTCTCGTCCGCCGCCAGGTAGTGCGAGTTCCCCGACCTGCTGGAATGGGTGCGGCCACCACCCAGTTCCTCCATGGAAACGTCCTCGCCCGTGACGGTCTTGATCACTTCGGGGCCGGTGATGAACATCTGCGAGGTCTTGTCCACCATCACCACGAAATCCGTCAGGGCGGGGGAGTAGACGTGGCCGCCCGCAGCCGCCCCCATGATCAGCGAGATCTGCGGAATCACCCCGGAGGCGCGGGTGTTGCGGCGGAAGATCTCCCCGTACAGGGCCAGGGAGACCACGCCCTCCTGGATGCGCGCACCGCCGCCCTCATTTATCCCGATCAGGGGGCATCCGGTTTTCAGGGCGAAGTCGATGATCTTGACGATCTTCTCGCCGTAGACCTCGCCCAACGCCCCGCCGAAGATCGTCACGTCCTGGCTGAAGACGCAGACGGGGCGGCCGTGAATGGCTCCGGTGCCGGTGATCACGCCATCCCCGTAGGGGCGGCGGGCATCCATCCCGAAGTTCTTGGAACGGTGCCGGGCGAACTCGTCCAACTCCGCGAAACTGCCCTCGTCCAGGAGAGCCAGCACCCTTTCCCGGGCGGTCATCTTGCCCTTGGCGTGCTGCTTCTCAACGGCGGTGGCGGAACCGGCATGGACGGCTTCGTCGATGCGACGTCCCAGATCCGCCAGCTTACCGGCAGTGGTGTGGAGGTCGATGTCCATGTATGGAACCTTAGCGTCCGGACGAAACGGGCGCGGCCGGACCGGCCGTGGATACCTGCCGCGAGTTCGCGTGGGGTGCCGGAAGGCATCGTCCCTCAGGTGCGCACCCGGGGCGGTCCCGTCGCACCCCCGGCCGCGGAGCCTCTAAGGTGACGGTCATGTCCGTGAGCATGTGGCGTGAGGTGCGTTGGCTGGATCACACCGGATCCACCAATTCCGATGTGGCCGAGGAGGCCAGGCGGGGTGGGGCGGAGGGGCTCGCCGTGGCGACCCTGGAACAGCGGGCCGGTCGTGGGCGCATGGACCGCACCTGGGTGGCCCCCCCGGGCACTTCGCTCGCTTTCTCCATGCTGCTGGAACCGAGGCCGGCGCTGCCTCAGTGGGGGTGGCTGTCGCTGCTGGCGGGCATGGCCGTGCACGCGGCCATCGACGACCTGGCCCCCGAACCGGGACGGGTTCAGCTCAAATGGCCCAACGACGTGCTCATCGACGGACGCAAGGTGTGCGGGATCCTGAGCGAACGCGTCGAACATCCGGACGGGGCCCGCGCCGTGATCGGGATTGGCATAAACGTTTCGATCAGGGAGGATCAGCTTCCGGTCCCGACCGCAACCTCCCTCGGGATCGCGGGACTTCGCGAGGACCCCAGAGAACTCCTGGAATCGGTCCTGGAGCACTTCCAGCCGCTCTACGATCACTGGCAGGGCGCCGGAGAGGTCCGTGACGAGTACCAGCGGCGCTGCGCCTCCATCGGGACCCCGCTGCGGGTCGTCGTTGACGCGCAACGAGTCGTCGAGGGAATCGGGCACGGGGTCGACGAGCACGGGCGGCTCCGGGTGGCGACCGCATCCGGGATCGAGACCTTCGCGGTCGGTGACGTCATCCACGCCCGGCTTGCCCGGTGAACGTGAAAGACTTGTGTCATGGCGCTCAAGAAGGACATGTTGGCCCCCGACGAGCAGGTGGTTCTGCACCTGCGCACCCATCTCAAGTCGCTCACAGGGGCGATCCTGACCCTGCTCCTGGCCAGCGCGTTGCTGACCATCTTCCTGGTGTGGCTCCCCGAACAGGTCAAACCGTGGGGCATCTGGGTTCTGGTCATCATCTTCGCGGCCGTGATCGTGTGGCTGGTCATCAGGCCCTGGCTGCTGTGGCTGACCTCCACCTACACCATCACGAACCGCCGGATAATCACCCGCAAGGGAATCCTCAACAAGACGGGCCACGATTTCCCGCTGCGCAGCATCAACAACGTCAACACTGAGAGCTCCCTGATGGACCGGATGTTCGGTTGCGGCACCCTGACGCTGTTGACGGCAGCAGAAGATCCGTTGACCTTGCGTGACGTTCCGAGCGTGGAGAAGGTGCACACCGTGATCGCCGACCTGATCTTCGACGGAGAAGCGGAAATCGAATAGTAGGCTGCTGCCCCGTGGATCGTCGTTATCGGGTCGGAATCATAGGGGGCGGGCAGCTGGCCCGGATGATGCAGCAGGCATCCATCGGGCTGGGCATCGAAACCCGTCTGTTGGCCGAGAGTTCCGACTCCTCCGCGGCGCAGGTGATCCCGCTGACCACGGTCGGCGACTACACGGACCTGGATACGCTCACCGCGTTCGCGCAGGAGTGCGACGTCATCACCTTCGATCACGAACACGTCCCCACCGGGCACCTGCGCCTTCTTGAGGACCGGATCGCCGTGAAGCCCGGTCCGGAGGCCCTCGAATACGCCCAGGACAAGGCCCGGATGCGGGAACGGCTGTCGGGTCTGGGGGTGCCGTGCCCGCGTTTCGCGATCTGCCGGACGCCCCGGGAACTCGTCGACTTCGGGCGGGAGCAGGGTTGGCCGATCATCGCCAAGACCTCCCGTGGAGGCTACGACGGGAAGGGTGTGTGGAAACTCCACGGGCCATCGGAGGCCACGGCCCCCTTCGAGGCCAAACCCGACGTCTCGGCAGGCGAGGAAGTGGTGATCGTGGCCGAGGAGTTCATCGATTTCGAACGCGAGCTGTCCGTCATCGCGGTTCGTTCGGGCTGCCAGGCGGTGGTCTATCCCGTCTCCGAGACCATCCAGCGCGACGGGGTGTGCGTGGAGACGATCACCCCGGCACCGGGGCTTCCCGGACCCGAGGCGACGGCGTTGCAGGAACTGGCGCTGCGCATCGCAGGTGAGCTGGGGGTCATCGGTGTGCTCGCCGTTGAACTCATGCAGGCCCGTGACGGCCGTATCGTCGTCAACGAACTGGCCATGCGCCCCCACAACACCGGCCACTGGAGCATCGACGGCGCCCGGACCAGCCAGTTCGCCAACCACATCCGTGCGGTCCTGGACCTTCCGCTCGGCAGCCCGGAGATGACCAGCCCGGTGGTCGTGATGACCAACGTGCTGGGGGGAACGGAGAAGGACCTCACCGAAGCCCTCAGACACGTGTTCGCGAGGGACCGGGAACTGGCCGTTCACCTGTACGGAAAGCAGGTGCGTCCCGGCCGCAAGGTGGGGCACGTCACCGCCTGCGACACCGATCCCGGAGCGGCACTGCGACGTGCCCGGCATGCTGCCCACTACCTGATGGGAGAAACCGATGAGTGATGTCGCGATCCTGATGGGTTCCGATTCGGACTGGCCGACGATGCAGGCCGCCGCTGAGGCCCTTGAGGAATTTGGAGTCAACTACCGGGCCGACGTGGTGAGCGCCCACCGGATGCCCGAGGAGATGATCGCCTTCGGGCGCTCCGCTCACGAACAGGGCTTCAAGGTGATCATCGCCGGGGCCGGGGGTGCTGCGCATCTGCCCGGGATGCTGGCCGCCCTGACACCGCTGCCGGTGATCGGGGTGCCCGTGGCGCTCCGACACCTCGACGGCATGGATTCGCTCCTGTCGATCGTTCAGATGCCCGCCGGGGTGCCCGTCGCCACGGTCGCCGTCGGCAACGCCCGCAACGCGGGCCTGTTGGCCGTCCGCATCCTCGCCGCCGGTGACGAGAAACTGCGGGCGCAGATGGTGCAGTTCCAGGCGAACCTGCGTGACACCGCACGCGCCAAGGGCGAGGTGGTGCGCAGGGCCAGTTCGGGGAACTAGGTCCTTGGGATACGAGGACGCCCCCGGAAGTTCACCAGGGGCGTCCATGTATCAGTGAGGGGTCACTTGGTGCCGACCCGGACCCAGGAGTCGAAGTAGTGGTCATCGATCTGGCCCGTGACCATTCCGATGCCGCTGATCGGTTCGAGGTTCTCCTTGAGCTTCGCCGGGAGGCCATTGCTGCCGCCCTTGTCCACGGTCTTGAGGACCTGTGGGACGTTGACCCACGCGGAGGCCTGCGGGTTGTCGATTCCCTTGGTCAGCTTCTCGTGGTCGCTGTTCGCGCTGAGCTTCTCGCCGGGATTCGAGAACGCGCCGATGTCGGTGCCGAAAGTGGTGATGACGGTGTCGCCTTCAACGGTGGTCTTGGCATCCTTGAGGCTACCGGTCTTGGCGATCTTCTCCATGATGCTCTTGTGCTTCTCCGGGTCCTTGGTGCGCACCTTGAAACCGGCCTGGAGTTTGTTCGAATCGCCCGTGAGCGCGACGGAGAACTGGGTGCCGACGAGCGCGTTCAGATCATCGGCCGAGGAGAGCCCGAGGTTCTTCAGCTGGCGTTGGCTCGAGTCCGGCAGGGAGTTGAGGTTCTCCCACATCCTGTTCACAAGGGTGGGTGACAGGGAGAAGGCGAAGGAACCGAGCCAGTCGGCGGGCATGCTGCCGGCCAGATCCTTGACGTTCTCGCCACGGTCCTTGGTCTCGTCCTTCTGCCAGGTGATGGACCGCAGGGCGAGGGCCCCGTCCTGCACCTTGAGGCCCATCGCGAGACGGGACTCGGGGAGAGCGGCGGCGCCTGTCTTCTCAAGGTCGCCGACCTGCTTGAAGAATTCCGAGGAAACCCAGGCGGTGGCGAGGAAACCGTCTCCCAGCTTGCCCATGTCCGCCTTGTAGGACTCCACGGAGGTGATGTTGTCGTTCTTCAAGGAGGATTCGCTGATGTCGCTGTTGTCGTCCTTGGTGAGCACCATCAGATCGTCGACGAAGATGACCTTCTGGCTCTTGAAGTGCTTGTCGGCGAAGGTCTTGGCGGAGTCCTTGTTGGTGACCTGGATGGAGAAGACGTATGAGTTGAGCCCGGACCTGCTGGAGTCCTTCTCGGGCAGGGCCGCGATGGCGAGCGAGTCGCCGAGCCACGGCTTCACCTCGGACTCGTAGTCCGGGACGCTCTTGTCGGCCTTGGCCAACACGGACCAGAGAGCCTTCTTGTAGTCGTCCCCGGCATCGTTGGCCTGGTCCTTCAGGAAGGGGAACTTGGCCGCGAGGTCCTTGACCGCCAGCTTGTCGCCCGCGGACGGGTTCAGGTTCATCTCAAACACGGCCAAGGCGTTGGAGGGGATGCCCTTGGCCGCGGCGGGCGCGGCCCCCCGCAGCAGCGACCACGCCAGGATGCCGCCCCCGACCACCAGGGCGAGGGCAAGGACGCCGGCGATGATCGCTGTCTTCTTGGACTTGCGCTTGACGGGAACGGCAGGACCACCCTGGGGGAAGGGAACTCCCTGCGGCTGGGGACCCTGCGGGTAACTTCCCTGTGGTTGGGGACCCTGCGGGTAGTTTCCCTGTGGTTGGGGACCCTGCGGGTAGTTTCCTTGCGGTTGGGGACCCTGCGGGTAGTTTCCTTGCGGTTGGGGACCCTGCGGGTGATTTCCTTGCTGGGGAGGTCCTTGATAGTTCTGACTCATTGTTTTGTCTCTCCGACTCGGGAAACTGACACTCCCGTCCAGAGTAGCCAAATCTTCGAGACGGGGGCCACCGGCCCGCCACGAGCCGCGGCCGGGCCCCGGCCGCCGGGATCAGTGGGAGTACTTGGCTAGAGGCTCGGTGTTGCCCTCGAGCACGGCGTTGAAGACCTCCTGGCTGGCGTTCTTGTCCCAGAGCATCACGCTCTGACCGTTGCGGCTGGCGTTCGCGTCGGAGACGGGCACGCTGAGGGAATAGCCGGATCCCGTGGCGGAACTGAGGAACACCCCAACCCCTCCCAGCACCTCACCGAAGCCGGTCTCGGAGCCCCGCCCCAAGGTGTGGGCAGCCGCCATGTTCAGATTCCAGTAGGAGACGGGATTGAGCAGGGTCAACGGATTCAAGGCCTTCTTGGCAACCTTCCCGATCACCTCGCGCTGGCGCATCATGCGTCCGATGTCGCCGGTCTGGTCGGACTTGCGCATCCGGACGTAACCGAGGGCCGTCTTCCCGTTGATGTTCTGGCAGCCCGCAGGCAGTTCCAGGTGGGCGTCCCTGTCGCTGATGGCCTTCTCCGGGCAGACCTCAATGCCACCGACCGCGTCCACGGCCTCGACCACGCCCAGGAAACCAACCTCGAGATAGCCGTCGATCCGGATCCCGGTGTTGGTTTCTATGGTCTGGATCAGCAGTGGAGCCCCGCCCCAGGCGTAGGCGGCGTTCAGCTTGGCCTTGCCGTGCCCTGGAACATCGACCCAGGAGTCGCGGGGCAGCGAGATCATGGCGGACTTCCCGGAGGGGGGTTTGTACAGCAACATCATGCTGTCCGTGCGCTGCCCCTCGGTGTCCCCGGTGCCGAGTTCACCGCGCTGCTGTTCCGTGAGTTTTTCGCGCCCATCCGAGCCCACCAGCAACACGGCGGTGCCGGGTTGCTCGGCGGGCCGGTCGCCCCCGGGGTTGGTGTCCACCTTGGTGCCGATGGTCCAGGCGTAGATGGGGGTCCCGACCATGAACGCCACCCACGCGAGAACCAGGACGAGAACCAGGCGCCTGATCGGATGCCGGCGTTTCGGCCCACGCGTCCTCGGCGGCCGGGAGGGCGGCGGGGTCTGGGAGACCCCCCGGGAGGGCTGCTGCGGCATCGCCGGTTCGGGATGTATCGGCTGCCCGGCGTCCTGAGCCGCCGCGGAACCAGGGTGGGGGGACGATTCCTGCCAGGGGGACGGCTGCTGGGTTGGGTAGGGCGACGGCTCCGACCGGTAGGGCGGGTAGGGGGCGGGTTCCTGCCGGGGAGACGACGGGTAGGGCGGGTAGGGGGAGGGGTCCTGCTGGGGCGACGACGGGTACCCGCCGCGAGTCCGGTCCGGCTCCTGGTTGCGGCGGTACAACCAGTCGAGATCGGAATCGTGTCTGTGGTCGCTCATGGTTTGAAAGGTTACCCTTCGGCTGGATTGACCGGTTCGGCGGCGTGCCTGCCCGCCAGGCGGTCGCCAGCGGTTCACCCTTGTAAAAGGTCCCACGGACGGGGGGCGCACCCGTGGTGCGGATGTCCGGGGCGCACCGGCCGCGTCGTTTTCGGCGTACGCGCGATCCGGCGCGGTCCTCGTCGTCCACTCCACCGGTTCGTGGCCGTGATGGTTACCGCAACGGTCCCGTCCGCCCGTGGCACCCTCGGAAGTCCCTGTCGCCTGCCCATGGAGCCGCCATGACCGCCCCCGATGCCGCAGTACGGAACAGACGTGCCATCGGGCTCATCCTTTTGACGGTCCTCCTTCCCGGAGCCGCCCAGTACGTGGCGGGAAACCGCAGGGTGGGTCGGACGGCGCTGCGGATCTGGGGGGTGATCGTGGCCTGCGCCCTGCTCACCGGGTTGGGGTTGTTGTTCTGGCGGGGACCGACCGTCGGTTTCCTGCTCAACGGCGCGGTCTCCGGGGTCATGAAGATCCTGGTGTGGCTGGTGTTCCTGGGCTGGCTGGTCCTGCTGTTCGACGCCTGGCGTCTGTCGAGACCCCCGGAGCTGAAACGCCGCGGCCGCCTGATCCTGACCGGGACCTGCCTCGCCCTGGCCGTGGCAGCCGGCCTGGGCACCAGCCTTCTCGCCAGCGCCTTCACCGCCGCCGGATACGTCTCCGATGTCTTCACCGGTGGTGGTGACAGCCAGGCCAAACGGGGTCGCTACAACATCCTGCTGCTCGGTGTGGACGCGGCCGCGGACAGGGAGGGGATCCGACCCGACTCGATCAACGTCGCCTCCATCGACGCCGAGACCGGACGCACGGTCGTGTTCGGGCTGCCCCGGAACCTCGTCGGCGCCCCCTTCCCGTCGTCGTCACCGCTGGCGAAGCTCTACCCCGACGGCTTCCGGTGCGGGGAGGAGTGCATGTTGAACGGCGTCTACACCTTGGGGCAGGAACACGCCGACCTCTACCCGGGCAGGGACGCGGGTCTGACCGCCATGAAGGAGGCGGTCTCGGAGACCCTGGGGCTGGAACTCAACTACTACGCCATGGTGGACCTCGCGGGGTTCCAGAAACTCGTCGACGCCATGGGTGGAATCAACCTCGACATCGGGAAACGGGTGCCCATCGGAGGGGTCGGGTCGGAGATCTACGACTGGATCGAGCCGGGGACGAATGTTCACCTCGACGGCTACCACGCGCTGTGGTTCGCCCGTTCCCGGGCCGACTCCGACGACTACGAGCGCATGACGCGGCAGAAGTGCGTGATGGCGGCCATGGCCAAACAGCTCGATCCCGGTACCGTCGCGACCAGGTTCGTCGACCTCGCCGAAGCGGGCAGCGACATAGCGCGCACCGACGTCGGAACGGATCGGCTGCCGGAGCTGGTGGAGCTCGCGATCAGGGGCAAGGCCCTGCCGATCGAGTCCGTCAACTTCGCCCCGCCGCTGATCCGCACGTCCTCCCCGGACTTCACCCTGATCCGCAGGACCGTGACCGAGACCATTGAGGCCTCGGAAGCCAACGACGCATCCGCCGCCCCCGCGAGCAGCGGCGCCCCCACCCCCACCAGCGCATCCACGGACCCCAGCAGCGCATCCCCGGCCCCCACCGGGAGGGCATCCTCCCCGGGTACCGGAACCAGCAGCGGGGCAACCGGCAGGACCAACCCGTCCCCGAGCCCGGCGCCAAGTTCCGAGACACCCGTCTGCCGGGTAAGTTGATCCGGGTGATTCCCGAACCCGTCAGTGTCGTCATGCCCGTCCGCAACGAGGAACCGCACCTGGAGGCCGCTGTTGGGCGTGTCCTGGCCCAGGGATACGCGGGCCAACTGGAGGTGGTGATCGCGGTGGGGCCGAGCAGCGACCGCACCCGGGAGATCGCCGATTCCCTGGCGGCAACCGATGACCGGGTCGTCGTGGTGGACAATCCCACGGGTTTCACCCCTGCCGGTCTCAACCTGGCCATCGAGGCGGCCAGCCACGAGATCATCGTCCGCGTCGACGGTCACGCCGAGCTGTGCCCGGGATACATCGCCACCGCGGTGGAAACCCTCCGGGCGACGGGGGCGGCGAACGTCGGGGGTCTGATGGATGCCCAGGGTCGCACACCCTTCGAACAGGCCGTTGCGGCGGCCTACAACTCACACCTGGGTCTCGGCGGTGGGGGTTTCCACCTGGCCGCCACGCCGGCGGGACCGGCGGACACCGTCTTTTTGGGGGTTTTCCGCCGCGACGTCCTGAAGGAGGTCGGCGGTTTCGACGAATCCCTGCACCGCGCCCAGGACTGGGAACTCAACTACCGGCTCCGCCGCGCCGGACACCTGGTGTGGTTCACCCCGGAACTGAGGGTCGTCTACCGTCCCCGCTCCAGCCTGCGGGCCCTGGCGCGGCAGTTCCACCTGACGGGACGGTGGCGGCGGGAGGTCATCAGGCGCCATCCCGAAACCGCCAGCCGCCGCTACCTCGCCCCGCCAGCCGCCGTCCTGGGCACGGGCGCGGGCCTGGGGGTCGGAATGACCGGGGTGTGGCTGCGACGCCCCTGGCTGGCGGCCATGCTCGTCTTCCCGGTGCTGTACCTGGGTTTCCTCGTCTTCGCGACCCTGACCATGCGCAATGTGCCGGCGGAGGCTCGGATTCGGCTGCCCATGGTGCTGGCAACCATGCATCTGGCCTGGGGAACCGGGTTCCTCAGAGGGCTTCCCCGACGCGGGTGAGGACGGCCTTCTCCTCGGCGGCGATCCGGGAGACGCGCTCGGGCGGGGCACCTGTCACCACGACCGTCGAGCCACCCCCCAGCACCGGGGAGACCAGCAACATCTGCACGCTCTCCCAGCCCGGAGGCGGATCCGCGAACAGGAGCCGTCGATCCGATCCCGGGAAACGCCCCAGCCCCGCCCGGGTGATCTCCGGCAGCCACGCCGGGGCCTCCGGGGCAACGGTTTCCTCCCAGTGAACGTCCGGTTCCGCCAGCACGTCCGCGTAGTCCGTGCAGTCCGCGGGAAGATCCGGGAGCCCCAGCCCGAGGGGATGCAGCGAGCACATCACTGTGACGGGGCCCCTGACTCCGCGGCCCGGGCCGACCACCGCGAGCGCCGCCCCGCCGTCGTCCCGCTCCGCCACGGGGCAACCGCGTTGCCAGATCGCAGCCACCCACACCGCAGTCACCCAGTGCCCCGGGTCGGTGTTGACCAGGTCCAGATGAACAGGCTCCCCGGCCTCCACACCGAGACCGTCCAACATGTTCACGGTCTTGTCCACCCAGTTCGAGAAGGTCGTCCCGGACAATTCCACCCGGGAACCGGCAGCCTCGTCGTAGTGGGTGAACAGCGGTGCGGCCCCGAACCGCCTGCGAAGTTTCTCGATGAACATGGCCCGATGCTAGAGGCTCCGTGCGCGGGTGCAGATCATGCCGTCACACATCCGCGGAACCATCCGGTTTTTCCCAAGGCCGGTGGACGACATCGCCTCCAAGTAGAGTCCTTGCATGCGCTACGTGGTGATAATGGCGGGCGGCTCCGGTACGAGGCTGTGGCCCCTTTCGAGACAGGGAACGCCCAAGCAGCTTCTGGAGCTCTTCGACGGGAGGAGCCTGCTTCGGCTCGCCTACGAACGGGTTGCGGGCATGATCCCGGACGCCCGGATCCTCGTGTGCACCTCTCGCGCCTACGTGGATGTCGTAGCCCGGCAACTTCCCGAACTACCGAGGGAGAACCTGCTCGGGGAACCCGTGGGCCGTGATTCGCTGAGCGCCGTGGCCTGGTCAGCCGCGGTCCTCGAACGACGCGACCCGGAGGCCGTCGTCGCCATGCTCAGCGCCGATCACATCATCACCCCCGTCGAGGGATTCCGCACCACCTTGGAACGCGCCTTCGGGGTGGCGGAGACCAGGCCCCGGGCCCTCGTGACGATGGGGGTTGTCCCGACCGAGGCCCACACGGGATTCGGATACCTGCACCGGGACGGGTGCGTCGATGAGGAATTGGGCGCCTGGCGGGTTTCGGAATTCAAGGAAAAACCGGAACTCCGGGTCGCCGAACAGTACCTGGCATCGGGGGAGTACTGGTGGAACGCGGGGATGTTCGTGTGGCGCGTGGAGACGCTGCTGGACCAGCTGGAGCTGCTGGTGCCGGACACGGCCAAGAAAGTGCGCATAATCGCTGCTCACAATGAGCTGCTGGATGAACTTTTCCCCACCCTCCTGAAGACCTCCGTCGACTACGCGATCATGCAGCCGGTTTCCCTCGGCAAGGGCAGCGCGGAAGTGCTCGCGGTCGGGTTGGATGTCTCCTGGGTTGATGTCGGCAGCTACCAGAACCTCGCCGAGCAGTTCCTGCTGGACGAGCACGGAAACCGGGTCGACGGACGCAGCATGAGCCTGGACTCCTCGGGGTGCGTGATCATCAACACCGCTGGTGAGAGGCATGTTGTGGCAACCATGGGGCTGCGGGACGCGCTCGTCGTCCACACCCCGGTGGCGACCCTCGTGGCCCCTCTGACGCAGGCCGGGCGGATACGTGAACTGGTGGAGCTGGTGCGCGACCGGCTGGGTGCCGAGTACGCCTGACGAACGGCGGCGGTGCCTCCGGGGCCCGGTCAAGAATCGGGCATGACCGGGCCCGCGGAACGTAGGACGCGAGGACTTGGCCAAACGGAGGACAGGGGGGAGCCCGGATCCGGATTATCAGCCCTTCTGGCGCGGGTAGGATGAAGGTCATACCTTCAACCTTCAACTTAATCAGCCGTCGGGGGTCTCGAATCCTTGGCGGCAGTGCTCATCGAAGCGGGGGACGGTTCGGCGAAACGGTCGGTGGTGGTCCTGACGGTGAGAACGGGTGGGGGATTCTCCTTGGGGATCCTGCCATCCCGGGGGGCGAACGGTTGGGAAAACGAACTGGGTTTGTCCGCCCGGTCCCGGTGCAAGCCGAATCGCCGGACGGGCTTGACGCGAAGGAACCGCACGTGTGTAATTTGGGCCAGAGAGGGGGCAAAATGGACGACATCTGGACGTTGGGGGTGAACGCCGAGGATGAATTCGCCTGGCATCAGCATGCATTGTGTGCACAGACGGATCCTGAGGCATTTTTCCCGGAGAAGGGGGGATCAACACGCGAGGCGAAGCGTGTGTGCTCAAGCTGCACGGTGCGCGCTGAATGTCTGGAGTACGCGTTGGCCAATGATGAAAGATTCGGGATTTGGGGTGGACTTTCGGAACGTGAGCGCCGAAAGCTGAAGCGCCAAGCCATCTGAGCCGGTTGCCTGGCTCGCCGAGTCGCCGGGTGGGCTATCGTCTGGGGTGTGTGTTCCCCCGGGCGTCGGGGGCCTGCTGACAGGAGGAATCGGCTTGACGAGTCAGGCGATGACGGACAACCTCTGGGCCTGGATCGACGAGGAGCCGGAGCCCGAGCCGATCGAGACGATAGATCCCCGCATGGTGGCCGCGGTGATGGTGGTGCACAACGCGGAGGAGTGGTTGCCACGCCAGCTCCGGGCTCTGGGGGCGTTGAATCCCCGCCCGGCGATGATCGTCGCGGTGGACAACGGGTCCACCGATTCATCGCGGCAACTGCTGGAACAGGCCCGTGCGGCGGGAATCATAAGCGGCGTGTTGGATGGTGGACGGAACCTCGGCTTCGGAGAAGCGGTTTCCGTTGCACTGCCCCCCGGCGCGCCATGGATCTGGCTGCTGCACGATGATTCGGCCCCCCAGCCCGACGCGCTGGGCCAGTTGCTGCAGGGCGCGGCCAGGACGGGGGCGGCCGTTTTGTACCCGAAGCTGCTCCAGCCGCGCCGCCGCAACTACCCCGAGACCCTGGCGGAGATCGGGCAGTCGATCACCCCGACGGGACGGCGTGTGGCAATCGTCGATGACGGGGACATCGATCAGGGGCAGGAGATCTCGGAACCGGTGCTGGGCGGGTCGACCGCGGGAATGCTGATCCGCGGCGACGTCTGGCACCAACTCGGCGGCCTGGCACCGGAGCTGCCGCTGCACCGCGACGGGGTGGACTTCGGGTGGCGCGCCAACGAGGCCGGACACAAGGTCGTCACCTGGCCGGATGCGGCCCTGACGCATCGCCAGTCCGGTAGGACGGGGGAACGACGCGGGGCATTCGCCCGGGAATCACACGAGGTCGATCGCCTCGCCGCTCTCCGCGTGGCGGCCGCCCGCGGCGCGAAACCGGTCTCGACCGCCCGGCTGGTGGCCGGAAGCTGGCTCCGGGCCATCGGATTCCTCCTGGCCAAATCCCCCCGGCTCGCGGGCGCCGAACTGCGGGCCATCCGCAGGTTCACATCCACCCGGGACCAGGTGAAGAGCCTGGCCGCCAGGTCGGTGGGCAACATGGACGTCTCCCGGCTGCTGCCCAGACGCTATTGGTCCGTGCGCAACGCGCTCGACCGGCTGGGGGCGGACCTGGCCGACCGGTACCGGGACTTCACGAACCAGGAATCCGGGTTCAGCATCGACGAGATGACCGGGGATGATTTCACCGGCGGGCCCTCCCAACGCCGGTTCCTGGCGCCCTTGGCAATCCTGACGCTGCTGCTGCTCGTGGCTGGGGCAGTGGCGCTGCGGAACCTGTTCGGGTTCGGGGACGTTTTCGGCGGAGGTCTGCTGCCGGCTCCCGAAAACATCGGGAAGGCCTGGGAGGCCGCGCTGAGCCCGACCGTCGGCCTCGCGGGGTCCGATGCGCCCTGGCTCCTGGTCGGGGCCCTGCTCTCCACCCTGACATTCGGCAGCCCACAGTTGCTGATCTTCCTGGCACTGGGGTTGGCGCCCCTGCTGGCCGGTCTGTCCGCGCACGCCTTCCTGCGTCGTTTCGAGGTGCCCCGTACCACGTCGGCGATCGCCGCCGGGACGTGGGCTGGAGCGGTGATCCTGCTCGGCCTGGTGACGGCCGGCGACGCGGCAGGAATGATGCTCGCCATCGTCCTGCCGCAGCTCGCCTCCGCCGTCCACCGGATGGCCATCGATGACAGTCTCGGGGCAGAACGGCTCCGGGCACCTGCAAGCGCCGCCGCGTGGCTGCTGATAGGCAGCACCGCATGGCCGGTGCTTCTGATCCTGGCGGTGATCGGCGGAATCATCTGGGTGATTCGGGATCGTTTCGTCTGGTTGCCGGTGCTGATCGCGCTCGTCCTCCCGGCCGCTTTCCTGGCCCCGTGGGTTCCGTCGCTGATCGCCCATCCGAGTCGTCTCCTCACAGGGCCCGATCCGCTGGCCTGGCCCGCGTGGACGCCGGCCTCGCTGACGACCCTGTTCGGGCGGATACTGCCCTCCGGACTGCCGTTGTGGGCGAACATGGCTTTCTTCACGGTCCTGGGACTGGCGGCGGTCTATGCCATCTGCACGATCCGGAGCACGCGAATCCGTCTGCTCTCGATCACCGGAATCGGGATCCCGCTCATCGCAGGGGTGGTGCTCTCCCGGATCGCGTTGCCGGTGAACGGCGGTGAGGCGCGGGCCCTGCTCTCGGGCTGGGCCCTGTTGACGGTGGCCGGGCTGCTCGCCCCGGTCGTCGCCATGAGGCTCCGGAACGAGAAGGCCGGAGCGGATCTGCGTGTTCTGCTCGTTTGTCTCTCAGCGGTTTCACTGCTGGCGGCCGGGGCCTGGGCGGTCATCGGTTTCGCGGGTCCCGTCTCCAACCACCCCTCCGAGCTCGGTTTCGCCCGCGGCGTGGTGGTCTCGGAGCGCCAGACCCGGGTCCTGATGATCAAGACCAGGTCCGACGGAGGACTGAGCTGGAACGTGGTCGATTCCTCCCAGCCCGGCTGGGGCACGGCCGAACGCAACCCGGTGGGTGCTTTCCATGACGACTTCGCCACCCTCGTGCAGCTGCTCGGCGGCGGCGACGCACCGGAGAACCTGGCCGATCACCTGCAGGAACTCGGTGTCAGCCACGTGTGGATGAAAGGTTTCAGCACTGAACAGCTGGCGGCCGTCGGTAACGCGGCAGGCCTGACACACTCCCCGGTGGACGGGGACACCGTCATCTGGACGGTGGTCGAGCTTCCCTCCCGCCTGCACATCGTCGACGAGAACGGCAGCAAGGCCGTCCTGGACGGGAACGTCACCGCCGCCGACACCGAGCGCCGCCTGGTGCTCGCCGAACGCCCGGATGACCGGTGGCGGGTCCGCATCGACGGGCAGGAGCTCGCCCCGCTCCCCGATGGCGAAAAAGCGACCTTCGTCGTTCCCGCAGGGCTCGCGGGAAAGGTGACCTGGGGCATGGCGCCGACATGGTGGATGTTCGGTTTGCAGGTCGGTGTAGTCGTGTTGATCATCGGCCTGGCGGCACCCACGATCGGAGGCTCCTCGGGGGCCCGGCGCGGACTGGAGGACTGAAGATGCGACGCGTGTTCGAGACACTGTTGGGTTTTGCGGTTCTGACCGGAGTGGTCGTCGGGATAACCACCCTGACCCCGGCCGAACTGCCGCGGGTCACCACGGTGGAGGCGATCCGCTCCACGAAGGTGGTGTGCGTGCCCGTGGCCTCCGGTGCGACCGTGATGGTGGACAACGCCACGACGGTCACCCCGCTGGGCGGCCCCGCCACCGAGACGAAACGCACGGTGCTCACGGAACAGGAAACCTCCGTGGTCGCTGAGGGCACGGAGGGACCGGTGGGTGGGACAATCTCCGGATCCGGTGCCGTGCGGACCCTCACCCAGTGCGTCAAACCCGTCTCCCAGGGCGTGATCGCGCTCCCGGCAACGGCGGACACACAGCTCAAGATCGTCAACCCGGACGCATCCGAAGCGGCGATCGACCTGACCCTGTACGGCGCGGAGGGGGAGATTCAGGCCCTGGGGGCCCGGGGAATCACGCTCGCCGCCTATCAGGAACGCACCATCGCCCTGTCCGTCCTGACCGAGAAGGCAACCCCGGTGGGGGTGTCCTTCCAGGCCAGCCGGGGTCGTGCCTCGGTGATAGCGATCACCCAGACCCAGAACAGCGGAACGGCGGCCGGGCCCTCACAGCTGGGCACCTCCCACCTGCTTCCCGGGATCCCGGCCGGGGCGACCAGCTCCGTCGTCGTGCTCGCCAACCCCAGCCAGTCGCGGATCACCGCCAACCTGACGGCCTACGGGACCACGCCCGCCTACCAGCCCCAGGGGGGCGGGAACATCAGCATCCCGCCGCACGCGAGTGTGTCGGTGTCGCTGGAGAACGCCCTGCTCGGTGAGGCATCGGCGATTCAGGTCAGCTCCGATGCACCCGTGATGGCCGGCATGGCGTTCACCCTGGGGGATTCCGCCCAGATGGCGCCTGTCGAAGCGGGGACATCCCTGGGCACCTTCACCTCGCCCGGTGGTGTGCTGCAGTTGACGAATCCGGGGACGGCCGACGTGCAGGCCACGGTAACGGCCACCGGAGCCGGGAACGCCGAGGAGAAATCCACGGTCACGGTGGGCGCCGGTCAGACCGTCGTGCACGAACTTCCCGCGACCACCGAGCAGGGGCAGCGAGTCGTGGTCGGCTCCGACCAGCCGCTGTTCGGAGCCGTCGTCTCCTCCGGCGAAGCGGGTTCCTGGGCGGCTCCCCTGGAACCGATGACCGCAGGGGGAACCCCACCGCTGGCTGCCGAACTCGACCCCGAACTGCACTGAGCCGGGAAACGAACCGACCTCCTGGCGACCCCCGGTCGACACCCATTGACCGGTCAGATGCTTGGCGCTTGGTGATCCTGCTCAACGTGACGGGAGGGGAGATCGTGGCAGGGATGCTCCGGCGGTTGAGGGAGGGCGGATCCGCTTCGCGCGCGTGTCAGAGGGATTTCGCGGCAAACCCGTGGGGGCGGTCATGCCGGTAGCCGGTTTGGCAGGGGTTGCGCGCACCCATCCCGGCCTGTCGCGCCCGGCTGCTCGTGCTGGACGAACCAACCGGTGGCGGCCGAGGCGTGGTGGAAACTGGCGTTGGCGATTCCGCTGGCGCTGGTGACGGCGGCGCTCGGCCTCCGGTTCTGGAGGAGGAACTGAAGGGCTCCGCGGGTGGGATTCCACGGAAGTTTTTTGGTCGTGGCGGCTTCGAGAAGATGCCCGTTTCCGTGGTTCCCGGGGTCAATCCTCCCAGTCGGTTGGCTCGTATCCCAGCAGCTCACTGACCGGGCGGCCCGTCAAGGCGCTCAGCTGCTCCACGATCGTGCGGTGCACCAGGGAACGCAGCGCGGAGCGGCTGCTGGCGCGGTGCTCCAGGGGACGTTGGTAGATCACGATCTGGGCGGGCCTGTCCTTGGAGGGTTCCAGGGCGGCCGACATCGGTACTCGGTCCCCGGACCAGGCGGTTTTGAGCAGGGGCACGTCCTCGACCCCGACCACCATGCCGTCGAGGGCGTGCGGGTCGACCTCGGCGATGGTGGCGAGTGCCTGTTTCACGCACTGGTTGAAGTACTCGACCCGGTTCAGGGGGCGCAGTGGAACGGTTTTGCGGTTGTTGGAATCCGGTAGGGCGACAGGTCCGTGCATTCCCCGGTCGTGACGGTCGCGGCTGCGTGGCATGCGGCAACTCTAGCCGTGGAAAGCGGTAGGCTTCGATGGTGCGTCGTTGTTCCCGGACTGCCTGCGGCTTGCCTGCCGTGGCCACACTCACCTATGTGTACGCGGATTCGACGGCAGTGCTGGGGCCGCTGTCCGATGTCGCAGTGCCCGGGGCCTTCGACCTGTGCGCCGAACACGCCTCCCGCACCTCCGTTCCGATGGGTTGGGAGGTGATCCGGCTTCCGATGGAACGCAGGCGGAACGAACCCGAGGCCGACGATGAACTCGTGGCCCTCGCGAACGCCGTCCGGGAGATCGGGTTGCGTGACGAGGAGGACATCCCGACCGCCCCCGTGGACCGTGTCCCGGCCCCGAAACCCAAACCCCGCAGCACCGGCAGGCGAAAGGGCGGGCATCTGCGTCTGCTTCCTACCGTGGAATGAGCCACGGGAGAGGTGACCAACGGTAAGCTCGGGCTGTGCTTAAGGAGCAGATCTTCAAGGCCAATGACATTCGTGGCGTCGTGACGGGGGCGGATCCGGAACTGGATCTCGACGGGGCCCGGAGACTGGGGGCCGCTTTCGTTGAGCTGCTCGACCTCTCCGGCGGGACCCTCGTCGTGGGCCGCGACATGCGGCAGCTCGGGGAGGGGCTTTCCGCGGCCTTCTCGGACGGCGCACGCAGAGCCGGCGCATCGATCATCGACCTCGGGCTCACGTCCACCGACCTGCTCTGGTTCGGCTCCGGGCAGCTGGGCCTGCCCGGGGTGCAGTTCACCGCCAGCCACAACCCCGCCAAGTACAACGGCATGAAATTCTGCCTGGCCGACGCCTCTCCGGTGCGGCCCGGTTTCACCACGGAACTGCGGGAACGCGCCGCGACGGTGGTCATCGGGGAGAAGGTCGTGGGTGGCTACGAGGAACGCGACCTGACCGCCGAGTTCGTGGCCCATCTGGACCGGCTGGTGCCGATGACCGGGCAACGGCGGCTGAAGGTGGTGGTGGACGCCGGGAACGGGATGGCCGGGCTCACCGTTCCCGCGGTCCTGGCCAACCGCGAGGTGGACCTGATCGGCCTGTACATGGAACCGGACGGCACCTTCCCCAACCATCCCGCGAACCCCCTGGAACCGGAGAACCTGGTGGATGCCCGCTCCGCGGTGCGAGAACACTCCGCGGACCTCGGTCTGGTCTTCGACGGTGACGCGGACCGGTGTTTCCTGATCGACGAGCAGGGTGGGGTGGTCGATCCGTCAATCGTGACCGCGATGATCGCGGAGGCGGAACTCTCCAAGGAAACCGGGGGAGTGGTCGTGGTCAACGCGATCACATCGCAGGCGGTGGTCGATGCGGTGGCGGGCCTCGGGCACGTTGAGGTCTCGCGTGTGGGACACACCTTCGTGAAGGCGCTCATGGCCGAGAAGAACGCCATCTTCGGCGGTGAACACTCCGCCCACTACTACTTCCGCGACTTCTGGGGGGCCGACACAGGAGTGCTGGCCGCCCTCCACGTCCTGGAGCAGCTGCGATCTGCGGCCGAACCGCTGTCGGTGCTCGCCGCCCGGTTCGACGGGTATGAGCGTTCCGGTGAGATCAACTCCACCATCACCGATCACCGGGCCGCGATGGAACGCGTCGCCAAGGTTTTCGACGGGCGGGGCAGCTGCGAATACTGGGACGGGCTGACGATCCGTGACGAACGGGCCGGATGGTGGATCAACCTGAGACCCTCCAACACCGAGCCGCTGCTCCGACTCAACGTCGAGGCCCGGGACACAGAGACCATGACCCGGTTGCGTGACGAGGTGCTGGCCGTCGTCCGTGTGGACAAAGGAGAAGCCGATGAGTGAAACCGCCCTGGAACTGTCGACGGAGTTCCTGGCCATCGCCGCCTGCCCGGCGTGCCACGCCAAGTTCGCCGTCGACTACGAACGTTCGGAGTTGGTCTGTACGTCCGCGGCCTGTGGGCTGGCCTACCCCGTGGAGGACCGCATCCCGGTCCTGCTGATCGACCAGGCACGAAACACTCAGTGAGGGCCCGGATGATTCGCAGATGGTTCGATGATTCCCGCCTGGAGGCCGACGACCTGGCCGGCCACGAGTCACTGTGGTGGCTCGCCTCGGCCGGGGCCCGGATCAGGCGTGCCGCGCTGAGCGAACCCGCGGGCAGACTCACCCGCGCCGACCGGCCGCGTGGGGTGCTCGTGCTGGGCGCGGAGGCGCGGCTGGTGCGGGCCGTTCTGGAACCCGCCTGTCCCGTGCCGTTCATGGCCTGGCCGGGCCCCGCCCTGCCCGCATGGGTCGGGCCGCTCGACCTGGTGGTCGCGCTCGGTTCCCACGACGCCCCGGTCTGGGAGATCCGCTGTATCGCGGAGGCCGTTCGCAGGGGAGCCACCGTCATAGCCGCCGCTCCGGACGAGTCGGCGTTGGCCGCGGCCAGCGCGGGTCCCCTGACCACCCACCTGCCCACCCCGCCCGACGATCCCATGGCCGCGGCCATCGCGGTGCTGGCGCTGCTGGGCCAGCTGGAACTGGGGCCCGCGGTGGACGTGGAACTCGCCGCATCGGCCGCGGATGCCGTCGCGGTTCGTTGCTCCCCGGAACGCCCCCTCGGGAACAACCCGGGCAAGGACCTGGCCGTGGGCCTGGCCGACTCGTTTCCCCTGGTGTGGGGCGGGACGACACTGGCGGGGCGTGCTTCCCGGCGGATCGCGGAGACGTTGCGGCGGGCCAGCGGGCGACTGGCCCTGGCCGCGGACGCCGAGGAACTGGAGGCGGTGCTGCTGGACACCCCCCGGCGCGACGTGTTCACCGACCCGTTCGAACAGGACGCCGAGATCGGTCCCGCACTGCTGCTGCTCGACGCGGACCAGGTGCCGGAACCGATGACGGAGACGGCCCGGAGGCTGGCGCGCCTGGCCGATGGCGTCGGGGTGCGGGTTTGCCGCATCAGCTCCGGCATGGCGGAACTGGGTGCCTCCGACGTGGAACGCTATGTCACCTTGCTGCTCCAAGGACGTTACGCCGCCACCTACTTGGGTATCGGCCTGGGCGAGACCCGCTGAAAGGGAAGTCACAAGGCACAGAGTTTGTTCCGCATCCGGGGCTGGGACACGGCAATCAGCCCGGTTTGCCGGGCGCGGTTGCGTGCTCGGGCGTAGACTCCGGGGCGTGACATTCGACTTCCGTGTAGCAGACCTGTCCCTGGCCGGTTTCGGCCGCGAGGAAATCACCCTCGCTGAACACGAGATGCCCGGCCTGATGGCCATGCGCCAACGATACGCGGCCTCGAAGCCACTGGCGGGTGCCCGCATCGCGGGATCAATCCACATGACCGTCCAGACCGCGGTGCTGATCGAGACCCTCGTGGCGCTCGGGGCGGAGGTGCGGTGGGCGTCCTGCAACATCTTCTCCACCCAGGATCACGCGGCGGCCGCCGTCGTCGTCGGCCCGGACGGCACCCCCGAGAACCCGAAGGGGGTGCCTGTTTTCGCGTGGAAGGGTGAAACGCTCCAGGAATACTGGTGGTGCACCCGCCAGATCCTCGACTGGCCGGGCGAGACGAACCCCAACCTGATTCTCGACGACGGTGGGGACGCCACCCTGCTCCTCCATGAGGGTGTCGCGGCCCAACGCGCCGGGGCCGTGCCCGCCGACGACCCAACGGATCCGGAGGAAACCCTCGTGGTCAAGGCCACCCTGCGGGAGGCGTTGGGGCAGCTGGACTTCGAGACCCTCGCGGCTGGCATCCTCGGGGTCACGGAGGAAACCACCACCGGAGTCCACCGTCTCTACGAGATGCACCGCAACGGCACCCTGCTGTTCGGGGCCATCAACGTCAATGACTCGGTCACCAAGTCCAAGTTCGACAACAGGTACGGCTGCCGCCATTCCCTGGTGGACGGCATCAACCGCGCCACCGATGTCCTGATCGGCGGCAAGGTGGCCGTGGTCTGTGGCTACGGCGACGTGGGAAAGGGCTGCGCCGAGTCGCTGCGCGGCCAGGGTGCGCGGGTCATCGTCACCGAGGTGGATCCGATCTGCGCCCTGCAGGCGGCGATGGACGGTTTCCAGGTGTCACGGCTCGAATCGGTGGTGGGGATCGGCGACATCTTCGTCACCGCCACCGGGTGCCGCGATGTCATCCTTGAGGAGCACATGGCCCGGATGAAACACCAGGCCATCGTCGGCAACATCGGGCACTTCGACAACGAGATCGACATGGCCGGGCTCGCCGCCCGGAAGGACGTGACGAAGGTCGAGATCAAGCCGCAGGTGGCCAAGTGGGTCTACCCGGACGGGCACGCGGTGATCGTGCTCAGCGAGGGCCGGTTGTTGAACCTCGGAAACGCGACGGGGCATCCGTCGTTCGTGATGAGCAACTCCTTCACCAACCAGGTGCTGGCCCAGATGGAGCTCTTCACCCGGCCCGATGCCTACCCGGCTGGCGTGTATCTGCTTCCGAAGCATCTGGACGAGGAGGTCGCACGCCTTCACCTGCCGTCGCTGGGGGTGGAACTCAGCACCCTGACCCAGGCCCAGGCCGATTACCTGGGGGTTCCGGTGACCGGTCCGTTCAAGTCCGAGCACTACCGTTACTGACTCATCGGTTGCGGCCCGGTCAGCCGGGCCGCAACCACGGATGGGGTCACTTCCTGGGGTTGCCCGGTTTCATGGACTGCCAGATCTCCTTGCACTCCGGACAAACCGGGTACTTGTCCGGGTTCCGGGAAGGCACCCAGACCTTTCCACACAGAGCGACGACGGGGGTGCCGGTCAACTTGGCCTTCTCCAGTTTCTTCGCCGGCACGTAGTGGCTGAACCTTTCGTGGTCGTCGGAGTCCCGCAGTTCGGTACGTTCGTCCAGAACCGTTTGGGAACCGGGGGCAAACTCACTCATGAATTCAATCCTAGACGTTGGAGAACACCGTGAACACCGGATCCCGCCGCGAGGGTACCACGGGTCTGCTGGTGGGGTTGCTGCTGGCGGTGTTCGCCATCGCCTTCCAGATGATCGGGGTCGCGGCGGCCCTGCCCGAGGCGATGCGCTCCCTCGACGCCGTCGCTCTCTACCCGTGGGCCTTTTCCATGGCCGTGACGGGAATGCTGACCGCGATCCTGGTGGCCGGGCAGCACTGTGACCGAAACGGTCCACTGGTCTCCATGGGGCTGGGTTTCGGCGCGATGCTCCTGGGGCTCATCACAGGTTCGCTCGCCGCGGATGTCTGGATGCTGCTGCTGGCCCGGCTCGTGCAGGGCCTGGGAGCCGGAGCCATCAACCTGACCCTTTACGTGGTCATCGCACTCGCCTTCCCCGCGGGACGACGCCCGGCGGTGCTCGCGATGCTCAGTTTCTGTTGGGTGCTTCCCGCGTTCCTGGGACCGCCGATCTCGGCCGCCCTGGTGGCTGTGAACTGGCGTCTCAATTTCGCTGTGACGGTGCCCCTGATGCTGGTTGCCGCCGTCCTGACCTGGCCGCATCTGAAGGCCGTCCAGGAACGCAGCGAACCGGATTCCGATGCGCCCGGGACCGTTTGGTGGGCGGTGGTGGCGGTGGCCGGGGCTCCGGCCCTGCTGCAGTTGGCCGGTCAGGGCATCGGGCACTGGAGCCTGCTGGCGGCGGCCGCAGGACTGGCGGCTCTGGGACTGGGAGTGCCGAAAGTGTTGCCCCCACGGGCCAGAGACCTGAGAAACGGGCTCGGCCCCATCATTGCCAGCCGCGCCGTCCAGACCGGGGCCTTCTACTCGGGGGAGGCGTTCCTGCTGCTCGGCCTGCAGAACCTGAAAGGGCTCGACACCTTGCAGGCGGGCCTGGCCCTGACCATAGGAAGCCTCGGGTGGAGTTTCGGCTCCTGGCTTCAGGCCCGGATAAGACTGCGTCGCGACCGCATCATCACCGCCGGGACCTGTTTCGTTGCCTTCGGGATGGCGGGGATCACGGTTTTCCTGACCTGGATGGGGGTGCCGTTGTGGATCGGGGTGACGGCCTGGACCCTCGCCGGGTGCGGGATGGGACTGACCGTCTCCAGCACCGCCGTGGCCACCATGGCGTTGTCCGGCCCGCGGGAACAGGGACGCAACTCCGGTGCCCTGCTGGTGGCCGAGTCAATCGGGACCTCGGTGATGACCGCGCTCACGGGGGCCTGCTACGCGGTGCTGCTCGCGGAGGGAGTGCCCGCTTTCGGATGGATCTTCCTCATGCTGCTGGCGGCTTCGGTGCTTGCCATCGCCACTTCGCTGCGGATCGGGCCGGTTCATGACATTGCGGGGTGAGGGACACAGCCGTCGGTCTCGGTGGTTTCCGGCGGTTCAGGATGGCATCCTTGTGGCCATGCATTACTCCGCCCCGCAACCATCCGCTGGGTGGTACCCCGACCCAGCCGGTTCCGGCGATGAGCGTTACTGGGACGGCGCCAGCTGGTCCGACGTAACCCGGCCTGACAGCCGGCCGGCGAAACCCGTCGGCCACGGTGGCGGGGGACTCTACAACACGGTCACGCAGCCCTGGACGGGCGCCAGATACGCGAGTTGGGGGGCGCGGGTGGCTGCCCGCATCCTCGACGGGCTGATCCTGGCCATCCCCTCCTACCTGCTCATCGAGCTGTTGGCCCCGGGACTCTACGAACGCTTCGAGGCCTGGATGCACGAGCTGGTCAGGGCAGCGCAGGCCGGAAAGAGCTACCCGAGTGAGGTACCCATGGAACTCCTCAACTCCTTCATGACCGCGGGGATTGCCGTCATGGTGCTGGGTGTTCTTTACCGGGTTCTTCTCATCGCCGGTTTCGGTGCCACCTTGGGCAAGATGGTCATGCGCATCCGCGTTACCCGGGCCGATGATCCCTCCGCGCGGACCCCCGGGTTCGTGCGCGCCCTGGCACGGACCCTGGCGGACGAACTCATCGGCTACTTCGGTGCCGCCCTGTTTTTCCTGCCGATTTTCATCAATTATCTGATGCCGCTGTTCACCGAGAAAAAACAAACCCTTCATGACATGATGGTTGGCACCATCGTCGTCAAGAACTGATCCTTGCCCAGCCAGGAGGAATGAAACCTTGTCACACCTGACTGCCGAGTTGGACGAACTCGCGGAACGCTTGGGAATAGCCCGGGAGTTCTGGGACTGGAAAGGAAACCACACCCTCATATCGGAGGCCACCGTGATTGCGGTGCTCCGGGCCATGGGTGTGGAGGCCGATACCCCGGAGGAATGCAGGGATGCGCTGGCCCGGCTCGACGAGCAGCATTGGCGGCGGGTCCTGCCGCCCTGCACCGTCGTCGAAGAGGGGGAAACGGTACGGATCGACGTGCACGTTCCGGCCGGGTCGCCGGTGTCCCTCGACGTGGTGCTGGAAAACGGGGAGCGACGGCCCGCGACACAGGTCGACAATTGGACCCCGGATCGCGAGGTGGCCGGGCAGCTCCGCGGCGAGGCCAGCTTCGAGATGACGGACCTGCCGCTCGGATACCACCGCGTGGAAGCCACATCCAGTGAGGGAACCGCTTCCGCCGCCTTGGTGGTCACCCCGGGATTCGTGGGTTTTCCGCCCGGGATGCGCAACGATCGCGTCTGGGGATACGCCGTCCAGCTCTACAGCGTCACGTCGAAGCGGTCCTGGGGGTTCGGGGATCTCACCGATCTCGCCGATCTCGTCGCATGGGCCGGGAACGAGCAGCAGGCGGGTTTCGTGCTGGTCAACCCGTTGCACGCGGCCCAGGTCACATCGCCGATCGAGCCTTCACCGTACCTACCTTCCAGCAGGCGTTTCCTGAGCCCGTTGTACATCAGACCCGAGACGGTTCCCGAATACGCCAACCTTCCCCAGCCGATGCGGCGCCGGATCCGCAAACTGCGGAAGTCCGTGCGTGGCAATGGCAAGGTCATCGACCGTGACACCGTATGGAAGGGGAAACGGGAAGCGCTGTGGGAGCTGTTCCGGGCCGGACGCCGCCCCGCACGCCAGTTGTCCTTCGACGGGTTCCGTCGCCGCGGCGGCAGCGCGCTGCGTGATTTCGCGGTCTGGAGCGCGCTCAGCGAGATCCACGGCACCGACTGGCGGCAGTGGCCCGAGGAACTGCGCGACCCGCGTTCCACCGCGGCGGAGGAGTTCGCCGCGGCACAGGCCGAACGGGTGGAGTTCTTCGAGTGGCTCCAGTGGACCGCGCAGCAGCAGCTGTCGGCGGCGCAGACCGCCGCGGAGGAGGCGGGCATGGGCATCGGTGTGCTTGCCGACCTGGCCGTGGGGGTCGGCAAGACCAGCGCGGAAACCTGGCTCATGGGCGACGTATATGCCCCCGGGATCACCGTCGGGGCTCCTCCGGATCAGTACAACCAGGGCGGTCAGGACTGGGGACAGCCCCCGTGGAACCCGTTGAAACTGGAGGAGCTCGAGTACGAACCGTTCCGCACCATGGTGCGGGCCGCCCTGAACCGTGTGGGCGGGCTCAGGATCGACCACATCATCGGTTTGTTCCGGCTGTGGTGGGTGCCCGATGGGCTCGGGCCCAGCGCGGGCACCTACGTGCGTTACAACCACGAGGCGCTGATCGGGATCCTGGCGCTGGAGGCGTATCGCGCCCAGGCCTTGGTGGTGGGGGAGGACCTCGGCACCGTCGAACCCTGGGTGCGCGAATACCTGTCGCGCCGCGGCCTGCTGGGCACCGCGATCCTGTGGTGGGAGTACGGAACCGACGGGCAGGTGCTGCCCCCGGAGAAGTGGCGCGAGTACTGCATGGCCTCGGTCACCACCCACGACCTGCCCCCCACCCTCGGATACCTCGAGAGCGGTCATGTCAGGCTTCGAGAACAGCTAGGGTTGCTGCTGGAACCGGTCGAGCAGGAACTTGCCGTCGCCGAACGGGAACGCGACATGTGGGTGGAACGACTGATCGCCTTCGGGCTCCTCGACGAGGCCCTGGCCGGTGATCACGTCGAGGTGATGCTGGCCATGCACCGCTACCTGCGGTTGACCAACTCCAAGGTGCTGGTGGCCTCCCTGGCCGACGCTGCGGGGGAGAAACGCGCCCAGAACCAACCGGGAACGATGAACGAGTACCCCAACTGGCGGGTGCCGCTCGCCGATTCCGGGGGGAAATCCCTGAAACTGGAGGATCTGTTCACCGCTGACCTGCCCCGCCGGGTCGCGGACGTCATGAACGGTGACCGGCAGGATTCCTGACCCGTTTCCGGTTCTGGCCCCCGGTGGTTTTCACCGGGGCCCGTGCCGGGTGGTTGGTGCCCGTGGGATCACAGGTTCGCAGGTCTGGGGGCCGCCTGGTACGGGTTGGTGGTCTGGACCCCGGCGCCGTCGAGGATGATCGTCTCGATCGCGGGGTCGCCCCTGCTGATGCGCAGCGCCGCCAGGGGAAGCTCCGCAAGCGACTCCCGGTGCCGGGTGCGCGCGTCCTCCAGGGTTCCCGGGAACACCAGCTGCCCGTCCTTGACGATGTCCACCAGAAGGTGGCGGTCGTTGCCGTCACCGACCGGGGCCGCACCCAACCCGATGATCTCGGCCTCCGCACGACCGCTCTCGCCCAGCCTGCGCATCGCGAACTTGCGGCCTCCCAAGGTGTTCTTGCCTTTCGATTTCTTTCCTACCGGGGTCATCGGCGCTTCCCGATCCGCGGATTCGGAACGGGCCACGAGCTTGTAGACGAACCCGCAGGTGGGATGCCCGGAACCGGTGACCAGGGAGGTTCCCACCCCGAACCCGTCGACGGGGGCGCCGCGCAGGGCGGCGATCTGCCATTCGTCGAGGTCGGAGGTGACGGTGATCCGGGTGCTCGTGGCACCCAGGTCGTCGAGGAGGTCACGGGCCTGGCGGGCCATCATCGGAAGGTCGCCGGAATCGAGCCGGATGGCCCCCAACCGACCCTCGGTCAGCTCCACTCCCTTGCGGATGGCGGCCTCGACGTCGTAGGTGTCCACCAGCAGCGTCGTCTCCACCCCCAGCGCGTCGAGTTGCGCCCGGAAGGCGTCCTCCTCGGAATCGTGGAGGAGGGTGAAGGAATGCGCGGCGGTGCCCATGGTCGGGATTCCGTAGGCGCGTCCGGCCTCTAGGTTCGAGGTGGCGGAGAACCCGGCGATGTAGGCTGCGCGGGCGGCACCGACCGCCGCCCATTCGTGGGTTCGGCGCGACCCCATCTCCGCGCAGGGCCTGTCCTCGGCCATGGCGGTCATGCGGGAGGCGGCCGCGGCTATGGCGGAATCGAAATTGTAGATGCTGAGCAGCACCGTCTCCAGGATGCAGGCCTCCGCGAAACTGCCCTCCACGGACAGCACCGGCGACCCCGGGAAATAGGTTTCACCCTCCGGGTAACCCCAGATGTCGCCGTTGAAACGGTAGCCGGCCAGCCACTCCGCCAGGTTGTCGCGGATGATTCCTCGGTCCAGAAGGAACTGCAGGGTGGCGGGATCGAAACGGAAGTCGTCGATGGCCTCCAGAGCCCGTCCGAGACCCGCGACCACCCCGTAGCGGCGGCCCTCCGGCAGACGACGGGTGAACATGTCGAACAGGGAACGCCTGCTCGCGGTGCCCGCGTCCATGGCGGCCTGAACCATCGTCAACTCGTAGTGGTCGGTCAGCAGTGCTGTCGTCATGGAACCAGACTAGTGGGGGCGTCTGGAGCGGATCCGACCCGTGGAAGGTGTGGATGCGCATGGGAGGTCCACTTCGTGTGTCGGTACGATGGCAGGCATGTGTCCTCGACCTGTTCCACCGCCTCCCCGCGCCGCCGAGGAGCAGACCGACAGCCAGGTGGCGGTTCTGGATTCTCCGCTGGAAACCCCGGCGGAGGTGTGGGTGACGATCGTCTGGGACGATCCCGTGAACCTGATGGACTACGTCACCCACGTGTTCTGCGAGTACTTCGGTTATTCGAAACCGAAATCGGAGGAACTGATGTTGAAGGTGCACACGGAGGGGCGTGCCGTGGTGTCGACGGGCAACCGCGAAGCCATGGAACGCGATGTCCTGGCGATGCAGAACTACACCCTCTGGGCAACCATGGAGCGGCAGTGAATGACTCCACCTGGGTTTTCCACGCGGGTGACGGACGTGGCCGGGTGCTGCGTTTCCTCGTGGAACGCTACGCACACGATCTGGAACCGCTGCTTCCCCGTGTCGAATCCGATGATCCCCTGGCCAGGCTCGACGCGGAACTCAGGGCCGAGTCGGTCTGTGACGAGGCCATCGCGGAGGAACCCGGGCTCGGGCGTTTCTTCCCGCCCGCCCTTCCCGATGCCGACGAGGCCGGCCAGTTCCGGCGCCACGCCATCGCGGGCCAGGCCCAGAACCGGCTCGAGGCCGCCCGGAAGGTGCTTGCCGCCCTGGAGGACGACGACCGGGCCCAGGTGGTGGTCGCAGGCCGGGACATCGACTCCTGGGTCTCGGTTCTGGCGGCGCTCAGGGTCCAATGGTATGTGGAACTCACCGGTTCCTCGGAACGGTTGGCGGAACCAACGAGGGAGGACATGGCCAACGACCCGGAAACCGTCGCCATCCTCGACTGGCTCGCGCTGCTGATCGAGGACGCGCTCCACGCCAAGTGGCGGGGGGAGAAACGGTGAACGGACGTGAGGCCCCGATCGGGGTTTTCGATTCCGGTTTCGGAGGGCTCACCGTGATGCGTTCCCTCGTGGACCAGCTGCCCAACGAGGATTTCATCTATCTCGGCGACACGGCCCGGGCCCCCTACGGCCCCCGGCCGATCGCGCAGGTCCGGGAGTTCGCCATCCAGGGCCTCGACCACCTGGCCGAGCGAGGGGTCAAAGCGCTGGTGATCGCCTGCAACTCCGCCAGCTCCGCGGTTTTGAGGGACGCCCGGGAACGCTACGATGTGCCGATTCTCGAGGTGATCCTGCCCGCCGCCCGGCGCGCCCTCGCCGCATCCGGCAGCGGCCGGGTCGGGGTGGTGTGCACCGAGGCCACGGCCATGTCCCGTTCCTACGATGATGCGTTCGCGGTGGCCGGGGACGTGCGACTCACCACCCAGGCTTGCCCGCGGTTCGTGGAGTTCGTGGAGGCCGGTATCACAGGGGGTGAGGAACTGCTCGGGGTGGCCCGCGAATACCTGGCTCCCCTCCAGGCCGCGAACATCGACACCCTGATCCTCGGCTGCACCCACTATCCGCTGCTCACCGGCGTCATCAACTACGTGCTCGGAGACGACGTGGTGCTGGTCTCCTCCTCGGACGCCTGCGCCCAGGACACCTATTCGCGGCTCACCCGCAAGGGTCTGCTGCACGACACCCCACGACACGCCAGCCGCCAGTTCCTGACAACCGGCGACGCCGACTCCTTCCAGGGCATCGGGGAGAGGCTGCTCGGGCGTTTCGTCCATGACGTCGAGCAGGTGGAGCTTCGCTGAACTCCGGTAGGTTGGCCCCATGATTCTGCGCATCGACGGCCGCCGGGCCGACCAACTCCGTGAAGTCCGCATCACCCGCGGGTGGCTCGACCACGCCGAGGGATCCGTGCTCGTGGAGTTCGGGAAGACCCGGGTGCTGGTTGCCGCATCCGTCACGGTGGGGGTCCCCCGCTGGCGACGGGACACCGGTCTCGGCTGGGTGACCGCCGAGTACTCGATGCTGCCCAGGGCCACCCATTCCCGCAGCGACCGCGAGTCGGTGCGGGGCCGGATCAGCGGCCGCACCCACGAGATCTCCCGCCTGGTCGGGCGTTCGTTGCGTGCCGTCGTCGACTACTCGGCGCTGGGGGAGAACACCATCGTTCTGGACTGTGACGTGCTGCAGGCCGACGGCGGCACCCGTACCGCGGCCATCACCGGCGCCTACGTGGCCCTCGCCGACGCCGTCGCCCACCTGCGGGAACTGGACGTGCTCAAGGGCGAACCGTTGAAGGATTCCGTCGCCGCCGTGTCCGTCGGATTCGTCGAGGGGGTGCCGCTGCTCGACCTGGCCTACGAGGAGGATTCACAGGCCGGGACGGACATGAACATCGTCATGACCGGGTCGGGGGATTTCATCGAGGTGCAGGGCACCGCGGAGAGGACCCCCTTCAACCGCACCGACCTTAACCGGTTGCTCGACCTCGGCGCCGCCGGGTGTGCGGAACTGACCCGGCTGCAACGCGAGGCCCTGGCGTGACGGGTCGCGTCGAGAAGGTGGTGCTGGCCACCAACAACCCCAAGAAGCTGGTCGAACTGCGCCGCGTCATCCGGGACGCTGGGCTGGCGGTGGAGGTGCTGGGGCTGGGTGATTTCGATTCCTGTCCCGAACCCGCCGAAACCGAGAGAACCTTCGAGGGAAACGCCTTCATAAAGGCCGAGGCCGCGGCCCGTCACACCGGTCTGCCAGCCCTGGCCGACGACTCGGGCCTCGAGGTGGACGAACTCAACTCCATGCCGGGGGTTCGTTCCGCCCGCTGGGCCGGGCCGGAATGCGACGACGCCGCCAACAATGCGCTGCTTCTGGCGCAACTGGCCGGGGTGCCCCCCGAGCGGCGCGGCGCGCGGTTCGTGTGTGCCCTGGCCCTGGCGCTGCCCGGCGGCGGCCGGCAGCTCTGGCGCGGCGAGATGCCGGGACGGATCGCCGAGGAGGAACGCGGCGACGGTGGTTTCGGCTACGACCCGCTGTTCCTACCCGAGGGCCGGACCTGCACGTCCGCGGAACTGACGGCCGCCCAGAAGGACGCCATCAGCCACCGCGGCAAGGCCGTGCGCGCCTTCGTGACCTGGTTGAAGGAACAGTGATGGAGATCTACCTGGATCTGCTGCGCCGCGTCATGACCGACGGAATCGACCGCGGCGACCGCACCGGAACCGGCACCCGCAGCGTCTTCGGCCACCAGATGAGATTCGACCTGACCGCAGGGTTTCCACTGCTGACCACCAAGAGGGTGCACACCCGCTCCGTTTTCGGCGAGCTGCTGTGGTTCCTGCGGGGCGACACCAACATCGCCTGGCTGCACGAGAACCGCATCACCATCTGGGACGAATGGGCCGACGAGAACGGCAACCTCGGACCCATCTACGGTTACCAGTGGCGTTCCTGGCCCACCCCGGACGGGCGGCACGTGGATCAGCTCGCCGACGTGATCGAGTCCCTGCGCAGCAACCCGGAGTCCAGACGGCATGTCGTCTCCGCATGGAACGTCGCCGATGTGGACGCCATGGCCCTGCCCCCCTGCCACGCCCTGTTCCAGTTCTACGTGGCCGACGGCAGGCTGAGCTGTCAGCTCTACCAGCGCTCCGCCGACGTGTTCCTGGGGGTGCCGTTCAACATCGCCTCCTACGCGCTGCTGACCCACCTCGTGGCGCAGGTGACGGGGCTGGAAGTGGGGGAGTTCATCCACACCCTCGGTGACGCGCACATCTACCACAACCACTTCGATCAGGTGACCGAGCAGCTGACCCGGCGGCCGCGCGCCCTCCCGCGGCTCGTGCTGAACCCCGGGGTGCGGGAGATCGACCGGTTCGAGCTGCCCGACATCACCGTCGAGAACTACGACCCCCACCCGGCGATAAAAGCACCCATAGCGGTGTAGGGGGCGCCGTTTCGGGAAGCCGGTTGATCCTCGGGGGCGGACCGGGAAGGTAGCGGGTCGTAAGGTGTGAAGCTGGTTGCGCCGGGCCGCAACGAAGGAGCAGCCCGGCTCGAAACCACATCTGGCGGCCGGGAAGCGCCCCGGCCACAGGTTTTGGAGCCTGCCCGACTGTTCGTGAAACCCACTGGGGTGGCAGGCCATCCCTTGGTCAGGGCAGGTGTTTGTACAGCTCCTGCCAGATACCGGAGCGTTTCTTGACGTGCCGTTCGCGGTAGGCGCGCAGCTTGGAGACGTCCTCCGGTTCGTCCTTCAGAGCCGAGGCGACGATGGCCTCCGCCAGCTCTTTGCCGCCCGGGGTGTCGTTGCCGAACCAGGCCGCGTGGACGGCGGCCGCCATGCCGGTGGAAACCGCCTCCGCCGTGGACATGGCGCTGCTCAGGCGTTCCACCCCCTGCCCGGACGCCTTCCCGGAACGCAGCTCGCGGAACACCTTGACCAGCACCTCGGTGGCGTCGCGGCCCAGACGGGCCGGGATTTCGGCGGCCCGCAGCATCGCATCGGTTTCGCGTTCCACCAGCGCCATCTCCACCTCGAGGTTCTCGATGGCGCCGATGGTCTCGAAGTTGAACCGGCGTTTCAAAGCGGCCGACATCTCGTTGACGCCACGGTCACGGGTGTTGGCGGTGCCGATCACGTTGAATCCCTGCTTCGCGTACAGGGTCCGGTGGGTCGCGTCCAGTTCGGGAATGGACAAGGTGCGATCCGAGAGCACCGACAACATCGAGTCCTGCACCTCGGGGGCGCAGCGGGTGATCTCCTCGAAACGCACCACCTTGCCCTCCGACATGCCCCGGTGAACGGGGGCGGGCACGAGGGATTTCAGGGTCGGTCCCTCGGCCAGCAGCATCGCGTAGTTCCAGGAATATTTGATGGCGTCCTCTGTGGTGGCCGCCGAACCTTGGATGGTCAAGGTGGTGTCCCCGGAGATCGCCGCTGCCAGCAGTTCGCTCAGCAGGGACTTGGCCGTGCCGGGTTCGCCGATCAGCATCAATCCCCGGTTCGTGGCCAGCGACACCACGCAGCGTTCGATCAGGGAACGGCGCCCCACATACTTGCCCGTGATCTCCTTCCCGTCGCCCAGCACGAACTCCACCACCGACTGCGCCGAGAGCTGCCAGCCGGGAGCGACGGGGCGTTTCTGTTTCCTGTCGCGCTGCTTCAGGAGCTTCAGTTCCTCGGCGTGACGAAGCTCAGCCGGTGGGCGTTGCATGTCGGTCATGTGTTCGACATCTCCTTCAAGGCGGCCAGGATCTCGGAGACGATTTTGGGTGGGGCTTGGTTCCAGGGGATGCGTTTGAGTTCTTTGGTGTCCATTTTGTCTCCCCAGCCGAGGTTTTTCGGGTCGTGGCAGCCTTTGAGGATGAAGACTGCTTCGATTTCTTGGTCTTCTTGGTCTGTCATGGGGCCCATCCACATGCCTGTGTAGCGGATTACTGCTGTGAGGTTGGCTGTTGGGATTGTGAGGGCGTGGAGGCAGTAGGTGCCTGCGTCGAGGGCTTCGCCTCGTTCCCAGCCGTATTTGTTGAAGGCTCCGATGAGTCTGGTGGCGGGGAATTTTCCTTTGGGTAGGTCGTGGAGTTTCGTGTCGTCGCCCTGGTTTTCTGGGAGGTGGAAGGTGGGTCGGTCGAGTTGTTTGAACGGTTGGGCGAGTTCGTAGTCGGCCAGTACCTCGCCCCAGGCGGCTTTGGTGGTGTCGTCCAGTTCCAGGGGGTGAACGATCCCGATGGAGCAGCCTTCGGTGTTGACGGGTTCGTCGTCGGGGTCGACGAGGTGGCCGTCCTCGTCGATGCGGGCGGTGGCTGTCAGGGTGTTTTCCGTGTCGTAGAGGCCCCAGATGATTCCTGCCAGGAGTCGTCTGAGGACGGGGTGGGGGGCGATGAAGCGGGCGTGGTCTTCCGGGGTCCAGCGGCGGTCTTGGATCATGGCGCGTTCGAAGCGTGCCAGTTGGACCTTCGCCAGGGTGGTGACAGCTTTCTTGACGAGGTTGTATTCGGCCTTTGCCGCCTTCGCTTGCTCGGAATTATCGCTTTTGTTGGGTGCTGGGAGGGTGCTGAGTACCTTGCCGGTGGGGTGGTATTCGGCATCCAGGAGGCGTGCGGCAAGTTTGCCTTCCGGGGTCACATAGGCCAGGAAGCGGCGGGTTCCGTAGTCGAAGATGCGGGTGCCGCGTTCGCCGAGACCTCCGTCGGGGATCACCCGGTCTTCGAGTTCGTCGCGGGTGAAGCCACGTTGGGTGGCGATCTCGTCCATCGCCTGGCCGGCGCGTTTCTTCAGGCCGGCGAATTTCACCTTTGCTGCGATCCCGGAGATCTGTTGCAGGGCTTCGTCCGATGCGACGTTGCGCAGCGCGGTGAGGCCTTTCACGGCCCGTTGGTGATGGCTTACTCCCGGCCATTCCCGGATCAGCGGGGTGAGGGTGTTGACGAATTCGTTGTCTCCCAGCCAGCCGGCTCCGGTCATCAACCACGACAGTTTCGCGGGAGCACCAGCAGCCAACCAGAGATTGAAAAGTGCCAGGGCGAAGCGATCCCGGCTGAGGCGATCGGCCCGGTCATGCACCGCCGCGGTCAACGGATGCCGCTCAGCGGTGCTCAAAGCCCGCAACAGCTCCTCCACCCGTTCGGCGCCCAGCCGGTACTGACCATCGATCAGGATCGGCGGCAGACCATCGGCACTGAACGGAAGATCCTGTGCCGCCGGTAGCTTCGGGGAGCTGCTGGCCTCCGTCCACCAGGCGGTGTCATCGGGTAGTTCCGGGGTTGCGGATTCGTTCAGGATCTCCTCGATGACTGCTCGGGTGCTGCCCTTGGTCTGCTCGACAACGCCTCGGATCTGTTCGGTGGGGATCTCCCTCAGCAGAGGAGCCAAGGCATCGGCCTGGGAACGAGTGAGATCCGCAGCCAAGACCTGGGGCAGGTGAGAGCGCAGCCAATGCGTCGCAACATCGGCCGCCTTGGTTTTCAGCGCGTCCAAGAACAAACCGGCCATTCCCGGGCCGTGCCCCACTTCAGCAGCCGAAGTCAGCATTGCCTGGGAGGTTTCCCGGGCCTGCTGATCAAGCCAGCTCAGCAGCAGGCCAAAACCTTCCCTGCCGGTTGCCACCAACCACGGCACCACACCACTCCACTCGACGACCCGCGCTCCCGTGCGGCGAGCGAAAGCGACCCGCTCGGTGGGCGTGGGGAGCACCAACCCAACCAGGGCGAAGCTGTGGAAGTCGTCGTGCTGCAGGTGAATCTTCGGCACGGCTTCCAGCAGACTTCGAGCCTCATCCTGATCGAGAGAGTCCAACCCGGCAGCTGCGAAGACCGAATGGTCGATTATGTCGTAGCCGTAGTACTGCCGGGCGCTGAGTGGTGCGGGTAGAGGCGACGGCAACCCTACTCGGGCCGCGGTGATGTCGGCATCGGAGAACATGGTCAGGAGAGGACGAAGAACCAGCGCTCCTTCGACGAGTTTGCCGAGCTCGGCTGCGCATTTGGCGAGCGGAGCGCGCCAGTTGGTGCGCAGAATCACCTTCAACCAGGTGGGCCAGTAGAGCGTGGTATCTCTGCTGTAGCTGTATTGATTCTTCTGATTCGCCTGGTATTCCTTTTCCCTGATTTTCTGGAGCTCTTTCAAATGCTTCACCCACCACGTGATCCGTTCTGGACCGGGCATTTTGTCGAACGGGGGTTCGGTGAACCGCACTCGCAGCATCCGGGCGTAACCGTCGCTGTAGGGTTCGAACACGACGATGCGTTTGGCCCGTTCCAGCTCGGCCTCGGGATCGAAAGGTGAATCGTCGACCTCGATGCTCACCTCGGCGTTGATGTCGTAGGCGCGTTCGAAAGGAGTGAGCACCAGCCCCAGATCATCCGCGTCCAGGTCCGAGACCTCGAGGGGAGCGCCGACCGGTTCGGCGATCCTCTGCTCCGCGGCTCCGGTTTCGTTCTTCTTCCTCCCGGGCCGGGCGGCCTCCGTGGTTTCCAGCTCCTCGGTGGAAGCCGTGGCGTCGTCGGTGTAGCCCTTCTTGATCTTCGCGGCCACCTGCTTCTTCGCCTCGGTGAGGGCCTTGTCCGCGGATTCGTACTGTTTCGTCCTCGTCGTGCCTGCGGTTCCGCTGCGACCGTAGCGGACCGTCACATGGTCCTCGGCCACGTCGATGTACCAGAATTTGTCAGAGCCACCTTCTGTCAGGTGCAGGCGTCGTTTCATGGCAGGGAAGCTTAGAGGCAGGGGCTGACAAATATTTTCGCGGTCTTCCCCAAGGGCAGGGCTCACGCCAACGGGCCGCCGAAGGCCGAGATCAGCAGCAGCTCCTCCACCCGGGCCGGGTCCCGGTGGTCGAGGAAAGCCCGGGTGTGGTCCGCGATCAGCTGGCTTCCCGCCGCGCGGGCCTTCCGGACGAAATCGCGCCATTCGCGGTCGCGGAGGTGGATGCGGTCGGCACCCGCCAGCAGAAGTTCCCCCAGCAGGGAGTCGAGCCCCCGCAGCAGGGCCCCCGGGCTGGTCAGCGGCGCATCCCCGGTCCCGGTTCGCCAATCGACATCCGTCGCGACGGGTTCTGCCACGTGCGGCTGGAGAGGGACACCGTCCCCGACCAGCAGCAACGGATCCACCACGACCCTTCTGGCACCCCAACGCCACCTTCCCGAGACGAACGCATCCTCGGGGAAATCCTTCTCCCAGCTCAGCAGGCGAACCAGGGTGGCGCGCACGCTCCCGTCGCGGCGGGCGGTGTGGCGAAGGGCCAGCTGGAATAATTGCCCATCGGCGTCCCGCAGGTCGGCCACGAGACTGGAAATGCCGGGGTCGAAATGGATGTTCCCGACGCCGGTCGCCCGGCAGGCGGCCAGGTCGGTGCCTGCGGAACGATCATCCAGCACGGCGGGCAGTCGGGTCTGCTGGGTGGCCAGCTCGGCGATGGTCTCCACCCGGAACGGTGCCTCCAACTGGTCCATCGCGCCCGCGGGAAGACCCACCGCCGACCTGTTGGTGTGGGAGAAATCTCCGTGCCCGAACATCCGGCCGCCCAGCGACATCACCTGCCCACCACCCCAGCTGCCGATGGTGATACCGGAGACCAGGCCGCCCGCGAGCTGCGAGGAGGGCTTGTGCTCCTCGTCGGTGATCCGTTTCGTGACCCGCATCGGAGCGCCGCTTCGGGCATCCACCAGGTGAGCGATCAACCGGCACTCGTCGTCCAGTTCGACGAACTCGGTTCCAAGGCCGATCAACCGGGCCTTCGACACCCGCGTCTGCTGGGCGGGGGAACCCGCGACGAGCCGATCCGGGATCCGATCCGGTTCCGGATTGCCCAGGGACATCACCCGCGCCAACAGCTCGGCGGACAACTCGACCAGCCGCGACGGGGTGAATTCCTGGCTGCGGGCCTCGTAACGGGCCAGTTCGTCCAACAGCTCGTCCAGAACGTCGGCGACGTGATGCAACTCGGCCTCACGGGCCCTGACCGACAGGCGGCGCCAGACCCCACGCAGGTTCCGGTGCCCGGACTCCGCCCCGACCCTCACCAACTCACCGACCGCCCCACGGATCCCGGAGAGCAGGGATGCATCCGGTCGCCACTCGTCCCCCACAACGGACACCAGACCGGTGTCCCCGAACTGCCTGCCCGCCGCGGCAGCGACCGCGACCGCGACGTGAAGACACGGATCGGGGTCGTGGCAGGTGCAGCGCACGTAGTTGAGGTCGGCGCCGGCCAGGAAACGCACCGACACGGGGGTCGGGTGGTGGATCCGTACCACGGAGATTCCCCTGATGCTCCCGACATGAGCCAGCAGGCCCTGCCCGGCCAACTGATCGGCCCGCCTCAGGGCGGCGGGGGAGAGAGCGGCCCTCAGGTGTTCACGGGGGATGTCGGCCGGGTTGAAGACGGCCTCCGGTTCCACCTTCCCGGGGGCTGTGGCCCCGGGAGTCTCCGGCCCGGGCAGGTCCGTCGAATCCGGCTCCTCTTCCTCGACGACGCCCGGCCCGGAGCAGGCGGCCTGATAGTGCAGGATCGCGCGGACGATGTGGCGGCAGTTGTTCGCGGCCAGACAGGAACAGGTCCACTCCGCGAAGGGCCGGTTCGCGTACAGGACGCAGGTGGTTCCGTCGTCCGAGGAGGCCGTCACCGTTCCGTCATCGGCCTCGGTGACGGTCAGGGACGCAGCACCGAGTTCCTTCCGGGCCCGCCGCAGGGTGCCCTTGTTGGTCAGGTCCTCCAGCGCGGCATCGTTCAAACGGAGTAGGTCCGGGCGGCTCACCGGATCACCTCCGCCACCCAGTCGGCCAGCTCGTACGGGGTCATGACCCCCACCCGGGCTCCCCGCGCGGCCAGCCGCCGCCCCAGCTCCTCGTCGAAGGAGGCCGCCCCGTTCGTGGTCAGTGCGCCCAGGATCAGCACCTTGCTGCCGCCTTGGATCATCCGGGTGACGCACTGGACCAGGTCGTGCACCGAGCCGCCCTCGTACAGGTCCGTGATGAGTACCACCATGGCCCTTCGCGGTTCGGTGATGAGCGATTCGGCGTAGCGCATGGCCCGCGCGATGTCGGTGCCCCCGCCGAGCTGCACCTTCATCAGCGTCTCGACGGGATCGGCGATGTCTGATGTGAGGTCCACCACCGAGGTGTCGAAGGCGATCAGATGGTTCTGCAAGGCCGGAAGTCCGTGGAAGATGGAGGCCGTCACGGCAGAGTGGATCACGGATTCGGCCATCGAACCCGACTGGTCCACCACAACCATGAACTGCCACTTCTCCGACTGCCTGCGGGTGCGCGAGTAGAAGATCGGCTCCGAGATGACCAGCTGCTGCGTCTCTGCCGAGTAGTTCTTCAAGTTGGCGCGGATGGTGCGCTTCGGGTCGAAGTTCGCCGCCACCTTGAAAAAACTGCGCCGGTTGGGGTCGCGTCGACCCGTCAGCGTGCGCCGGATCCTGGGGCGCATCTTCTCCACCAGGTCCGCGACGACCTTCCGCACGATCTGCCTGGCTGCCTGCAGCACATCGGAGTTCATCAGGTGTTTGGTCTGCAGGATCGCCTGCAGCAGCGTCTCGGAGGGCTCCACCCGTTCCAGGAGTTCCTTGTCGGTCACCAGCTCGACCATGCCGTAACGCTCCAGGGCGTCCTCCTCGATGGTGCGGACGGTGTGTTTCGGGAACAGGGTGTGGATCTCGTTGATCCATTCCGGAACGGTCAGCCTCGAGGCCCCGTCCCCTGCTCCGGTGCCGCCGCCCTGACCCTCCCGGTCATACAGGTACCCCAGGGCATCGGAGCGGGCCTGCTGCTGGGGATCCAGGTCCCCGAGCCGTTCCGAACCCCGCCCCAGCACCAGCCGCCAGCGTGTCAATCGTTCATCCATGCCGCCTCCCGAGGAAACGATCCAGCGATTTCGCGACGGCGGACTCGAACTCCGCGATGGCGGTTGCGTCCTCGGCGGAACCGGAGAAATCCAGGAGCGTCGATCCCGCAGCTTCTCCCAGTATGAGCTGCGCAACCTGGAAACGTTCGCGCTGAGTGTAGCGGCTGAACGCGCGCCGCAACCCCGGCAGGGAGGCGAAGAACGCTGCATCGTCCAGGCCGGTGAGGATGTCGTCGAGGCGGAGCAGGGCGTCCGGACGTCGCAGGGCCGCTTCCCGGGCCACCCCCAACAGGCCCGCGACGAAATCGCCGAGCTGCTCGGGAAGCGCGATCACGGACAGCAGCTCGGCGATCTCCGGATCCGGGCGAGCCCCGGCCAGCCACTGGGCGCCCAGGGCGGCTCCCCGGACGGTGGGTGCCTGACGGTCGTCCGCCACCACCACCGAGAGGGCCTGGTGGTAGCCGTCGATGTCGTAACCCAGATCTCCACCGACCCGTTCCGCGCTGTCGGTCAGCTGGTACAAGGCCTGGATGAAATCCTCCAGCCCCGGTCCCTCCGGCAGCGGTGAGAGGCGTTCCAGCAGCCGCACCGACCGATCGAAGGCCGTGATCAGCAGGCGCCCCAGATCCGCGCGACCGGTGGCTCGCAGGATCGGGTCGTAACGGTAGAGCCGCATCAGCACACCGGCCGCGGCACCGATGCCCATCAGGTTTGCGGAAGTGGCCAGCAGGGTCTCGGTGCGGGCCTGGAGACTGACCGACAGACGGGCCACCCCGCACAGGGCGGCCTCCAGGACGAGATTCGCGGCGGCCGCCGGGTCCGAGGTGATACCGGCGGCGCGTTCCAGCAGACGAGCGGTCACCGCCTGCTCCCGGTTGCCCCCGTAACGGGCGACCTCCACCAGGGATCCCTCGAAGGCCGGGGTCCACACCAGGAACCAGCGTTCGATACCGTCATCGTCCGCGCTGGCGGTCAGCCTGATACCCGGGATCTCCAGGGCCACCAAGGAGTGCAGCAGCTGTGAACGCCGCAGCCCGAGGTCGTTCGACAGGTCGGCGGACTCCTCTCGTCCCTTCGGTTTGGGAAGCAGCCCCAGGGCCTCCAACCCGGCGCGGAGTTCGAGTGTCAGCGGCGGTTGCCGGGTGCCCGCGGCCAGACGTCCGAGCCGGTCACCGCGCAGGGCGTCGTTGACGTGGAGCAGCAGCGGGTGCTCCTTCCCGGAGTCGTCCTTGACGAGGGCGGTCGTGATTCCCTCGACGAGATCGGTGCGCCAGATCTGCTGATGCCCCCGCAGCTGTGCGAGGGCCCCGGCGGTGGCCTGCACCGCGATCAGGTCGGCGGGGGAGACGAACTGTTTCGCCCTGCGCAGCTCCAGCACGACCTGCCCCAGGAGTTCCTCACTGGTGTCACGCCGCCCCTCGGCGCGGTCCCGGTACAGACGGTCGTAGAAACCGGGATTCGGCTGGCCCGCGTCATAACCGTCGAGGGCGTCGAGCGCCGCGTAGGAGGTGGGGGTAAGTGCGATGCCGTAGCGGTCGTCGTCGGCCGGTGGCACCCACACCTCCACCGGCTCCACCTCCCTCGACAGCAGCGCCTCCAGCCCATCGACGTGAGCGGCCCCGCACACCACCAGAATGTCATCGCCGAAACGCCGCCGGGCGTCGGTTATCCGTTGCGCCATGTGCGCCTCGCGCGCCCTTGTCTCCGGATCGGGTTCGCCGCGCAGGATCGACCCGAGCAACCCGATCCGCTCCCGGTAGGAATCCAGCGACAGCTCCGGGTCGATCTCGACCAGCTCGTCGATCAGGCCGGACATGTCGTCGACACCGAACTCCCGGATCAGCTTCTCTGCGGCCTCCTCGGTGACCGGGGTCTCGGCGTAGCGGTTCTCCGCCACGGCGATGTCCGCGAAGGCCAACCAGGGCAGGTCGATGAACTCGACCGGCACCCCCGCCCGGTGTGCGGTGCGCAGGGCGACCCATTCGGGGCTGTAGTCGGTCAGCGGGTAGAAACTGCCCCGGCGGATGCCCCAATCCGTGCTGTCCTCGGGGGCATCCGGGAACATTGGTGCCCACGAGTAGAGCATGACCGGCAGCTCGTGGTCGAGCATCAGTTCCTCGATGCGCTGGTTGTACTCGGTGGGGCCCTCGATCAGCACTGCTGCGGGTGGGCGGTCCGTGATCCGCTGGGCGACCAGGCGCGCCGCAGCCGGCGAATGATGCCTGACCCCGAAGAACTCGACCACGCAGCAATTCTGCCCGAGGGCTCTGACAAATTCCCCGGGGATCAGACCAGGGTCTTCGATGCCCCCGAACGGGCTGCGAACGGTCACGGCCACGGGATAGCGTTTGCCCATGAGTGAGTTGCACGTCTCCTTCAAGGAGCGCGATGTCTACCTGGACATCCTTGCCACCAACTATGCCGAGGGGCGGCTCACCGACGATCAGTTCCAGAAGCGGCGCGACGAGCTGCTGGCGGCCACCACGCACCGGCAGTGCCGAGACGTGCTTCGTGGGCTACCGGTCCAGATCCCCGGAAATGATCAGCCCCAGCCCTCCCAAGAAGAAGCACGACCCGGACCGAGGCGCCGGGGAATCCTGATCGCGGGATTCGTGGGTGCCGTGGGTCTGGCGGGGATCGCCGCGTGGCACGCCAACCGCCCCGACCCGATAGGGGGAGGGCCGGTGGAGGAGCCCTACCCGGTGCAACCCACCATGCGCAGCTGGGAGGACTGGTATGTGGTTTCTCAGGCGTTGGAGGCCAGGAATCTGGGAGGCGTCGTGGACCTGACCCTGGAGGCGAACTCTGTTTCTGGAACCGTGACCGTGACGGGAAATCCATCTTTGTTGTCCACGATAAAAACCATCGACGGGGTGGTTGTGATAAGTGAACCGGCCAGCGGCACCCACGATGGCCCCACCACCGACCTGGACCGGTTCGGGGGAGGTTCCGCGCCCGAGGTGGCGAGGTCCCGGTTCCAGGAGCTGTGGCCCAGCGCGGTTCCGAAGCAGATCCGGCTGGCCCCCGGGGAGGACGCGAAAGGAATGATCGAGGTGACCGGAACGAATCACGGGAAGCCCATCACGGTGAAGTTCTCAGCCGACGGGCATTCGGTGCTGGACGTCAAGGAGAGCTGATGCGAATAGTTGCCATAGCCGCGGTGGCCGACAACGGCGTGATCGGGTCGGGGGAGGACATGCTCTGGCACATCCCAGCCGACTTCCGACGCTTCAAGGCAGTCACCACCGGGAACACCATCATCTTCGGAAGACGAACCCACGAACAGATCGGGCTGCTCCCGAACCGCCGCACGATCGTCGTCACCCGGCAGCCGGGCTGGTCGGCGGAGGGAGTCGAGGTGGCCCATTCCATCGAGGAGGCCATCCGGCTGGCGCACACCACCCCCGATAAGACCTGCTTCATCGGCGGGGGCGGGGAGATCTACGCGGCGGCTTGGCCCTACCTGACGGAACTGGACATCACCCATGTCCATCAGGAACCGGAGGGAGCCACCACCTTCCCGATCGTCTCATCCCACGAATGGACCGAGATCAGCCGCGAAATCCACGAGGGCTATGACTTCGTGCAGTACCGGCCAACCCCGGCGCCCGAATGAACCGGCCGGTGCGTGTCGGGAGAGATCACTAACCTGACCCGTATGCGATCCACATCCAGCATCCTGCACCTGGACCTGGATGCGTTCTTCGCCGCGGTGGAGCAGCGTGACAAACCCAGCCTCAGGGGCAAACCCGTGATCGTCGGTGGCGCCGGGCCGCGGGGAGTGGTGGCCACCGCCAGCTACGAGGCCCGGGTTTTCGGGGTGCGATCCGCAATGTCGGGCACGAAGGCCAGGCGCCGCTGCCCCCACGCGGCCTTCCTGGGCGGCAGGTTCGGCGCCTACCGGCAGTCCTCGGAGGCGGTCATGGGGCTGCTGCGGGAGGTTTCCCCGCTGGTGGAACCCCTCAGCTTCGACGAGGCCTACGTGGACCTCGAGGCCAGCGACTGGAACCTCGCGAAACTCGACGAACACGTCGCCGGGCTGCGGGCGGAACTGACCAGACGCACCGCCGGGCTGACTGCATCGGTGGGGGTGGGCAGCAGCAAGTTCCTGGCCAAACTGGGATCGGAGGCGGCGAAACCCAACGGGGTCCGGATCATCCGCCCCGGCGAGGAGATCGAGTTCATCTCCCCGCTGCCGGTGCGGGCGATCCCCGGGGTGGGGCCGGTGACGGAGAGCAAACTGCTGGCGCTGGGACTGGCCACCGTCTCCGATCTGCGGGCCGCCGACCCCCGGGAGCTGGTGCGCGAACTGGGCCGCGCGGCCGGGGAATCGCTGCGGCACCTGGCACATGGCCGCGATGACCGCGCGGTGGAGGCGGAACGGGAGGCGAAATCCATCTCCGTGGAGGACACCTTCCCCACCGACCTGACCGACCGGCCCCGGCTGGTTTCCATACTCAGGCGTGACGCGGAATCGGTGGCCGGGCGACTGCAACGCTCCGGAGCCTTCGCCCGCACGGTCGCGATCAAGGTGCGGATGGCGGATTTCACGACGATCTCGAAGGCCCGGTCGCTGGGGGGCGCGACGGATCGTGCCGAGGTGATCGGCCGGGTGGGGGAGGAACTCCTGGCGGAGGTGGACATCCGCGAGGGGGTGAGGCTGCTCGGCATCGGGGTCAGCAACTTCACCAGGGCCGCCCAGGAACGCCTGTTCGAGGACGAGATCCCGGAGACGGGAAGAACCGAGACCGAGGTCGAGGTGGACACCTCGGGGGTACGGGGCCGCGGTTTCTTCCCCGGCGCCGACGTGATCCATGACGCGCTGGGACGCGGTTGGGTCTGGGGAACCGGGCTGGGCAGGGTGACCGTCCGGTTCGAGACCAGACACACCGGCCCGGGCCCGGTGCGCACGTTTCTCGAGGACGATCCGGCGCTGCAACTGGCCAAGGAACTACCCGACCTGCCTGTGTCCCGGATTGAGACGGTACCGAAACATGCCCCCAATTCCCGGTAGGCTGACACCCGCTGACCGGCGTGGTGGAATTGGTAGACACGCAGGATTTAGGTTCCTGTGCCTTGCGCGTGAGGGTTCGAGTCCCTTCGTCGGTACTCCGAATCATTCGTGGACGGCGGCCCGGCCGGAGAACTGCCGATGGGTGAATAACTTTTGGGCAAGGGGGAGGCGGGTCGGGCGGGGATATGATTGAGAAGTTAAGGAGACAGGCCGATCCAGCAGCGATTAACACACTTCTTCTCGGTGAGATCTTGAATCGGGAAAGGAGTGACTTCTGTGTCAAATGTGGCGCGCATAAAACAAAATCTGGTCACTGGATTTCCGGGCCGAAATCGCCTACCGCGGGCAAAGTCGCTAGTCAGGTCCGGTTTGATCCTTGTTTCTCTTCGGGGCAAGGGGATAGTTTTTGTTTGAGGAGCGCCGCGGTTTGGATTGCCATCGAAGCGTCTGAATGCCTCAACGAACAAGCCTCAAGGAGTTTGGTCCTGCCAAGGGGGTAGCCCCTGTGCGGCACGTGCCTGCTGAATGGCTGCAATGATTTTCTTCCTGCTCCAGCTCACGAACTCCAGGTTGATGCCGTGGGCGGTGGAGAGCACGACTGTGGCGGTGGCGATGACAGTCCTCAAACGTGCACCGACGATTTCCGCCACGGGAATGCGCAGGCGGCTTCTCTCGTTGTTGAGGTTGAAGGAATGGGGTTCGAAAATGACTTCCGAGGCGGTGACAAGAAGGTGCCCACCACGCGCCACCCGCCCGCGCGCGCCGGTAAGGACCGCAGGCATTGCGAGGATTCTCTCGGTGAGGGAACCTGGCTGATCGAGATGGTTCGCCGGTGCTCTGAGCAGTATCGGCGCGTCAGGGGTCACGCTCATTGCAGCTCTCCGATCTACCATGTGTCGAACAGCTGGCATTGTAGTGCTCACCTTTTGTCCGGCTCCGACCGGTGGAACCTCATTGCCATGTGCAGTTTCGGTCGGCGAAGCCCTTGGCCAGAGCACACTTGATGGTGGCCGTGAGTCAGGGCTCGGAGTCAGCAGGACCCGCGGGACAAGGGCGGGGTCGGCTGCGGTGTGACTCCTATCGCACCTCCGATCTCGCCTCGACGAATGCGCGGATCGCCGTATCCAGGTCATCACGGGTCAGGGCCGCCGACAGCTGGGTACGGATCCTCGCCCGGCCCTTGGGAACCACCGGGTAGCTGAAGGCGCGGACGTAGACGCCGCGCGCCAGGATGGCGTCCGCCATGCGGGCCGCAAGTACTGCGTCGCCGATCATCACGGGGGCGATCGGGTGATCGGATTCGGGGATCTCGAATCCCTCCTCGGCCATGCGGGTGCGGAAATAGGTGGTGTTCTCGCGCAGCCGGTCGAGGAGTTCACCGGAGCTGCCCAGGAGGTCGAGGGCGGCCAGGGTGGCGGCGACGATCGACGGTGCCAAGGAGTTGCTGAACAGGTACGGCCGCGACCGCTGCCGCAGCAACTCCACGATGGGGGAGTGGGCGCAGGTGTAGCCCCCGGAGGCCCCGCCGAGAGCCTTGCCGAGGGTGCCGGTGATGATGTCGACGCGTTCGGTGACACCGAAACGCTCCGGGGTGCCGGCTCCGGTCTCGCCGACGAAACCGACGGCGTGTGAATCGTCGACCATCACCAGGGCGCCGTACTCGTCGGCCAGGGCGCAGATCTCGTCCAGCGGGGCGACGTAGCCGTCCATCGAGAACACGCCATCGGTGGCGATGACCCGGTGCCGCGCGTCCCGGGTTTCCTCCAGGCGGGCACGCAGGTCGTCGAGATCCCGGTTGCGGTACCGGTGACGGGACGCCTTGCTCAGACGCACCCCGTCGATGATGGAGGCGTGGTTGAGCTCATCGGAGATGATCGCGTCCTCGGGGCCGAACAGTGTCTCGAACAGCCCGCCGTTGGCATCGAAACACGACGAGTACAAGATGGTGTCGAATCCCTCCGCCCCGAGCCGCAGGAACCGGGTCAACCCGGCCTCAAGGTCCAGGTGCTGGGTCTGGGTGCCGCAGATGAACCGCACCGAGGCCATGCCGAAACCCCAACGGTCGAGGGCATTCTTGGCGGCCGTGATCAGCTCGGGTGAGTCCGCGAGCCCCAGGTAGTTGTTCGCGCACAGGTTGATGACGTTCCCGGTCGGGACACCGACGTGCGCCGCCTGCGCCGTGGTGAGCGGCTCCTCGTGTTTGTACAGGCCCTCGGCGCGCAGGGCGTCGAGCTGGGAGGTCACATCGTCGAGGAAGGTCATGGTCGGTCGTGCCTTTCGATTTGGTGAGGAAATTGGGTGTGCATCACTGTTCCCAGCGCATGACGACCTTGCCCGAGCGGCCGTCACCCGCGACGGCGAACGCCTCGGCGAACTCGGTCACGGGGAACCGGTGTGTGATGACCCCTGAGATGTCGAGCCCGGAACGAATCAGGGCGTTCATGGCGTACCAGGTTTCGAAGATCTGCCTGCCGGTCACGCCCTGGATGGTGAGCATGCTGAAGATGATCTTGGAGAAGTCCACGGTCAACTCCTGCGAAGGGGTGCCGAGCAGCGCGATCCTGCCGCCGTGGGTCATGTGGTCGATCATGGAACGCAGCGCCGCCCCCGACCCGGACATCTCCAGTCCGATGTCGAATCCTTCCTTCATCGAGAACCGGTCGTAGACCTCCCTCAGGTCTTCCCGGCCGGTGTTGACCGTCGAGGTGATGCCCAGCGCCTCCGCCAGTGCGAGCCGTTCGTCGCTGAGGTCGGTGATGACGACGTTGCGGGCTCCTTGGAACTTCGCCACCAGGGCCGCCATGATCCCGATCGGACCGGCGCCGGTGACCAGGACGTCCTCGGCCAGGGCAGGGAACTGGAGGGCCGCGTGGACGGCGTTGCCGAAGGGATCGAAGATGGCGGCGATATCCGGATCGAGCTCCGGTGGATGCACCCAGACGTTGGCGGCGGGCATGGCGAAGTACTCGCAGAAGGCCCCGTCGACGTGGTAGCCGATTCCCCGGGTCCGCTGGCACAGGTGACGTTTCCCCGCCAGACAGGCGCGGCACCTTCCACACACGTAGTGCCCCTCACCGGAGACGAACTGCCCGACCTCCAGGCTGGTCACGGCCGAACCGAGTTCGACGATGGTGCCGCAGAACTCGTGTCCCAGGATGCGTGGGGTGGTCACGGTACGGGCCGCCCAGCCGTCCCAGCGGTCGATGTGCACGTCGGTGCCGCAGATTCCGGTGCTCCGGATCTTTATCAGGACCTCGGTGGGGCCGGGGGAGGGAACGGGAACGTCGATCAGCTCCAGGCCTGGGCCGGGGTGCGTCTTCGCGAGGGCCAGCATGGACCCATCGTCCCACAAGGCCTTCACTCATCGAATCCGGGCTGGTCACACCGGTGCCGCCCCGGAGGGTGTCCGGGCCACTGGCTGTACCCATCCGGCCAGCCACCTTGGAAGATCGGGTCTATCTGCCCAGCTCGTCGTTCAGGGCATCGATGGCGTTCTTCGCGGTGAGCAGATTGGCCCCGGTCATTTCCCGGTAACGCTTGATGGCGAGAAGCCTCTGGTTCTGGCGGAGCAGCGCCACCAGTTCCTCGCGTTCCGGGGAGCGAAGGTTCTGGGGGGTTTGCTGCTGGAGTTGTTGGCGTGAACTGCGTGAATCGTTTGACGAATTGGAGAAATAGTAGAACAGGATCCCCATCATGATCAGCGGCACCACCCAGTGGCGCAGGCCCATCGCGAAGATCGCCAGGACAACCACCACCGCCAAGGGCTTGTACCACGACTGTCTCGCGGGGTGCTGCCCGGCGACGGGTTGGATCGGGGCGGGCATGGTTTGCACGGTGTGCGGATCCCCCGGCAAGCGCCCGGGAAGGTCGTTGAACAGGACCGTGAGTTCCCCCCGGGTCTTCGCGGTCAGCGCGGCGGACATGCGTTCGTCGAACTCCTCCGCGGTGATCCGGCCCGCGCTCATGTGCTCCCGAAGCAAGGCGATGGCCTCGTCGCGTTCAGCATCACCGATGCGCAGGTTCTCACCACCAGCCATGCCATCAACAGTAGCGGGCCCGGATGCCAAACGACGTTCCGCGTCAATTATTCGTGACATCCCGCCGTGCGCCGATGGGATGCCCTCCCCGCAGCCGCCACCCCGTTTCTGGAAGACTGGCGGCATGAGCCTTCACGATGTGCGACGCGACTATTGCGGGGATGCGCTACCGCAGGACCTGGACTCCTTCGAACCATGGAAGTTCTTCGCGGACTGGCTCGACGCCGCGATCGCAGCCGACGAGGTGGAACCGAACGCCATGCTGCTGGCCACCATCGGGGCGGACGGGCGTCCGCGTGCCCGGGTGGTGCTGCTGAAGGAGACGACGCAGAACGGCCTCGTCTTCTTCACCCACTACACCTCCCCGAAGGGCGAGGAGCTGGCCGCCAACCCGGTGGCCTCCGCCACCTTCTGGTGGCCGCGGCTCATGCGCCAGGTGCGTGCGGTCGGCGCGGTCGCGAAACTCACCCGCCAGGAGAACGAGACCTACTTCGCCAAGCGCCCCAGGGCCAGCCAGCTGGGTGCTTGGGCGTCCAGGCAGTCGGCGCCCATCGTCTCCCACGACGAACTGCTGGCGGCGGCATCGCAGGCGGCCGAACGTTTCGACGGGGTTGATGTTCCCTGCCCGCCGGAGTGGGGTGGATACCGGATCGACATCGACGAGTTCGAGTTCTGGCAGGGCCAGTCCGGCAGGCTGCACGACCGTGTCCTTGCCCGGCGGAATGTGGATGGCTGGAAAGCCATCCACATTCAACCCTGAGCAGTTCACACACGCGACGCGCGCGGTTCGGGGGAGAGGGGTTCTACTTTTCCGGGGTGTGACTCCTGCGTCTGGAGAGCCTGATCCGGAAGGGCCTGCGTGTCCTTTCCCCTGACGCGGATTCCTCACTCAAGGTGATCTCCTGGCCGTTCAGGTGTTCGACGACGGACTCCCTCACGTGTTCGGTCACCTTGTCCATCACGTGTTCGGTCATCTCGCGTCGCAGCACCCGGTTCTCCAGCCTCAGTCGTTGCCGGTGTTCGTTGCTGAACGCGCGCAGCGTCGCCAGGCAGGCCAACACCATCACCACGCTGAACGGTGCCGCCGCGAGGATCGTCATGGTCTGCAACGCCCCGAGCCCAGCGGTCAGATCCTCCCCGCCGGAGACCGCCCCACCCCACAGCAGCACCGCGGCGATACCGCCGCCGAGAACGGCCCACATCACCCGGGTCAGGACAGGAGGATCCTGCTCCCCGCCGGTGGCGACCATGTCCACCACGAAGGCCGCGGAGTCGGCGCTGGTGACGAAGAAGATCACCAGCAGGATCAGGAACCCGACGATCAGCAGGTTGCTCGCAGGGATGTGCTCCAGCACCTGGAACAGGGCGTTGACGTTGTTGACTTTTCCTTCCGGACTGATGAGGTCACCGGACCCGTGGAGCTGCTGCCACATCGCCGTCCCACCCATGATCGAGAACCACAGGAAGGTCACCAGCGTCGGCACGGCCAGCACCCCCGCCACGAATTCCCGCACGGTGCGGCCCCTCGAGATGCGGGCGATGAAGATCCCCACGAACGGCGACCAGCTGATCCACCATCCCCAGTAGTAGGTGGTCCAGGTCCCGAGCCAGGTCTCGCCGGCCTCACCCTGGAACGGCAGGGTGCGGAAACTCAGGTGCACGAAATTGCTGAGGTAGTCGCCGATGGTCTGGACGAACTCGCGCAGCACGAACAACGGTTGGCCGAGCAGCAGCACGGCCAGGGCCAGCACCGCGGCCAGCACCAGGTTCGCGTTCGAGAGCCATTTGATGCCGCGATCCAGACCGCTCAGCACCGAGCAGGTGGCCAGCGAGGTGATGATGGCAATGACCGCGAGCAGCACCCAGATCTCGGGCTTGATGATCCCCAGGTAATCCAGGCCGGATGTGAACTGGGAGGCCCCGAAACCCAGGGATGCCGCCACCCCGAACAGGGTTCCGACGATGGCGAACACGTCGACGACATCCCCGAACCAACCACGTACCCGCCTGCCGAACAGCGGCTCGAGCACCCACCTGAGTGAAACCTTCCGGCCCTTGCGGTGCACCGTGTAGGCGATGGCCAGGCCGACGACGATGTAGACGGCCCAGGCGGACAGCCCCCAGTGCAGGAAGGACGTCGTCATCGCTTCCTGCGCCTTCATGGCGTCGGAGGTGCCCTCCGGGGTGCCGGGCGGGGGAGTGGCATAGTGGTTCAGGGGTTCTGCAACGCCCCAGAACACCAGCCCGATGCCCATGCCCGCGGCGAAGAGCATGGCGAACCAGCTCACCAGCGAGTAGGAGGGGGTTTCGTCGTCGGGTCCGAGGGTGATGTTCCCGTACGGTCCGAAGGCCACCAGCAGGGCGAA
>CALCKT010000053.1 GCA_937965785.1 uncultured Propionibacteriaceae bacterium | reverse complement strand
TTCTACCAGCTGTGCGACGAGTACGGCTTCTACGTCATGTCCGAGGCCGACAACGAGAGCCACGGCACCCAGACCCGCTTCCTGGCCGACCCGTCCTGGGAGAACCAGGTGGAGCACTGGAACGAACCCATCGCCGACAACCCCGCCTGGACCGAGGCCACCGTCGACCGGATGAAACTGTGTGTCCACCGGGAGAAGAACCGTCCCAGCATCATTTCCTGGTCCGCGGGCAACGAGTGTTCCTACGGCTGCACCCTCGAGGCGGCGCTGATGTGGGTCAAGGGCTTCGACCCGACGCGCCTGACCCACTACGAGAGCTCCTACTACCGCGACTCCAAACGCCGTTACGACTACTCCTGCATCGACCTGTACAGCCGCATGTACCCGGGTATCGAGGAGATCCGCGACTACCTCGACTCCGATCCGGACAAGCCCTTCGTACTCGTGGAGTACTGCCACGCCATGGGCAACGGACCCGGTGATCTGGAGGACTACTGGGAGATCATCCGGGCCGACGAGCGCATGTGCGGTGGTTTCGTGTGGGAGTGGTGCGACCACGCGGTGGCGGCCGGCAGCAGCGACGACGGCCGGCCGGTCTTCCGCTACGGCGGTGACCACGGCGAGGACATCCACGACGGCAACTTCTGCGTCGACGGGCTCGTCTCGCCCGACCGGGTCCCCCACCCCGGGCTGGCCGAGCTCAAGAACGTCCAGCGACCCGCCCGCGTCGTCGAGTACGACCAGGACGAGGGTCTGCTCACCATCCACAACGACCTCGACCACACGGACCTGTCGCAGTACGCCCGCGTCTCGTGGGAGGTGCGCTGCGACGGTGTCGTCGTGGATCGCGGGGACATCGACCTGACCGATCCCGTCCCACCGCACACGAGCGTCATGCTGCGCTGCGAACCGCGGATTCCGCACGCCGGGAAATGCCACCTGCTGGTCACCCACCGGCTCGCGCGTCCCGAACCGCTGCTGCCCGCCGGGCACGTCCTGGGTTTCGACGAGGTTCCGTTGCGCAACGCCGACGGGCGGCACCGCCGGGTCGCGGAGCTCGCGCACCGCCCCACCCCCCGGGGTTCGGTGCAGGTCGCGCGGGAGGGGACGCGAATCGACGTGGCGGCCGCGGGTCTGCGCTGCACCATCGACACGCGCACCGGCCTGCCCACCGCCCTGAGCGTCAACGGCCGGGAGGTCCTGGAGCGCCCGGCCGAGCTCAACATCTGGCGGGCCCCCACCGACAACGACCGCCACGTGCGCCTGGAATGGGAACGCGCCCACTACCACCGGGCCACGGCCCGCGCCTACGCCGTCGACGTCGCCGAGGAACCGGGGCGCGCGACGATCAGCGCCGACGTCGCCCTGGTGGCGCCGACGGTCCAGCCCGCCCTGCGCGGCCGGCTGATCTGGACCCTCACCGCCGACGGCGTCCTCGGGTTGATCCTGCGGATGCGCCGCACCCTCGGGTTCCCGAGCCTGCCGCGCTTGGGGCTGCGGCTGTTCCTGCCCGAGTCCATGAACCGGGTCGACTACCACGGCCTGGGGCCCTTCGAGAGCTACGCGGACAAGTACCGCGCCAGCCATCACGGGACCTTCAGCGCCGACGTCGCGGACCTCCACGAGGACTACATCCGTCCCCAGGAGAACGGCAGCCACGCCGACTGCGACGAGGTCACCGTCTCCGGTGGCGGCCTGGTCCTGACCGCGGTGGGGCAGACCCCGTTCTCCTTCAACGCCTCCCGGTACACGCAGGAGGAACTTGCCGCACGGCACCGCAACACCGATCTGAGACCGTCGGGCAGCACGGTGCTGTGCCTGGACGCCGCCATGGCCGGCATCGGCTCCAACAGCTGCGGACCGGCCCTGCGGTCCCGCTACCGGGTGGACGGCCACGAGCTGGGGATGGAACTCCATCTTCTGCTCACCACCCCTGACCACATCGAGACCCACGACGAGGTGAAGTCATGACCGACACGACGAGCACGGCAGCGGCCGGCGAGAAGAAATACCTGAAGTGGTACAACAAGGTGGGCTACGGCTCGGGTGATGTCGCAGGCAACGTCGTCTACGTGCTCCTGTCCGCCTTCGTCATGATCTACCTCACCGACACCGCCGGTCTCAACGCGGGCGTCGTCGGCACGCTCATGATGCTCTCCCGGCTCTTCGACGGCTTCTCCGACGTCATCTTCGGTGCGCTGCTGGACCGCACCAAAACCCGGATGGGCAAGGCGCGGCCGTGGATGCTGTGGGGTTTCGTCGGCTGCGCCGGCATGATCATCGCGATCTTCGCGATCCCCACCGAACTGGGTGAGACCGCCAAGTACGCCTGGTTCTTCATCGCCTACACCCTCCTCAACGCCGTGTTCTACACGGCCAACAACATCGCCTATTCCTCACTGACCGCGCTCATCACCCGCAACGGTTCGGAGCGGGTGCAGATGGGTTCCATCCGTTTCATGTTCGCCTTCGGGACGAACCTGCTCATCCAGAGCATCACGGTCGGGGGCGTGGCGATGTTCGGGGGCGGCGCCGCGGGCTGGCGGACCATGGCGATCATCTACGCGCTGCTCGGGCTGGCGGTCAACACCTTGTCGGTGTTCTCCGTCAAGGAACTGTCCCCGGAGGAACTGGCCGGTGACGACGACACGAAACAGAAGGACGACACGCTGACGGTGCTGGAGTCGGCCAAGATGCTGCTGTCCAACAAGTACTACCTCCTCATCCTGGTGGTCTTCCTGCTCACCCAGATCTTCACGGCCATGCTCAACATGGGCATCTACTTCATGAAGTACATCCTGGGGGACGAGAACCTGCTGGGGACCTTCGCCTGGGCCATCAACATCCCGCTCATCGTCGGCCTGCTGGTGACCCCCGTCATCGTGAAGAAATTCGGGGAGATGTACCGGGTCAACCTCGGCGGCTACGTCATCGCGACCCTCGGGCGGCTCGGGGTGCTGGTGGCGGCCTATTTCCACAACATCCCGCTCATGCTGGCCCTCTCGGCGGTGGCATCCCTGGGGATGAGCCCGCTGCAGGGGACTCTCAACGCAATGATCGCGGAGGCTTCGGAACACACCTGGCTGCGCACCGGCAAACGCGTCGACGGACTCATGTTCTCCTGCACCTCCCTGGGGGTGAAGGTCGGCGGCGGCATCGGAACGGCCGCAGCCGGGTGGCTCCTGGCCGCCAGCGGTTACAACGGCGAACTGAGCATGCAACCGGACTCGGCGATCCAGATGCTCTACGTCATGTACGTGTGGTTCCCGCTGATCGCCAACGCGCTCATCTTCCTCCTGCTCACCCGCCTCGACGTCGAGAAGGCCAACGCCCGCCTCCGGGAGCGGGTCGACGCCTGACCCCGCCTCCCCGTCGGTTTGCTGGCCCTACCGTCGGTTTGCTGGCCCTACCGTCGGTTTGCTGGCCCTATCCCGGTTTTGCTGGCCCTATCCCGGTTTTGCTGGCCTTGTTCGTGTTTGCTGGCCTCACAGCGCAGGCAAACGTGAACAAGGCCAGCGAATCAGAGGGAAGGCCAGCAAACCGCGACGGGGTAGATCGCGACCTCCCGTCCTGCCGGACGAGGTGACCGAGGGCGCGTCGGGGTTCTCAACCCGCGATCGGTGCCGTCGCCTTCTCGTCGGAATCCTCCGGCGCCGTCTCCTTCTCGTCGGAACCCCCCGGTGCCGTCTCCTTCTCGTCGGAGCCCTCCGGTTTTGTCTCCCCGGTCGCCTCGGCCGCGCCGGACATGAGGCGGGCGCTGGTGCCCTCGCCGAGTTCCTCCAGCGCAAGACGGCCGACCATCTGCTGGTTCGTCGTGACGCGTTCCGCCCGGCCGCGGGTGAGGAAGCTGACGAACCAGTGCAGCAGCGTCGACATCCGCTGCTTGAAGCCCGCGATGTAGAGCAGGTGCAGCACCAGCCACGCCGCCCAGGCCAGGAAACCCGAGAACTTGACCTTCCCTGCGCTGACGACGGCGGAGAACCGGGAGATCGTCGCCATCGACCCCTTGTCCTTGTACTTGAACGGGGCCTCCGGGCGGTTCCCGGCCAGCTGGCCACGGATGGCGTTGGCCGCATACCTGGCACCTTGGATCGCGCCCTGCGCCACCCCGGGCACCCCGTCGACGGCGGCCAGGTCGCCGATAACGAACACCTCGGGATGGCCCGGCAGGGTCAGGTCCGGTAGCACCTTGACCCTGCCCACCCGGTCAGTCTCCGCGCCGGTCTGTTCGGCGAGCTGCGGGCCGAGCGGGTTCGCGGAGACACCGGCGGCCCACACCTTGCACACCGACTCCACCCTTTCGGTGGAACCGTCCTTGCGTTTGACGGTGAATCCGCGCGAGTCGACCTCGGTGACCATCGTCTCGGTCCACACCTCGACGCCGCGTTTCTCCAGCGACCGGCGCGCCGAGCCGCCGAGGTCCTCGCCGAAGCTGGGCAGCACCAGGGGACCGCCCTCGACGAGGATCACCCGCGCCTGGCGCGTGTCGATGCGACGGAACTCGCCGACGAGGGTCTTGGAGGCCAGTTCCCGGATCTGCCCGGCCATCTCCACCCCCGTCGGTCCCGCACCGACGACCGCGAAGGTCAGGAACCTGGAGACGTCCTCCCCCTCCGGGGCGAGTTCGGCCAGCTCGAAGGCCCCGAAGATCCGGGCCCGCAGCTCCAGGGCGTCGTCGATGGTTTTCATGCCGGGCGCGTAGCGGGCGAAGTGGTCGTTGCCGAAGTACGACTGCCCCGCACCGGCCGCGACGATCAGCGAGTCGTAGTCGGTGACCTGTTCGAGGCCGTGGAAACGCCACCGCACCTGCCGGGCCTCCACGTCGATCCCCTCGACGAGACCAAGCTGCACCGTCACGTTCTTGTTCTTGCGCAGCACCTCCCGGGTCGCGGGGGCGATCTCGCCTTCCGACAGAATGCCGGTCGCCACCTGGTAGAGCAGCGGCTGGAACAGATGATGGGTGGTGCGTGCTATCAACGTCACATCGACATCGGCGCGCCTCAAGGCCTTCGCCGCGAACAGACCACCAAAACCAGAACCGATTATCACAACATGATGCTTGCGCATATCGGCTATTGTGCTGGTCGGTGAGGCATCATGCCAAGTCAAGCCCATCTACCGGAAGGCGCGAGGGCCGAGCATACACGCCGATTGTCCCCCGTCGCGGCCCCTCGAGTCGCGGCCCCGGCCCCCCTCCCCTCCCAGGCACGAATCGCGGAAGAAGAACGTTTCAACGTCGTGTGACGACATTGAACCGTCGAACCTCCGCGATTCGCGCACAGGGGCGGAGGGGTCAGATGAGGGCGACGGCGATCGTGGCCGCGACCTCCTCGCCGGAGCGGACAGCGCCTTCCATGTAGCCGTTGAACTTGGCCGAGTACTCCGCCCCGGCCCAGTAGAGGCACCCGTCGGGGGCGGCCAGGACGGGGCCGTTGGAGGTCCAGATCCCCGGCGCGAAGTGCGCCCCGTGGCAGCCCCGCGTGTACTGCTCGGAGCTCCAGTCCCGTTCCAGGTATTCGACGGGTTCGGCCGCCTCCGCCCCGAACGCACGGACGGCCGACTCAACGAATGCGCGTTTTCGGGCCTCCGGGGGACGGCGGGCCAGCGAATCGGCCTCGTTCCCCTCGAAGAAACCCATCAACAGCCCACGGGTCGAGTCGGCCGGTGTCGTGTCAAACGTGACGCGAACCGCCCCCTCGTCAGAGCTCGACTGCCCTGAAAGTCCTCGTTCGCGCCAGAAGGGCGTCTCATAAACCAGGTAAGCCTTGATCACATTTCCCGGCGTCACCTTCTCCGCCACATCCTGCCTCCACTGCGGCAGGGGCGGGTCGTATTCCAAGGCGACGGCCAGGCGGGGCGGTAGCGTCGAGACGACGGTGCGCGCCTCTATGGTCTCCCCTGAAGCGAGAGTGACGACGGCGGTTTCATCATGGGTGATCTTCGTGACGGCGTTCCCGAGGCGCACCACATCCCCGAGATCGGCGGCCAGGGCCTCGCACAGGGCGGCCATGCCGCCGTCGATGCGCTGCTGGTTCAGCCCGCCGTTGTTCGCGATCATCGTCTCCAGGCTCGGCCCCGAGTTGATCTGCTGCAGACCTTCCTGCAGGGTCGCCTGCGGGATCATCGGCCCGAAAGCGGCCTCGTAGACCTCCCCGAAACGAGCCTGGGCCCCGCCTGTTCGTAGGTTGGTGCGCATCCAGCGCCGCAGATCCTGCCGCAGCCAGGCGCCATTCGCCGCCACCCAGGCGGGGTCGTCGGCCAGCCGGTGGGCGAGGCGACGCAGTCTCAGCAGCCCTTGACTGAGGTCCGCGACCTCGAACGGGGTCAGTTCCTCCCCGTCCTCCGCCGACGGCACCTCGAGCAATCTGCCGTGGACACGCACCACCAGATTTCCACGAGCCGGAATACCAATGGTCCTCAGCCCGTAACGCTCGATCAGCTCGAAGATGGCGTCGTGTCCGGCACCGATCCACTGGCCACCGAGCTCCACATACTGGCCGTCGGCAAGGACCCCGTTCTCGACCCGCCCCCCCACGCGGTCCCGGGCCTCGAGCACAACGACACCGAGCCCCCGGTTCCGCAGGTCGCGAGCAGCCACGAGGCCCGCCAGGCCAGCCCCAATGATGGCGCAGTCCAGCATGTTTCCTCCCTATGAACCGGCATGCTCCTTATGAACCGGCATGCTATTTCCCCCCGGATTTCTTACCCTACAAGGGGTTCGATTTCCGTTTTCAGGCGGCCCCGTCAATAACCCGCCGAACCGCGTCCACGTCCGCGGGAATGCGCGTCACGTGCCTGGGGAGATCCTCGATCCCGGCGAAGCGGTCGGGGCGCGGCGGGACGATCCCGGTCGCCTGGGTGATGGTTTCGGCGAACTTCACAGGAAGCGCGGTTTCCAGCACCACGACGGGTCCGGTCACCTCACCGCAGGCCAGCAGCCGGCGGGTGACGTGCACGCCGTCGGCGGTGTGGGGGTCGATGAGCACCCCGTCGCTCTCCCATGTGGCGCGGATCTCGGCCAGCCGGTCGGCGTGGGTGGAGGAACCCGAGACGAAACCGAAACGGTCGCGGTCCTCGCCGGACAGATCGAGCCTGCCGGTTTCCGGCAGTTCGCGGCCGAACAGGTCGGCGACGCGCGCACCGTCGCGGCCCAGCAGGTCGGCGACGAAACGTTCGAAGTTCGACGCCTTCGAGATGTCCATGGACGGGGAACTGGTGGCGTGGGTCTGCTGCGCGGCGCGGGGCCGGTAGACGCCGGTGCGGAAGAACTCGTCGAGGACGTCGTTCTCGTTGGTGGCCAGCACCAGGTGCCGGATCGGCAGCCCCATGAGGCGGGCGATGTGCCCGGCCGCGATGTTGCCGAAGTTGCCCGAGGGCACCGCGAACGAGACGGGGGCGTCGCTGCCGATACGCAGCCATGCCGCGAAGTAGTAGACGACCTGCGCCATCAGGCGCGCCCAGTTGATGGAGTTCACCGCGCCGATGCGGTGTTCGCGTTTGAAGTCGGCGTCGGCGTTGATGGCCTTGACGAGGTCCTGGCAGTCGTCGAAGACACCCTCGACGGCCAGGTTCACCACCCCGGGGTCGTCGATGGAGTACATCTGCGCCTGCTGGAACGGGGTCATGCGATCCGCGGGGGACAGCATCACCACCCGTATCCCGGGCCTGCCCAGCAGCGCGTACTCGGCGGCCGAGCCGGTGTCGCCGGAGGTGGCGCCGAGAATGGTCAGGCGCTCGCCGCGGCGCGCCAGTTCGTGGGCGAACAGCTCGCCGAGCAGCTGCATGGCCATGTCCTTGAAGGCCGCCGACGGGCCGTTGCTGAGATGCGCCAGCCGCACCCCGTCGGAGAGTTCGGAGACCGGCACGATCTGCGGGTCCAAGAACTTCCCGGGCGCGTAGGCGCGCCGGCAGATGCCCAGCAGGTCGTCGGCGGGGATGTCGTCGATGAACAGGGAGCACACCTCGAAGGCGAGAGCTGCGTAGCCGTCGTCGAGCAGCACGTCGCGCCACCGGGCGAGGGTGCCGGCATCCACCCTCGGGTATTCGACGGGCAGGTAGAGGCCGCCGTCGGGCGCCAGGCCCTCCAGGAGGATGTCGCTGAAGGCCTTGGTGGCGTGGTCGGTGGCACGGGTGGAGACGTATCGCACGGGCAGCGATCCTACCGGTCGTCCCCTGGAACGGTGGGCAAGCCGACTTCGGGCCGCGGACGGAGGCGAGCGACAAGAGGGTCCCTTCCCTCCCGTACACGGATCGAGGCACCGCCCCCACCCCCCATCTTTTCCGTGCACGAATCACCCCCCTTCTCGTCCCCTGCTTTCCTTACACGAATCGCGGAGGTTCGACGGTTCAACGTCGTGTGGCGATGTTGAACCGTTTTTCTTCCGCGAGTCGTGGAGGAGGGCACGGACGGCTCCGACGCGACCCACCCCTTCGTCGCGGGTCGGCTCAATCGGCTTCGGGATGGGAGTCCCGGGCTATTTGAGGATGTTGCGACGCGAGAAACTGGCCGACGCCCAGATCCCGAAGACCACCAGCCAGAAGACCGCGTATCCCAGGGAGTATCCGTAGTCGAGGTGCGGGATCGGTTCCTGCCGCATCCCTTCGCTGTTGTAGATGGTGCGGCTCCATTCGCCGTTGATGAGACTGAGCAAGTTGGCGGTCGGCAACAACCCGGCGATCTGGGCGAGGTTCTTGGAGGTTTCGAGGAACTGGGAGAGCACCAGACCCGCGGAGATCAGCACCCACGTCTTGACCGTCGACGCCAGCGCCATCGTCACCAGCGCCGCCATGGCCGCCATCACCGCCCCCACCAGCAGGGCCCGTCCGATCTGCGCCGCCAGCACTCCCCCGGCCGCCAGGCCCTCGGTGCCGCGCAGGTTCAGGAAGAGGAACACATCCAGGACCACTATGGCCACCGACCAGAAGGCCAACAAACAGACCCCGCAGATCGCGGAGGCCGCGACCTTGGCCCACAGCAGGGGCATCCTGCGGGGGGTGAAGGTCAGCTGGGTGCCGATGGAACCCGTGTTGAACTCGGACCCGATCATCACGGTGATCAGCACCACCACGGCGAACAGGCCCACCTGGGTCGTCGTCCCGAGGGTCGTGATGGCGAACTCTTCGAAGCTCAGTTGGGGGCGCAGGAATCCCTCCACCGCGACGTTCGACGGCAGCGTTGAGCAGTCGACCCCGGGGGTTCCAGACCCGCAGATGACATCCAGGTTTATCTGGGCGTCGTTGGACTGCCGTCGCGCCTCCTCCCAGTCGAGCGCGGTGTAGGGCTTGAGCATCTCGACCAGCGAGGAACCGACCCAGAAACCGATCCCCAGCACGAAGACGGCCACCACCGCTACTTTCCGGTCGCTGAACAGCCTGAGGAGTTCAGCACGCAACAGACCCAGCATCACGCCACGGCCCTCCCCTGCGTGGTGGTGAGGCGTTCGTCCTCGGTCAGTTCCAGGAACACGGATTCGAGGCTGGAGCGTTGCAGACTGAGGTGCCTCGGCCACAGGTCCGCCTCCCCGAGGACCCGGGCGACGACGGCAGGGTCGAGTCCCTCGTCGCGGGTGACCCGCAACTGCCCACCCACCAGCTGGCCGCCGAACCCCGCCTGCCGCAGCACCTCGAAGGACGCCGGGACGTCGTCGATCTCCACTGCCACGTATTCGGAACCGTCGTTGAGGAACTCCTCCAGATCCCCGGCTGCGATCACCCGACCCCGCCCCATGATGGACACTGAATCGGCGATCTGCTCGATCTCACCCAGCAGATGACTGGCGACCAGCACCGTGCGACCAGCGTCGGCGAGGGCCCGCATGGTGGTGCGGATCTCCTGGATGCCCGCGGGGTCGAGGCCGTTGGTGGGTTCGTCGAAGATCAGCAGGTCGGGTTCCCTCAGCAGGGTCGCGGCGATCGCGAGTCGCTGTTTCATGCCCAGGGAGCAGGTGTGGAAAGCCGCCCTCTCGCGACCCCGCAGTCCGACCTCCAGCAGCACCTCCGTGACGCGGCGATTCGGCACCCCGGTGGAGATCGCGAGGATTTCCAGGTTGCGCCGAAGGCTGATGTTCGGCGCGAACTTGGGGCTCTCGACGATGGCGCCCACCCTGTCGATCACCTCGGGCAGCCCGTAGGGCACCTCGTGATCGAAGATGCTCATCTCACCGCGGTCGGGACGGATCAAACCGAGCAGCATCCGCAGCGTGGTGGTCTTGCCGGAACCATTCGGCCCGAGCAGCCCGTGGACACCGCCGAGGGGGACGTCCAGATCGAGTCCGGAAACCGCCTGGACCCGCCCGAAACGCTTGACGAGGCCGCGGATCCGCACGGCCCACGCCTTGGGAGTCCGCCTCCAGCGCAGCTCGGTCATGTCCGCGACCCTAGCGCCCGGCCGCAAGAAAACGCGTCGGCCCGCGGTCGCGGCGAGGTCAGACTCCGGTCCGTTCCTCGAAGACGTCCAGATCCTTCTCCTCGAGGCGCCGCCACAACAACCATGTGGCCAGGCCCAGCAGCGGGGAGCCGAGGGAACCCTGGGTGGCGGCCGCCATCACGACCACCACCGTCGCGCTCAACCAGATCCGCTGCCAGCGTCTGTCGGGCAGCGCCAGGGCGACGAAGGGCGCCACCCAGGTGAAGTACCAGGGTTGCAGGGCGGGGCCGAGCAGCGCGAAGGCCAGCAGTCCGCCGAGCAGCACAACCCAGGGGCGTCCCGGCTCTCCGGGCCGGGGCCCGAAGCGGGCCACCAGCCACACCCAGGCCGCCAGCACCGCCAGCGCGGCGACGAGGGTGAGCATCCGCGTCGCCGAAACCAGCGACGCCTCCTGCCCGAGGAGCTTCAACGCCTGGCTGATCCACGACAGCGGCGAGTCGCTCATCACGGCCAAGGGGCTGCCGGCGGTGGGGTTGTTCCATCCGAATCCCAGGCCGGAACCCCACGAAACACCCACGAACACCGCCACCGCCACGGCCCCCGCCGCCGCGGCCCGGCCCGCTAGCCGCCACCAGTCACGACCCGGCGAGGCCGCCCAAGCCAGAGCGACGACACCGAGTCCCGCCGCCGCCCCCGACTGTTTCACGGCCAGGGACAACCCGATCAACGCCCCACCCAGCAGCAGCCCGGACCAACCGCCGCGAGTCGCCACCAGCACCGCCAGGGCGATCACGGCCACCAGCACGGCGTCGTTGTGCAGGCCCCCGACCCACTGGAGGATCAGCAGCGGGGTGGTGATCCCCGCCCACAGCGCCGTGTTCACCGGCATCCCGACGCGCGGCGCGAGGCGTTTCACCACCCACGCCACCACCAGCAGGCAGCCCAGGTGCAGCAACCGGAACAGCAGGATCCCCAGCCACGGCAGGCCACCGCTGGTCCAGTACACGGCCGCGAAGATCAGCAAAGACCCCGCCGGGTAGACCGACGTGGTGTCCACCCAGTCCGCCCCGACTGCGATCCCGGGCAGCCGGGGTTCCCCGAGAGTCATGACATAGGGGTCGTGGCCGCCCAGCACCATCCAGCCCTGCGTCAGATAGGCGTTCACGTCCAGGCTGAAAAGCAGCGGGCAGGTCAGCAGCGGCAGCGCCCACAGCACCGTCGCGACGACGGGGTGCGGGAAACGCGGCCCGATCCGCCACCACGCGAACAACAAACCCGTGCAGGGCACCAGGAACAGGGCGGCGAGCAGGTAGTCGGCGACCGTCACTGCGGGCCGGGGCACCACCCAGGCGAAAGCGGCGATGACCACACTGGCGGAAAACCCGAAACCCACCCATCCCCAGCCGCCGGCGGGATCGGTGGTTCGGGAACGCGGTTCGAGTCGAGGCATCGTCCACAACTCTAGGAGATGTCGCTGAAAGCGCACGACAAACCGCCACCACGGCACCCTGAAAGCCCGGGCATGATACCAGCAACCACCCGGACCAAACGGCCAGCTCGTGTCATACGATTGGCTGAAGGACCAACGGCAGGGAGAACCATGAAGGCCTTCATCCGAGTGCTCAAGGACATCGCCCTGATGCTCACCCGCATCGTGATGGGCTTCATCATGGTCACCCATGGCTGGCACCGCTGGCAGAACGAAGGTATCAGCGCGGAGGCCAGCATTCTGGAGCAGGCGGGCATCCCGAATCCCGGGCTCATGGTGTGGCTGCTGATCGGTTTCGAGGTGATCGGCGGCATCTTCCTGATCTTCGGGTTGGCCACCCCCGTGATCGGCCTCGGCCTGATGATCCTGAACATCGGCATCATCCTCACCCTCAGGTCGCACAACTTCTACGTCCACGACTCCGGCTGGGAGTACAACGCGGTGATGGCCGTCGTCGGCCTAGTGCTGATGAGCCATGGCGCCGGGCGAATGGGCCTGGACAACCTGTTCCGAACACCCAAGGACGACCCGCCACCGGCCGAGGAACAACCGAAACGCCCCGCCCACTCGCTGTCCGACGAGCCCGCACGCCCGCTTCCCGATGAGCCCGCACGTCCGCTGCCCGAAGAGCCCGCACGTCCGCTTCCGGATGAGTGGGACACCCCCGCCCGGGGAATCCAGCTCCCACAGGAAACACACAGCAAGTTCATGGCGAAACCCCACTCGGGACTGCCACAGTAGATGCATGCCTCCCGCACAGCCCGCCCCCCTGACCCGCCCCGACGGCACCGCCCTGCGGGTCCTCACCGTCGATGACGAGCCCAGCCTGACCGAACTGCTGGCCATGGCCATGCGCTATGAGGGCTGGGAGGTGACCACCGCCGCCACCGGAACCGAGGCCGTCCAGGCGGCCCGCGCCGTCAAACCCGACGCCATCGTCCTCGACATGATGCTGCCCGACTTCGACGGGCTCGAGGTGATGCGCCGCATCCGCACGGAACAACCCGACGTGCCCGTGATCTTCCTGACCGCCAAGGACGGCGTGGCCGACCGCATCACCGGGCTCACCGCCGGAGGCGACGACTACGTGACGAAACCGTTCTCCCTGGAGGAGGTCATCGCGCGGCTGCGCGGGTTGCTGCGACGCTCCGGGGCGACGACGGTGCAGCCGGACACCCAACTCGTCGTCGGCGACCTGATCCTCGACGAGGACTCCCACGAGGTCACCCGCGCCGGTGAGAGCATCAACCTCACCGCCACCGAGTTCGAGCTGCTGCGCTACCTGATGCGCAACCCCAAAAGGGTGCTCAGCAAGGCCCAGATCCTGGACCGGGTGTGGAACTACGACTTCGGCGGCCAGGCCAACGTCGTCGAGCTCTACATCTCCTACCTGCGCAAGAAGATCGACGCGGGCCGCTCCCCCATGATCCACACCATGCGCGGGGCCGGGTACGTGCTGCGACCCGCGAGCTCCTGATGCGCCCGGCCAGCCTCTCCGCCCAGCTGCGGCGGCGCGTCACGGCCGTGGTGGCGGTGCTGGCGCTGCTGATCTCGGCGGGCACCATCGTCGCGGCGGGCGTCATCATGTACGAGCAACTCGACAAGCAGGTGGACAACGCCAAAGCCCTCCAGGCGCGCGAAACCGGCCAGCAGAACGGCCGTCCGAAAGGCATCCTGGCGCCCGGCACACCACCCGGAACCGTCGTCGTGCTGCGCAGTTCGAGCGGCGTCAGCGTCGCATCGAAGATCGGGCACGGCGAGTACGACAACGTCTCCGCGGAGGCCATCAACACCCTGTTGAAGGTCAGCACGGACGGCCAGAAACACACCGTTGACGTCCCCGACCTGGGCCAGTACCGGGCGGTCGCTCAGTACAACCGCGACGGCGAACTGATGGTGTTGGCCCTGCCGCTGGAGACCGTCAACACCACCATCGTGCGCCTGACCCTGCTGGCCGTCACCCTGGGTGTGGCGGCCGTGGTGGCGTCGGCGTTCGCGACCCGCGCCGTTGCCAATGCCGCGACGAAACCGCTGCGGTCGTTGTCGGCGACGGCCTCCACGGTCTCACAGCTGGACCTGGACCGCGGTGAGGTCGACGTGCCCGCCGTTCCCGACCCGGCGCTGCCCCCCGAACACGAGGTGGCGCAGCTGACCGGCGCCTTCAACCGGATGCTCGGCAATGTACAGGGGGCCCTCAAGGCCAGACAGGCCTCCGAGACCAAGCTGCGGCGTTTCGTCGCCGACGCCTCCCACGAGCTGCGCAACCCCCTCGCGGCGATCCGCGGCTACTCGGAGCTGGCGGCCCGCGGCGACGGAGCGGACTCGGCGTTCGCGCTGGGCCGGATCGACTCGGAGTCGCAGCGCATGACGAAACTCGTCGAGGACCTTCTCCTGCTGGCCCGCCTCGACGCCGACGCCCCCGTCGAGATGCAGCCCGTCGACATCGTCGCGGTGGTGCTCAACGCCGTCAGCGACGCGCGCGCCGCCGGGCCCGATCACGTCTGGCGCCTGGAACTGCCCGAGGAGGGTTTCGAGGTGCGGGCCAACGCCGACCGCCTCCACCAGGTGATCGTCAACCTGCTGTCCAACGCTCGCAACCACACCCCCGCGGGAACCACCGTCACCACCGTCGCCGGGATCAAGGACGGTCAGGCGTGCCTGATGGTCGTCGACGACGGCCCCGGCATCGCACCCGACATGCTGCCCCGGATCTTCGAGCGTTTCGCCCGGGCCGACACGTCGCGTAGCCACAACGAGGCGAAATCGACGGGGCTGGGCCTGTCGATCGTGCAGGCGGTGGTAGCGAGCTTCGGCGGCCGGGTGGAGGCGACCTCCCGCCCGGGTCGCACGTGCTTCACGGTCTGGCTCCCCCTGGCCACCTGAACCCACTCACCCCAGGAGAACGCCAGCCTTCCCGTCGAACGCTTGCCTTCCCGACGGGAACGCCAGCCTTCCCGTCGAACGCCAGCGCTACAGCGCAAGCACACGACCGCAAGGCAAGCGAACCCGGTAGAACCCCCACCACCCCCGCCAAATGCCAGCCCACCTGCCGAACGCCAGCCCTCCTGCCGAACGCCAGCCCACCTGCCGAACGCCAGCCTTCCCGTCAAACGCCAGCGCTACAGCGCAAGCACACGACCACAAGGCAAGCGTTTCCGCCGGGCGGGGTGGCGGACGCGGGGCTGTCCGCGGGTTTGGTCGCGACCGGCTACCCTCGGCACATGGAGATTTCCCGGGACGCACTGGCGCGCATGATCGACCACACCCTCCTTCGGACCGACGCCACACCGGCACAGGTCTCCGCGCTGATCGCGGAGGCCAAGGAGCTCGGCACCTTCTCGGTGTGCGTGTCGCCGTCGATGCTGCCGCTCACCGACGACCTCGCATCGTTGAAGGTGGCGACGGTGTGCGGGTTCCCGTCCGGCAACCACACCCCGGCGACGAAGGCCGCTGAGGCGGCGGAGTCGTCGCGGTTGGGGGCCGACGAGATCGACATGGTCATCAACATCGGCCACCTGAAGGCCGGTGAAACGCACCGGGTGCTCGAGGAGATCACCGCCGTGCGCGAGGCCACCACCGGGATGTTGAAGGTCATCATCGAATCCGCAGCCCTGACCGACGAGGAGATCATCACCGCCTGCCGGGCCGCGGAGGAGGCGGGCGCCGATTTCGTGAAGACATCGACGGGCTTCCACCCTGCGGGTGGCGCCAGCACTCACGCCGTCGCGCTGATGGCGGCTACCGTCAACGGCCGCCTCGGGGTCAAGGCCTCCGGTGG
>CALCKT010000052.1 GCA_937965785.1 uncultured Propionibacteriaceae bacterium | reverse complement strand
AACCAAGACGGCAGCCTAAACCATAATTCAAGTTTTTCACTGCCGTCCACAAAACCTATGGCAGTCCAAACCTCACCTGTACTTCGGTACAAACCCAAGATGGACTTAGGTGCAATCCCTCGCCCCGTCTGCTCCGCGGGGATTCCCACACGTCCCGGGTACTCATCAACCCGCGTCGCTGCCTTCCGGCGTCTCCCCTGCCCCACCTGCGAACGGACGGCAGCGGGCACCATCGTCGTCCTGACAGGGGCCATGATGCTGCTCGCGTCCGACGGGACGGTGCCGTCGCTGTCCGTGGCGGGGATCAGCCAGCCGCGCGGTGTCGTCGTGGACGGACACACAGCGATTCCACCCCAGCGCACACCCAGATCATGGTGGCGGTGAGTTTATGGATGCTTTTGTTGTACCGGACTGCCCCGGCACGCGGGCAAACCGGTGGCCGCGCCGCCTCGCGGGGAACAGCACCTCCTTCGCCTTCACCGACTCCGCCGGCATGAGTTCCAGCGCCCGCTTCTACCCGGCCGGTTCCGTGAGGACCGGACTGGTCGTCTACCTCGACGACAACGACCATCCGCTGCACGACCAGGACCACGACGGCGACAACCCGAACCTCCCCGGAGGCCTGGCCGGCCCCGGCAGCATCGTGGAGGCCGCCACCGCGCGGGGACTCGACGTCATCTCGGTGCACGTCCCCGACAGCGCCAATATCTGGTTGACGCCGCTCCCCCCACGCTCGTCAGCTACTTCACGGAGCTCTTCTCGCACGTGCAGTCCGCCTACGGGGCGAATCCGGCGGTCCTGTGGCTCGTCGGCTACGCCGGGGGCGCTGACTTCATCACCAAGGAACTCTTCCCCCGGTATGTAAACAACATGCCGGACGGCGGTTTCCTCGCCCTCGGCGGCGAACCCTCCCAGCATGCGAAGTCGACCCTGTCGCTGAACTTCGTGACGGGTGAGAAGGACGAGACCGCCTACAGCAACGCCATCAACAACGTGAAGATGGGCGTCGGCTATTACGAGGCCATGGGCTACGAGCACGTCTGGTCGGAATGGCCTGCGGGACATGACCACGACTCCATCGTCCCCGAGTTCGGTGCCTACCTCGGCAAGGTGCTCGACGCCCACAAGGGCTGAGCGGGGATTCTCCGGGATGTCCTTCCCGGGAATTGGTGAACCCGATTCCCCGGAAGGACCCCGATCCGGCGAACACCGAAGCACAGGAGTTACGATTTCCCGCATGCTGGCCGCAGTGATCACGTGTTCGGACCGGGCCGCCGCCGGGATCTACCCCGACCGTTCCGGCCCGCTGCTGCGGGAGGCCCTGAGCGGGCTGGGGTTCGAGACCCGGGAGCCGAGGGTGGTGCCCGACAACCTCGTCATGATCCGCGCCGCCATCCGGGAGGCCGTCGCCTCCGGGTCACGGGTGGTGCTCACCACCGGTGGCACGGGGGTAGGGCCGCGCGACGTCACCGTCGAGGCCACCCTAGACCTGCTCGCCTGCGAACTGCCCGGAATCATGGAGGCCGTCCGGCGCCGCGGCGCCGAGAAGAACCCCCACGCCCTGCTGTCACGGGGCCTGGCGGGGGTGGTGGAGTGCGCCGGGGTGCGCGCGGTCGTCATAAATGCGCCCGGCTCGACGGGCGGCGCCTCCGACACCATCGAGGTCGCAGGCCCGCTGCTGAGACACCTCGTCGAACAGCTCGACGGCGCCGACCACTGATCCCGTGTCGGGCGGGGAGGAAGTCCTGCGTGTTCCGGGCAGCGGACGAGACACGCAGGACTCCGAGCCCGCCGTCAATCTGACGAGCACAGTCTCCGGATCCCTCCAGCGCTGAGCGGATCCCCCTCCCGGCAAGACCCCTTCCCGGTCGGACAGCGAAACGTCGCCAACGCTCCTTTCAGAACTCGACAGCCGAGAAAAGTTATTCCCAACCCGCGAGGCTTATCTGCAGCCGGCCTCAAACGTGTTTCGGCCAGAGAGCTTTGCCGCCCGCGAAGGAACCTCACCGCCTGCCAAAAAACCACTCACGCATTTCTTCTTTCGAAATTATTCGACACCTGGGATCGCGCTTGAAGGCATCCTTCCACAGAGGATCGCGGTAGATCATTTTCCGCAACACCCATTCTTCGTAGGGCGCGTAAAAATTCCACACGCGAACCAAGTGCTCCTCGACGTCGCTGTATTCACTCCAAGTAAAGTCATCGCCAACTTGATCATCCACATCGATAGCCATTGTTCCGTATTTCTTGAAAGCACGGTAGACTGATCGCACAACGGGACCTTGCGGCCAAGCCTCGATTTCATCCTCAAATACCGGGTTACCAGTATCCCCCAAGAAGCGACCTTGCGCGTAATACAGCAACTGCTGCAGCTTGTGGTTACTGATTGGAGCCTCATTGCTTTGCGCCCAAACCAATAGCCAGTCTGCATGCCTCGTGCGGGGTACCTACTCATCGTTTGCCATTCACACTACTCCGATATAGCAAGCTAAGCCAGTAGCCATTGATGCTTGATCAGCGGGGATACCTACTGCCCTACGGAATCCCTACCAAGAGACCAGCAGTAAATAGCACTGGGGAAACTCTGATTTTCACGAGCACTCTCCTCTTGCTATCTGCTCTGCTCCCATGATGACTTCGTGTTCTTGGTCAGCGTAATGGCCATCGACCAGCGGCGTGCAAGTAATCTTGTCTCCCCACAGCACAACCACCTTTTTTGCCGAGGTAACCACCCAAGTTACGGGCTTACCATCGTTTTTTACCTCATATTTCTCGTCAACGCCTCCCGATGAAATCGAAAGTGCAAGCTTACCTTCATAGGTGCTTTTTGTCGCCCGGATCTCCACATTCAAAGCGACCATTTCCTGACTCTCCAGCGTATAACCCGGATTAGCCTTCGTCAATTTCTCACCCCCTGCTCCCTCCAAGTCTCCCTCAGAATTTCTTGAAACAACTTCTTCCTCTTCTTTGTACCAGCGGAAGCTTGTCTCATCGGGAGGAGAGGCTACCAGCGTGTATCCTCCCACGCCTCCTCCACCAAATTGCGGGCAAACTTGAACAACCACCGAGGGTTCGGTAATTTCTTTCACGTCATCAACGTAGGCGTCTCGAATGGCTACCGGGCGCTCTCCTGAATTGATTAGAGTGACGTGATACGCAGGAGCCAAATGCCTGCCACGCCCCTCCATCCATTCCAAAATTTCCCCGCAATCCATTCCAGCTGTTTCATCCCATTTCAGGTCTGCCGCGACCAGCCAAGATACTTCAGCGACCTCCGAGGGAATAAGCTGTTTTATCCCAAGAGATTCAGACGGAGATGAAGGCTTCGAGGAGATCACATTAAGAATGATGCTGCATTCAATGCATATAACGATGGCACATTTGCAGGTTTCCCATAAAATCCGCCCGACAGAAGGCGGAACTCTGGAATTTGCCAGTCGATAAGCAAAGAACAGTAGAATACCGCTGGCAAAAAATATAGCAGCGAGACCGAGAATCAATTTGGTTGGGGTAGTCCCGGGATAGAATAAGAGACCACCTATGACAATAATTTGAAACGGAAAATTTAGACCAATGAATATGAGCCACGTCCTGCGCATCGCCTCGCCTCCCCCGAATTTCCAAGGGACTTTTTGAGCGAACCACCGATTATTCTGCGCCATACAGGAACGTTACTGAGGGTTTACGCTGGTGTCAAGAACTACTTTTACGAGTTCCTGTCGACTAGCAAAGCTCCTAGTCAGAGGGCAATACATTGGTTCAGGTCATTCGCTGTTCTGGTAGTACTGGCCCGCGGTGAGCTGGGTCGGAAGCAGACAGGAGATTCATCACATCCGGTGGTCGGGGCTGGAAATCGTCAGACTGAGTGAGGATCTTATGATGGGCACACGGCGAACTTCACAGCTCTGCCGCGAGTTCATCGACGGCACTGCGGCGAATTACCTCGGCGCTGGCGAAGCGCTCGGCGAGCGCGCGGCGCTCCTCTTGGCGACGCCTCTCGAAGGTGACGACATCACGTCCGGAAACACGGCGGTCACGACCGACGCGATGGGACGGGATCTGCCCGGAATCGAGAAGTTTGTACAGATGGGTTCGGCTCATCCGCAGGCGCTGCGCCACCTGAGCGGGCGTGTAGTCGGCATCCACGTCGAGCAGAGCGACGGTGCCGCCGGATTCGAGTGTTCCGGTGAGCGCGAGCAGAAGGTCGCGCAGGGCGCTCTCCTCCAGCCCATCAACGAACTCGGACAGCGAAGCGAGTGTTTGCTCGTCGACTGCGGACGGCTCCACTTCAAGAACATCAACCACGATTCACCTCCTACCTGCCATACATGAAACACATGTCACAGATGAAACCATGTGTTCGAAAGCATGGTACTCCACGAATCACCCGCATCCAAGAACCGGCCTCACTCCCCCTTGGCCGGGGGCTGGTTGCCGTCGTCGCGCTGGGCTAGGAAATGTTCCACCGCCGCCGCGATCTCGTCCGCGGAGGGCAGGTCTTCGCTGGCTGGTTCGGTGTAGCGGTCGTACTGCTCCTCGAGCTGGCGCAGCAACTCGCGGGCGGTCTCGTCGCCGCGGGTGTCGGCCTCAATGGCCATCAGGTTGGCCTCGGCCGCCAGGTCGAGTTCGTCGGTCGACAGAGCCAGCTTCGTCACCTCCGCGTAGCGGTGGAGAATGGTGGCCGCCGCCTGCGTGAAGGACGCGTTGGCGAGGTAGTGGGGCACGTGAGCGGCGGCTCCGTAGGAACTGATCCCGAGCTTTCCCAGGTGGTATTCGAGGTAGGAGGAGAAGGACGCCGGGATCTCGAGACGGTCGATCCAGCGGGGGTTCTGCTGCCGCAACGCCGGGTCGGTGGCGTGTACGGCCAGGGGCGTGGGGCGCGTGTGCGGGAAGGCCATGGGCATGCCGTAACCGGTCAGCAGCATCGAGACGCCGAGCCGCTGGACCAGCCCGACCAGTTCGTCGCGGAACAGCCGCCAGCGATGATCGGGTTCCGGGCCGCGCATCACGAGGTACGGCTTCCCCTCGGCGTCACGCGCCAGGTGCAGTTTCAGCACCGGCTCCTCGAGCGAGGTCCAGTGGTCGCGGTCGAAGACCATGGCGGGACGGCGGGCGCGGTAGTCGTGGACGAGGTCCATGCTGAACGACCCGAGCAGCTGCGGGTCGGAGTGCTCCAGGAGGGCCTCGATCAGTGTCGCACCGACGCGTCCCGAGTCGATGAAACCGTCGAAGAAGTAGAACAGCGGAGGCCGCGACCCAGCGACGGTGCCCCACAGGTCTTCGTTAATGGCAAACCAGTCGGACATGTATCCAGCCTAACCGCTGAACCCCTGATTTTGCGCCCCAGCCGGAACCGGGGAGCCCTCCGGGGACGAACGGCCGGGCGAACCAGGCACCCGGGGAGGCGTTCCGCGCCGGTTGAACCGGGCTGCGGTCATCCGCGGTGCAGGACCTGCCGGGTCTCGCGCACGGGAATCATCACTACCAGCCCGGCGGCCAGCACCAGCACGATCCCGAGGATGCCGAAGTGCACCGCCGACTCGCCCGCCGGGACGAGGAACGATCCCAGCCACAGGGACAGCACCCACAGCGACGACGCCAGGAAGGACACCGCCCGGCCGGTCGTCGCGTACAGCCCGAACACCTCACCCGAGTGCCCCTCGGGGATCAGACGCGCCAGGAAGGACCGCGACGCCGACTGCGCCGGGCCGACGAACAGGGTCATGGCGATCCCGAAGATCCAGAACACCACCGGCCCCCGGTCGTGGAGCAGGAAGATGCACGCACCAAGCCCCACCAGCGCGCCCAGCGAGATCAGGATCACCCGTTTCGGCCCGGCCCGGTCGTCCAGGTGCCCGAAGACGATGGTCGCGAGCCCCGCGACCACGTTGGCCACCACCCCGAAGACGATCACCTCGCCGGTGCTGAACCCGAACACCAGTTTCGCCAGCACCGCGCCGTAGGTGAACACCCCCGCCAAGCCGTCGCGGAACAGCGCGGAGGCCAGCAGGAACCAGGTCGTGTGCGGGGAGACGCGGTGGATGCGGATCACGGAACCGACGAGTTCACGGTAGGCCCGCACCGGCGACTGGCGCGGCGGCGGGGAGGCCACGGGCCGGTCCTTGATGGCCACGAACATCGGAATGGTGAACAGCGCCGTCCACGCCCCGCACAGCAGCATCGAGTTGCGCACCTCGTCGGAGCCGATGTCGGTGCCCGCGACGGCGACGATCAGCAGCAGGATCGCGATCCCGCCGAGATACCCCATGCCCCAGCCGTATCCGGAGACACGGCCGACGTTGCCGGGGGTGGCCACCTGGTCGATGGCGGCGTAGTAGTTGACGTTGGCCACCTCGGAGATGATGTTGCCGACCCCGAGCAGCGCCAGGCCCAGCCACAGGTACTGCTGCCCGGGCGCGACGAACCACAGCGCCGCCGAGACCGCCGCCAGCGCCCACGTCTGCCAGCGCAGGTGGAACATCCGCCTCCCGGAACGATCCGCGCCCTGCCCCAGCACCGGCGCCAGCAGCGCGATGAGCACCCCGGCCACGGCCATCGCGACCCCCAGCATGAACGCCGGTGTGTCATCACCGGGACCGGTCCCGAACAGCGACCCGGAGGAGATGTAGGTGCTGAACACGAAAGTGGTGATGACGGTGGCGAAGGGCTGGGTTCCCCAGTCCCACATGCACCAGCTGAGGATCTTTCCCCAGGAGGTGCGTCGTTCACGCAGGGCCGCGACGGGCGTCTGGGCTTGACTCACAGGAACAACCTAGTGCCATCCGACCCGTCCCGCCCGGGATTTCCGCTCCGGACCGGTACTGCTACGGTGTGCTCGTCGGCGGCGCCCCGGGCGCCGGGGAACCCGGTGGGAATCCGGGGCTGACGCGCAGCGGTGAGAGGGACCGAACGGGCACATGGCCACTGGGAGAAATCCCGGGAAGGCGTCCGCCACGGGATGAACTCAAGTCCGAAGACCAGCCGACGATGTTGCCCAAGCCTCGCGAAAAGGCCCGACTGGAAAGAGTTTCCTTGCGTCTGAAAACCCGCGTCCTGACCGGCGCCCCCACCAGCACCACGTCCTCCCCCGCCGGGGTCGCCTCCACGCCCACGGGGCCATGGCGGAGGTGCTCACCGCGGAGATGATCGACGAGGTGTTCGAGGTGACGGCGCGCGTCGAGGTGGACGACCGCAGGCGCGTGAACTGGAGCCGCAGATGAGAACCCTTCTGGTGGCCCTCACCCTGTCCGACGCGGCACGCTGGCCGGAGCTGGCGGAGGCAGCGGACGGGCTGGGGGCCGATGTGGCGGTGCTGCAGGGCGACGGGCCGGCGTTGGTGAACCAGCTGGATGCGCTGGCCGGGCTGGGACCGGAACCGGTGCACCTGGTCGGCGTCACCTTCGGCGACGACTTGGGACCGGCGTCGTGGCTCGGTCGCGTGGCGCGCTGGTGGCTCGATTCGCGTGGGCCGCTGCTGGAGCTGTGGTGTTCCCGGCGTCCCCTGCACGGGCTGCCCGGGAAGCTGCCCCGCCCCGGGGAGGCCCGCCTCCTGGGGCCGCGCGATTCCCTCACCAACCCGAACTGGGAACAACCCCCGCCCGTTTCCCGGCAGGTGCTGGTGTGCCGCGGGCCACGCTGCAACGCGAAGGGCGCGCCCGAGACGCAAGAGGCCCTCAGCCGGGCGCTGGCGGAGGCCGGGGCGCTGGACGAATCGGTGCTGCTGACCACGGCGGGCTGCTGCTACCCGTGCAACCGGGCCCCCGTCGTCGTGGTGCAACCCGACATGGAGTGGCTGGGTCCCATCACCCCGGACGGCGCGCCCGCGCTGGTGAAGCGCCTGACCCGGTGAGCAGACACGGACCGGGTCAGTTGTCCATGCGGTCGGGGTGGAGGCGTTCCGGCAGCCCCAGGCGCGGCCACCGGATGCGTCGCTCCTCGCTTCTCGGGAAGAGCCCGAACACCTTCCGCGTGATCTCCACCCACGACTCGTAACAGAACCCGTCGAGGCTGGTCCAGCCCCACACATTGCGCAGCACGTGCCCGGTTTCCGCGACGATCGTCGCCGCCTCCCGCCGACCCACGGGACGGGGGAAGTCGCGACGCCACAGCCCGGCCCATTCGTCGGTGAGCCGCCAGTGCCGATCCCGCAGGCGGGGTTCGTCGCCGGGGGAGTCGTTGCTGGCTTCCACCGCCATCCGGCCCTCGTCCCCGAGGAATTGCACGAACCGCCCCTGGCCGCTGAGGACGAGCACGGCCCCGTCGGGCAGATCGACGAGCACCTCCCCGAGGGCCGGATCGAATTCACGCCAACCGGTCATCGCACCTCCTCAAAACCATGTCCGGGGATTCTCAATCCTCCCATCCCGGTCAACCAGTGCTCCTTCCCCTCGCGCACACCACCGCCAGAAACCCCTGGTGGTTCGTGCACGAAAGTGAGCAATCCACAGAAAACAAACTTTTCCACAAGTTCTTGTGGAAAGATTTTCCGGGAAGTCCGGCCCCGAGCCCGGGCCGGTGCCGGGCGGCGTCTCAACGCGAACCACGCCGGTTCCCGGGCCCGATCACCGACCTCACGGGCCCGCCGATCCGGAACTCGCCGCTGACCGAAAGTTGCCTTTTCCGCACTCCCCCTCCCGCACGGCTCCGGGTGCTACTAGGCTTGATGCACCGGACGCCACAGGCGACGCCCGAAGAGATGAAAGGCATCATCATGGAGACCACGGAGGCAGTAAGCGAAACCAGAAGCGTAGCGGTCACCAGGGTGGCCCCCACCCAGCTGGAGGCCGTCTGGAGGACCCTCATGACCCCCGCCGGAGCGCAGATACTGCTAGGTGCAGGCGGGCAGCTCGGCAACAAGGGTGAGGCGTGGAAGGCCGACGACGGCACCTACGGCATCACCCGCAGCTTCCACCCCAAGGAACAGATCCGGTTCTCGTGGCACGCCTCCGAGGGGGCGCCGACCACTCGTGTCGACCTCAGGATGCGTTCCGTCGAAGGTGGCACGGAACTGACGATCGTCCACGACCGCCTTCCCGAGGACGCCGACCTCGAGGCGCTCCGCACCCGCTGGGAGACGACCCTCGAAAACCTGATCAGCGCTTCCTGACGGCGACGGAACCATCCGGGACCCCAAGGACCTGCAGAAACCGGCCCGGCCGGCGGTTCTCCGCCGGCCGGGCCGCCCTCGCTTTCGCGACACCCAATCCCCTCTAGATCCTTTTCACCGCCCTTCCGGGCTGCAAACCGCAGGCGTAAAGTGTGCCGGGACAGACTGACAACGCAGCCAGTACAAAAGTGATCGCTAGGGAGCATCATGACCGAGCTGCCGCGAGAAGCGGTGACAGCACCAGAAGAAAAAGTCCCCCACACCACGACGGACCCCCGGCCCGCCCGGCGCAATCCCCTGAAAGGTTTCGGACTGTTCGGAGCCGCGGTCGGCTTGCTCTGTCTCACCTCGTGTGGCTCCGGTGGTGGTCAGTCCGGAAGCCACGCGGGCGGGGAGGCGAACCTCCAGCTGCCCGACCTCGGCTCCGTCTCCTTCCTCGGCATGCCGGGCAGCGTGCTGCTCAGCCTCGGACTGATCGTGTGTGCCCTTGGCCTGGTGTTCGGGATCACCACCTACTCGCAGCTGAACCGCATGCCCGTGCACACGGCGATGCGGGATGTCTCCGAGCTGATCTACACCACCTGCAAGACCTACCTGAAGCAGCAGGGCCGTTTCCTGCTGCTGTTGTGGGTCTTCATAGCCACCATCATCGTCATCTACTACCTGTTCCTCGTCGATTTCGGGGTGGGCCGGACGGCCGTGGTGATCCTGTTCTCGCTGATCGGCATGGGCGGCAGCTACGCAGTGGCCTGGTACGGCATCCGCGTCAACACCTTGGCGAACTCCCGCACCGCGCACGCCGCGATGTCCGGACGCCCCCACCCCTGCCACGACATCCCGCTGCGTTCCGGGATGAGCATCGGCATGGTGCTGATCTCCGTCGAGCTGGCGATGATGCTGGTCATCATGGTGTTCCTGCCCGGCGAGATCGCGGGTTCGTGCTTCATCGGCTTCGCGATCGGTGAATCGCTGGGTGCGTCGGCGTTGCGCATCGCGGGTGGGATCTTCACCAAGATCGCCGACATCGGCGCCGACCTGATGAAGATCATCTTCCACATCAAGGAGGACGACGCCCGCAACCCGGGTGTGATCGCCGACTGCACGGGCGACAACGCCGGCGACTCCGTCGGCCCCTCGGCGGATGGTTTCGAGACCTACGGTGTGACGGGCGTGGCGCTGATCACCTTCATCCTCCTCGGTGTCCAGGACCAGATGGTGCAGGTGCAGCTGCTGGTGTGGATCTTCGTGATCCGCGCCGTGATGGTGGTGGCCTCCGGCATCTCGTACTTCGTCAACGCCGCCATCACCCGCGCCCGCTACCGTGACGCCGCCGAGATGGATTTCGAGGCGCCCCTGACGTCGCTGGTGTGGCTGACCTCGGTGCTGTGCATCGCGTGCACCTTCGGCACCTCCGCGGCGCTGATCGGTGACCTGCCCGACGGGCTGTGGTGGAAGCTGTCGCTGATCATCAGCTGCGGCACCCTGGCCGGGGCACTCATCCCGGAGCTGGTGAAGGTCTTCACCTCCACCAAGGCCCGCCACACCCACGAGGTCGTGGCCTCCTCCAACCAGGGCGGGGCGTCGCTGAACATCCTCTCCGGCCTGGTGGCGGGCAACTTCTCCGGCTACTGGATCGGGTTGGCGATCACCGGTTTGATGGGGTTGAGCTTCATCATCTCGACGATGGGGCTGGGTCAGATCATGATCGCCCCCGCGGTGTTCGCGTTCGGTCTGGTCGCGTTCGGTTTCCTGGGCATGGGTCCCATCACGATCGCCGTCGACTCCTACGGCCCCGTCACCGACAACGCCCAGTCGGTGTTCGAGCTGTCCACCATCGAGGAGCTCCCCGGCATCGCGGAGGAACTGGAACGTGACCACGGCATCCGTCCCGACTTCGAAAACGCCAAGCACCTCCTCGAGGCCAACGACGGCGCGGGCAACACCTTCAAGGCGACGACGAAACCGGTGCTGATCGGCACCGCCGTGGTGGGGGCCACCACCATGATCTTCTCCATCATGATGGGCCTGACCAACAAGCTCACCGAAAACATCGACCACCTGTCGCTGCTTCACGCCCCGTTCCTGCTGGGCCTGATGCTGGGTGGCGCGGCGATCTACTGGTTCACGGGCGCCTCCATGCAGGCCGTCACCACCGGCGCCTACCGGGCAGTCGAGTTCATCAAACAGAACCTGCACCTCAACGGCGAGACGAAGGCCTCCGCCGAGGACTCCAACAAGGTGGTCGAGATCTGCACCCAGTACGCCCAGAAGGGCATGTTCAACATCTTCCTGGGCATGTTCTTCGCCACCTTGGCGTTCGCCTTCGCCGAGCCCTTCCTGTTCATCGGGTTCCTCATCGGGATAGCGCTGTTCGGGCTCTATCAGGCCATCTTCATGGCGAACGCGGGCGGCGTCTGGGACAACGCCAAGAAAATCGTAGAGGTGGATCTCGACGCGAAGAACACGCCACTGCACGCCGCCACCGTCGTGGGTGACACCGTCGGCGACCCCTACAAGGACACCTCCTCGGTGGCGCTCAACCCGGTGATCAAGTTCTCGACGCTGTTCGGTCTGCTGGCCGTCGAACTGGCCACCGAGATCACCGCCCAGGGCCTGGGTGCGCTGTCCCACGTCCTGGCCGCGGTGTTCCTGTTCGTCTCCGCCTTCTTCTGCCACCGCTCCTTCTACGGCATGCGGATCGACGAGAGGATCGAGGACATCAAAGCCTGAGGGACCGCGACGGGTGGGGCCGGGAACCGACACCCCGGCCCCACCCTCCGTCCGTTCCGGAGCGGGAATGTGCAAGAGTGGTCGGTGACCGAGTGCGCCCGTGTGGAGAGGAACCATCATGAGCAGTCCGCAGTACCCCTACAGCGGCGACCAGCAGGGAAACGTGTGGGAGCAGTCACAGCCCACCGGGAACATCTGGGACCCGCAGGCCACGGACACCTGGAGCCAACAGGCGGCCTCCAACGCCTCCCCGCAGGGCCTGCCTCCCTCCCCCTCCCCGGGCGGACCCATGGGCCAGTCCGCGCCCCCGCTCCAGCAGCCACCGCAGGTTCCGCCGAGCCCGAACAACTTCTTCGCCGCGCTGTTCGACTTCGGCTTCAAACACCGCTTGAGCGCCGCCGCCATCAAAACGGCCTACCTGCTCGGAACCGTCACGGCGGCCCTCCTGGCGGTCGCGATCCTCGTCATGGGGCTCACCAGCCAGAACGCGCTGCTCATCGTTGTCGCACTTTTCCTGGCTCCCCTCGGCTTCTTTACCACCTTGGCCGCGATCCGTGCGATACTGGAGACGCATCGGGCCGTGTCAGGTGAGCCCGAGTAAAGCTGGTTGAGCCGGACCATACACGACAGAGACTCGGTCCGGCTCGACCTTTGCCCCCAGGCCCACAGCCGGGGGAGCCCGCAATGTGAACCCACCACAGCCGGTAGGTTGTAGTTGTGAGCATCACCGTCAAGACGATCAGCGCCGACGAGCACCTCGCCTTCGTGGCGGCTCGTGGTCAGGCGAGTTTCCTGCAGCTTCCCGCGTGGGGGAAGGCGAAACCGGAGTGGCGTTCCGAATCCGTTGGTTTCTTCGACGGCGACACCCTCACCGGCGTGGGGCTCGTCCTGTACCGGCAGCTTCCGAAACTGCCCCGCTACCTGGCCTACCTGCCGGAGGGTCCCGTCCTCGACTGGGACCGCCCCGACATCGACGCCCACTTGGAGGCGCTCGTCGCCCATGCCCGCCGCAACAAGGCGTTCGCCGTGCGGATCGGCCCGACCGTGGTGCATCATCGCTGGCTGGCGCCGACGGTGAAGGCGGCCATCGCCGACCCCGGGATCACCGCCTTGTCGCAGGCCACCCCCGACGAGACCACACTGGTCGGCACCCGGGTGCTGCGGACCCTGGACCATCTCGGCTGGCAACCCCAGGCGGAGGGCCACGGCTTCGCCGCCGGGCAGCCGAAATTCAACTACCAGCTGCGCCTGACGGATGCCGAGGGCACGGCCCTGAGCGACGAGCAGCTGCTCAAGGGCATGAACCAGCTGTGGCGCCGCAACATCAAGAAGGCCGACAAGCTGGGTGTGACGGTCACCCGGGGTGAGCGCGCCGACCTGGCCCGGTTCCACCACATCTACCTGGAAACCGCCGAACGCGACCACTTCACCGGACGCGGGCTGCCCTACTTCGAAACCATGTGGGACGCCCTCAACACCGAGGAACCCGACCGGATGCGCGTCTACCTCGCCGAACACGAGGGCGACCTGGTGGCGGCCACCACCTTCATCCGCATCGGCACCCACGCCTGGTACTCCTACGGCGCCTCCACCACCGCGAAACGCGAGGTCCGTGGCTCCAACGCCATCCAGTGGCGCATGATCCGCGACGCCCGCGACGCCGGGGCCACCATCTACGATCTGCGCGGCATCACCGAGGGGTTGGCGGCCGATGACCCGGAGCTGGGGCTCATCCAGTTCAAGGTCGGCACGGGAGGCGAGGCCGTCGCCTACCTCGGGGAATGGGACAAACCCATCAACTCGTTCCTCCATTTCGCTTTCCAGCAGTACCTGAAGCGGCGGTGACATGACCCTCAAGCTGAACATCGACACCCGCGCCTGGCGCGACCACGTAAAGCACGTCCAAGAGGAGTTCCCGGGGCTGGTGCCCGTCGCCAAGGGCAACGGCTACGGCCTCGGACTGGATGTGCTGGCCCGCGAGACCGGACGTTTCAACAACGACTGCCTGGCCGTCGGCACCGCCCACGAGGTCACGGCGGTGCGGGAGGCGGGATGGTCGCGCGACGTGATCGTCCTCGGCCCGTGGCGTCCCTTCGACGAGACCGCCACGGCCCTGCTCGACGATCCCCGCGTCATCACCGTCGTCTCCCGCCTCACCGACCTCGACGAGCTGCGCACCACGCACCCGGGAACCCGGGTGGTGGTGGAACTCATGACGTCGATGCGCAGGCACGGCATCAGCCCGCAGGAGATCGCCTCGGTGGATGCCGGGAAGCTGGGATTCGAGGGCTGGACCATGCACCTGCCGCTGAGGGGACAGCTGTCGGAGGCCAAACAGCTCGCATCCGCGGCCGTCGCCCACCAGCGGGGCGCGGTGTGGGTTTCCCACCTGGGGGTGAACGACTACCGCAGGCTCCGCACCCAGCTGGGCGTGCAGACCCGGATGCGGATGGGAACCCGGCTGTGGCTGGGGGCCCCGCAGACCCTGAGAACCACCGCCACCGTCCTCGACGTGCACCGCGTAACCCGCGGTGCCCGCTACGGCTACAACCAGTCCCGAGCCCCCCGCGACGGCTGGCTGGTGATCGTCAGCGGCGGCACCTCCCACGGGATCGCGCTTTCGGCACCGTCGCCGGCCAGGTCGCTGCGGCAGCGGGGCGTGAGCCTGGCGCAGGGCATCCTGGACGCCGCCGGGATCTCAAGGTCGCCGTTCAACATCGCGGGTCGCAAACGCCCCTTCGCGGAACCCCCGCACATGCACGCCTCCATGGTGTTCGTCGGGGGCTCGAGCGCCGGGGTCGAGGTCGGCGACGAGATCCCCGTCACCGCCCGCCAGACCACCACCACCTGCGACGAACTCGTCTGGAACTGACGGGCACCACAGCCGATCAGGCCGACGGTGAAGGCCACCCACAATGGCCAGGGATTGTTGAATACCATGATCTTTCCCCTAGGCTGAGCATAAAATATTCAACATGGGACGCAGGGCTGTTGAATTCACGCCGTACGCACGCGAGGCTGCCGAACTGATGGGAGCCAACGTGCGGCGAAAACGCGTCGCCATGGGCTGGACCCTTGAGGAACTGGGCGCGCGTGCGGGATGCACGCGATACACCGTCGCTGCGATCGAGCGCGGTACGCCCAGCGTGTCGGTGGGAAACCTCTTCAACGTCTACGCAGCACTCCGGCTCCCGCTGTTCACTCCCGACCCCGTTGAACTCTCCCGTCTGAACAAACTCAGCCAAGACCTCATCGCCCTTCTGCCGGGCAGGGTGGATCCCGACACCGAGGTTGACGATGACTTCTGAACGCCTGTACGTCTGGGCCTGGTTGCCAGGTGCCAGCACGCCGATTGTATGCGGCGCGGTGGAGGAGCAACATGGCCATCACCGCTTCAACTACGGTCGCAGTTATGTGGAAAACCCTGATGCGATTCCCCTGTACGGGATACCCCTGAGGCAGGGGGCCGCGCCTCTGCCGAACGGCTTGACCCTCCACGGGGCTTTGCGGGACGCCCTGCCGGATGCGTGGGGGCAACACGTCATCCTGCAGCGGCTCACCGGGCGATCCGGCACGTCCGGCGACCCGGCAGAGCTGTCGATGATGACCTACATGAGGGAGTCAAGTTCCGATCGCTTCGGGGCACTCGACTTCCAAGAGTCACCAACGGTCTATGTCGATCGCAGTGATTCGGCCAGCCTGGCAGATCTGGACGAGGCCACTGAACGTCTCCAGAGAGGAGATCCGCTACCGCGGACCCTGGAAGCCGCCTTTGCCCATGGCACCAGCATCGGAGGAGCACGTCCCAAGGCGACCTTGACCGAGGGCGACCTCCACTGGATTGCGAAGTTCTCCTCAACCACCGATCGGCGTCCTGCCATGCGGCATGAAGCGCTCGCCCTGTTCTTGGCCCGGCGAATGGGTATCGACACGGTAGACTTCAAGCTCACCGAGGTCCGAGGTCGTGATGTTCTGCTGGTGCGACGTTTTGATCGCGCCGAGGGCGGGCTGCGGTTCATGACGGTATCCGGACTGACCATGCTCAACCTGGATGAGATGTTCGGCCGCTACGCAACCTATCCCGATCTGCTGGACGTTCTGACAAGCCACGGAAACGATCCGGCCCGCGTTGGGCGAGATCTCTTCCGCAGGATTGCCGCCAACATCGTGCTCGGGAACAGTGATGACCACGCACGCAACCACGCGGCCCTCTGGAACGGCAGGCACTTGAGACTTTCGCCGGCTTTTGACATCGATCCCTGCCGTTCCCCGGGCTGGGACAGCAACCAGGCCATGGCCTACGGACGCGAAGGTCAACGAGCGTCGACGTTGAAAGGGCTCGTCCGTTGCGCACCGACCTACCGTCTGTCATTCACCGAGGCCACAGAAATCGTCGATCAGTGTGTGGCCGCCGTTGAGGACAACTGGGCTTCGGCTCTTGAGCATGTGAGGCTGACGGCCCATCAGGCCAGGTCTCTTCGAAACATCATCCTGAACAAGGGGATCCACGACCACCCGAACGCGCCAGGGAACGGGTAGCCACCGAGCCTGCGACCTCGTTCAGCACCCCACCGATCGGGTCGGCTGCCTGCGGGGTGCGCAGCGGGTCGCGACCCGGATCGGCGGCGTCGCGCAGACAGGAGAGGAAAATCCAGCACTCCACGACGACCCGCAGGATGATGGCGGTGAAATAGATGTTCGGGTTCGAGTTGAGATGCCCGGCCAGATACCCCCAGATCGCGGCCCAGTAGATCACCTGGGTGGCGGTGAAGGCCACCCACTCCGGACGGCCGGGACGCCCCACCAGCAGCGCCAACAGCAGCCACAACGCGGTCTGGGGGGCGTAGGTGGCGCCGAACAGCGCCGTCGGGAACACGAACAACACCACCAGGGTGCCGACGCGCGGCCTGTGTCCCCGCAGGTAGAACCAAGCCGCCACGACCACCAGCAGCAGCGCCGTCAGCATCAGTCCCAGCGACCCCGCAGCCCGCACCTCCCAGCCGAACAGGTGCCCCAGATAGAACAGCGACCCGTAGGACAGGTTCCTCGTGGCCTCACCCTGGTAGTACCCGGCGACGGCCTCCCAGTTCAGGATCAGAAACGGCAGGTGCAGCAGCACGACGGTTGTCGCCGCGGCTCCCAGGAATTTCCCCACCTGCGCGGAGCGGGTGTGCAACGCGAGGGCCAGGGCCACGGCAAACACCACCGCGATCGCCATCAGACCCGCGCCAACCGCGAGCCCGAGCACGATCCCCGACCACACCAGCCGCCCCTTGGAGAACAGCAGCAGCCCGGCGGCGGCCAGCGAGACCGCGAACAGGTCCCACGAAACCAGCCCCGAGGCCAGGACCACGGGAGAGGCCGCCAGCCACATGCCGTCCCAGGAACGGTACCGGCCACCCCGCGAGTCGCGTCCCATGAAGACCTGGCACAGCACCCACAGCAGGAAACATGCGAACAGCAGCACCATGCAGACGGCGTAGAACACCTGCGCCCCGTCGAGCTGGGCCTGCACCCCCAGCGACGCACCGACGGGGGCCCCGAGCAGGCTGGAGATCCCGATCGCGAGGAACAGCAGCAGGCCGAGCAGCGGCGGGTACTGCATCTGCCCGCCGTTGAGGGGGTGGGCGCCGAGCGCGAACCCGCTGTTCGTCCACGCCAGCGGCACATCCGAGTAGCAGAGCACGATGAACGCGTTGACCCGGACGTCCTCGGAGGTCTGGACGCACGGTATCTGCCTCAGCGAACAGACCACGAACAGCACCGTCGCCACCAGCAACGACCACGGCAGCGGGTCGAACCAGGGACCCGAACGCCGGGCGTAACGCCCAACCGGCCCGCCGAGCCCCTCCAGCAGCGCACTGTTCATGCGAACACCTTAGAGGCTGCGCAGGCAACGGTCCGGACGAGGAAGCGGGAAATCCCCGCTGCCCGAATCACCCGCCGTTGCTCTGCCGGCCGCCGCTGGGGCCTCGTTCTTCGTCACCGGGGTTAGTCGGTTTGTCCCCGCCCGTCGGTTGGGACGTGCCCCTGCCGTCGGTCGGCTGGGAGGTGGGGGCCTGCGACTTGGTCCGGGTCGGCTGCGCGGAGGGCGTGGAACGACCCGAATCCGTGGGTTCGGAGGCGGACCGCCCCCCGGGCGACGATTCCTGGGTGGGTTGCGCACTCTCGGTGGGTTGCGCACTCCCGGTGGATTGGGCGCTCTGGCTGGGGGCCTCCGACGGCGCCAACGACTTCCCCTGGATCGGTTTGGCCTTGTCGAACTGCTTGACCTCCTGCCCCTTGGTGGCGGTCTTCATGTACTCCACCCAGGTCATCAACGGGTACGTGGAACCGAAGAAGGTCTTGTCCTGCGGGCGTTTGTAGGCGTCGAGGTTCTCGTTGCCGGAGTCACCCGCGACGTACATGACCGCCGTCGAGATCTGCCGGGTGTAGCCGACGAACCAGGCGGAGGTGATGGAATCACCGACGCCGTTGGTTCCGGTCTTGCCGGCGACGGGCCGGTTCAGTTCCGACGCCTTCGAACCGGTGCCCTCCTCGACCACGGAGGTCAGGGCGTCGGTGACGTTTGCCGCCACGTTCTCCTCGATGGCCCGGGTGCCCTCGTTCTTCGCCTCGTAGATGGTGTTTCCGTTGCGGTCGATCACCTTCGCCACGAAATGGGCTTCCTTGCGTTTCCCGGAGTCCGCGAGGGTGGCGTAGGCGTTCGCCATGTTCAGCGGGCTGACCTCCGCGGCCCCCAGGGCGATACGGTTGTTGGCGTCCCATCCGGCCCCGCTCGGCGCGCCCGCGTCGTTGGCGGCCTGGATCACCTCCGAAGCCCCGTCCTTCATGGATTCGGTCATGTCGACGAATGCCGTGTTGATGGACTCGGCGACGGCCTTGCGCAACGTCACGTTGCCGTACTGCTCGCTGAACTCGTTGCGGATCGGGACGCCGTCGCCGCGCGGGGTGAAGGTGTCGCCCTTGAGGGTGCTGTCCAGGGAGTATCCGTTGCGCAGGCCCGCCACCGTCGCGAACGTCTTGAACGTGGAAGCGGCCGGACGCGGCGTCGTCGACCAGTTGCGGGAGTCCCTGGTGTAGTCGGGGCCGCCGTACATCGCCAGGACCCCGCCGGTGGCGGTGTCGACCGACGAGATCGCGACATGCAGTTGGGACGCGTCCTGCTGGGGTTTCGCCTTGGTCGCGGCCTCCTCCGTGTACTTCTGCGCGGTGGCAACGGCGGCGTCCTGCATGTTCTTGTCGAGGGTGGTGATCACCTTGAGGCCGCCGCCCTGCACCTCGGCGTCGCTGTAACCGAGGTTCGACAGTTCCTGCTCCACCTGGGCCACCAGGAATCCCTTGGGGCCGCCGTAGCGATCGGAGACGGGCACCTCGGGGAACTCGGGGAGGGCCGGGCGGGCCGCGGCGTGCTCGGCCTGAGTGATGTAGTTGTTCTCCAGCATCTGGTCGAGCACGTACTGGTAGCGGCCCAGGAGCCGTTCCCTGCTCTTCTCACCAGCGGACGGGTTGAGGCCGGCGGGGTTGTTGAGGATGGCGGCGAGGGTGGCGGCCTCGGACAGGTTGAGTTCGGAGGCCGACTTCAGGAAGTACGACTTGGAGGCCGCCTCGATGCCGTAGGCGCCCCGGCCGAAGTAGATGGTGTTGAGGTAGCCCTCCAGGATCTTCTCCTTCGACACCTCCCGGCCCATCTTCATGGCGAGGATCAACTCCCGGATCTTGCGGCCCGCGGTGCGTTCGGAACTCAGGTAGAGGATCTTGATGTACTGCTGGGTGATGGTGGAACCGCCCTGCACGTCACCACCGCGGGCGATGGTCCACAGGCCGCGGAACATACCGGGCAGGGAGAACCCCGGATCGCTGAAGAAGGTGGAGTTCTCGGCCGCCACCACTGCGTTCTTCATCACCTGCGGCATCTGGTCGTATTCGAGGGTGACGCGGTTCTGCACGGCGAGGGAGCCGAGCTGCTCCTGCTCGTCGTTGTAGTAGATGAAGGTGGTGTTGGTGGTGAAGTCGCTGTTCGGGTCAGGCAGCTTCGTCGTCGCGTACAGGTACAGGAAGGCACCCACACCTGCCAGACTCGCGACGAGGAACAACACGAGCATCGCCAACCCGGTCCTCATCAGAATCTTCCGGACGCGGGACTTCGGGCGTTTCGATGCGCCTTTGCGCTTCTTCTCCGGTTCGGGCACCGGCTGCTGATCCTGCTGCTCCATGGGTTCCAGACTATGCGCTGACGCCGGGCACCTCATCGGTGAGGGGCCGTCACGTAGCCCGAGGACTACGTGAAAACTCCGAACCGGGGGTTCGGCAACGCCCGGCGGGGGCCGTCATGGTGATCAACGCACCCCACAGCAGAGGGGAGGATCCCAGGTCCGGTTTCTCCCGCCAGGCGGCGAGTCTCCCGCGTTGCAGGTCGCACAGCGACGCCACCGGGTCGGCGTCGGACTGGGCGTGGTCGACGGCCTGCGCCAACCATTCGAAGGCCCCCACGGCCTCGGTGTCCACGAGCCCGATGGCGTGGTCGGTGGGCAGCGTCCACAGGGTCGCGTGCACCACCTCGGTGCCGTTGATCAGCAGCGCGGTGCAGAGCCCGAAGGGCTCGTGCTGGGCCAGGTCGGTGCCCGACGCGCACGCCACAACCCCGACCCGGGGTGGCATCCGCCACCTTCCGGCCTCCTGCAACAGCCGCGAGGCCCGCAGCTTGTTCGCCTCGCCGTAGCCCATGAGGAAAACGGTGTCAGCGGTGTCCCTCGACCCTCTGACGCAGTGCCCGATCATGAGCAGCCGCGCGATGCTGCCGGCCTCCGTTTCGAGGCGGGCCCGGAGCTCCTCAAGGCCGTCGCACTCGGCGCGGAACCGTTCCGCGCCGTGCCCGTGGCAGCCGCAAGGCTCGAACCTCTCCGAGAGCACCCATCCCCGGCTGGTTCTCGGATCGACGATGTGCAGCGCCCGGTCACCCGTCGCGGGGGTGGCGCCGGGCACGTCCGGTTCGATGTCGCGGGGCAGGATCGGGGCGATCCAGGAAACGTCTGCGACATCCAGCAGCCGCATGTCATCGTCATCGAGCACCAGCAGCCCCCACGGCACGACGGCGGCGGGCGGGCTGGGCGCCACCCGCACCTCCACGCGTTCCCCGCCGGCGGTCGCTTCGATCAGCTGACGGCGCAGGTCGCCGGGCAGCAGCGCCCGCGACAACGCCCGCATCAACTCCAGTTCGCCGTCACGGCGGGTCAGGGGGCCGTACAACCCCAGCCTCCTCAGGTCGTCCCGCAGACTCGCGGTTCCGGAGGTCACGAGCCACCTCAGGTCGCGGCGGTTCTTCTTCCTGCCCGGGCCCAACTCCCGGGGCAGGGCGGCGCGGAACGCCCCGACAGCCTCCCGGAGCCCCTCCACGCGATGCACCCCGACCGGCCGGTCGGGGTCGCTCCAGCGCCACGTCAACCAGTCGCCGTCCATGCCGTCACCGACGATCTGCAGCACCCGGCCGCACCTTCCCGCTTCCTCCACGTCACGCCCTTCCACGCGGATGCCAGACTTGCCCCATGCCTCAGGATGCCATTGCAACACCCGGGACTCGGCGGATCGGCCCCGATGTCCACGACGACGTCACGGCGAGGCTGCTCACTAAGCGGCTGGCCACCCCGGGGGACGCGGCGATCGAGGTCGTCTTCCGCGACGAGGCGGTCGCGGCGCTGTGGGAGGGGCATCCGCGGGTGCGGGCCGCCGCCTACGGGAGGCGGCTGGCGCGGATTGTGCTGGCGTCCGTGGCGCCGTCGACGCCGGACCGGGCGGCCCCGCCTCCGGTGATCATCGGCGACGGCCCCTTGAACGCCACCCTCGCCGAGGAGCTGGTGGCGGGCTGGTCCGAACCGGGCCAGCCGATGGTCGTGCACTGCATGGGTCGCGACGAGAACTGGGCCCGCGACGTGGCCGACTGGGCGGGCGGGGCGGCGCGGATCTCGTGGTCGCAGGGGTCGCTGCGCCCGGAACCGGTGCTGCGGCGGATCGGCGAGCTGCTGGCCGGCTGGGACGCTCCTCCCCCCAGGCGCGGCACCCCCACCGGGCCGGCGGTGATCGTCGCCTGCGCCGACGAAACGCTGACCCCCGTCGTCGCGGCCGCGGTGGCCCGGGAGGTGCGGGAGGCGCGGGTCGCGATGATCATCCCCGGCGGGATCCGCTGGCCTCAGCTGCCCGGGGTGGCGCAGTTCACGCTGGAGGATTCGGCGGTGCTGGCCCTGGACCCGCGGTTCTCGCCGACGCAGCAGCTGGCCCAGCTGATCCTGGACGACGTCGCCTGGCTGAGCAACGCGGACGCCAAGGCCACCCGGCCCGAGGGGCCGATCCTCGCCGACGTCGTCCACTCCCCGGACGGCAGGGCGGTCTGGGAGGCGCAGTCGGAGGAGCTGCGGGGGCAGCTGACGAGGCTCGCCGGGGCCTGCGGGGAGCTACTGGCGGCGGGGTCGGTGGAGCTGGCCCCCGGCGGGGTGCGGGAACCGTCGGCGATCCTGCTGGTCCCGTCGGAACTGGCCGCGATGGCGTCGCGAATCCTGGGGCTGCTCGGCCGGGACAAAACTCCGGGCACCTGGTTGACGGCACTGGAGTTGGCGTCGCGGCTGCCGGTGCTGGCCGCCCGCGCCGGTTTCACCCCCCGCCGTCCCGCCGGCCACGACCCGCTGCTCACCCCGGAGCTGGTGGAGCTGCTGGCCCCGCAGGTGCACCTGGCCTACCAGAGGATCAGCGAGGAGACGGGCAATGCGACGGGCTCGCCGCTGGCTTTGGAGCTGTGGGAGGACCTGGACGATTTCAACAAGGCCAGCAACCGGGCGGCCATAACGGGCAGCGCGGTGACCCATGCCGCAGCGGGCCTGACGTGGCGTCGCCCCACACAGGAGGGAGGGGTGCAGCTGGACGAGGCGCTGCTTGAGGAACTCGGCCGGTTGGAGCACCGTCGCTGGGCCATTCACGAACGCCGCAACGGTCGCGGGGGCCACGAATGGGCCAAACCCTGGAACGAGATCAAGGATGTCCAGCACTACGACATCGCGCTCATGCGCCACCTGCCCCGCATCCTGGCCGCCGCAAACATGGAACTGGCAACCACCCCGACCGCCACCCATGTCGACATATCCCCGGAAGCTGGTTGAGCCGGGTCGCGAACACTCCTCCTCAGAAGCTGGTTGAGCCGGGCCGGGGTCGTCGCCCCTCCTCCCGTGCACGAATCGCGGAGGTTCGACGGTTCGACGTAACCACACGACGGCGAACCGTTTTTCTTCCGCGTTTCGTGAGCACGGGTGCGGGGCCGTCTCCACAAGCTGGTTGAGCCAGCACGTGAGCGTCAGCGAACGGCTGTGTCGAAACCACATCTGGCGCCCGGTGGCCAGAACCTGACCACAAGTCCTCGGACATGCGCACGATGGTTTCGCCTCGACCAACTCGCTGACGCTCGCAGGTCGGCTCAACCGGCTTCGGGAGCGGGGCGGTAGTTCGCAGTGAAGACATCCTCTGGGACGAACCACGAGTTGCCGTCATCGTCGGTGACCCGCCACTGGCCCTCCCCCGCGACGTCATCCCCCTCCTGGGTCGCCACCCGCTCCCCGGGTTCTGCACGTCGCGCCCACACCTCCCCGGTTCGTTCGTACACATCCCCCTTGACTTGCGCGTAGGTGGCGGCGAAGGAGTCGGGTTTGATGCTCCAGGTGCGTTCCCCGGAGCTGACGATCATGTCACCGGGTTCAACGCTCATGGGGCTGCCGGATTCGGTGGTCCAGGTCTCGGCCCGTTCCGCCACCCGGAGCAGCTTGACCCGACCCGAACGGCGAAACCGGATAGTGACATCCATACTCCGACCTTACGCGACCCCGGTTCGGTTCCGACCGCGTCCTGTCCGTCAATTGGTGTTCATAAAGGTCCAACCGAGCTCAGGAAGACACCGTGTCGATGCATCCAACGAACCCCAGAGCTCCTCGAACGAGTTTCGGATTTCATTCCTGGACATCGCCGCGAGCTGGATGAACGCTTCGGTTCCGGGTAGGAGTGATCCAGGCCGGTGATGATGCTCGACGGTCCGCCGCGCTGGACACGGTGAACCGTCGAACGTCTTTCCGCCTGGAGTTCAGCTGGCGGCACCGACCTCCTCCTCGACGGTTCTGAGAAGCTCCTCTACGGTCATGACCTCGCCCTCCAGGACGTCCTCCACCTCCTCCTTGGAACAGATGGGACATCCCTTCACCGACTCCACCTTCGGCCAGACGCTCTGCGGCTGGAACTGGTGGGCCATGTCGTGGAACACGTCCGGGAAGAAACCCCAGTCCGGGGTGGTGGAGATCAGGCCAAGTACCCTGCTCTCAGCCAGCATCCGGCCCAGCCCCGCACCGGCCGGGCTGCCCGGGCCCGCGAGGAGACCAATCGCCAGCAGGGAGGCCACCGAGGTGACGAGATTGATGGACGCTCCCAGTCCGGACTCGGCGACGAGGCGCCCGTCCACCCCGTAGTTGGTGTCCGGTCGCTCCGACGTGGACAGCGCGGAGGTTCCGACGGCACAGGCCCAGCAGGGGGTTCTCGCCTCCGGCACCGCGATCATGACCTCACCGGCCGCCGCCTTCCGGTACATGGCTGCCGCCACCTGCACGATCCTCTTCTCGTAGGCGACCTTGGCCAGCGTGGCCTGTTCTGTCATGTCGTCGGTGGCCAGGACCACCAGGTCAACACCGTCGAGGATGTCCTCCGGAGTGATCTCGCGCAGGAACCGGCGCGTCGTGGACACCTCCGTTTCGGGAGCGATCCCCCGCAGACGTTCGGCGAGCACCGCGACTTTCGCTCGTCCGACATCCGCCCGGGCGTAGACGCTACGGGCCATGTTCGGCAGCGACACCTCGTCGGGATCCACCAGCACGAAGTGTCGTACACCAGAGCGCGCGAGGTCCTCGGCGATGCGGGATCCAACGGAACCGCACCCGGCGACGAGGACGCGACGCTCCCCCATGGAACCGACGAGCTCCACCACCCGGTCGAGGGGAGTGACTGGAAATCTGTTTGACGAGACCTCTAAAATCAGTGTGCCAAGGAGGTATCCACCAAGTGAGTGACCGTCTGTCTCTAACGCACGTTACAGGTCTGTCAATTGTTGGCACTGAGCATGAACAACAAGATACCTGGGATGAAGCTGGGGAATTAGCTTGGGTTTTGGATGGAGCAACAAGATTCACCAGCAAAGAGTCAACACAAGTAACCGATTGGGTTTCTCGCTTGAGCTCCGCGATAAAAACGAGTTATCGGAACACCCCAGAAGCGACTTTGAATGACATACTTGCTGACGCAATATTAAGCGCAGCAACTGACGGATCCACGTTCCACCCATCAGCCACAGTTGCAATGGTTCGTTTCATAGAGGGTGATGCAGAGTGGCTAGTACTTGGGGATGCCGCGGTACTAATTTCCTCGAGAAATGGCCAAGTAACCTGGGCTCAGGACAGACGAATTTCCAGAGTAGGCATGGAAGTACGAGAAGCCCGGAGAGAAGCTCGTCACGCAGGGGACGAACGTCGCGCATCAACCTTGACTATAGACTTGCTACGCTTAGAAGACGATCATCGCAACAAAAAAGGAGGGTTCTGGGTTGCCCAGACAAACCCCGATGCCGCATATCAGGCGATTTCAGGAATGACCCGTCAGGCCACCTCTGCAATACTTATGAGCGACGGTGTAGCGAACGAAATTCGATTGGGCCATCTAGGATCTTTCGAAAAGGCATCAGAACGAGCCTCCCAAGAACCAGAAAGCGTAATGCAAGAACTTCGGTCACTTCTAGTGAATCGCGGCGCACCCATCGACGACATGACCATGGTGGTCGCGCAGTGGAAATCTTGATTTCTCCCGCGGATTGGGCAGACTTGGTTGACTGGATAGAGCGCGTCTTAACAATCGGAACGCTACTGATAGCCTTAGGCCGCTGGACACATCGCGTCAACCAACGACATGTCGTGCAAAGTTTCTTCGGAAGAAGAACTATCAAGACGTACTTCCCGCTCAGAACCTTGGAAAATAGGACCGTAATAGCAGAAGCGGATTTCTTAGCAGCACAGCACTTGGCTGAATTCTTGTCAAAGTATCGAATAGATGTTGAGTTCGACTACGTCGCCCCCGATGGGATTATAAACTTGACACAGCCGGGAATCATAGCTATATGCGGACCAAAATCTTCCCCTATGATAGCAGATGCCTTATCGCACGACGATGCGATACACTTCAGCCAAATTGACGCCGGGGACTATGTTCTGGATAATCTTAAAACTGGAAAACGATATTCTTCAATGCATGATACGGCCGGAACCAGCGCCGACATAGGCTACTTAGCACGAAACGCTATAACCCCGGGTGCAAAAAGCACTTTTATCTCCATAGCAGGGGTCCATGCAGAAGGCAGCGCTATAATCGTCCGCCATCTATGTTCATACCGCACTATCAAGACCTTGCACAACAAGACAAAAGGGAAACTATTTTCATCAATAATTGGCGGACTGTATCAATGCGAACCACTAAAAGTGACCGACACTCGACTAATAGCCCTAGAGCTTCGCAACCGGGAAACTATCGACGTAAATCGACTTGCCGAAGTTACGGAACTACCCGACTGATTCACACTCCAATCGTGGCGCAATTACTTATCTAACAGTCTTCACACCTAGAGGCTTATTCATGGGGTGTAAGCGAAGATGAGTCCGGTGACGGCTTGTA
>CALCKT010000051.1 GCA_937965785.1 uncultured Propionibacteriaceae bacterium | reverse complement strand
TGAGTCCCTTCCCCCTTGAGACTTGGAGACATCATGGTTGGCTGGATCAAGAAGGTCCTGCTCGTGCTCGGCATCGCCTTCGTGGTCTTCTACCTGTTCACCCGACCCGAGGCGGCAGCGGAGGCCATCAGGACGTTCTTCGGTGCCTTCGAATCGATAGCCCGGTTCTTCTCCCGCCTGGCCGGTTAGCCGGCCGTGGGGTTGTTTGCCCGTCTCCTCGAACCCGACATCCAGCGCCATCTGCTGGTGGAGGAGGACGAACGGGTGATCGACGAGGTGCGCAAACACTGGGTGGTGTCCCTTCCGTGGATCGGTGTGATGGCCCTGAGCATCCCAGCGTTCGTCTTCATGATCATGGCACGCGGCTTCTTCTGGATTCCGATGCTGGTGGGGCTCTACCTGCTGGGGCTCGGGTTCTGGAAGGCCCACGTCGCCCACATGGATCGGTTCGTCATAACCAACATGCGGGTGTTCCGGATCCACGGGGTGTTCAACACCCACCTGGCCACCATGCCCATGACCCGGATCCTGGACATCTCCTTGGAGCAGCCGATGCTGGGGAAGATCCTTGACTACGGGCACCTGGTGTTCGAGTCCGCGGCCCAGGCCCAGGGGCTGCGGGAGATCCGCTACGTCGCCCGTCCTGCGGAGCGGGACCTGACCATCCAGCGGGTGATCCAGCGTTCCGGTCTCCGCAAGAAGATGGTCATGGAGGACGAGGACGAGGCCGACGGGGTGTGACCCGCCGGCCTCGTGTGCGTTGGGGTTCAGCCCTGGAGGGCGGCGTCGACCACTTCGCGGGCCTCCGCCTGGATCTGCGCCAGGTGGTCCGCGTCGCGCAGCGACTCGGCGTAGATCTTGTACTTGTCCTCGGTTCCGGAGGGGCGGGCGGCGAACCAACCGGAATCGGTGGTCACCTTGATGCCCCCGATGGGTGCCCCGTTGCCGGGGGCGTTGGTCAGCACCGCGGTGATGGGCTGCCCCGCCAGTTCGTGGGCCCTGACGTCGTCGGGGGAGAGGGCTGCGAGCCGGGCCTTCTGGTCGCGGCTGGCCTCTGCGTCGACGCGGGCGTAGTAGGAGGTCCCGAAGGCCGATTCCATGTCGGCGTAGTGTTGACTGGGTGAGCGTCCCGTCACGGCCAGGATTTCGCTGGCGAGCAGGGCCAGGAGGATGCCGTCCTTGTCGGTGGTCCAGGTGCGGCCCTCGAAGTCGAGGAAACTCGCACCCGCGGACTCCTCCCCGCCGAAACCGAGCGAACCGTCGGTCAGGCCGGGAACGAACCACTTGAAACCGACGGGCACCTCAACCAGCTTGCGCCCGAGTCGCGCCGCCACCTTGTCGATGATGGAGGAGGACACCAGGGTCTTGCCGACCCCCGTCGTCGCGGCCCAGCCGGGACGGTGGGAGAACAGGTAGTCGATAGCTACCGCGAGGAAGGCGTTGGGGTTCATCAACCCGGAGTCCGGGGTGACGATCCCGTGACGGTCCGAGTCGGCGTCGTTGCCCGTGGCGATGTCGTAGCGGTCGCGGTTGGCCACCAGGGAGGCCATGGAGTTCGGCGACGAGCAGTCCATGCGGATCTTGCCGTCGGTGTCCAGGGTCATGAATCTCCAGGTGGGATCCACCTTCGGATTCACCACGGTCAGGTCGAGGGGGCTGTGTTCGGCCAGGTACTCCCAGTACTGGACGGAGGCCCCGCCAAGCGGGTCCGCCCCGATGCGGACGCCCGCCGCCGCGATGGCTTCGAGGTCCAGAGCGGTTGCGAGTTCGGTGCAGTAGGGGGTGCGGTAGTCGAAGCGGGTCACCTCGGCAGCGGCCTGCTCGTAGGGCTTGCGGCGAATCCCCGCGGGGGAGGCCATCAGGACGTTGGCTCGGTCGGCGATCCACTTCGTGGCATCGGTGTCGGCCGGGCCGCCCGTCGGTGGGTTGTACTTGAAGCCACCGTCGCGCGGGGGATTGTGGGAAGGGGTCACGACGATGCCGTCGGCGACCTGCTCCGGGTGTTCGCGGTTGTAACGGATGATGGCGCGGGAAACCGCGGGGGTCGGGGTGTACTCGTCCTCCCGTTCCGCGAAGACGGGAACATCGTTCGCCACCAGCACCTCAATGGCGGTGCGCCACGCAGGCAGGGACAGGGCATGGGTGTCCTTGCCGATGAACAGGGGACCGTGAACTCCCTGGGCTGCCCGGTACTCCACGATGGCCTGCGTCGTGGCGGCGATGTGGAGATCGTTGAAGGCAGTATCGAGGCTGGAGCCGCGATGCCCGGAGGTGCCGAAGACCACCTTCTGATCGGGATTGCTGGGGTCGGGGGTCAGGTCGTAGTAGGCCGCAAGGACGGCGTCGACGTCGATGAGATCGGATTCCAAGGCCACCAGGCCAGCTCGCTCATGTGCCATGCACCCATCTTTACATCTCCGGTTGTGGGAATTGACCCCGCCCGCAAAGATTGATGACATGACGAATCCGAACTTCACGCGGCCCGGTGCCGTAGACCTGTCCGCCCTCGCCGCAGCCCAGCCCACCGCCGGTGCTGCCGGGGGAGGCGGTGGCTACGTGACCGACATCACCGAGGCGGGTTTCCAGGAACTGGTCGGGCGTTCGATGCAGCATCCCGTGATCGTGGAGTTCCACTCGCCCCGCGACACGGGCGGCGCAGCGGTCTCCGCCGATCTGGCGGCGCTCGTCAACGCCGCCGAGGGGCGTTTCCTCCTGGCCCGCGTGAACGTGGATGCCGAACAGCGCCTGGCCCAGGCGCTCGGGGTGACCGCGGTGCCGATGGTCGTGGCGATCATCGGGGGGCAGGTTGCGCCGCTCTTCCAGGGAACACGTGACCGCGCGGAAATCTCGGCCGTCCTGGACCAGGTGTCGCAGCTGGCCGTGGCCAACGGCATGACGGGGCGCGCCCAGCCAACCGGATCGGCCGCCCCGGAGAAACCGGTGGAACCTGCCTCGGATCCGCGGTTCGAGAAGGCCGATGCCGCGCTTGCCGCCGGGGACTTCGCCCGGGCCGTCGCCGAGTTCGACGTCCTGCTCGCCGCCACCCCCGGCGATCCCGAGGCGACCGCGGGCCGTGCCCAGGCGGCGCTCCTGGAGCGTTCCGTGTCCTTCGACGGGGCCGCCGTGGTGAGGGCCGCCGCCGAGCAGCCGGATGATGTCGCCGCCCAGCTGGATGCCGCCGACCTGGAGGTGATCCAGGGGGAGTACGCATCCGCCTTCGATCGTCTCCTGGGTCTGGCCACCGAGGTCGGTCCCGATGAGCGCGAGACCATCCGGGTCCGGCTGCTGGAACTCTTCGAGGTCGCCGGGCGGACCTCTCCGGAGGTGCTGAAGGCCCGTCGTCGCCTGACGACCGTGTTGTTCTGAGAAGAACCCCGGGCCGGGGCCGTTTCCAAACCTCTCCCGCGGGGGAGGGCGATGCCGATCACCGGGCCGCGCGCCCGGGCGACCGCGGCCGGTGCGTGTTCTTCCGGCGCCGCGTCGTTCCCGTCGATGTGGTTTTCAGGCGGTCCCGAAACGGCGTTCGCGGGTGGCGTACTGTTCGACGGCACCCCAGAGGTCCCTGCGGTCGAAGTCGGGCCACAGCCGGTCCAGGAAGATGAACTCCGCGTAGGCCGACTGCCAGAGCAGGAAGTTGGAGATGCGCTGCTCCCCCGAGGAACGCAGGAACAGGTCGACATCCGGGATCTCGGGTTCGTCCAGGAAACGACGGAAACGGTCCTCGCTCAGGCGGTCGGGATCCAGCTTTCCAGCCCTGGCCAGGCGGGCCACCTCGCGGGCGGCGTCCACGATCTCCGCCCTGCCCCCGTAGTTGACGCAGAACTGGAGGGTCAGCTTGGTGTTGCGACGGCTCTGCAGCTCGGCCTGCTCCAGTTCACGGATCACGGAACCCCAGAGCCGTGGCCTGCGCCCGGCCCAGCGGACCCTCACCCCCATCGCGTCCAGTTCGTCCCTGCGGCGGTGGATGACCTCGCGATTGAAACCCATCAGCCAGCGCACCTCCTCGGGGGAGCGTTTCCAGTTCTCGGTGGAGAAGGCGTAGGCCGAGAGATAGGGGATCCCGAGCTCCAACGCCCCGTGGATGACATCCAGCAGGGCGGCCTCACCGCGAGCGTGTCCCTCGGTGCGTTTCAGACCCCGTTGTTTCGCCCAGCGGCCGTTGCCATCCATCACGATGGCCACGTGCCGGGGTAGTTTCGCCGCTGGAATCGCGGGCGGAAGGGCACCGGAGGGGTGGGGGGTGGGATCGCGATAAGGCATTCCCGAAGCCTATCCGGGGAGGGTGGATAACATGGCTCGGTGCGCACTTACCGAGACGAGGCCGTGGTTCTGCGTACCTGGAGACTGGGGGAGGCAGACCGGATCATCAGCCTGTTCACCCGCAGCCACGGCAAGGTGAGGGCCGTGGCGAAGGGAATCCGCAGGACCGGCTCGAAATTCGGTGCCCGGCTGGAGCCCTTCGGTCACGTCGACGTTCAGCTGGCCGAAGGGCGTGGATCGCTGGAGACGATCATCCAGGCCGAGTCGCTGCACCCGCCCATGCTCGGCAGCGACTACGAACGTTTCTGCGCGGCCCAGGTCCTGGTGGAGGCCGCCGACCGGCTGGTCTCCGAGGACGCGGTGCCGTCGCTGACCCAGTACAGGCTCCTCCTCGGGGGGCTCCTGGCTCTGGCCCGGGGCGAGTTGCCCATGACCGCTGTGGTGGACTCCTACCTGCTCCGCGGCCTCGCCTCCGCCGGCTGGGCGGCGATGACGGACGCCTGCGTGGGCTGCGGAACCACCGACCAACTGGGCTGGTTCTCCCCGCAGCTGGGCGGGGCGGTGTGCCCCGCCTGCCGGCCCCCGGCCGCGGCCTCAGCGAGCCCGGAACTGCTCGCCCTGCTCGGGGCGCTGCTCTCCGGGCGGTGGGAGGAGGTCAGGGCCACCGAGGGATCGCTGCGCAACCGTGCCCACGGAGTGGTGGCGGCCTACGCCACCTGGCACCTCGATCGTTCCCTGAGGTCCCTGCCCTTCCTGAGAACGAACTGAGGGCTGGGCTTTCGGTCGGTGCGGTGACCGACAGGCCGGGGGTGACGAGCCGGTTTCAGGAGGAGCAGTTGCGGCACAACCCGAAGATCTCCAGGTTGTGTCCCGCCTCGGTGAAACCGTGTTCTTTCGCCACCTGATTCGCCCACGACTCGACGGCGTCGGCTGAAATCTCCACCGCCAATCCACAGGAACGACACACCAGGTGGTGATGGTGGGTGTTGGAGCACATGCGATAAGCGGATTCGCCATCCGGGGTGCGCAGTACGTCGAGGTCCCCTGATTCACTCATCGTCTGAAGCGCTCGGTACACCGTGGCGAGTCCAACCTTGTCGCCCACCTGGCGGAGATCGGAATGGATCTGAGCTGCGGTGCGGAACTCTTCCGTGTTTGCCAGTAGGGCCCGCACCGCGGCGCGCTGCCATGTGTTGCGGGTGCTAGTGCTCGTCATAGTGGTCTCCATGCAGGGCATGGCGATGATTTCCCACCACACGGTCGAGATGATCGCCATACCGGATGGGAACAACATTACCCGAACGGGGGTCTGCACCAGTGGGTTCCTCGGCGGGAATGCGTTTCTTTTTCCCGCGGGTCGAGATGAATGGGATGAACCGGCGGCTCGGGGCAAGAAGGGTTCCGGCGAGGGTTGCGATCCCCAACAGGGCAATGGCCACCACGACTATGGTGGCCCCCGTTGCGGTGTTCCAGTGGTAGGAACCGAAGGTGCCCCCGAGCGCCGAGGCGACACCAAATCCCATCGCGCCCAGCAGGGTGGTGCGGAAACCGGTGAAGAGCTGCTGGGAGGTGGCGACCGGGATCACCATGAGCGCACTGATCAGGAGCAGCCCGACCGTGCGCATCGACAGGGTCACGGTCACGGAAGCGATCACCACCACGAGCAGGTTCAACAGTTTCACCCGGACTCCGAGCACCCGGGCGAAGTCCTCGTCGGCGCAGACAGCGAACAGCCGTGGCGACAACCCCAACGAGAAGACCAGCACCGCCACCGCCAGCGCCGCGATGACCCAGAGGTCGGATCCGCTCACCGAGGTGAGGGCACCGAACAGGTAGGCGGACAGACCGGCAGGGCCCTGTCCGGCGATCCCGGCCATCATCACACCCGAGGCGATACCACCGTAGAACAACACGGCCAGCCCCAGGTCTCCCGAGGTCCTGCCGGATTGCCGGAGCAGCTCGACGGCGACGGAACCGATCACGCAGGTGATCACGGCCACGGGCAGTGGAGCGGTTCCCGTCAACAGGGCCAGTCCCACCCCCATGACTGCGACGTGTCCCAGCCCGTCGCCCAGCAATGACAGGCGCCGCTGGACGATGTACATGCCGATCGCCGGAGCCACCAGACCGCTGAGAAGGGCCGCGAGCAACGCTCGCTGCATGAACGGGTACGAGAGGATGCTCACCGTCCACCTCCGGATGCATGGCCGGGGCCGAGGGGGGAGGAGGGAATCCGCTTGATTCCGTCGGCCTGCTTGACGACCCGTCCGTCACGCAGCCCGACGACACGGTCCAGCACCTCCGCCATGGCCTCGAGCTCGTGGAGCACGACGGCCACCCCGAGGCCTTCGTCGCGAAGCTCACCCAGCAGCCGGGCCAGAGCGGTCTGGCCGTCTGGATCGACGCTGGCCAGGGGCTCGTCCATCACCAGCAGATCGGGTCGGGCCGCCAGGGCCCGCGCGATGAGCACCCGTTGCTTCTGGCCGCCGGACAGGGGAGAGAAGGGCCACCGGGCCCGGTCCGCCAGGCCCACGCGTTCCAGGGACTCGGTGACGATCATTCGATCGGCGCGGGTGAACCACCGGAACGGTCCGCGATGCCCCAGCCGACCGGAGGTGACCACTTCCCGCACGGTGGCGTTCTGAACGTTCAACGTGGCGTGCTGGGGGACGTATCCGACACGGTGCCAGTCCCGGAACCGTCGGATCGGGGTTCCGAACAGCTCCACGGAACCCCGCTGGAACGGGGTCAACGCCACCAGGGTGCGAAGCAGGGTGGTCTTGCCGGAACCGTTCGGACCGACGATGGCCACGGCCTCGCGGGCATGGATGCGCAGGTTGACGTCCTGGAGAACCGGCAGGCCGCCGAGAAGGACGTGAATCCCCTCGGCGGTCACCAGCGCTTCAGCCTCAGGAACAGTCATTGGCCTGTTTGAGGGTGTTGAGGTTGGCCTTCATCACCGACGGGTAGTCCTGCCCGGTGGATTCGCTGGTGATGCCCTCGATCGGATCGAGGACGGCGGTCTTGAGACCCAGGTCGCCGGCGATTGCCTTGGCCACCTCGTCGGAGGTCAGGGTCTCGAAGAAGATCGTGGTCACGCCGTGTTCCTTGGCCTCCTCCTGGACCTTCGCCACGCGGGCCGGGGAGGGCTGCTCATTGGGGGAGAGTCCGCTGATGCCGACCTGCTCCAGGCCGTAACGCTCGGTCAGGTAGCCGAAGGCGGCGTGTGTGGTGATTATCGTCTTGACCCGGCAGTTGGCCAGTCCCGCCCTGTACTCGCCGTCCAGCGCGGTGAGGTCGTCGGTGACGGCCTTGGCGTTCGTCTCGTAGGTGCTCTTGTTGCCCGTGTCGATCCTTGACAGCTCGTCGGCGATGGCGCCGACCGCTTTGGCCTCCAGGGTGGGGTCCAGCCAGAAGTGGGGATCCGTGGTTCCGTGGTCGTGGTCGTGATCCTCGGTCTTACCTGCATCGGTGCCGTGGTCGTGGTCCTCGGTCTCACCCGCATCGGTGCCGTGGTCGTGCTCCTGGGCGGCCGGGCGCAGCTGGATCACTTGGGAGAGGTCGAGCTTGTTCTTGGCGCCGGACTGCTCCACCGCCTTGTCGACCGCGGGTTGGAAACCCTTGAGGTAGACCACCAGGTCGGCCTCCTCCAGGCTGGCGACCTGCTGTGGTGTCAATTCCAGGTCGTGTGGTTCCTGGCCCGGCAACGTCAGGTTCGTGACGCTCACCTTGTCGCCACCCACCTTGGCGGCGGCGTATTCGAGGGGATAGAAAGCGACGGAGACCTTGGTGGCGCCCGGGGCCGCGGCTCCGTTCGAACCACTGCTGGCGGCATCGGAGGCCGGGGGACTGGCCGTCGGAGTACCTGATGCGCAGGCGCTGAGCGCCAGCGTGGCGACTGTCGCGAGTGCAAGGATTCGTGGTTTCATGATAATCATTATCGGTTATTTCCTGGTGTGACCAAAATCCCGGGTAGCCTTGGCCGGTGCTTGCGATCTCCCGGTTCCGTGAAGTCGACGAGGAACTCGCCGAGGGTTTGCGAACGGTTGCCGAGTTCTGGCGCTCCCGCCCGGGATGCCTCGGCGTGGACCTGGTGGTCAACCTCGACGAACCCGGGCTGTGGGCGCTGGTGAGCCGGTGGCGTGACGTCGGTAGTTACCGGCGTGCGTTCTCCGGCAATGAGACGAAGCTCCTGCTGACCCCCGTGCTGCTGCGCGCCGTGGACGAGCCCTCCGCGTATCTCGATCCCGACGAACTGACCCGGGAGGACGATCCATGGCTCCGCGGTTCCTGAAATTCTCGTGAGAAGGCTACCCTGTTGAATAACTTCAACGCCGAAAATTATCGGGAGGAGACATGCGCTCGCGAATCGTCCTTCGCTCCGCCGGGGTCGCACTGCTGCTGACGGCCGGTCCGGACGGAATGCCCGAGGTGGTGCACTGGGGCGGCGATCCGGGAGAGGTCTCGGAAGCCGGGTTCGAGACCCTGCGGCTGGGATCCGCCTGGATGATCCCGGGGAACTCGGTCGACCTCGGCCCGCGGTTGGGGATCGTTCCCGAGGCCCGTTACGGCTGGACCGGGACGCCGGGCCTGATCGGGTCCCGGGAAGGAAGGGCCTGGAGCCCAGACTGGCACGTGAACGAGGTGCGCGTCGACGGAACAGCCGTCGAGGGCTTCGTCGCCGCCGGGCCCGCGAAGGTTGAGTACGTGCTGGAGGCAATCCCAGCGGGGTTGCGAATGCTGCTGGTCGTCGAGCTGCTGCCGACCGGGTTGGTGAGGTCCCGCGCCACCCTGACCAATGCGGGGGAGGGCGTCTTCGATGTGACGGAGCTGACCTTGAGGATGCCGGTGCCCGGCCAGGCCCGCGAACTCATGGACTTCGGGGGACGCTGGGCGGCCGAGCGGATGCCGCAGCGCCGCCCGTTCGCGATGGGGGCGCACCGCAGGGAGGGTCGCCACGGCAGGACCGGCGCCGATGCGGCCTTCGTGCTCAGCCTGGGTGAGGAGGGGTTTGGATACCAGGACGGCGAGATCTGGGCCTGCCACGTGGCCTGGAGCGGGAACCACGTCCACATCGCCGAACGGGATTTCGTGGGGACCCAGCTCATCGGCGGCGGCGAACTGCTCCTGCCCGGGGAGGGACGCCTGGCAGCCGGGGAGGAGTACACCTCACCCTGGGTCTACTTCAACCACGCCGTCGGCCTGGATGCCCAGGCCGACCGTTTCCACCGGCACCTGCGTTCCCTGCCCGTGCACCCCGGGCCCGAGCGCCCGGTGAGCCTGAACGTCTGGGAGGCGGTCTACTTCGACCACGACCCCGCACGCCTGATCGACCTGGCGGAGCGCGCCGCCGCCCTCGGGGTGGAGCGTTACGTGCTCGACGACGGCTGGTTCGGTGCCCGCCGCGACGATCACGCCGGCCTCGGCGACTGGGTCGTCAGCCCCGAGGTGTGGCCAGACGGGCTGCATCCGCTGGTGAACCGGGTGACGGAGCTCGGCATGCAGTTCGGCCTCTGGTTCGAACCCGAGATGGTCAACCCTGACTCCGACGTGGCCCGGGCGCACCCGGAATGGCTGATGCAGCTCGACGACCGCCTTCCCCTGGAGGGCCGGTTCCAGCAGGTGCTCAACCTGTCGATTCCCGGGGCCTACGAGCACGTTCTGGGGCAGATGTCGGCCATCCTGGAGGAGTACGCCATCTCCTACGTCAAGTGGGATCACAACCGCGACCTCAACGACGCGGGCACCGCTCCTGACGGGCGCCCGGCCGTCGCGGCGCAGACGCGCGCCTTCTACGCGCTGCTCGACGAACTGCGCCGCCGCTTCCCGCAGGTCGAGTTCGAGTCCTGCTCCTCGGGTGGTTCCCGGATCGACCTGGAGGTGATGGAACGTGCGGAACGCGTGTGGGTCTCCGACAACATCGACCCTGACGACCGGCAGCGGATGCTCTGGTGGACCTCCCAGCTGCTGCCCGCGGAGTTACTGGGATCGCACATCGCCTCGGGGCGCTCCCACGTCACGGGGCGTTGGCACGACCTCAACCATCGCGCCGCCACGGCGGTCTTCGGGCACCTCGGGATCGAGTGGGACCTGGCCCGGGCCTCGGAGGAGGAAATCGCGGAGCTGGCCTGGTGGATCGCCTGGTACAAGGAGCACCGTGGGAGGCTGCTGACCGGGCGGCTGGTGCGGGTCGCCATGCCGGACCCCGGGGTTTGGTTCAAGGGCGTGGTCAACGAGTTTGGGGGGATCTACTCCCTCTCGGTGCTCGAGGCGACGCCCGCGGTGAACCTCGGTGTGCTGAGATTCCCGGGCCTGGAACCCGGGCCGCGCTACCGGGTCCGGGTCATTGAACGCCCCGCGCTGGCGCCGGCCCACCAGGTGCCCTGGCTCAACGCCGGGCATCCCCTCGAACTGACGGGGGCGCAGCTGATGCATGTCGGTCTGCGGGCTCCGGTGCTCCGACCGGCCACAACCGTCCTGTTCGTCGTCACGAAGGTCTGAAAATCTGGCTCAGAGGGCTTGCGCCACGATATATCTCTGTTGCAGAATTAAGTCATTCGTACCAACGGAGGTATGTCATGACCAGTCCAGGACTGCCAGTGTCCGGCCGGGTGGGCGCTGGCAAGAAGGGTAGGAGCGATCTGCTCCTCGCCGTGGCGATGATTGCGCCCGCGTTCGTCGGGTTCATCGTTTTCCTGCTGTGGCCGACGCTGAACGGCATCTGGCTCAGCTTCACCAACTACAACCTGCTTACGCAACCCGAGTTCGTCGGGTTCAAGAACTATCTCCGCATGCTGGAGGACCCAGTTTTCTGGAACGCTGCGGGCGTCACCGTTTACTACGTGGTGGTCAACATCGGGGTTCAGACCGTGCTGGCCCTGCTCATCGCGGTGCTGATGCACAGGCTCACCCAGTCCACATGGGTGCGCTCCATCGTGCTGACCCCGTACCTGGTCTCCAACGTGGTGGCTGCGCTCGTGTTCATGTGGATCCTCGACACCCAGCTGGGAATCGGGAACCAGGTTCTCGCCTCGATGGGGTTGAACACGATCCCCTTCCTGTCCCAGGAATCGACGGTCATTCCCACGATCGCGCTGATCAACGTGTGGCGGCACATGGGATACACGGCGCTGCTGATCTTCGCGGGACTGCAGACCATCCCCGAATCCGCCTACGAGGCCGCGCGGGTGGACGGCGCCTCGGAATGGCAGATGTTCTGGCGCATCACAATACCGCTGCTGCGCCCGATCCTGGCCCTGGTGCTGATCATGACGATCATCGGCTCGTTCCAGGTTTTCGACACGGTGGCGATCGCCACCCGGGGCGGGCCCGTCAACTCGTCGCGGGTGCTCCAGCTCTACATCTACGACATGGCCTTCGGGAGGTTCCAGTTCGGCTACGCGTCCGCGCTGTCCGTGGCGTTGCTGCTGATCCTCGTGGTGATCACCTTCTTCCAGTACCGGCTGACCCGCGCCGGTGAGACCGACCTGAACTGAGGAGCACGAGATGTCAACAGCAGCAATCGCCGGCCCGGTCCGGGCCAATGAGCACCGTCGTCTCGCATGGGGAAGGATCCTCGCCTGGGTGGTGATGGGGGCCATCATGCTGATCACCCTGTTCCCTCTCTACTGGATCCTGCGCACCGCACTGTCCTCGAACTCCTCCCTCTACGGCGGCGCCACATCGTGGCTGCCGACCGACTGGAACACGGGCAGCTTCGCCCGGGTCTTCGGGATCCAGGCCGGGAAGGAGGCGCTGGCGGAGGGAGGCTCCGGCCAGTCCATCGACTTCTGGCGATACCTGGGCAACAGCATCGTCGTCGCGACCCTGGTCACGGTCGGGCAGGTGTTCTTCTCCGCCTGCGCCGCCTACGCCTTCTCGAGACTGAAGTGGAAGGGCAGGGACCTGGTTTACGGCCTCTTCCTGGGAGGCCTGATGGTGCCTGCCATCTTCACCTTCCTGCCGAACTTCGTGCTCATCAAACAACTCGGTCTGATCGACACCCTGCTCGGCATCTCCTTGCCGACCATGCTCATGACACCGTTCGCGGTGTTCTTCCTGAGGCAGTTCTTCATGAACGTGCCCGTTGAACTGGAGGAGGCCGCCCTGCTCGACGGCTCCAGCAAGATCGGCAATTTCTTCCGCCTCATCCTCCCGATGTCGGCGGCGCCGATAGCGACCATCTCCCTGCTGACCTTCATCAGTTCGTGGAACGACTATTTCTGGCCGTTGATGGTCTCCTACTCCGAGAACTCGCGGGTCCTCACCGTCGGGCTGGGGGTTTTCCGTTCCCAGACCCCCAGCACCGGTCCCGACTGGGCGGGTCTCATGGCGGCTGCCCTCGTGGCTGCGGTCCCGATGCTCGTGCTCTTCGCCCTGAGCGCCAAGCGCATCGTCAACTCCATCGGTTTCAGCGGCATCAAGTGAGGATCACCATGAAGAAACGAACCGCAGCGGTCCTGTCCCTGCTGACCGCGGGAACACTGCTCACCGGCGGCTGCGCCGCGAAGGGCGGTGGTCCGGACGGGGTCATCGACTACTGGCTGTGGGACGCCACCCAGCAACCCGGCTACCAGGCCTGCGCCGACGCCTTCGAGGAGGCGAACCCGGGACTGAAGGTCAGGATCACCCAGTACGGTTGGGATGACTACTGGGGCAAGCTGACCGCCGGGTTCATCGCGGACCAGGCGCCCGATGTTTTCACCAACCACCTGACCAAGTACGCACAGTTCGTCGACCTTGAGGTCCTGGTCCCGCTCGACGACCTCGAAGCAACCCGCGACGTCAGCGACTCCGACTACGTAGGGGGCCTGGCGGGTCTCTGGAAGGGACGTGACGGCAAACGCTACGGAATCCCCAAGGACTGGGACACCATCGCCTACTTCTATGACCAGAAGGTCACCGATGCCGCAGGCGTCACCCGGGAACAGCTGATGAACATGAACTGGAATCCCGACGACGGGGGCAGTTTCGAGAAAATCATCGCCCACCTGAGCGTGGACGCCAACGGTGTCCGCGGCGACGAACCGGGATTTGACAGGAACAACGTCGTGGTCTATGGACTCGCCTCGGAGGGGGCCGGGGGTGAGAATCTCGGGCAGACCCAGTGGGGTGCCTACACCGGCTCCATCGGCTGGGAACCCCTCGACAAGAACCCCTGGGGAACCCATTTCAACCTGGACGACCCCAACTTCCAGAAGACCATGGCCTGGTACTTCGGCCTGGTGGAGAAGGGCTACATGCCCTCCTACGAAACCTTCGGCAAACAGTCGGGTTCCTACCAGCAGGTGGCCCAGGGCAAAGCCGTGCTCGGCATGAACGGCTCCTGGATGATCTCCAGTTTCGCGTCGATCCCCGGAATCGACCTGAAGATCGCCCCGACACCGGTCGGCCCCACCGGACATCGCTCGAGCCCCTTCAACGGCCTGGCTGACTCCGTCACCAGATTCGCCGACGACAAGGAGGCTGCGGGGAAATGGGCGGCCTACCTGGGCTCCTCCGAATGCCAGATGAAGATCGCCGACACCGGGGTGGTCTTCCCCGCTAGGTTCGAGGCGATGGAGCGTTCCATCCAGGTACGCGACGCATCCGGGCTGGATGTCACGGCCTTCACCTCGCACGTGAAGGAGGGCACCACCCAGAACCTGGCGGTGACCATGAACGCTGCCGACGTGGCGGCCCTTACCACTCCCGGATTCGAGGCGGTGTTCATCGGGCAGAAGGACGTGAGCCACCTGAGTGAGGTGAACCACCAAGTCAACCGACTGTTGTCGCTAACATCGTAGTGACTACCACCGGGAGGAAACCAGTGATTCTCAACTCCATTGATCCAACGTCGCGACTAGTGGTTCAAACGGTTCTGCGACACGGTCCCATCGCCCGGGTCGGCGTCGCCCAGCGCACCGGTTTGAGTTCCGGCTCGATGACCAGGTTGACCACCCCGCTCGTCGCGGCGGGGATCCTCAAGGAGCAAAGGCCCGTGCCGGTGAAACAGCTCGGACGGCCCGCGCTTCCTCTGGTGGTGGTCGACGACGCCGCGAGATTCGTCGGGATCAAGGTGATACCGGGGGAACTGCACACCGTGGTCACCGGGCTGGCCGGTCACGTGCGGGCCACGGCTGTCCGCTCCGCGGACACATCCACCCTCGAATCGACCGCGGAGGCCGTTGCCCGGATCGTCGAGGAGTTCTCCGCTCACGAACCCAGCGCGGTCGGAGTGGCACTGGCGGCGGCGGTGGACCCGCTCGGTGAGGTGCGTGCCTCGCCTCTGCTCGGCTGGGAGAACGGCAACCTGGCGGCGCTCGTGACCGAGACCTGCGGGCTTCCCTGCAAGGCGGCCAACGACGTCGACGCCCTCACACTCGCCGAGCACTGGGTGGGTCATGGGCGCCGCACCCACAACTTCGCCGTCATCACGGTCGGCGCGGGGGTCGGGGCCGGGGCGGTGATAGCCGATGAGCTGCTCGTCGGGCACCAGGGATCGACCGGCATGGTGGGGGAGGCGTGGACCACGTGGGGGCAGAAGTTCCACGACGTCCTGGCCGACGGGCCCCTCCGGGCGGCGGCCAGCGAAGCAGCGGGGCGGGACGTCGCCCTGGCGGAGCTGCGTTTCACCGACGATCCCGCGGTCTCGGCAGTGCTGGACCGCGCGGCCACCGCCCTGGGCGAACTGGTGGTGCTGGCCAAACAGTTCTGGGGACCGGAGAGGATCCTCCTGACCGGTGAGGGCATCGTCCACTTCGAGAACCGCATGGACCGGGTACGCCAGGTCCTGACGGAACGGCGCTTCGAGGACATCGACCCACCCGAACTCGTGGTAGCGGAACAGGATTTCCACGCCTGGGCGCGCGGAGCCGCCGCCCTCGCGACCCGGCTGAGTCTCGCCTACTGAGCGGGCAATCGCGTCAACCGGGTCCGAGTCTTCTCCCACCGGTCCCGGGCCCGGCCCGGAACCTTTCCCGCGTCTTCGTGTCCTTCACCGCTGCGCCACGGGAAGCCCCTTGCGGCGCAGCAGGTGCGACGCATCGGGGTCTGCCCGGCGGAAATTGCGCCACGCCTGCATGGGTTCGATGCTTCCGCCGCGCCCCAGCAACTCGCGGCGGAAGCGTTCGCCGGCACTCCGGCACAGGCCACCGTTCTCCGCGAACCATGCGCAGGCATCGGCGTCCATGACCTCGGCCCACAGGTATCCGTAGTAGGCGGCCGCGTAGCCGCCGCCGAAGACGTGGCTGAAATAGCAGGAACGGTAACGCGGGGGAACCAGTTCATGGGCGACCCCGGCCCGCTCCAACGCCGCGGCCTCGAAGGACTCCACCTCCTCCACGGAGGCGGGCAGCTCCTCCAGGGCGGTGGTGTGCCAGGCCTGGTCCAGCAGCATCGCGGCCACCAGTTCCAGGGTGTGGTGCCCCTCACCCGCGGACCTGGAGACCCGGAGCCTCGTGGCCAGCTCGGGGGGCAACGGCTCACCGGTTTCGTGATGGACCGCGAACCGGGAAACCAGGGCTTGGTCCCACGCCCACAGCTCGTTGACCTGAGAGGGGAACTCCACGAAGTCGCGGGGAACCGCGGTTCCGGCTCGCGATGGGTACCGGACCTCGGAGAGCAGGCCGTGGAGGGCGTGACCGAACTCGTGGAACATCGTGATCACGTTGTCCCAGGTCAGCAGGCAGGCAGCACCCTCGACGGGGCGGGTGAAATTGCAGGTGTTCGTCACCACGGGCAGGGCGCCGGTCAGCTCCGACTGGTCCACCAAGGAGGTCATCCACGCCCCGCCACGCTTGGTGGCTCTGGTGAACGGATCGAGGATCACCGCACCCAGCGGGGTGCCGTCTTCCTCACGAACCTCGTACACCTCGGACTCCGGGGTGAAACCGCGCAGATCGGGCCGCGCGTGGAAGGTGATGCCGTAGAGAGCCGTCGCGGCGGCGAAGACCCCCTCGTGCAGCACCCGGTGATACTCCAGGTAGGGACGCAGCACGGCCGGGTCGACGGCCTCGGCGGCGGACTGCTTCGCGGCATAGTGTTCCCAGTCCCAGGCGGCGAGCCTCGCCCCCGGGTGGTCCCGTTCCAACGCCCGCTGCAGTTCGGCGGCCTCGCGGCCGGCGAGTTCGACTGCGCCCGGCGCCACCCGCCCGAGCAGGTCGAGGACGGCCTCGGTGGTGCGGGCACAGCCGTCGGCGGCCACCCAGGCCGCGTGGTGCTCATAACCCAGGAGCCGGGCGCGTTCGGCGCGGCGCCTTGCTATGCCCAGCACCAGCTGCCGGGTGTCGTGTTCACCTCCCAGCCCCCGCCCCAGGGAGGCCTCCAGGACGCGGCGGCGCAGGTCACGGTTCGTCAAGTTCTCCAGGACCGGTTGGCCCGTGGTGTTGGTCAGCTCGATCAGCCAACCCTCCTGTCCGCGGGCCCGGGCCGCCTGCCTGGCGGCGGCGATCCCGTCCTCATCGAGTCCGGCCAGTTCCGTGGGGTCGGTGACCAGCACCGCCGCGGCGTTCCGGCCCTCCACCAGGGCCTGTTCGAAGGCCACGGACAGTCCCGCCAGTTCCACGTTCAACTTCCGCAGACGCTGCTGTGCGTCGGCGTCGAGCAGGATCCCGGAACGTTCGAACTCGCGGATGTGTTCGTCCAGCCAGTAACGGTCCTGATCATCCAGGTTCACCTCCGCCGCCTCGGCCCGGGCGCGGAGCGCCACCAGGCGATCGTAGAGGCGCCGGTCCAGCAGGATTGCGTTGCCGTGTTCGGCCAGTTTCGGGGCCAGGGCCGTCTCGACGGCATCACGCTGCTCGTTGGCGTCGGCGGCCTTCGTCACCCAGAACGCCGAACCGGCGCGGTCCAGCGTCATCGAGCTGAGCTCCCAGGCGGCGATGGTGTTTTCCACATCGGGTGGCTCGGTGCTGGTGGCGATCGCCTCCAGGGCGGCCCGTTGCTCGGCAAGACCGGTCTCCATCGCCTCCTTGAACTGTGCATCGGTCAGGTTGGCGTAGTCGGGGATTTGAAAGGGCAACGGCGAGGCGGTCAGCAACGGATTCATGGCCCCATCCAACCACGCGTAGAATCTCCCGGTCCGAAAGATGGAAGGGGAACCGGAGTGACCGAGCCGTTACGCCTGCACGCACCCAGTCGACGCGACGCCGTCGTGGTGGGGCTCCCGGTGGTGCTGGCCCCGATGGCCGGGATCACGAACGCCGCCTATCGGGCGCTCTGCCTGGAGCAGGGGGCCGGTTTGTACGTGTGCGAGATGATGACCTCGAGGGGAATCGTCGCAGGCGATCACAAGACCCATTCCATGCTGGTCTTCGACCCGAGCGAGACCATCCGCTCGGTGCAGCTCTACGGCGTGGACCCTGAGATCGTGGCCCGGGCAGTGAGGATCTTGATCACCGGGCACGGCGTCCACCACATCGACCTCAATTTCGGCTGCCCCGTCCCCAAGGTCACCCGGAAGGGCGGGGGAGGGGTGCTGCCCTACAAACGCGACCGGCTGCGTGCCATCATCCGTGCGGCGGTGCGGGCCGCCGACGAATTCGGAGTTCCTGTCACGGTCAAGACCCGGATCGGCATAGACGAGGCCCACGAAACCTTCCTCGACGCAGGTACCATCGCGGAACAGGAGGGGGCCGCCGCCATCGCGCTGCACGCCCGGACCGTGCAGCAGGCCTACTCCGGCAGGGCGGACTGGTCCAGGATCGCGGAACTCAAACAGGCGGTGAGCATCCCCGTGCTGGGCAACGGTGACCTGTGGGAGGCCGAGGACGCGTTGCGGATGATGGCCGAAACCGGTTGCGACGGGGTGGTCATAGGACGCGGTTGCCTCGGCAGGCCGTGGTTGTTCGGCGACCTGGCGGCCGCCTTCGCCGGGGAACCCCGGCGCGCCCGGCCCACGCTGGGGGAGGTCGGCGCCATGATCATCCGTCATGCCGAGCTGCTGACCGCTCTGAGGGGGGAACGCGGGGTGGTGGATCTGCGCAAGCACATGGCCTGGTACTTCAAGGGATACCCCGTCGGGGAACTCAGGCGGCGATTCGCCATGGTCGCCTCGCTCGACGAGCTGCGCACGCTGGTCGGTCTCCTCGACGCCGACCAGCCCTTCCCGGTCCAGGAACTCGGCACCCCGAGGGGCCGGCAGGGAGGCCCCAGAGGCAGGGTCGTCCTTCCCCACGGCTGGTACTCTGACACCAGAGGTTGCGAACTCGACCTCACGGACGCCGAGGATGGCGTCAGCGGGGGATAGACGACGGATTTCCTTCACCGTTTCGTAACAGGGACGTCACACAACCCGGATACGGTGATCGAATCCCCGAGAAACGAAGGAGCCACGATGTCCGATACCGTGACCCTGATCGTCGACGGCATCCCCCACGAATTGCCCCTTGTCACCGGAACCGAGGGGGAGAGGGCGGTGGACATCTCGAAGCTGCGTTCCACCACCGGCCTGATCACCCTCGACGACTCCTACAGCAACACCGGCTCCTGCCGCTCGGCCATCACCTTCATCGATGGTGAAAACGGCATCCTGCGATACCGCGGGGTTCCCATCGAGGATCTCGCCGCCCGCTCCTCCTTCATCGAGGTGGCGGAGCTGCTGATCTTCGGCGACCTCCCCGACGACAACGAACGCGACGAGTTCCGCCAGCTGCTGACCGAGAACTCCTCCCTCCATCGCGACATGCGCAAGCACTTCGACGGTTTCCCCGTCGACGCTCACCCCATGGCGATCCTCTCCGCGATGATCAACGCCATCCAGGCCTACGACCTGCCCGAGATCCACATCACGGGGGAGGCCGGGTTCCGCAGGGCCGCGGCGCTGCTGCTGGCCAAGACCCGAACCATCGCGGCGGCCTCCTACAAGAGCCACATCGGCCAGCCCATCGCCTATCCACGCTACGACCTGCCCTACGCGGAGAACTTCCTCCACATGATGTTCACCGTGCCCTACCGGGAGTACGAGGTCATCCCCGAGGTGGCCCACGCGTTGAACATGTTCTTCGTCCTCCACGCCGACCACGAACAGAACTGTTCAACCTCCACGGTGCGGATGGTCGCATCCAGTGGTGCGAACCTGTTCACCGCCGTGTCAGCGGGGGTCACGGCCCTCTGGGGGCCGCTGCACGGTGGTGCGAACATGGGTGTGATCGAGATGCTGGAACAGATCCGCAACGAGGGCATGTCGGTGGATTCCTACCTGGCGAGGGTCAAGGACCGGAAATCCGGGGTCCGGCTGATGGGGTTCGGGCACCGCGTCTACCGAAACTTCGATCCGCGCGCGAAGATCCTCAAGAAAGCCGCCCACGAGCTCCTGGAGTCGATGCACATCGACGATCCGCTGCTCGACATCGCCCGGGAGGTGGAGGATGCGGCACTGGCCGACGACTACTTCGCGGAGCGTCGTCTCTACCCGAACGTCGACTTCTACTCGGGCATCATTCTGCGGGCCATCGGGATTCCCCTCGACATGTTCACGGTGCTGTTCGCCATCGGGCGCACCGCGGGATGGATAGCGCACTGGAAAGAGGTCAACGACGATCCCGCTCAGCGGATCGGCCGGCCGCGTCAGCTCTACACCGGCAACGAGCTCACGAAATGGCTGCCCCGCGACGAACGCTGAATCCGCCCGAACCGGTGAGTGTACGGGGTGCGGCTTTCCGGGACCTCGTAGGCTTTCCCCGATGAACGAACCGCTCCCCAGAGCCCGCGAATGGGCCAGGACCATGCACGGCCACGGCGATGACGTGGTGGTGGCCCACCGCGACTCCGAGGCCCGGGTCATGCCCTACCCACCCAGGCGCAGGGAGGAAAGGGAGGAACTGGAAAGGCTCAGCCTCAACTCGGCGGCAACCTTCGCCTCCGGCGCGGGGCAGCGGCAGCGGGAGGAGGAACCCTGCGAGTTCCGCACCTGTTTCGAACGTGACCGGGACCGCATCGTCCACTCGGCCTCTTTCCGGAGGCTGGCGGGCAAGACCCAGGTGGTCGTCCACCCGACCGATCACCAGCGCACCCGGCTGACCCACGCCATAGAGGTGGCGCAGTGCGCCGTCGCCATCGCCCGCGGGATCGGGGCGAACCCGGTCCTCACAGATGCCATGGCGCTCGGCCACGACTGTGGTCACGGGCCCGGCGGTCACGCCTCCGAGGATGCCTTCGACGCCTTCCTGCCGGAGGGCTACGACCACGGCCCGTGGGGTGCCGACGTGGTGCTCAAGGGCCTGAACCTGACCTCCCAGACCCTCGACGGCATCCGCAACCACTCCTGGTCACGACCCGCACCCGCCACCCTGGAGGGGGAGATCGTCAGCTGGGCCGACCGGATAGCCTACTGCGCCCATGACCTGGAGGACGCCATCGCGGCGGGAATCGTCACCGCCGCCGAGCTGCCCCCGGCGGTGACCGAGGTGGTCGGCACCGAGCGCCGCATCCAGCTGGCGCGGTTCATCGGGGCCGTGATCGAGACCACCATGACCACCGGCACCGTCGGCATGGACCCGCTGACCGCCGAGGCCCTGGGGGAGCTCCGCCGTTTCAACTACGAACGCATCTACACCCGTCCCGAGTCGGTGGCGCAGTCCCGCACGGTGGTGGATGTGCTGCGTGGGCTGGTCGAGTACTTCCTGGAACACCCCGGGCAACTGCCCGCCGAGTACCGCACCGAGGATCTTGTGCGCGGGACCGTGACCTATGTCGGGGGAATGACCGATCGGTTCGCCTTCGACCACGCCGAACGCCTGCTCGGCTGGGACCGGGCGCTGCTGCCCAAGGGTATCGGGCGGGGAGCCTGAACCCCTGTTCGCAGGACCGGGCGTGATATTTGTCATGCCGGATTCGTGATTGACGCCCCGGGTCCGGGGCCCGGGCGGTGGCGATCCTGAGGACATGAACGCCATCGAGTTGCAGCAGCTGCGCAAGACCTTCCGCAGCCCCAGCGGCCTCATCGAGGCCGTGTCCGGAATCGACGTGGCCATGGAGCCGGGGGAGATCGTCGCCTTTCTCGGTCCCAACGGGGCCGGGAAAACCACCACCCTGGACATGGTGCTGGGATTGACCGGCCCCACCTCGGGAACGGTCCGGGTCTGCGATCTGAAACCCCGGGAGGCCATCCGGCGGGGAATGGTCGGGGCGGTGCTGCAGACGGGGGGTCTGCTGCGTGACATGAGCGTCGGCGAGACCATCCGGGCGATCGCCGCCCTGCAGGATGCCACCCCCAGGATCGGGGCGGTGATGTCGATCGCCGGCCTGGAGAGGATCGCCCCGAGACGCGTCTCCCGCTGCTCTGGCGGGGAACAGCAACGGATCAAATTCGCCCTGGCCCTGCTCACCGACCCCCGGGTGCTGATCCTCGACGAACCCACCGCGGGACTCGACGTCACCGCCCGGCGTGACTTCTGGGAGGCCATGCACCAGCAGGCGGAGAAGGGTCGCACCATCGTGTTCGCCACCCACTACCTGGAAGAGGCACAGAACTTCGCCGACCGGATCGTGCTCATCGCGAAGGGCCACATCATCGCCGACGGCACGGTCGATCAGATCCGTGCCCTGACCAGCCGCCGCCGTGTCACCGCCCTGCTGCCAGCGGATCGTGCGGATGCCCTGGTGACGGAACTCCGGCCACTCCTCGGCAGGAACGCCACCCTGGAAGGAACCCGGCTCAGCGTGATGGTTCCCGATGCCGACGCCCTGGCGCTGGTCCTGCTGCAGCGGGGTGCCCACGACCTGGAGGTGGTCGCCCCCAGCCTGGAGGATGCCTTCCTCGCCCTCACGGAGACGAGGTGATCAACGTGAATCCCATCTACATCCGCATCGACCTGGTCCGTTGTTTCCGGGACGTCACCAACCTGCTTTTCACCTTCGCCATGCCGGTGTTCATGTACCTGCTGTTCGGCAGGGCCCAGTACTCCGATTTCCAGTTGGGCCGGGGCACGGTCGGGTTCCACGTCATGTCCTCCATGGGGGCCTACGGCGCCGTCATCGCTGCCACCGCCGTCGCCGCCACGGCGGCCACCGAATCGATGCTGGGCTGGGGCCGCCAACTGGCCCTGACCAAACAGCGGCCGCTGGGTCTCGTCGCGAACAAGGTCGCGGTCGCCATCGTGCTCGGAGCCCTCTCATCCGGCCTGGTGTTCATCGTCGGGGCCCTCACCGGCGCCAGGGCCGATGCCTGGTGGGTCTGGGTGGCTTCCTGGGCCATCGGCATCCTCGGTGCGGGGCTGTTCGGGGTCTACGGGCTGGCGATGGGACTGCTGCTCAAATCCGAGAGCGCCGCTGGGGTGGCGTCGGGAACCGTGGTTTTCCTGGCCTTCCTCGGGAACATGTTCATGCCTCTGACCGGGGTGATGCTCGACATCGCCAGGTTCACCCCCATGTACGGCTATGTTGGCCTCGTGAGGTACCCGCAAGTCGAGGGCGAGATCCAGCAGACCAACCCGCTGCAGACCGACTCGATCTGGCTCCTCCTGGCCAACTGCCTCGTATGGCTGCTGGTCTTCTCCGGGATGGCGGTGCTCGGCCAGAGACGCTCCAGGAAACGCCAGTGAAACGTTTCAGGAACTGGCTGCTGGAGGTGGTCAAGGGCCCCCACGTCGGGGTCCTGATCGCCTCCGTCTGGCTGGTGTGCCTCGTTTTCCCGGTTCACTCCCTGCTGGTGCTGGAGGACCGGGTCCGCTGCCTCGTGGGCCTGCTCGCGTTGGTCCTCTTCGTTCCCGTCTACCTCGCGGGTTTCCGGGACCTGGGGATCCAGCTCGACGCGGCCGGCAGGCGCTGGCAGCTGCTGCGGGGCGGTTCCGTGCTGGCGGTGATGGGTGTGCTCTGCTGGGCCATCGGCCTTGACGCGATCAGCCTGCTGCCCTTCCTGGTCACCTTCGCCAGCTACGGCCTGTGGCCCCCGGTCCGCCTGCCCGCCGTTTTCGTGCTGGTCGGTTCCGGTTTCCTGATGCTGGTTCTGATGAACGAACCGGATGCCGACAACAGCCCCATCATGTTCATCACCGCACTCGTCGCCGTTCTCGGTCTGCTCACCGTGAAGATGATCGAGAGCAGCATCGCCGTTTCCGAACAGGACCGGCGGCGCGCCGCCCTGGAGCAGCGAGAACGGATGGCCCGTGATGTCCACGACCTGCTCGGGCACTCCCTGACGGTGGCGAACCTCCAGCTCCAGTTGGCGGAACGCCTGTTCGACTCCGACCCGGAACGTGCCCGCGCCGAGCTGGCCCGGACCCGGATCTTCCTGGCCGAGGCCCAGGAGGAACTGCGGCGCAGCGTCACCGATCAGCGCGGGCGGACCATCGCCGAGGAACTCGACGGTGTCCGTGACGTGCTGCTCTCGGGTGGTCTCGAGGTCGCCGTCACCGGGGATCCGCACGAGGTGACCGGACCCGTCGGGCTCGTGCTCGGCTGGGTGTTGCGGGAGGCGGCCACCAATGTGCTGCGGCACGCGCACGCCACACGCGTCGAGATCTCCTTCGCCCCCGGCAGGTTCTCGGTGGTCGACGACGGTGACGGATACGCGGGGGGAGAGGGCAACGGTCTTACCGGGATGCGGGAACGGGTGGCCGCGGCCGGCGGTGAGTTCCGCTGCGGCACATCCCCGCTCGGGGGTTTCGAGGTGGTGGCGATGTGGTGATCAGGGTGCTGCTCGCCGACGACCAGGCTCTCGTCCGCGGGGCCATGGGGGCGCTGCTCGACCTCGAACCCGACATCGAGGTGGTTGCCCAGACCGGGCGGGGCGACGAGGTGGTGGCCGCGGCCCGGGAATCCGGGGCCGATGTGTGTCTGTTGGACATCCAGATGCCCGGTATCGACGGCGTGGAAGCGGCCCGGCAGGTCCGGGACCAGCTTCCCGGGGTGCGGGTGGTGATGGTGACCACCTTCGACCGCCCCGGCTACCTGAGACGCGCACTGGATGCGGGGGCCGTCGGTTTCGTGGTGAAAACCACCCCGGCGGCGCGGCTCGCCGAGGCGGTGCGGCGCGCCCACGCGGGTCTTCGTACCGTGGATCCGCAGCTCGCCAACGATCTGCTGTTCAGTGGCCCCAACCCCCTGACCGCCAGGGAACAGGAGGTGTTGCGTCTGGCCCGGGACGGGGAACCCGTCGCGAGGCTGGCCCGGAAACTGTTCCTGTCCCCGGGCACGGTGCGCAATCACCTGTCCAGCGCGATCGGCAAGACGGGCGCGGCCAACCGGGTTGAGGCGGCGCGGATCGCCACCGAACGCGGCTGGTTGTGAACCCGCACTACACTTCCCGCCATGGCAGGGCGGATCAACGACGAGGACATCGCACTGGTTCGGGAGCGCTGCCGGATAGATGACGTGGTCCGCGACTACGTCGCCCTGCGCTCCGCGGGCGGTGGGTCATGGAAGGGGCTGTGCCCGTTCCACGACGAGAAGACCCCGAGTTTCACCGTCACCCCGTCGCGTGGTTTCTTCTACTGCTTCGGGTGCGGTGAGGGCGGTGACGTCATCACCTTCCTGCAACGCCAGCAGAACCTCAGCTTCACCGAGGCCGTGCAGACCCTGGCGGACCGCGCCGGGATCACCCTGAGGATCACCGACGACGGTCAGGGACCCGGCCAGCCGCCGGGACAGCGCAAACGCATCCTCGAGGCGAACGCCGCCGCCCAGGAGTTCTTCGCCACCCAGCTGGCCTCCCCGGAGGCCGTGACGGCGCGCCAGTTCCTCGACCAGCGGGGTTTCGACCGGGCCGTCGCGGAACAGTTCGTGCTCGGCTACGCCCCCCGTGGCGGGCACGCGCTGAGGCAGGCGCTCACCTCGAGGGGTTTCGACGAGGCCACGCTGAGGGCGGCGGGACTCGTGCGCGACGGTGGCCGTGACTTCTTCTCCGGAAGGCTGCTGTGGCCGATCCGCGACTCGGCCAGCTCGGTGCTGGGTTTCGGCGGTCGCCGGATCTTTGACGACGACCGGTTGCCGGCCAAGTACATCAACACCCCCGAAACCCCCGTCTACAAGAAATCCCACGTGCTCTACGGCCTGGACCTGGCCCGTAGGGCCATCGGGAAACGCGCGCAGGCGGTGGTGGTCGAGGGCTACACCGATGTGATGGCCGCCCACCTGTCCGGGGTCGACACCGCCGTGGCCAGCTGCGGAACCGCCTTCGGTGACGATCACGCCCGTATGCTCCAGCGTCTCCTCGGCACCCATGACGGGCTGCACGGTGAGGTGGTCTTCACCTTCGACGGCGACGCGGCGGGACAGAAGGCAGCGTTGAAGGTTTTCCAGGGGGACCACCACTTCATGGTCCAGACCTATGTCGCGGTCGAACCGTCGGGGCTCGATCCCTGCGACCTCTGGCAGCGCGACGGGGAGGCCGCGGTCCGGGAGCTCGTCGGCAGGCGGATCCCGCTGTACCGGTTCGTGATGTCCAACGTCCTGAAGGGCTACGACCTGGAACGCGCCGACGGGCGCCTGGGTGCGCTCCGCGAGGCCGCCGGATTGCTGGGTGCGATCCGTGACCGATCCCTGGTGAACCAGTACCTGAGGGAACTGGCCGACATGCTCGGCATGGACCTGGAGGACGTGCGCCGGGAGGCCGCGAACCGGTCCCGCCGCGCCCCGGGCGGCAGCGCCGAGCGGTACTCGAACCCGAGGCCCGGCAGGACCGACGCGGACTGGCCCGATCCGAACGACCCTGCGCTGCGGTTGGAACGCGACACCCTGAAGCTGATGCTCCAGTACCCGTTCACCTTCGACCAGGCCTGGAACTCGGTTCGGCCCGAGCAGTTCACCCACCCCGGCTATGCCGCGGTGTTCCGGGTGATCTCCGCAACCGAACCGGGGGACGGCTGGACGGAGGAGCTGCGACGACGCTGCCCCAACGAGCTGGTGCTCCAACTGCTCGTGATGCTGCTCGTCGAACCCCTCCTGCGACAGGCGGACGAGAACTATTCCCTGGCCCACACGAACCGGCTCCAGCTGGCCGATCTGTCCCGGCGGATAACCGGACTGAAATCCAGGCTCCAGCGAACCGATCCCGTCAAGGAACCGGAACCGCACAAGGCGATGTTCGAGGAGCTGACCGGGCTCGAGCTGCGCCGCAAGCGGCTCCTGGAACAGAACCTTTCCTGAGGACCTCGATCCGGCAGCGTTCCGCGTCCAACAGTTGACGCGCCTCCCCAAGGGCGCGTTCCTCGATGCGTTTGACGCTCGTCGCCGACATCCCGAGCGCGACCCCCACCTGGTCGCGGGTGTGGCAGGCGGTCCCGATCCCGAAACGCAGCCTCAGAACCAACCCGCCAACCCCCAACAGGTCGAGGAAATCCATGGAGGAGGACTCGACCACCTCGAAACCGCCGTCGCAGGTCAGGAGACGGGACGGCGCCTGGTCCAGGTCCGTGAACTGCACCGGGCGGCGGCTGCCGTCGGCGGGTCTCACCAGGTCCAGACTCCCGCACCGGGTGCGCACGGCACGCCCCAGGGCCCGTGAGACGTATTCGTGGGCGAGGGTGCTGAAACGCATGCCGCGCCCGTGATCGAAGTGCCGGATGGCCTCACCCAGTGCCAGGCACCCCTCCTGGAACAGGTCGTCGAGGGGCAGGCCCGTGCGATTCGCGGCCCGGCCCGCCAGTTTCATGACGAGCCGGAGGTTCCTCCGGAAGAGGGTCTCGCAGGCCCGGGAACCATCCTCGACCACCCGTCTCAGCGCGCTGTGGGGGTGGCGGTGGTCGCCGGTGGCGATCAGGTGCTCGGCGTAGAGCCCCGCCTCGATCCTCCTGGCCAGGTTCTTCTCCTCCTCGGCGCACGGCAGCGGGGCCGGGAAAACGAGTTTCGTGGTGTCCATGACCGGAACGCTGCCACCGCGTGAGGACCGGGACCAGAGCACCGGGAAGGATCGCCAACACATCGGGGAGAAGTGACAACACCCGACCGCCCCGGGGAAACACCCAACCGTTTCGCGGGCACAATTGGTCCATGCCGAACAGAACACGCCACATGCCCCATCGCCCGGATGTGGAGGCGGTCACCGGAGCCCGGGGCCGCACGCTCGGGTGGGCCGAGGGGCCCGGGGGAGTGGTGGTGGCCACCACGGGCATGCTCGTTGCGCGACTCGACGGTCGGTGGCGGGGCTGGGGATGGGACGAGGTGCTTCGCGGGGGATGGCGGGAAGAGGGATCCGCGCTGTTCTGGGAAGCCGGTGGGGAACGCTTCGAATGTGTGCTCGACTCCCCGGGGGAGCTGTTGTCGATCTTCCGGGAACGGGTGCTCGCGTCGACGGTGATGACCTTCAACCACGACCTGCCACGCGGGGCCGTGCAGATCATCGCCCGCCGCAACCTCCTGGACGGGGACGTGACCTGGCTGGCCAGCGCCAGCGGTGGGGCCAGTCTGGAGGATCCCGGGACGGCGGCCTTCGTGGTGGCAGAGACCGATCGGCTGAGATCCGAGTACGGGTTCTGAACGGTAGGTTCTTCCCTCGTGGACATCATCTTCATCAGGCACGCCGAATCCATCAACAACAAGACCTGGGCGGAGAAACGCGACGAGACACTCAGGGTGCCCGACCCCGGGCTGACCGACCTCGGAGTGAGCCAGGCCGGGGCGCTGGCCGACTGGTTCCCGGGGTTCGTCCCGCACCCGACCCACTTGTTCTCCTCGCCGTTCATGCGGGCCCTGAAAACGGCGGCCCCCCTGGCCGAGGTCCTCGACATGGAGGTGACGGTCAGGAGTGATCTGATGGAACGCAGCGGACCGTTCGTCGGCCCGATCACGGATCACCGCCACCATCCGGGATCGCCCCGCTCGGTGCTCCAGGAGGTCTCGCCCCGGATCGTGCTACCGGAGGAGGTCACGGAGGAGGGTTGGTGGAAGGGACCGTTCGAGACCCTCGAGCAGGCCATCGAGCGCGCCAACGACCTGGTGACGTGGCTGCGCCGGGACTTCGACCCCGACGACTGCGTGGTGCTCGTCAGCCACGGGGCCATCGGTTCCCTGTTCGCAACCGCCCTGTTCTGCCCCTCCGAGCTGACCCGGCGTTCCGGCCAGATCGTGGGGGAGACCTCGAGCTGGTTCGCCCTCGACAACACCTCGGTCTCGTGGTTCCGGTTGTTCCCCGGGAATGACACGGAGCTGCGCTGCTTCAACCGCGTCGATCACCTCGTGCTGACGGGTGTGGAGAGCGCCACCATGCTCCAGCCGAGCTGATTGGCGTTCCCGGGGAGACCCTGCTAGAGTCTCTCCGCGTGGCCAGCAGGCCGTGATGATCCCTGGTAGCTCAATTGGCAGAGCATTCGACTGTTAATCGAAGGGTTACTGGTTCGAGTCCAGTCCGGGGAGCTGCATCTTCTGCGCCCCGACCGGGTGAAACCTCACCGGGCGGGGCGTTCGTCGTTTCCGGTGCCGCGCGCGGTCCTCCCGCCCGGGCACGCGAACACATGCCAAGATTTGGATTTTTTTCTCCCACACGGCCCGGATTTCCTCTAGGGTGACGAGAACACGCAGTTTCAACGCAGAGAGAACTTTGCAGTTCGTGAGGAGAACGATGAGGTTCAAAACCAGGGCAGTCGCGTTTCTGGCGACCGCCGCTCTGATTGCTCCGGGTTTGGCGGCGTGCTCGTCAGGATCGGGGGGAGGTACGACGCTGACATGGTTCATAAACCCTGACGGCGGTGGGGCCTCCGCGACCGGGGGCGGGCAGGCGCAGCTGGCGGCCGAGTGCAGTGCGGCTTCCGGCGGCGAATACACCATCAGGGTGGAGCAACTACCAAACGATGCCTCGGACCAGCGGCAACAGCTCATCCGGCGCCTGGCGGCCCACGACTCCGGGGTCGACATCATGAGCCTGGATCCTGTGGTCGTACCGGAATTCGCCGAGGCCAACTACTTGGTGGATGTCCCCGAACAGTACAAACAGGACTTCACCGCGGACCGGGTGAAGGGCTCGTTGGACGCATCCAACTGGAAGGGCAAGCTGGTGGCGGCACCATTCTGGGCCAACACCCAGCTGCTGTGGTACCGAAAGTCAGTGGCCCAACAGGCCGGACTCGACATGACCCGGCCCGTCACCTTCGACCAGCTGATGGAGGCCGCCAAGGCAACCGGCAAGGACATCGCGGTGCAGGGCAAGCGCTACGAGGGATACACCGTCCTCATCAACGCGCTGGTTTCGGGAGCCGGTGGGAAGATCGTCGAGAACGAGGGCGCCACCGCCGAGGACACCGAACTGGGACTCGACACCCCGGCCGGCCAGCGGGCCGCGGCCCTGATCTCGAAACTCTCCCACTCCGGGGTCGTCGGACCTGCGATGTCGTCGATGGACGAGACCATGTCGCTCAACATGTTCCAGGCCGAGGACAGCTCGGGATTCATGCTGAACTGGCCCTACGTATACGCTGCCATGAAGGCCAACGGGGTTTCCTTCATCGACGACGTCGCCTGGACCACCTATCCCCGGGTGGACGCGGACAAGGAATCCGCACCGCCGTTCGGTGGGATCGAGCTCGGGGTGAACTCGGCCTCCCAGAAGCAGGATCTCGCCTGGAAGGCGATCAAGTGCATCACCAGCGAGCAGCACCAGAAGGACTACATGCTGGGCACCGGTAACCCGGCCTCCAGGGCGGCGGTCTTCGATGATGCCGAGATCCGTGAGAAGTTCCCGATGGCCGACGCCATCAGGGAGTCGCTCGACGCCGCGGTCCAGCGGCCCCGAACCGCCTACTACGGGGATCTGTCGACGGCGATCCAGCGCACCTGGTCGCCGCCCGACTCGGTGGATCCGGCGACCACACCGAAACAGTCCACCGAACTGATCTTGAAGGTTCTCAAGGGGGAGGCGTTACTGTGAGCAAGTCCAGTTCCGGCAAGTCACGCATATCGGATCGCGCCAGGGAGGAACGCAGGCTCGGTTGGAAACTCGCCGGCCCGGCCTTCGTGATCATGGTCCTGGTGACCTTCTACCCGATCCTCCAGGCCGTCTACAGCTCCCTGTTCAAGTACCGGCTCACCGATCCCGGGGCGCAGAAATTCGTGTTCCTGGGGAACTATCTGATCATCCTGCGCGACCCGCTCTGGTGGCAGGCCTTCGGGACCACGGTGTTCATCACCGTCGTCACGGTGGTGGTCGAACTCGTCCTCGGGTTCCTGATCGCCCTGGCGATGGCCAAGATCATCCTCGGCCGCGGATTGCTGCGCACCATCGTGCTGATCCCGTACTCGATCATCACCGTGGTCTCGGCGTTCTCCTGGTTCTACGCTCTCGCCACCGACACCGGATTCGTCGATCCCCTGCTGCACAGCCTGAGCTTCGGGGTCTTCCCCAAGGACTTCAACTGGTTCGGCGGGTTCTGGACCTCCATGGTCCCGATCTGCGTTTCCGAGATCTGGAAGACCACACCCTTCATGTCGCTGCTGCTGCTGGCGGGCCTGACCCAGATCGACTCGGCCATGGAGGAGGCCGCGATCGTCGACGGCGCCACGTGGGGCGAACGGATGCGGCGCGTCGTGCTGCCCAACATGAAGTCGGCGATCATGGTTGCGCTGCTGTTCCGCACCCTCGATGCCTTCCGCATTTTCGACAACATCTTCATCATGACCGCGGGCAGCCACGACACGGCCTCACTGTCCCTGGTCGCCTACAACCAGACCATCTCGCGCACGGAGGTGGGCCTCGGCTCAGCTGTCTCGGTGTTGCTGTTCCTGTGCGTGGTCATCATCGCAGTGATCTTCGTCAAGGGCTTCCGCGTGGACCTCGCCAAGGGAAGGAGGTGAGCGGAGATGACTCGTGAACTCACCGCTGGCCAGAAGTTCTGGCAGCTCATCGCAACCATCGCGATCATCGTCTACACGATCATCCCGCTGATCTGGATCGTCAACCTGTCGCTCAAACCGAGCGCGGACCGCGCCGACGGCAATTTCTGGGCTGTGCACCCCACCTTCGAGAACTACGAGCTGATCTTCACCGGGGGTGCGAAGGACCTGTTCCTTCCCGCCCTGCTCAACTCGATTCTGGTGACTCTCGTGGCGACGCTCATCGCCGTGATCCTGGCCACCTTCTGCGCCTACGCCATCGCCAGGCTCGATTTCCCGGGCAAGCGGCTCATCCTCGGCACCGCGCTCACGGTTTCGTTCTTCCCCGTGATCTCGCTGGTCACCCCGCTGTTCGACCTGTGGCGTCAGATCCACCTGTTCGACACCATCCCGGGATTGATCCTGCCCTACCTGGTGTTGACGCTGCCGCTGTCGATCTGGACCCTTTCCGCTTTCTTCCAGCAGATTCCCTGGGAGATGGAACAGGCCGCCCAGGTTGACGGTGCGAGCAGCTGGGAGGCGTTCCGCAAGGTGATCGTGCCCCTGGCGGCACCCGGGGTGTTCACCACCGCGATCATCGTGTTCTTCACGGCCTGGAATGACTTCGTCTTCGCGATCTCGCTCACCAGCGACAAGGCACGCACCGTTCCGGCGGCGCTGGCCTTCTTCACCGGCGCCAGCCAGTTCGAGTCACCCACCGGCGCCATCTGCGCCGCGGGCGTCGTCGTGACGGTGCCCGTGGTCGTGCTCGTTCTCATCTTCCAGCGCCGGATCGTCTCCGGCCTCACCTCTGGCGCAGTCAAGGGCTGACCTCGACAAGGAGCAGAAAGTTATGGCCCAAATCACCCTCAAGAACATCGTCAAGGAGTACGGAGACGGTTTCAAGGCCGTCAACGACGTCAACCTGGACATTGCAGACGGCGAGTTCATGATCTTCGTCGGCCCGTCCGGCTGCGGCAAGTCGACGACCCTGCGCATGGTCGTCGGACTGGAGGACATCACCTCCGGGGAGCTTTTGATCGACGGGAAACCCGTGAACGATCTGGCCCCCAAGGACCGCAACCTGGCCATGGTCTTCCAGAACTACGCCCTGTACCCGCACCTGACGGTCCGGGAGAACATCGCCTTCCCGCTGCGCCTCAACCGCAACAAACTCCCGGAACAGGAGATCCGGAACCGGGTGGATCAAGCGGCCGAGATGCTGGAACTGACAGAACACCTGGAACGCAAACCCGCCAACCTGTCCGGTGGCCAGCGGCAGCGCGTCGCGATGGGACGTGCGATCGTCCGGGAGGCCGATGCGTTCCTCTTCGACGAGCCGTTGAGCAACCTCGACGCCAAGCTGCGTGGCCAGATGCGCACGGAGATCTCCCGCCTGCAGCGCCGGCTGGGCATCACCACCATCTACGTCACCCACGACCAGACCGAGGCCATGACCCTGGGGGACAGGGTCGCGGTGCTGAAACGCGGGGTGCTGCAGCAGTGCGCCTCCCCGAGGGAACTGTACGAGGAACCGGTGAACCTGTTCGTCGCGGGTTTCATCGGGTCGCCGCCGATGAACTTCCTGCCCGCCACGGTTCGGGAGGGTCACCTGGAACTTCCCATGGCCACCGTCCCCATCCCGGAGAGCGCCCGCGAGGACCTGGCCGGCAAGAAGGTCGTCATCGTCGGGTTGCGTCCCGAACACATCAAGGACGCCGACGTGGCAACTCCCCCCGCAGGGGCGGTGGTCTTCAGCTCGGTGGCCGACGTCACCGAATGGCTCGGCAATGAGCAGTACGCCTACATCCCGTTCCAGTCCGATCCCTCGGTGCAGAGCACACTGGAGGAACTGGACCGGGACCTCGACGGCGAGGGCATGCGCACCCAGTTCATCGTCAACCTCGACCCCAGGTCCCAGATCCTGGAGGGTGAGGAGGCCAGGCTCTACTTCATGCCGGAGAACATGATGGTCTTCGACCCCGAATCCGGCCGCAACCTGACCCGGAACGAGCAGAACGCCCAGCGCATCGCCGAGCGTTCCGAAACGGCCAGGAAACGCGCCTTGGAGCGGGCCAAGCTCCAGGAGAGCGAATCGGCCAAACCCCGGAGGGGCGAATCGCGGTAGAGCAGCAATCACCCGTCCGCAGGAACCTGCGGACGGGTGATTTTCATGCCCACGCCCGGGCCGAGGCGGCGGCGGATAGGCATCTGTGCTCCTCCGAACTGTGCTGGACAATCCTCGGTTCCACCACCTTGATCCTCGATAAACCGACCGGAACCATCGAACTCGCCCCGCCCCACGATTCGGCGGAGAAGACGTCCCCGGGGGAAACGCCGCGCCGAGCATTCAGGCCGCCCTCAAGATGGATGAGACCATCGACAGGACTCTTGAATAGGTCGACGGCGCCACCGAGATCCGGGAGGTCTTCCGGCTTTGGGGCTGACCTCGCAGGGAAGCGGTTCGTATTCCCCGGACGGATGGGATCGGGGAACGTCCCTGAACGCGATTCACCGCATGGAATCTGGTTTCCCCAACCTTTTGGTTAGTGTCGAACGATGTTTGCGGTTATGATGCAGCTGCCTGATTTTCGCCGGTTCCCGGCGACAGGTGTCTAGTCGATGCGCCCAAGGGGGAAGAAATGGCTCTGAAGACGGCTGGCAGGTGGAGAACACGTGCCCTCACCATTCTGGGGATTGGTGCCCTGCTCGGGGCGATGTCCCCCGTGACCGCACACGCCGCCCCACAACTGAGCATCGATGTCACGGTCAAGAGCGACGGCACCTCGTCATTCGATGCCGACGACTCGGCGGGAAACGACTCCAGCGCAACCAACGGAATTGTCCGGGTCAACGACAGCATCACCTACAGGGTCCAATACGGGGTGAACCTGGATGCCGGGGACAACACCACCGTCAAGATCGGTTTCCCCAAGGGAATCTACATGGAGGAGCTACCCGGATTCTGCACGGGTCCGGGATCGGCCCTGACCCCGGAGAAACTGCCCACGCCCCAGCTCCCGTTGTCGGCGAACTCCTTGGATTCCATGCCTGAGCAGAGCCTCGTCTGCAATCTCGGGAGCAAGCCTGCTGCCAGCTCTGATTTCTTCGATTTCACGGCCAAGGTGAGCAATCTCGTGCCCAACGGAACCGCCCTACCGCTGGCCTCGGCCGAGCTCGCCGCGGATGGCGCGACCACGGTCTCCAGTCCCACGGTGGCCACCGTTACCGCCTCCTCCCGGTTGAAGTGGGACATCTCCAAGAACAGCATTTCGCCCACGCGGAACCAGGGTTACGTGTATGGCCCCACCAACACCGCCTGTCCATGGGACAAGTCCGTGACCTGCAAGATGACCGCCTACACCGCGCTCATCGGCGCTCCTGCCGGTGGGAAGGGAGCCATGCCCGCGACAGGGGACATCACGTGGACCGACGACGTGACTCCCGAGGCGATGTATCCCGGGTTGGACGCAGGAAAGATCGCAGCCATCAAGGCGGACCTGGCGAAGTACGGCAGCCGCGTCTACCCGTACGACTACTTCTACAGCGCGCCCGGCCCGAAGATCGGTGTGAGCGGTGGAACCCCGTTGAATTCGGTGAGGGACTCGGGAAAGGTTGAAATCACCCAGGACGGCCCGGGACAACCCGCCAAGTTCACGGTCAAGAATGCCGACATGACCCTGTGGACCTACCCGAGACAGACACTCAGGCCAGCCGGGAACGCCATCCCATCGGACACGGCCTACGCGGTCTCCACATCGTTCATCGTCTACACGCCCGTGGCAACCATCAAGGATTTCGGTGTGGAGGCGGACAACACCTGGACCCTTGCCACCAAGAACTCCTACACCAACCTGAACATAACCGGCCTGACCCCCGCGGATGTTCAGACCAGCGCTGCGCCCGGTGACGACTCGCAGGACGAGAAGGACTGGAACAATCACCGCAGCACCACTCCCCAGGTCAGCCTTGGGACGGGTTTCTCCAAGTCCTTCGAAGGTGTTCCGGGAAGCCCGGGGAACATGAGCGCACAAAAATTCAGTCCATCGGATTCATCCCAGGGTGAAGGACCAGCGGGAGGCGCCACCCGGATGTCCGGGGGCATCACCGTTGCTCCCACCCAGGACATCCAGTCCCAGCTCGAGATAGTCGGGAGCAATCCCGGATTCCCCGGAAAGATCAGCGCCCTGATGTGCGATTCCTGGGACAGCTCACGTCTGCGACTCGAGGCCAGGAACGTCCCGGCCAGCACCGACCCCAACGCTCATTTCCAAAAGGTTGCCTCCGCAGGCGCACCTGTGTGGGTTTCCGGCTACAACAATGCCTTGGTGAACGGCAGCGCCACCTACGCGACGGAATCCTCCCAGGTACCCAGCATCCAGGTTCAGTACTCCGCGACGCCCGGGGGCAATGGTGAGGCCTCGGAATGTGGCGAGGCCCAAGGTCCTTGGTACGACGATCCGGCCGCTGTCCCGGGCAATGATCCGGATCTGCTGGCCCGGGGGGTTTATTCCGCGGTTTCCCGGGTGCGCATCTACACGGTGCTGCCCGAACCCGTCGCCAACAACGAGACGGTCGGCGTCGGGGTCCGGATGGTCGTGGCCATCAGCCACGAGGTGGTCGACTCCGGCCGCCCCACCGGCGACATCCTGCCGAACTGGGGTGGTGTGAAGCGGGTCAACATGGCGGAACTGACCAAGCAGGAACTCTTGGACCACAGTGCCGCGTGGGGGCGTTCCAGCTACGATCCGGCGAACCACTCCGGCCAGTACGGGGATCGTCTCATCCTGGCAGCCGCCCAGGTCCGGGTTGACAAACAGGTCCGCAAGGGAACCTCCGGCGATTTCAGCTCGGTTCCCCCGCAGGTGACCGGCGGCGACATCGCCCAGTTCCAGCTCGCTGCTTCCCTGACCTCGCCGGCCCAGGTTCCCGGCATCCTGAAGGACGTGTGGGTGGAGGACTGTCTCCCCACCGCCGCTTCTTTCACCTCCGCCTCGATCAGTCCGGCCGTGGTCTCCGAGGGTTCCACCCCTGCCGATGCCAAACGCCCGGCCTGTGACGCGGGGGAGACCTACCTGCGATGGGTGTTCCCCGGTCACGAGGTGAACAAGGCCATGGAACCCATCATCGTCACCACCGAGATCTCCCCGGCCGCGGTCAACGGAACGTACATCAACGATGTCGTGGTCTGGGCCGAGGACGACGCCTCCACCTTGGAACAGCGCACCGATCATGCGGAGATCGTCACCGCGAATCTGGCCGGGATCAAGCTGCAGAAAAAGGCCCTGACCCCCGTGACCCAGGTGAACCTCCCGGGCCAGACCACCAATGAGCCGAACAAGTGGCGGGTGCGCCTGACCAACACGCTGCCCAGCCCCGAGGCCGACAGCGTGAAGAACCCGGACGTCATCGATGTCCTGCCCCGCAACGGCGTCACCACCGGTTTGACGGGTGTGACCGAGACGAAGTACTCCGGAACCTTCGAGTTCCAGTCGGCTGCCATCACCAAGGGCACAGCGGCTGCGAAGGTTCTCTACACCTCGGCCGGTGATGTGAACCAGGACCCGGATGACGCCAGCAATTCCGCGACGGGAAGCACCACGTGGTGCGATTCCCCGGCGGGCGGGAATGCGGTCTACGGAACGGGCACCTGCCCGGCCGCGGCCTCCGAGGTCACTGCCCTGCGGGTGATCCAACCCGGTTCATTCGGTTCCGGTGAGGTTCTCGAGTTCGACATCACCATGGTCGGGATCGGGAACGCCGAGGGAGACATCTACACCAACAAGGCGTTCGCCCGGGCAACTGGTTTCCAGTTCCCCGTCGGTCCGATCGCCCGCACGGAGCAGGTCATCAGCAGCAGCATCGGCGACCGCACCTGGCTGGACATCAACCGCAACGGAATCCAGGATCAGTTCGACGGATCGGACGAACCGCCCGTGGCCGGGGTGGAGGTCAGCCTGAAGGGAACCGACGACCTGGGCAACGCGGTCCTGCTCAGCACGAGAACCGACGCCCAGGGCGCCTACGGCTTCCCGAACCTGCGGGCCTCCGACGCGGCCGGATACACCGTCACCTTCGGCAAGGCGGGAGACGGTTTCACCCAGCAGACAGCCGGATCCGACACCGCTCTCGACTCGAATGCCGATACCACCACCGGCCAGAGCGCTCCTGTGGTGCTGCCGGAAAACACCGATGATCCGACCATCGATGCGGGCTACGTTGCCAGTGGTGCTCTCACCGTGACCAAGCAACTCGAAGGACAGGGCGTGGCTCCCTTCGCGGGCGGGGACGAGTTCACCTTCTCCGTGGTCTGCACCCTGGACGGCAAGGAGGTGCTGAACAAAGCCGACGTCAAGGTGAAAGTCGGGGACGGCGCCACCTCGGCCGACAGCGACCCGATCACCGGGATCCCGGTCGGCAGCGTCTGCGTGGTCACGGAGACGGACGCCGCAGATGCCGATCCGCAAGCACAGCCCCCGTCCAGCACCGTGACCATCGGTTGGGATGCTGACGGATTGGTGGGCCAGAGCGTCAAGGCGTCACTCACCAACTACTACTCGGCCGGAAAGGTCAAGGTCACCAAGGAACTGGCCGGGGATGCGGCAGCGGTGGAGGCCGCCAAGGAAAAGGAATTCACCGTCACCGTCACCTGCCAGTTGCCTGATGCCAACGGTGCGGCCGGGACGACCGTGTTCAGTGGTCCCGTCAAGCTCAAGGGCGGGCAGAGCGTCACCGTCACCGACGCCACCGGGGCGGAGGCCAGGCTGCCGCTGGGTGCGCGCTGCTTCGGTGAGGAGACGGACACCGGAGGAGCCACTAGTCACGAGGTGACCCCGGGTGACTGGGCCAACGCCATCCCGGTTGAAACCGACGATCCGAACACGATCTCCGAGATCGGCATCAAGGTCGTCAACACCTTCCTCAACCCCCCGGAGGTGAAGGTGACCAAGGAGATCCAGGACACCCGGCAGGAAGGCCAGGACGCAACCACCACGTACAGGATCACGGTGACCAACACCGGAATCCGGGCGGGCTCCTACGACCTCAGCGACACCCCCGCGCCCGGGGAGGGGGTTTCCATCGAGAAGGTCTCGCTGGTTTCGGTCGAGGGTGGTCCGGTGGCCAATGCCGGTTTCGACGGCGTCACGGACAAGGTCCTTGCAACCAACCAGGCCATTGAGGCAGGTGCCTCTCACACCTTCGTCATCGAGGTTCGTGCAAAGGTGTCCGCGGCAATCACCAAGACGGCCGCTGACTGCACACTGGATGCGGGGGAGAACGGGACGGGAATGTTGAACCGGGCCACCCTCACCCACGGTGGGGAGCAGTCCTCGGCGCAGGCCTGCACCCCGGTGTCTCCTCCACCTCCCGTGGTGTCGCCGAGCCCCTCTCCGTCTCCTTCGGGACCGCCGTCTCCGAGCCCATCGGTGTCTCCGAGTCAGCCGGTCTCCCCGAGGCCGGTGCCCGTCAGGCCCGGATTGCCGAAGACCGGTGAGTGAAAAACACTGAAGACGGGGCCCGCAGGAATCCAGTTCCTGCGGGCCCCGTCTTTTCGTGGGGCGTGCGGGGCTCGAACCCGCGACCCAGGGATTATGAGTCCCTTGCTCTGACCGGCTGAGCTAACGCCCCGGCTCGATGGCACAGTCTAGCGTCGATGCTCATGCCGTGCGCGAAGCGTCACCACAGGTCCCGCACAGTGCGGTTCACGAAGGTGTTCGGCATGACGAACTCACGACCCACCTCGCGCATCTCCCGCCGAGCCGTCATCACCGGCGCCGCCGGGGCCATCGGGCTCGCAGCGGTGGGTGGCACGGCCTGGGCCCTCGACCGGTACCTGATAGAGCACACCGATGTCACCTCGGCGTCCGATTACCAGGGGCTGCCCGGCACCCAGACCAGCGCTACCGCCACCGCAACCGCCACCTCGGCGGGGGACGGGGTGCTCGAGGGCACGACCTACACCTCCAGCGACCGGCAGATCACCATCACCCCGCACTCCTCCGGTTCCGGGAACTCCGCCAAGGCCTGGTACGTGGCCGACGTGAAACTGAACGACGCCGCAGCCCTGCGCAACGCCTTCGCGAAGAACAGTTTCGGAACCAACATCATCGAGTACCCGACGGCGATCGCGGAGAACGTCGGGGCCCTGTTCGCCATCAACGGCGACTACTACGGTTTCCGCGACACCGGAATCATCATCCGCGACGGTGTCGCGTTCCGTGACGAACCGGCCCGCCAGGGTCTGGCGATCATGCGGGACGGCACCATGGTCAGCTATGACGAAACCAGCACCAACGCCGCGAAACTGATCTCCGACGGCGCCTGGCAGACCCTCTCCTTCGGTCCCACGCTCGTCGACGCCGGAACCGCCATTGAAGGCATCGACAAACTCGAGATCGACACCAACTTCGGCAACCACTCCATCCAGGGCACCCAGCCCAGGACGGGACTGGGAATGATCGCCGCAAATCATTTCGTCTTCGTCGTGGTGGATGGCCGTTCCGCCGGGTACAGCAACGGCATCACCATGACCGATTTCGCGCAGCTCTTCGTGGATCTGGGGGCGCGGGTCGCCTACAACCTGGACGGCGGCGGCTCCACCCAGATGGTTTTCAACGGTTCCCTCGTCAACAACCCCCTCGGCAAGAACAAGGAACGCGGCACCAGCGACATCCTGTGGATCGGAAGGTGAAACCATGCTCGTTCTCATTCCCGCCTACGAACCCGGCGACTCGCTCATCGCGCTGGTGCGTGAGCTACGGGCCCATCCCGCTTCTCCCAGCGTCCTGGTGGTGGACGACGGTTCCGGCCCCGACCACGACGAGATCTTCGCCCTGGCACGCATCCACGGCGCCACCGTGCACCGCTACCCGGAGAATCGTGGGAAGGGCCACGCACTCAAGACCGGGTTCGCCATCGCCGGGCGGCACCACCCCGGTGAAGTGGTCGTCTGCGCCGACTCCGACGGCCAGCACAGGGTGCCCGACATCATGCGGGTGGCCCGCGAGGTCGATGTCGGCTCCCGCGAGATGGTGCTCGGGGGGAGACGGTTCACCGGCCGGGTGCCGTTGCGCAGCGCCTTCGGGAACAAGGTGACCAGCTGGCTGTTCAAGACCCTGACCGCGATCCGGGTGGGTGACACCCAGACCGGGCTGCGTGCCTACCCGCCGAGCCTGCTCGAATGGCTCGGAACCATCCCGGGGGAGCGTTTCGAGTACGAGCTGTCCCTGCTGCTCCAGGCCAGGAAAGCAGGCATCAGCATCCGGGAGGCCGAGATCGAAACCGTCTACCTGCACGGCAACAAGAGCTCCCACTTCCGTCCCATCCGGGATTCGTGGCGGGTCTACCGGCCGTTGCTGGCCTTCGCAGGCTCGTCGCTGGTCGGGTTCGCCGTCGATTTCGTGGCCCTGCTGCTCCTGGTTGCCGCGACCCACAACCTGCTGTTCAGCGTGATCGCCGCCCGGGTGCTGTCCGCCACCGTCAACTACCTGCTCAACCGGCACGCGGTGTTCCGTGACGGCGACCGCAGCACCCCGCTGAGGTACGTGCTCCTCGCCTGCGGAATTCTCGCGGCCAACTACGTGCTGCTGCGGGCCCTGTCGATCGTCATGCCACTGGCGGTGGCGAAGCTGCTGACCGAGGTCGCGTTGTTCGCGATCAGTTTCGCCGCCCAACGCGCCCTGGTGTTCACCCACAAGGAGATGAGCACTCGGAAAGGGCAGCTCATCACCCGATAGGTTGGGTGCATGCGCAAATCCACTCCACTCGACGCCGTCGCCGAGGCCCATGTCGAAGCCTTGGCGGCCCACGACCCCCTCGAGGCAACGGGAATCGGTCTGCCGGGACATGACCACGAACTGCCCGACTACTCCCCGGAGGGCACCGGCCGCTGGGCAGATGAGCTGCGGCGCACGCTCCGGTTGGTCGAGGAGACCCCGAGAACGGATGCGGTCGACGAGGTCACCGCCGCGGCCATGACGGAACGGCTCGGCCTCGAACTGGAGAGCATTGAGGCAGGTGACCAGTTCGCCGCGGTCAACAACATCGACTCGCCCGTCCAGTGGCTGCGGGACATCTTCGACCTGATGCCCACCGGGACCGACGAGGACTGGAGCAACATCGCATCCCGGATGGCGGGCATGTCCCGCGCCGTCGGCGGCTACGTCGAGACCCTGCGCGAGGGCATCGCACGAGGAATCATCCCGGCCCGCCGCGCAGTGACCGACGTGGCGGCCCAGGCCACCGAACTGGCCGGGGAGAAGTCGAGATTCCGCCAGCTGGTGGCCGAATCCGGGCGGGAGGGAACACTCGGCGCCGAGCTGCAACGGGCCGCGGAGCTCGCCCGCGGCGCCTTCGGGGACCTGGCCCGGTTCCTCACCCAGGACCTGGCCCCCGTCGCCCGGGAAGCTGATGCGGTGGGGCGGGAACGCTACCAGCGGGCCTCCCGGGAGTTCCTGGGCGCCCGGATCGACCTCGATGAAACCTACGAGTGGGGAGTTGAATCGCTGGCCAGGATCACCGCCGAGCAGGAGGCCATCGCCCGCGAGGTCGCGGGGCCCGGGGCCACCACCGCCGACGCGATCGCCGTGCTGAACGCCGACCCCGCGAACCAGCTGCACGGCACCGGGGCACTGCGGGAGTGGATGCAACGCACCGCCGACGAGGCCATCGCGGCCCTGGACGGGAAGTACTTCACCCTGGACCCGAGGGTGCGCACCATCGAGGGCATGATCGCCCCCTCGGCGACCGGCGGCATCTATTACACCGGACCCTCCGCCGACTTCTCCCGCCCCGGCCGGATGTGGTGGTCCGTTCCCGAGGGGGTCACCGAGTTCACCACCTGGCAGGAGAAAACCACCGTCCATCACGAGGGTGTGCCCGGGCATCACCTGCAGATCGGGCAGGCCGTCGCCCAGGGGGAGAGCCTGAACCGTTGGCGGTCGCTGATCTGCTGGGTCTCCGGGCACGGCGAGGGCTGGGCGCTGTACGCGGAACGTCTCATGGACGAGTTCGGTTTCCTGAACCCGGGGGAGCGCCTCGGGATGCTCGACGGCCAACGGTTGCGCGCCACCCGGGTCGTTCTCGACCTGGGCCTCCATCTCGGGAAACCCGCCTTCGACCGCTACGGCGGCGGTATCTGGGACTACGACAAGTGCTGGCAGCTGCTGCGCGACAACGTCGCCATGGAGGAAAACCAGCTGCGTTTCGAGCTGCACCGCTACCTGGGCTGGGCGGGGCAGGCCCCCAGCTACCTCATCGGCCAGCGGATCTGGGAGCAGATCCGCGACGACGTGACCCGCCGGGCCGGGCAGGATTTCGACCTGCGCGACTTCCACGACCGTGCCCTGGCGGTCGGGTCGCTGCCGCTTGACGTGCTGCGCGAGGTGCTTGCCGGGTAGTCTGGCCCGGTGCTGACGATGCAAGACGCTCTCCGGATCCTGTCCGACTACTGGACCTCGCGCGGCTGCCTGACCTGGCAGCCCTACAACTCGGAGGTGGGGGCCGGCACCATGAACCCCGCCACCGTGCTGCGGGTCCTCGGACCGGAACCGTGGGACGTCGCATACGTCGAACCTTCCGTGCGTCCCGACGACTCCCGTTACGGCGAGAACCCGAACCGGCTGCAGACCCACACCCAGTTCCAGGTGATCCTGAAACCCGAACCCGGCGACCCGCAGGAGCTCTACCTCGGGTCGCTGGAGGCCCTCGGGATCGACCTCGACGCCCACGACGTGCGTTTCGTCGAGGACAACTGGGCGCAGCCCGCCATCGGTGCGTGGGGGCTCGGCTGGGAGGTGTGGCTCGACGGGATGGAGATCACGCAGTTCACCTACTTCCAGCAGGTCGGTGGGCAGGATCTCGACCCGATTCCCGTGGAACTGACCTACGGGATCGAACGCATCCTGATGGCACAGCAGCGCGTCACCCACTTCAAGGACATCGCCTACGCCCGCAAGGCCGACGGCGGTGTCGTGACCTACGGTGAGGCGTTCGGCCAGCAGGAGTACGAGATGAGTCGCTACTACCTGGACGACGCCGACATCGAGACGAACCGGCGGCTCTACGAGGCCTACGCATCGGAGGCCACCCGCATGGTCGAGGCACGGCTGCCGGTGCCCGCCCACTCCTACATCCTCAAATCCAGCCACGCTTTCAACGTGCTCGACGCCCGCGGCGCGATCTCCACCACGGAACGCGCCCAGGCGTTCAGAACCATGCGCCGTCTGATGCGCGACACCGCAGCGCTGTGGGTGGAACGGCGAGGCGAGCTGGGTTTCCCGCTGCTCAAGGAAACCGAGAAGAAAACCGGGACACCAGAGGAGGCCATTGAGGAACCCGCCACGGACCGGCCCCGGACCTTCGCCCTGGAGATCGGCCTGGAGGAGCTTCCCCCGCACGTCGTCGGCCCCACCGTCGAGGCGGTGAACAAGACCCTCACGAACGGGCTTGCGGCCTCACGCCTGGCGCACGGCGAGATCCGCGTCGACGGCACCCCCAGGCGCATCGTGGCAATCGTCGACGGGGTTGCGGCCCGGGAACCGGACGCCACGAACCTGCGGAAAGGCCCGAAATGGGCGGTTTCCTTCGATGCCGACGGCAACCCCACCAAACCGCTGCAAGGTTTCATGCGCGGCCAGGGGGTCACCCTGGAGCAGGTCGTCAAGGCCGAGGTGAACGGCGCCGAACACGCCTGCGTTGCCGTCGAATCGCCGGGCCGCAACGCCCTGGACGTGTTGAAGGGCATCGTCGAGGACTGCGTGTCCGGGCTGCGCGCCGAGAAGAACATGCGCTGGTGTGATCCGAAGCTGTCCTTCTCCCGGGCCGTGCGCTGGCTGGTGGCGCTCTGGGGGGAACAGGTCGTCCCCGCCCGCATCTCCGAGGTGGTTGCGGGACGCAGCACCTATCTGCAACGCACCACCGCGGCATCCGCCGAGAGCGGGAGACGCTTCGACGGTGTTCCTGTCGGATTCCACGAGGTCGCCTCCGCCGATGACCTGCCGGGCCTGCTCGCCGAGGGGCGGATCGCGCTCGGTTTCGCGGAGCGCCGGAAGGCGGTCGTGGATCAGGCGGAGAAACTGGCGGCCGGTGTGGGCGGCTTCATCGATTTCAAGGACAATGCCGCGCTGGTTGACGAGATCACCAACCTGGTGGAGGAACCCTTCGGGGTGCTGGGCGGTTTCGACGAGCGCTACCTGGAGCTCCCGGACCGGATCCTGGTCTCCGTCATGGCCAAGCATCAGCGCTACCTGCCGGTTCGCGACGCCGAGGGGCGTCTGTTGCCGTATTTCGTGACCATGGCAAACGGTGCCTGCGACAAGACCGTGGTGGCGGCGGGCAACGAGTCGGTGCTGCGGGCCCGCTACGAGGATGCGCTGTTCTTCTGGAACCAGGACCTCGAGGTTGAATCGGTCGACGTCTTCGTGCCGGGTCTCGAGAAACTGACCTTCGAGAACCGGCTCGGTTCGGTGGGGCAGCGCGCCCGCCGCATCGCCGCGGTGGCCGCCAGGCTGGGGGAGGGGCTGGGGCTCGCCCCGGAGCAGGCCGCGACCCTGGAACGCGCCGGGCAACTGGCGAAGTACGACCTGGCGACGAACCTCGTCACGGACATGACCGGCCTCGCCGGTTTCGTCGCCCGCGAGTACGCGCTCCGCAAGGGCGAGACCCCCGCGGTCGCGGAGGCCCTCCACGAGATGGAACAGCCCCACACCTCCGCCGACGCGGTCCCGGCCTCGCTCCCGGGCGCCCTGCTGGCCCTGGGGGACCGGTTCGACCTGCTGATGGCGATGTTCGCCCTCGGGGCGAAACCCTCCGGTTCCTCCGATCCCTATGGGCTGCGGCGGGCCGCACTGGGTGTGGTGCGCGTGCTGCGTGAGGTTCCCGGGCTGGCCGGCACTGGTGTGCGAGACGGCCTGGTGGCCGCGGCGGAGGCGTTGAGGGCCCAGGGCGTCGAGGTTTCCCGGGAAGCGATCGCGGCGGCCGAAGAGTTCGTCGTCGGCCGCTATGCCCAGCTGATGCGCGACGAGGGCCGCTCCGCCGACATGGTTGCCGCGGTCCTGCCGTCGGCCGCCCACCCGGCGGACGCGGAGACGAAGGCCAACGACCTGGAGGCCCTTCTCGGGGAACCCGGCTGGCGGGCCATCGTGGAGGCCATCGTGCGGATCCACCGCATCCTCCCCGCGGGCACCACCCCGGGGTTCGATCCGGCGGCCCTGGTCGACGACGCGGAGAAGGCCCTCGCCGAGGCCATTGCGGACAGGAAACCCTGCGAATCCGTCTCCGGTTTCGCAACCTCGGCGAAGGACCTGGTCGACCCCATCGCCCGGTTCTTCAACGACACCCTGGTGATGGCGAAGGAACCCGGGCTGAGGGCGGCACGCCTGGGTCTGCTGGCCGGCGTCGCGGCCCTCGCCCCGGCGGGCCTGGACTGGGCCGCCATCGACGCGGCGACGAAGTGAGAACACCGGGGACGGCTCCGGGAGCGGGCAGTCCCCGGTGTCATGACCACCCACCCCGGGGACGCTGGGTGATGCGGGTCACGCATCCAGCAGGCGCAGGATCTGTTCGCCGACGGCCCCCTCGTGGTTGGGGCCGATCTGGGTGAACCCCCGGCCGAGCAGGCACGGATCGGCGTTCGCCATGACGTAGCCCCGGCCCACCAGCTCCAGCATTCCCAGGTCGTTGTGCATGTCCCCGAACGCGACCGCGTCGGCCGCATCGATACCGACCTCCTCCAGCAGCCTCGCCAGGGCGGTGCCCTTGGTGACGCCCGGCGCCGACAGTTCGACGGTGCCGTACGCGTCCTGCCAGGAGAAGGTGGCCTGGAGAATCTCACCCGCGGCGGCGACGGCCACGGGGGAGAAGGTGTGGGTGTCGGCTCGGCGGGTGTGGGCGAGCACCTTGATGATCGGGGCGGCCACCAGCAGGTCCGTGAGGTCGGCCACATGGTCGGCCCCGGAGAAAAGCCCCGCCGGGTAGCCGGGTTCGCGACCCCATCCTTGTTCGTACTCCACCGCGAACGAAACCTCGAGTTCCGGCGGCAGCGCGGCCGCGAAGGTCAGGGCCCGCTCCGGTTCGATCGGGTGGATCAAGTCGGGACGGGGCCTCGCCAGCCGGCCGACGGCCGCCCCGTTGCTGGAGATCACCACGGGATCCAGGTCACGCAGCTCCGTCAGGACGTCGAGCCAGCGCCTGGGTCTGCCCGTGGCGATCACGAATACGACACCCTCCTCGATGGATCGTCGCGCCGCCGCCAGGTTTGACTGGAGGAGGACGGCGTTCGCACCCAGGAAGGTGCCGTCCAGGTCCGTGGCGATCAGGGCCGGTTTCATGCCATCAGGCTACCGGTGTTCACCGGGGTCAACTGCCGGGCCGGCTTCTTCGCTGATCCGCGCCGGGCTGCCCGCCGCCCGGGCCGGAACCCATGCCGGTCGCGTACTGGTTGGCGGGGACCGTGCCCGCCGATTTGCCGCCCAGCAGGATCTCGTAGGTGCCGTCCGCCGAGATGGCAGGGGCCGGAGTACAGCACCGAGGAGTACTGCTTGGAGGAGGCCTGGGTGGCTATCGCATTCCCGCTGGAATCCGCGATGGAGACCTCACCGGTGGAGCTGCCGTTCAGGTTCGTGAACACGAATGCCTGGGTGGAGCTCTCGGAGGGGGACTCGGCCATGCCGGAGGCCCCGATCGCCCAGAGCTCGCCGCCGGTGATGGTCAACCCCGACTGCACGTCGACCGAGCCGTTTCCCCCATGGTGGGTCCGAGAACCACGACGCTGCCCCCGAGATCACGAGGGTCTGGGTCTTGATGGCCTTCAGGGAGTCGGAGACGGTGACGGCACCTCCCGATATCGCGACATCGTTGAACCCCTTGATGCCGTCATCCCCGGATGTGATGTTGACGGTTCCGTTCTCGATCAGAACGTAGCCACGGTCGGCGTCGGTCTCGTTGTCGGATTTGATGCCGTCCCCGGTGGCCTCCACATTGACGGTTCCACCCGAGACGATGACGGGGCATCGCCGGAGGTGTCCGCGTAGGTGTTCGCGTCGGAAATCGTGTTCTCGGTGCAGCCGGCGAGGACGGCGACTGCCGCGAGCGAGGCGAGTCCGAGTTTGAGCTTTCGCATTTTCGTGTTCGTTCCTTCGGTGGTCTCGTTGGTCAGAAATGTCGGTTCAGTACCCGGTGCCAGCGGTTCGCGGGTAGTTCGGGATGCAGGGCGGCAAGACCGGTGGCGTACTTGGAGATCCGTTGCGGGCGGTATCCGTGGTGCCAGAGGGTCCGGTCCGCAGAACTGGGGGCCGACCCCGACTTGGTCTCGATGATCGCCAGCCGGGGAACCCGCAGGCTGTGGCCGTTGTCCACCCAGACGATCTCCCGGTCCAGGGTGAGCCGGGCCCGGCCGTCGGAGGTGAGCAGCGTGGCACGCAGGTAGCTGGTTTCCAGGCTCGGTCTCAGCCACTGCGGGCGGATCCCGTGAATCCCACCGGCGGTGAGGCGGTCGTTGATGAAGCCGTACTGTGTTGGCGCGATCTCGAACAGCGCCGCCGGATCGTGGGGGATGCGTTCCTTGACGGTGCTGCCGCCGCGCCGGGTCTTGACCTCCAGGAAGGCCTCGTCGGAGTCCCGGTAGTGGCGGACCCTCACCTTGAACCGGTGCGGGCGGCCCCGCGCGGCCATCAGATAGGAGTCGCGGGCCGTGGTGTCGAAATAGACGGAGGTGTATCCGAACTCCGTCCTTCCCCCGATGTCCAGGACCCTGGTGCCGGTCGGCAGGGAATCGAGTATCGCCTCGGCGGCGCGCTGGTGCAGCGGATACTTGCGGTCCACCCGGCTCATGAACTCCGCGACCGCGTTGAGTTCGTCGAGGTGAACCGAGGCGAGATCGCTCAGGCTCATCGCAGCACCTCCGTCCTCTCGGTGACCGGGAGACCGGCCCCCGGGGCGTAGCGAACTTCGACGAGGGTGGTGTCGGCGACGAAGTCGATTTGCTGGACGTTCACCCCGAGCATCCGGCCCCCGAGACGGGTCGCCAGCTCGTAGCGGAGTTCCTCGGGATCGGTGATCGCCCGGTCGAGGTTCACGACCTCGCGTTTGACCCCTGTCCGGAACCGGGAGGAGTCGGCAAAGGCCAGGACGATCACGATGAGGGCCATCGTCGCATAGGTGGTGGTGGAGCCCCCGATCCCACCCAGCAGGCCGAGCGCGAGCGAACTGAAGTAGTAGGCCACCTCGTGCTGGGCCAGTTCATCGGACCGAAGCCGGATGATTGACAGCACCCCGAACAGGCCCAAGCCGAGCCCTGCTGCCACGGCGCTGTTCAGCAGCCCGATGGAAACCGCCATGACGCCGATGTTGACACCCAGATAGGCAACCGCCAGATCACGACGGTGATGCCGTGGCAGGTAGATGGCGAAGACGAGAACGCAGATCGCGACGATATTGGCTAGGTAGGGCAGGAATTGCATGTGCTGGCCTTGTCGATCGGTGGAGAGGAGTTTTCCTCAGGGCGATCACCATTCAGCCGGGCCAACTTGTACGTTGCCTGTGTTCCGCGGATGCGACGGGTGTGAAGACGGCCGGTTACAACTTGCGTTCGGGACTCGGGCTGCCCGGGCCCGAGGAATCACCCGAGGGCTGCTCCATCGACGGGGTGTCGCTGCGGCTCTCCAATTCCGAGGGTTCCCCCGAGGAGGGCTCCCCGGAGGACGGGCTGGGGGACCCGCCCTCGGAAGTGGAAGTGGAACTCGGTACGGGGGCGGGCGGAGGTACCTTCTGCTGGTTCTGGAACACCAGGATCGCCAACAGCACCGCGACCGAGGCGATCAGCAACATCAGCAGGAAGGACGTGAACAGGCTGAGCCAGCCGGCCCGGTCCTTGCGGCCCGGCCAGGGAAGCGGCCACATCCGCCACGTTCCCGGGCGAATGTTCTGCCACCAGTGCATTTGGAAATCCGGTCCCGCGGGGGAACCGAGCTGGGGGGTGTGCACGAGATCGACTGCGGCGAGCACCCGTTGCGCCTCGGCCACGGCCCCGGGGGAACCGGAGAAGGCCAGGGCCACCCATGGGGCGAGGGGACGGTGGGAGGCGACGATCGGGTCGTCGTCCTCATCCCGGAAACGCACCGCCATGCGCCCTTCATCCTGGTCCTGACCGCCACGGGCCACGACGGTGTCGATGTGCATGGCGTTGATCTCACCGGAAAAACGTGCCCGCGCCGCGGGATCCGAGGCGGCCCCGTCGCGCAGGTGAATCAGCATCACCGGATCCGAGCCGTCCGCGTGCGCGCAGTAGACGACACCCGCCGGGCTCTCCGTGAGGCGTGAGTCGATCCAGAAATCACCAACACGCACCGGGTCCTCCGGGAGAAGAGGATGGTGCTCCGCGTATTCGGGTATGGGATCTGGTGGCTGAGTCATCAAGGACTATGACATCACATTGCAAGGTCCTCCCGCCCGCGGACATCACATCTCGGTCCTGCTCGACGGGCGCGGTATCGTGGTGCGCGATCGTTTCAAGGAGACTCCAAGTTGACTACCCCCAGCGCGCAGCCATCCCTGCCCACCACCGTTGCCGACGCCGCCCGCCTGCTGGGCGTGGCCATCAGCCAGGTGCAGCGGGTGATCGTCGGTCAGGAACACATGGTCCAGCAGTTGATGGTGGCTCTTCTGGCGAAGGGACACTGCCTTCTCGAAGGTGTGCCGGGCGTGGCGAAAACCTTGGCGGTACGTTCCTTCTCGACAGTCGTCGGAGGGGATTTCGCCCGGGTGCAGTTCACCCCGGATCTGGTTCCCTCCGACATCGTCGGAACCCGCATCTATTCCGCCAGTTCTGAATCCTTCGAGATCGAGCTCGGACCGGTTTTCGTGAACTTCGTGTTGGCCGACGAGATCAACCGGGCACCCGCGAAGGTGCAGTCCGCGATGCTTGAGTTGATGGCCGAGAAACAGGTCTCCATCGGCGGCAGGACCTACCCGGCGCCCGAACCGTTCATCGTGATCGCAACCCAGAACCCCATCGAGTCCGAGGGTGTCTATCCGCTTCCCGAGGCTCAGCGGGACCGTTTCCTCGTGAAGGTGGACGTGCCCTACCCGAAGGGCAACGAGGAATTCGAGATCCTCAGGCGGATGAGCATCAAACCTCCGCAGGCGGAGCAGGTGCTGAACCCCGAGTTGGTGCGCCACCTGCAGGACATGGCTTCCAAGGTTTTCGTCCACAACCTGGTCAGCGAGTACATCGTGCGCCTCGTACTGGCCACCCGGAACCCCGCAGATTTCGGGATGCCGGACCTGGAGCCGGTGATCCAGATCGGCTGTTCCCCCCGCGCCACGCTCGGCCTGGTGGCCGCGTCGCGTTCCCTGGCTCTTATCAACGGCCGTGACTACGTGCTCCCCACCGACGTGCAGGCGGTGGCCCGCGACGTCATGTCCCATCGCATCGTGCTCGGTTTCGACGCGGTGGCCGACAACGTCATGACCACCGACGTGGTGGACCGCATACTGGCCATGGTTCCGGCACCCACCCCGGTGTGGAACGACCAGTCACGCCAGCAGCGCCACCAGCAGCACGGCTACCAGCCCGGTCATGCCTGAGGGCATCTTGTCCTCCCCATCCTTCGCGCCGGCGGATCAGGCGCCCCACGATCCCGGGGCCGCCGTCTCCGTGCTGCACACACCGAGCGGCCCCACCATCCCGCTGGCCAAACTGGCCCCGGAAGCCGCCTTGCGGCGCCTGGAACTCGCGGTCGTGCGTCGCCTGGAGGGTTTCCTGCACGGAGACCATCTGGGTCTGCTCCCCGGACCGGGTTCCGACACCAATGACGCCCGCCCCTACCAGCCGGGCCAGGATGATGTCCGGATGATGGACTGGGCAGTCACCGCGCGCACCACGGTTCCCCACGTCCGCGACACCATTGCCGACCGTGAACTCGAGGTCTGGGGGCTGCTGGACGTGACCCCGTCGATGAACTGGGGGACCGATGGCATCACCAAACGGGACCTGGGCATCGCGGCCATCGCGACGATCGGTTTCCTCAGCCAGCGGATGGGGGACCGGTTCGGCGGGCTGATGATGCTTCCCGACCGCATCAAGAGACTGCCCGCCCGTTCGGGCCGGACAGCGCTGTACGGGATGCTGCGGCAGATGCTCACCGAACCCATCGTCCCCGACAACGCCCCCGGTGACCTGGAACTGGTGGACGGGATCGAACAGATGGCACGTTCCCAGCGCCGCCGCGGCATGCGGGTGGTGGTCTCGGATTTCCTGACCGCGGGCGAGGCCGAACTGGACCCGGACCGGCCACCGGCCTGGGAACGGGCGATCAGGAGGTTGGCGGTTCGCAACCAGGTGCTGTGCGTCGAGGTGGTTGACCGACACGAACTGGAGTTCCCCGATGTCGGGGAGATGCTGATCCGCGACCCGGAAACCCCCTTCCTGCGCTACATCAACACCTCCGATCCGGTCGCGCGCCAGCGGATGGACGACGCGTCCCGTGCGCAGCGTGAACGAATCAAGGTGGCGCTCAGGCGCGCGGGGGCGGGACACATCCAGCTGCGCACGGACCGTGACTGGGTAGCCGACATCGCGCGTTTCGTCCTCGGATACCGGCGGGTCGCCAGCGTCCTTCACGCACCGCCGCAGGGGGTGAGCCGATGATGGACTGGTTGGCGTTCAAGACCCCCGAACGATTGTGGGCGCTGCTGGTTCTGCCCGCGCTGATCATCGCCTACCTGGTGTTGATGCGTCTCAAGGGGCGGACCTCGCTGCGTTTCACCAACACCGGGGTGCTGGGCCGGGTGATCGGTTCCCAGCGCCGCTGGACACGGCACCTGGCGGTTTTCATGTCGCTGTGTTCCCTGGTGGCGCTGACCCTGGCGTGGGCCCAGCCGCTCGGAACGGAGAAGGTCCCGCGGGAACGGGCCACCGTGATCATGGTGATAGACACATCGCTTTCCATGCAGGCAACCGACGTCGACCCGAACCGGCTGGACGCGGCAAAGGCCGCGGCGAAACAGTTCGTTGACGCGCTACCCGACTCCTACAACGTCGCCCTGGTCTCGCTCAACGGTTCCCCTTCAATGATCATGCCCCCGTCAACGGACCGGGGCGCGCTGATCAGGGCCGTCGACACCCTGGAGCTCAAGGAGGGCACCGCAATCGGGGACGCGCTGGACCAGGCACTCAAGGCCATCAGCGAAGCCCCCGCCCCCGAGGACGGTTCCGACCCCGCCCCGGCCATGATCGTGATGCTGAGTGATGGCGGGAACACCTCGGGTACGGAACCCGCTGGAAGCGCGAGCCGTGCGCAGGAGGCCGGGGTGCCGGTGTTCACCATCGCCTATGGAACCGAGAACGGATACGTGGATCTGGAAGGGAAACGATACAACGTCGCCCCGGACAACGAGATTCTCCGGTCGATCTCCGCGACCACGGGCGGGGAATCGGTTTCCGCGGACAGCGCGGACAGCCTGAAGGACGCCTACAAGAAGATCGGTTCATCGGTGGGCACGGAAGAGGTGAAGAAACCGGTGACCGCGCAGTACGCGTTCGGGGCGCTCGGTTTTGCGGTGGTGGCCGCGCTGGGGGCAGTGATGATGGCTGCGAGGTGGCCCCGATGACGACACTGGTGCTCGAGTTCATGCAGCCCACCCGGTTGTGGGCGCTGTTGCTGATCCCCGCCATCGCGGGGGTCTACTGGTACCTGGCCAATCGGATTCCCCAGTCGCGGACCCCGAATTCGCGGCTGAGATTCGTCATCCCCAAGGACGCGGCCTGGAAACGTCACGGCGCCGTGCTGCTGGCGTTGCTCAGCCTCGCCTCGCTGGTGGTCGCTTGGGCGATGCCGAAGGACTACGGACGTCAGGCGAGGGACCGGGCCACCATCGTGGTCACGATAGACGTGTCCTGGTCCATGGAGGCCGAGGACGTGGCCCCCAACCGGCTCGAGGCCGCCAAGGAATCGGCCAAGAAGTTCATCGCAAGCCTCCCGGAGCGTTTCAACGTCGCACTGGTCACCTTCGCTGGAACCGCCAGCGTCAACGTTCCCCCGACCGTGGACCGGGGGGTGCTGAACCGCGCCATAGACGGCATCCAGATGGCTCCCTCCACCGCGATCGGAGAGGCGATCTACACCAGCCTCGACGCACTGAAACTGGTGCCACCGGATCCCGATCATCCCGACGAAACGGCCCCGGCAGCAATAGTGCTGCTCTCGGACGGTGCATCAAACCTGGGGCGGAATTCGGCCACGGCGGCCCAGCAGGCGAAGCAGCTGGGGGTCCCCATCCACACCATCGCCTACGGAACCCAGGACGGCTACGTCGAGGCCAACGGCAGGCGGGAACGGGTGGCCGTGGACCATCACGAGCTCTACGTGGTCGCGGAGAACTCCGGGGGCAAGAAATTCTCGGCCGAGTCGGCGGGTGAACTCAGCGAGATCTACCGGGCGATCTCCTCCGACCTGGGCTACGAACTGGTTCCAATGGAGGTCACGGACCAGTACGCGGGGTTGGCGATAATCTTCGCGGTCCTCGCCGCCATGGGCGTGATCTCCCTCGGGGCCCGCTGGCCCTGATCGGGTTCCCTCAGGGTTTGAGGTTCTCGATCGGCAGGACGGGAATGTCTTCGCTGAGCGGCAGGCCGAAAACCTGTTCCAGGAAGGACAGCTGGGACTTCAGCGATTGCTCGCGGGCCGCGAGCGAACGGAAACCGTGGCCTTCGTGCTCGAAAGTGACCAGCGCCAGGGGAAGACCCTTGGCTCGCACCGCCTCCGCCATGTCGAAGGCCTGCCCGGGTGGCACGACGCGATCCTCCAGGCCCTGCAGGATCAGCATGGGGGCGTTCAGCCGGTCAAGCTGGGTTATCGGGGAACGTTCCCGGTAGACCCGCTCTTCTTCCGGCCACGGAGCGACCAGGGCGAAGGTGTAGTGGGATTCCGCCTTGTGGGTTTCCTCGACGAGAGTCCGAAGATCCCCGATGCCGTAGGAACTGATACCGGCGGCGAAGAAATCGCTGGTCACCAGGGCCTGCAGGGTGGTGTAGCCGCCCGCGCTGCCACCGGCGATGGCCACACGCCCAGGATCCGCCAGCCCGGCCCGGCACACCTCGCGGGCCGCGGCCACCACGTCGGCGACATCCAGGACGCCCCACTGTCCCTTCAACCGGTCCCGGTAGGCGCGGCCGAAACCGGTGGAACCCGAGTAGTTCACATCCAGCACGGCGAATCCACGGGACACCCAGAACTGGATCATCTTGTCGAAGCTCGGATGGTGAACGGACGTGGGGCCACCATGGGTGAGCACGAGCATGGGCGCTGCCGCATCGACTCCGGGAACCGGGTAGAACCAGGACTGCACCGGCCCCGCGGGCCCCTCGGCCCAGCGACAAGCGGGCCGGCTCAGGTCCGCCAGCGGTTCGGGGGCCACGATTTCGGTTCGTTTCCCGGTGGGGGAGATGCGCACCAGGGAGGCCGGGCGGTCATCCCATTCCGCTATCGCGAACAGATCCTGCCCGAAGGAGGCCAAGGACTCGATCATGGCCGTCCCGGGAAGCGGGTGGGTGACCTCGCCGCCGCGCGGATGCCACATCGCGAGCGCACCGCGCCCGTCGGCGATCTGAACCGTCGCCAGCATGTCATCCCCCACGGCGCAGGCGGGTGGGGTGTCCAGCACCCACACGGGAATCGAGCAGTCGTGAGGGGTGCGCCAGGTCGACATCCCATCGAAGTGGTGCACCACCCAGTTCCAGTAGCCGGATTTGTCCGTGACACAGGCCAGGGAGCCGTCCCCGAGCCAGACCGGGTGTTGCGCGCTGGTCCCGGAGCTCCCGTGGATCCTGTCGAGGCACCCGGGATCGTCGAGGTTCGTGACCCACACCGATGCCTCGTCCCAGCTCATGTTCGGGTGCATCCACTGGAACCAGGCGAGCCGCCCGTCGCGGACCACCGGGCCCGCGTAGAAATCGGCGCCGGTCACCAGAACGCGACCCCCTTCGGCATTGCCGGAATCCAGGTCCAGGGCGACGATCTCGCTGCGTTCCTCGGGGGTCGCGTCGTGATCCTCACGGACCGCGAGAAGCAGCCGGCGTTGCGGATCCAGGGTCAGCCCGCCGTATCGGAACCTGGTGCTCCCGGGGGTCAGGGGACGGGTGGTGTCCCCGTCCCGGAGCCACACCCGCTTGGTGAAATCGTCGCACCACGCCACCAGGGCGTCGGCCACCGCGTAGGCGCCCCCGCCGTACTCCATGACCCGGGAACGCACGTTGAAACCGGGGGTGATCTCGGTGATCTCGCCTTCCCGCCAACGCCGGACGGTCACCCGGCCATCCTCGGCGGCGATCCCCGCCAGCCAGAACACCCCGTCCCCGCTGGCCCGGACCTGACGGATGGACTCCGTGCCCACGAGGGCCTGTTCAATTGACATGCGCTGCATGGCCCCAGTTTATGGCCGGCCCCATCGTCCATTGTTTGTGCCTTTTCCGTAGCTGTAGCACAATTGACCTCGCCTGGAGTTTGAAGCGGATCGCAGGGGAAGGCAATCCAGCCGAGACCCAGGAGAACAACATGAACGTTTGCACGGCCACCGAGAGCCTGCCCGGGGCGCGGGGGATGATCTTCATCCACTCCACCCCGGTTGCGTTGTGCCCGCATCTGGAATGGGCAGCCGCCTCGGTTCTCGGCGCGGGACTCAGCTGGCAGTGGAGCGAGCAGAACGCCGAACCCGGTTCTCACCGGGCCGAACTCTCGTGGGCCGGGCCCACCGGTTCAGGAGCGAGGCTCGCATCCCGTTTCGCCGAATTCGGTCGCATCCGCTTCGAGGTGACCGAGGAAGCCATGCTCGGGGCCGAGGGAACCCGCTACTGCTACACCCCTTCACTGGGTCCGTTCGCCGCCACGGTCGGGGTGCACGGCGACATCCTGGTTCCCGAGGACCGCATCCGTCATGCCCTCGACACCGCCTCCGCCAAGGGCATGAGCGTCCACCAAGCCATGGAAAGACTCCTCGGGACCGCCTGGGATGAGGAACTCGAACAATTCCGGTACGGCTCGGAGGACGCCCCGATCCGGTGGCTCCACCAGGTCGTGTGACGACCGCTGGTCGGTGATGCCCGGCGCACCCCCGACCCGGTGCGTCAGTCGGTGATGTTGGCGTTGGTCACGGTCACGGCGACGTTGGAGCCCCCGAAACCGAAGGAATTGTTCAGGGCCGCGAGATCGCCGTCGGGAAGCCTGCGTGGTTCGTTCACCGCGATGTCGATCGGGAGTCCGGGTTCCAGGTTCTCGATGTTGATGGTCGGGGGCACGATCCGGTGCCTGAGGGCCATCACGGTCGCGAAGGTTTCCAGGGCACCCGCGCTGCCGAGCAGGTGACCGCTCATCGACTTGGTGGAGGTCACGATGCACCCGTCCACGGCGGAACCGAGGGCGGTCGCGATGGAACTGGCCTCGGTGAGATCACCCTGCGGGGTGGAGGTGCCGTGGGCGTTGATGTGCTTGACGTCACCGGGCTGGAGCCCCGACGCCTGGAGGGCCTTGAGCATCGCGGTGGACTGGCCCCTACCGGTCGGTTCGGGCTGAACCATGTCGTGGTTGTCGTTGCTGATCCCGGCCCCGGCGAGGGTGCCGTAGATGCGTGCCCCCCGTGCGCGGGCGTGTTCGAGGGTTTCGATGACCATGATCACGGAACCCTCGCCGAGGACGAATCCGTCGCGGCCGGTGTCCCAGGGACGTGAGGCGTGCTCCGGGTCGTCGTTGCGGCGGCTCAGGGCCTGCATCTGGGCGAAGGCGTTGATGGGCAGCGGATGGACGACACCCTCCGACCCCCCGACGACCGCGATGTCGCAGCGGCCCAGCCGGATCTGGTCGAGCCCCAGGGAGATGGCCTCGTTCGACGAGGCGCAGGCGCTGACGGGCGCGTGAACACCGGCGGCGGCACCGAAGCTCAGGCCCAGGTTGGCGGCGGGTGCGTTCGCCATGAGCATGGGAATGGTGAAGGGAGAGACCCTGCGCAGCCCCTTCTCCTTCTGGACGTCCCAGTTGTCGAGGAGGGAGTGCAGACCGCCGATACCGGTTCCCACGCACACTGCGAGCCGATCCGGATCCAAGGAATTGTCCTCGCCGAGCCCGAACCCGGCGTCCTGCCACGCCTCCTGGCCGGCGACCATGGCGAGCTGTGAACTCCGGTCGAGACGACGGGCCGCGACGCGGTCGAGTTTCTCGGTCGGGTCACCGGCCGCCTCGGCGGCGAAGGTGACGGGCAGCGGTTTCGCCCACTCGTAGGGAAGGGTGTGAACACCGGAGCGGCCGGCGAGCATGGCCTCCCAGGTGCTGGGGGCGTCTACGCCGAGCGGGGTGAACGCACCAAAACCGGTGATGACTACCTCGGTCATGTTGAACTCCTGGGGGCTGAAGGTTTTCTCGTGAATGGAAGATGGTGGGGGACGGCAGTCGCCGCCCCCCACCGGTTCGGCCTCAGGCTTGGGCGCGCTCGATGTAGGCGACCGCATCACCCACGGTCTTCAGGTTCTTGGAATCCTCGTCGGGGATCGAGATGCCGAACTTGTCTTCGCACGCGTAGATGATCTCCACCATGGAGAGGGAGTCGACACCCAGGTCGTCGACGAAGGACTTGTCCAGCTGGACGTCCTCCGAGGCCACGCCGGCCACGTCGTTGACGATCTCGGCGAGGTCGGAGCGGATCTCTTCAGTGCTTGCCATTGTTTTCTCCTAGTTGGTTGATTGCTGGTTGGTTCATGGAAGAGTGACGACCTGGCCCGCGAAAACGAGCCCGGCGCCGAAACCGATGATCAGGGCGGTTTGCCCGGACTTGGCCTCACCCGATTCGAGCAGGGCCTCCATCGCCAGCGGAATGGATGCCGCCGACGAGTTGCCCATGTGTCTGATGTCGCGGGACACCACCACCTTCTCGGGCAGTTTGAGGTGGCGCAGCATCGAATCTGTGATTCGGTTGTTGGCCTGGTGGGGAATGAATACATCCAGTTCCTCGGGGGTGATCCCGGCGGCCCTCACGGCTTCGAGAGCCTTGTCCGTTATGTAGGTGGTGGCCCAGCGGAACACTGTACGCCCGTCCATGCTGATCAGGGGCATCCGTTGCTCGGGGTCGGTCACGTCGACCCAGTCCTGGATCTGGATGGTGAGGGCCTGGGAACCGTCGGAACCCCAGACCACGGGGCCGAGGGCGGGTTCGTCGCTGGGACCGACGATGGCGGCCCCGGCGCCGTCGGAGAACAGGAACGCGGTGCTGCGGTCCTCCAGGTTGACCATGCGGCTCAGGGTCTCGACGCCGATGACCAGAACGTTGGTGGCGGTCCCGGAGCGGACAAGTGATTCAGCGATGCTGATTCCGTGGCAGAAACCGGCGCACGCCGCCGAGATGTCGAAGGCGACCGGACCGGCGCTCAGGCCGAGTTCGTGGGCGACGTAGACGGCCAGTGAGGGGGACTGCTGGAAATGGGAAACGGTGGCACAGATGATCCCGTTGATCTGGGAAGGTTCCAGTCCGGCGCGGTCAATGGCCTTGCGTGCCGCGGCCACCGCCATGAACAGGGGGGTCTCCTCATCGGTCGCCCAGCGACGTTCCTGGATGCCGGTGCGCTGCTCGATCCACTCGGGGGTGGAATCGATGATGGTGCACATCTCGTCGTTGTTGACGACTCGCGAACCGCGGTAGCCGCCGACGCTCAGCATGCGGGCGTGGCGGCTGCCGGTGGAGGAGGTCAGTGTCATGTCGCGGCCTTTCGGGCGGTTCGGTGAAGCAGGGGGTAAGGGTTTCAGGCCTTGGTCGAGTGGGCCTCGCAGAAGGCGCGGGCCTCTCCCAGCTGGTCCGGTGTGTTGAGATTGAACAACTCGACGCCCTTGAGGTTGCGTTTTGCGATACCCGTCAGGGTACCCGCGGGGGTGAGTTCGAGGATTCCGGTGACGCCGAGCTCCGACATGGTCTCCATGCACAGGTCCCAACGAACCGGGTTGGCCACCTGCCGGACCAGCCGCTCCAGGTACTCGCGTCCCGAGGTCACGACCGTTCCATCGGCATTGCTGAGGAGGCCGGTGCGGGGATCCTCGGTGGGCACGGCGGCCGCCAGCGCTTCCAGGCGGGCCACGGCGGGGGCCATGTGATGGGTGTGGAAGGCCCCGGCGACGCTGAGTGGGATCAGGCGGGCGCGGCGGGGGGCGTTGTCGGCCAGGGTGGCCAGCTGCTCCTTGGTGCCGGCAGCGACGATCTGACCGGAACCGTTGTTGTTGGCGGGGGTCAGGCCCGCGGCCTGGATGGCTGCCAGCACCTCTTCCCGGTCCCCACCGATCACGGCGGTCATCGAGGTGGGTGTGACGGCAGAAGCTGCTGCCATGCTGCGGCCGCGTTCCCGGACCAGCACCATCGCGGATTCGACGGAGATCACCCCCGCCATGGCCGCGGCGGCGAGTTCGCCCACGGAATGCCCGGCGACCACACCGGCGATCCCGGGGATGGCGGGGCACAGCTGTTCGGCGGTGGCGAGTGCGGATGCGACCAGCAGGGGCTGCGCCACCGCGGTGTCCCGGATGGTCTCCGCATCCGAGGTGGTTCCATGGGCCACGAGGTCAATGTCGGCGACGGCGCTCAGCCACTCGAGGCGGGTCCTGAAGCTGGACTCCTCCAACCAGGCGGCGAGAAATCCGGGATTCTGGGCGCCCTGACCTGGCGCGACGATAGCTAGCACGTCCCCAACTCTGCCCTTTCACCGATGAAGCGTGCGGCTGCGAAGGTGACGAAAATGACTCGGGAGGGCTTGTTGGGTTCCTACAAAACCGGATCCGGCAGGTGGCGGTGTCCGGGTTCACTCCTGGAGACGTCCCAGAGTGATCGCCAGCCTCAACACATAGGCCTCCCGCGCATCCGTCGGGTTGTATCCCGTCACGTCCTGGATCCGCCGCAGACGGTAGCGGACGGTGTTGGGATGGATGAACATGGCCCGGGCGGTGGCCTCCATCGACGATCCTGCATCCAGGAACCCGACACAGGTTTCGAGCAGTTCCTTGGAACCCTTCAGGAGGCCGAAGATGTCTCGGGCCAGGGTCCTGCGGGCGTGCCCGTCGCCCGCGAGGGCCCGTTCGGGGAGCAGATCATTCGACAGCAGGGTTCTGGGGCCCTCGGACCACGCCCGGGCGACCCGGTACCCGGAAGCGGCCGACCTGGCGGAGGCGGGGGCCCCGCGGAGTCCCTCGGCGAGCGGGCCGATCACCACCGGGCCGGGAGCGAAATACGGTTCGAGTTTGGTCACCAGGGCAGATGCCTTGGCCGGGTCGGTCAGGGTCTCGCCCGCGAAGATGCACACGAGACGCTCCCCCTGGGGGGCTGCCAGCATGTCCAGGGAGAGCCGTGCGGATGCCCGGCGCAGCTCGTCGATCCGCAGGTTCTTGGGGGCGCCCGCTATGACCACCATCGTGGGTGCCTCGGAGTCCCAGCCGAGGGTCGACGCCCTGGAGGTCACGGATTCGTCGGTCTCGGCCCGGACCACCGCGTCGACGATCATCGCCTCGATGCGTGAGTCCCAGGCCCCCCGCGCCTCCGCGGCGCGGGCGTAGACCGCGGCCGCCACGAACGCGATCTCCCGGGAGTAGTGCACTATCCCCAGTAGCAAGGGTTGCCGGTCCGCGCGCGGCAGGAGGAGCTGGATCTGCTCCTCGACGACATCGGTGGTGGTGCGCACCAGGTCGACGGTCTGTCGCAGGGAGATGCGTCCCGCGAGTGCGCTGGGAGCGGAATCGAAGATCGACTCGAAGGAGAAGGTGGAGCCGCTGACCCAGTTCACGAAACCATCAATGCCGCTTCGGGCCAGCACGCTGATCCACGACCGGGATTCGGCGTCGAGTTCCCCGAACCATGCGTGACGGGCCTCCAGGGCCCTCAGGGTTGCGGTGTTCATGGTCGCGGTGGCGGCGCGCAGTCGTTTCAGGATGGCGGCCCGGGTGCGAGCCGACGATACGGTGGCGGGAAGGGCCCCCGGGCGTGCGGGATGAGCGGTCATGGTGATGATCAGCCTACCGGCCGGGGCATGGTTGCACTGGTGCGGCCGGTCAGTTCTTCGGCCAGGAGTTCTCGATCTCGGTCAGCACTTCCTGCGAGGACTTCTCCGAGGAGACCCAGTCAGTCATTCCCACCCAGAAGCTCCCGGTTCCAACGGCGCCCGGCATCTGATCCGAGGCGTCGAAGCGGAGAACGCTGCTGTCGCTGGTGACCAACTCGTAGGAAAGCCTGTCCACGGGGGAGGACAGATTGGATGGATCCAGTTTTTTGTTGGCCGAGATCCAACCCGGTCCCGTGACCTTCGCCTTCGCGTTGCTGAACTCGGGGGAGGTCAAATAGGCCTGGAAGGCCCTCACCTCCTCGCGATCGCTGAACGCGGCGGCGAACTCCCCTCCCACGATGGCGGGCGGATCCGTTTCAGCGGTGCCGGGCAGGCGGAAGGCGAACACGTCACCGTCCTCCGTGATTTCCTTGTCGGCGGGCCAGTTGACCTGGTAGAAGGACGCCTGGCGGTGCAGGAAACAGGAGCCCTCCAGTATCGGCAGGCCGGCGGTGGTGAACGAGGTGGTGGCTATGGATTTCGCGCCTCCCAGCCCACCGTTTACGTAGGCGTCGTTCTTCAGGATGTCTCCCACCCGGTCCAGGGCCACGACCACCCGGGGATCGTTGAACGGAATCTGATGGGAAACCCATTGGTCGTAGACGTCCGGGCCCGCGGTGCGCAGCAGCATGTCCTCGAGCCAGTCGGTGGCCGGCCAGCCGGTTCCGTTGTGGGCCTGGATCCCGGCGCACCAGGGTTTGGCATCCGGGTGATCCTCGGAGATCCTCTTGGTCAGGGCGGTCAGTTCGTCCAGGGTCCGGGGAATCTGGTAGCCGTTCTCGGCGAAGGCGCGCGGGGAGTACCAGACGAAGGATTTCACGCTGGCCCCCACGGGAACCGCGTAGGCCTTGCCGTCAACGGAGCCGTATTCCTTCCAGATGTCCCGGTAGTTTGCTTCGAGGTTGGCCAGGGCCTGCCCCTGCACCTCCTTGATCCTGCCCGGGAAACGGGCGATGAGGCTCCTCAGCAGGCCGGGTTGCGGGAAATAGGCGATGTCCGGTGGAGCGTCGGCGTCGATCTTGACGGGAAGAAAGGTTTCGAATTCCCGGGATCCCTCGTAGTTGATCGTGACGCCCGTGCATTCCTCGAAAAGTTTGAAGGAATCGATGTGGGTCTGGTCCTCGGGGGAGACGATGGGGGTGTAGACGTTGACCGACCTGCCCCTGAGGGTTCCGTACTGCGCGAAGGCGACGCATTCGCTCGGGAGGCTGCTGGGCGCATCCGTGGGATTCTCAACCGGTGTGCTGCTGCAGGCGGCCAGGGCGAACAGGGACACGAGGCTCAGCGTGGCGACGACAGTCCGTTTCTTCACTCGGAACATCCCCGTCCTTTCCGTTGGGGCGGAACACGACTCCACCCGGTCACCTTGACACCGTGCGAACGGGTTTGCAAACCGGGCGGGGCGCTCGCGGCCCGGTGACAATTCGCAGAAAGGCGGTTGCACGGTATCTTTACAACAGCTGTGCACACATCGCGACGAGAGGACTCACGTGAGCATCCAGGACCAGGTTGGGCCGATCCTCAACGGCCTGCCGACGAACCTCCCGGACTCGGATCCGGGAGAGACCGCCGAGTGGCTGGAGTCGCTCGACGGAGTGATCGAGCACGGTGGCCGCAACCGTGCCCGCTATGTCATGTTGAAGCTGCTGGAACGGGCGCGCGAACGCCACGTCGGGGTTCCCTCGCTGACCGGCACCGACTACGTCAACACCATCCCTGCGGACAAGGAACCGGCCTACCCGGGAGACGAGGACCTGGAACGCCAGATCCGTCGCCTGCTCCGCTGGAACGCCGCCATCACCGTTCACCGGGCCCAGCGCCCGGGCATCGGTGTCGGCGGGCACATCTCCACCTACGCCTCCGCCGCGACCCTCTACGAGGTGGGGATGAACCATTTCTTCCGGGGCAAGGATCACCCCGGGGGTGGCGACCAGGTGTTCTTCCAGGGACACGCCTCTCCCGGCATGTACGCCCGGGCCTTCCTTGAGGGCCGTCTCGAGGAGGCGGACCTGGACGGGTTCCGTCAGGAACACAGCCACGTCGTGGACGGGAAGGTGCGGGCCCTGCCCAGTTACCCGCATCCCCACCAGATGCAGAACTTCTGGGAGTTCCCGACGGTCTCCATGGGCATCGGCCCCATGAACGCCATCTATCAGGCGCAGTTCAACCGGTATCTGCACAACCGCGGCATCAAGGACACCTCCCAGCAGCGCGTCTGGGCTTTCCTGGGTGACGGTGAGATGGACGAACCCGAGTCCCGCGGCCTGCTGCAGCTGGCGGCCAACGATGGACTCGACAACCTGACCTTCGTGATCAACTGCAACCTGCAGCGTCTCGACGGGCCGGTGCGCGGCAACGGCAAGATCGTCCAGGAACTCGAGGCCTTCTTCCGGGGCGCGGGTTGGAACGTCATCAAACTGATCTGGGGCCGGGGGTGGGATCCGCTGCTCGCCGCGGACAGCGAAGGCGCCCTGGTCTCCGTGATGAACTCCATCGCGGACGGCGACTACCAGACTTTCAAGGCCAATGACGGCGCCTATGTGCGCGAACACCTCTTCGGGCGCGACGCCCGCACCGCTGCCATGGTGAAGGACTGGACCGACGACCAGATCTGGGCGTTGACCCGCGGCGGCCACGACTTCCACAAGGTCTATGCCGCGTACAAGGCGGCAACCGAGTTCACGGGGGCGCCCACGGTCGTCCTCGCCCACACGATCAAGGGCTACTTCCTGGGCCAGCACTTCGCGGGCCGCAACGCCACGCACCAGATGAAGAAGATGGCACTCGACGATCTCAAGGCGTTCCGCGACCGGGTGCACATGCCGGTCTCCGACGCCGTGCTCGAGGCCGATCCCTACCGCCCGCCTTACGTGAGGCCCGGGGCGGAGGACCCGAGGATCCAGTACCTGCAGGAACGTCGCCGCGCGCTCGGCGGCTACGTGCCGGAACGCCGCGGGGACCGCAAGTTCATCTCGTTGCCGGGGGAGAAGGCCTACGAATCCGTCCGCAAGGGCTCCGGCAAGCAGGAAGTGGCCACCACCATGGCTTTCGTGCGCCTGCTCAAGGATCTGATGCGCGACAAGGCATTCGCGCCGCGCGTGGTCCCCATCATCCCCGACGAGGCACGCACCTTCGGTATCGACGCCTTCTTCCCGACCATCAAGATCTACAATCCCGGCGGTCAGAAATACACGCCCGTCGACGCGGACCTGTTCCTCAGCTACCGGGAGGCGACCAACGGCCAGATCATCCACACCGGCATCAACGAGGCCGGCTCGATGGCGGCCTTCACCGCCGCCGGGACCTCCTACGCCACCCACGGCGAACCCATGGTCCCGATCTACGTGTTCTACTCGATGTTCGGGTTCCAGCGCACCGGTGACTCCATGTGGGCGGCCGGTGACCAGCTCGCCCGGGGGTTCGTGATCGGCGCCACCGCCGGCCGCACCACCCTGACGGGCGAGGGTACCCAGCACATGGACGGTCACTCGCCGATCCTGGCCTCCACCAACAGCGCCTTCGCCGCCTACGATCCCGCCTACGGCTACGAGCTGGCGCACATCGTCCGTGACGGCCTGCGCCGGATGTACGGGGAGAACCCCGAGAACATCATGTACTACCTCACCGTCTACAACGAGCCCTACGCGCAGCCCGCCGAACCGGAGGACGTGGACGTCGAGGGAATCCTGAAGGGCATGTACCTGCTGCGTCCCGGTTCCTTCGACGGGGTCGGGCAGGACGCCCGCCGCGCGCAGATCCTCGCCTCCGGTGTGGGTGTGCCCTGGGCGCTCGAGGCCCAGCAGCTGCTCAAGAACGACTACGGGGTGGTCGCGGATGTCTGGTCCGTCACGTCCTGGGGTGAACTGCGCCGCGAGGGCCTCGCCCACGACAAGGCCAGGTTCAGCGATCCGTTCGGGGAACACACCCCCACCTGGGTCGAGTCGAAACTGGCCGACACGCAGGGGCCCATCGTCGCCGTCAGCGACTACATGCACGCCGTGCCGGACCTGATCCGGCCCTGGGTGCCGCGCGGGTACACGACCCTCGGTGCGGACGGGTTCGGTTTCTCCGACACCCGGGCGGCCGCTCGTCGCTACTACAACATCGACGGTCCCTCCATCGCCGTCGCGGTGTTGCAGCAGCTGGCCCTGAACGGTGAGGTGCCTCGCGAATGGCCCCTGGAAGCCGCCCAGCGGTACCGTCTCGACGATGTCACCGCCGGGGCCTCCGGCAAGACCGGGGACTCCGAGTGAGGGCCGTGTCCTGAGCCGATCGGATCCCCCGGGTGCACAGCGCCCGGGGGATCTGGCAGGCTAGGTCTCGTGGGACACATAATTCAAGGGGAAGTGTCGTGACCGCCGCGCGGGGAGCCGAATTGCTCGGGCTGGACGCGGGCATGGTCGTCCAGGAACTGGGGTGGGACGAGGACACCGACCCCGACCTGCGCGACGAGATCATGGATGCCATCGACGCCGACATGATCGAGGATGCCATAGAGGCGGTGGACGTGGTCGTTCTCTGGTGGCGGGAGGACGACGGCGATGTGGTTGACGGCCTGGTGGATGCGATGAAGGATCTGGCTGACACCGGTTTCATCTGGCTGCTGACCCCGAAGGTCGGCAGACCCGGATACGTTGCTCCGAGCGACCTGGCCGAGGGAACCGCCACCGCGGGCCTGTCCCTGACCAGTTCCGCGAACGTGTCGCCGGAGTGGCAGGCACACAAGGTGGTTCGTCCCAGGGGAACCGCTCGACGTTGACACCCACCTCGGAGGGAGTGTGGAAATGACCGTCCGGACGAGAATCGGCGTGCTCACCTCGGGTGGGGACGCCCAAGGAATGAATGCAGCTGTGCGCGCGATCGTGCGGGGAGCGATCCAGGCGGGCGCGGAGGTTTTCGCCATCCAGGAGGGCTGGCAGGGAGCCGTCACGGGTGGCGATCACATCAAACAGATGGGGTGGAACGACGTCTCCGGGATCCTGAACAAGGGCGGCACCGTCATCGGGACGGCGCGCTGTCTTGAGTTCCGGGACCGCGAGGGACGCAGGACCGCGGTGAGGAATCTCGTGACCTCCGGCATCGACCGGTTGATAGTGATAGGTGGCGACGGTTCCCTCACCGGCACCCGTCAGCTGCGCCTGGAATGGGGTGAGCTGCTGGCGGAACTGGTGGCCAGCGGGGAGCTGGGGCCGGAACTGGCCGAGCGCCACCCCGTCCTCCGGATCGCGGGGCTCGCCGGTTCGATCGACAACGACATGGTCGGCACCGACATGACCATCGGGACCGACTCCGCGCTGCACCGCATAACGGAGGCGATAGACGCCATCTCCGCCACCGCGGAGTCACACCAGAGAACCTTCATCATCGAGGTGATGGGACGCAACTGCGGTTACCTGGCGTTGATGAGCGCCATATCGGGTGGCGCGGACTACACCTTCCTGCCGGAATCCCCGCCCCGGGACGGTTGGGAGGACCGCATGGTCGAGGTTCTCGACCGGGGCAGGCGGGCCGGGAGACGCGACTCGATTCTGGTGGTTGCCGAGGGCGCCGCGGACCGGCAGGGCGAGCCGATCACGGCAAACCGCATCCGCGACATCCTGAAGGAGAAAAGCAGGGAGGACGCCCGGATCACGATCCTGGGGCACGTCCAGCGTGGCGGGAAACCATCGGCGTACGACCGTTGGATGGCGACCGCCTGCGGCGTCGAGGCGGTTTCCGAGGTGCTCGAAGCCAGTGCCGAGACCGAACCGGTTCTCGTCGGCGTGCACAGCGACCGGATCGGGACACGACCTCTGCTGGCCTCCGTGGTGGCGACCCGCAGGATCGCCGATTACATAGCAGAGGGTGACTACGAGGCCGCCATCTCGTCGCGTGGCCCCGGGTTCCAGATGATGATCGACATCTACCGGGCCATCACCGAGGCGCGGCCGTCGGTGGCGGATCCCGCGGGCAAAAGGATCGCGATCATGCACGCCGGGGCGTTGGCCCCGGGCATGAACCAGCTGGCGAGGGTCGCGGTGCGTTCCGGCATCGACCTCGGCTACCAGATGCTGGCGGTGCGCGGTGGGATGCCGGGCCTGATCGAGGGCAACTTCGACGATGTCAGCTGGGCTGATGTGGAGGGCATGGCGCACACCGGGGGAGCAGATTTCGGGACTCGCCGCTACGTCCCCTCGGAGTCCGAGCTCTACTCGATGGCGCGTCAGCTGGAGGACCACCGGGTGGACGCCCTCCTGGTGATGGGGGGATACCACGCCTACGCGTCGGTCGACCTGATGGAACGGGAACGTCGACGCTACCCCGCTTTCAACATCCCGGTGGCGGTGGTGCCGGCGAGCATCGACAACAACCTCCCGGGCTGGATGATGGCGGTCGGGGCGGACACGGCCCTCAACACGGTGGTGAACGCGATCGACATGCTGCGGATGAGCGCCTCGGCCAGCAGACGGGCGTTCATCGTGGAGACGATGGGTCGCGGCTGCGGTTTCCTGCCGCTGCTCGGAGGCCTGGCCGGGGGAGCCGAGAAGGCGTACCTGCCGGAGACCGGAATCACCCTTGCCGAACTCGAGGCCGACATCAAGGCCCTCGTCGACGCCTTCGACTCCGGGCGGAACTTCTACCTGGCCGTGGTGGGGGAGGAAACCAGCGAGCACTACACCACAGATGTGCTGGGCAAACTCTACGAGGCGGAAGGGGGCGGACGGTTCTCCGTGCGGGAATCGGTGGTCGGGCACCTGCAACAGGGAGGCACGCCCTCACCGTTCGACCGCATCAACGCCACCCGGCTGGCCTGGAACGCCATCGGATACCTGGACCGTCAGCTGCGTGCCGACCGCTCGGAGTACGCGGCCGCGCACGCCGGGACCGAGGGCCTGTTCGCCCCGCTTCGTGACGTGACGGAAGACATGGACTGGGAGAAGATGCGCCCCCACACCCAGTGGTGGCGTTCCCTGCGCGAACCCTTTGACATCCTGAGTCGCCGCCCCGGCCAGGAATGACCGGGCAGGTTCCGTTTGTCAGCAGAGGGGAAGGGTGACCCCGAAGTTGAGGCTGGCGGTGCAGTTCATGCCGGCCAGCTCCTGACGGGCGGTGGCCCCTCCACCCACGGAATCCGGGATTATGCTGCGCAGAACCAGCACATGGCCGTCGTTGGTTCGTAGCAGGAGGGTGAACATGACCGTGTTCGGCACGTTGTCCTCGGTCCGCACGCCCGTGAAACCGCAGGTGGTGTAGCTCCCTCCCTGAGCTTGGCTGACCTTGTCCTGGGAGGCCGGTGTGGGTACGGGGTTGCTGAAACGTTCCTGCTGGCTCCCTGAGAGCTCCTTGCAGCCCTCCAGGAGATCCTTCCCCTCGGGAATCTCGACCAATGAAGTGACTTGGAGGCGGACATCGGTTTCGGAGTGCTGAAGACGCACGACCCTGCGGTTGGGCTCGGCCGACGGCTGATCCTCGCCGTACTCCCTCCAGCCCTCGGGAACCGTGAAGCTGGTGTCGTCGAGGACCTGTTCGCTGTTGGCCGGCCTCGCTCCCGCTGTGCTCTCGGGATCCGAGGATGCGGCCGGAGCCGACGCCGGAGGAGTCTGCGACTCCGGGGACGCGCTGGTCCCGAAAGGCCAGAGGGATGTGAACTCCCAGGTGCCGCGGGTGACCCAGGACCAGGCCGTGAAACCGAGCGCGAAGATCAGGATTCCGGTCAGGATCACCAGGCCGATCCGTTTCAGCCTGCCCAATAGATCGGGCCTGGCCGCCCGGGTCGGGACGGCTTCCTCCTCGTCCTCCGCGTTTCCCCTGACGGGTTCCGGTGAAGAGGGCGGCGAGGGTGTCGGACCGGGTTCGGGGGTGGTGTGTTTCGGGATCCCGGGTTTCACGTCAACCGTTGCTGCCCGGCTCCTCGCCTCGGCCACCGACCAGAAATCGGAGACCGGTTCGGGCCCGGGTCTTGCCCTGGTGGCCTCGTGCCGTGACGGGTGGGAGGGTTCCTGGTGCCTCCGGCTCTCGATGTGTGGTGATCCCGGGGCATCGAGCGGGCTGTGAACCGGTTCGTACCACTGCGTGGGTTCCGGATCCGCGAACCTGCGGGCGCCCCGGCGGGCAGGGGGCGGGTCGAAATCGGTTTCTGGAAGCGAATGACGTCCCCGGGCAGGGGGCGGGTCGACCGTCCTGGCGTGCCTGGCGGAGGTCCCGTAATCAGCTGACCTGCGGGGACCGGCGGACAGCGACGAATCATCCGTCATCCGTTTCCCCTTCCCGCCACGGCTGCTTCAAGGACCCAGTCTAGGTCCCCCTGAAAGTTTTCGTCATGTGCCGCATGTCCGGATCGACCACTTCCGGGCCGCTGGCTGCTCGTGACGGCAGCGCGGAAGAAACCGATCCGTTGCTCGTCGGTGCTGATTCCCGGGGACCAGCCGGACCGGCCAGGACACATGGGAGCCCGAACCCGGGTTTCGCTTTCCCTTGACGGGGCACCGACGTGGCGGCGCATGCCGCATCCGGTGGGCGCAGAGGGACTTGAACCCCCGACCCCCTGCTTGTAAGGCAGGTGCTCTGACCAACTGAGCTATGCGCCCTCGGGCCTGCTCATTGTGGCAAAGGGACGGGCTCGGGCCAAGTCAGCCGAGCAGCGCCGCCTTGACGCGGGCCGCCACCTCTGCCCCCGGGGCGCGGCCCGCCGCGACCGCGTTCACGGCTTTCACGACGGCACCCATGTGTTTCATGGTGGGTGTCTCCCCGGCCGCTCTCACCTTCGCGATCTCCGCATCGACGAGGGCTCCCAGTTCCTCGTCGGTCAGCGGGGCGGGCAGGTAACCAGCCATGAACTCGGCCTCGGCGTTCTCCTTCTCGGCGAGCTCCGGGCGCCCGGCCTCGGCATACGTCGCGGCTGAGTCGAGGCGCTTGCGGCGTTCCTTCGTGATCACCGCCAACTCCTCGGCATCGCTCAGCTCGCGCGCCACCTTGCCGGCGACCTCCTCGACGGTGATGGCGGCCAGCATCATGCGGATCGTGGACTTGGTGAACTCGTCCTTGGCGCGCAGCGCCTTCGCCAGTTCGGCCTTGAGACGGGTCTTCGTCGCAGCCATCTGTTTCCTTTCTTTCGAGGACACCATTCAACCAGTCACCGGAACAGGACCGAGGCGGTAGACTGTTCACTTGTGGCTGATGCAGACCTCATTACCCGGATTGACCAGCTCGGCAGGTCCTTGGAATCAATCGAGGCGGTGGCCGACCTGCCGGCGCTGCGCGCCGAGATAGCGCAACTGGCGGAGGAGGTTGCCGCCCCCGATCTGTGGAACGATCAGGACAATGCCCAGCGCGTCACCTCGACCCTCTCCGCACGGCAGGCCGAGGTGGAACGCCTCGAGGGCCTGCGCGGCCGTCTCGACGACGCCGCCGTGATGCTCGAACTGGCCGTCGAGGAGAACGACGCGGAGGCGAAAACCGACGTGGAGTGCGAGCTCAACCGGCTCGCCAAGGAAATCGAGGCGCTTGAGGTCCGCACCCTGCTCTCCGGCGAGTACGACTCCCGGGAAGCCCTGGTCACCATCCGGGCCGAGGCCGGGGGGGTCGATGCCGCGGATTTCGCGGAGAAACTGATGCGCATGTACCTGCGCTGGGCTGAACGCCACGGGTATGCCGTCGAGGTGTACGACACCTCCTACGCCGAGGAGGCGGGACTGAAATCGGCCACCTTCGCGGTCAAGGCGCCGTTCGCCTACGGCACCCTGTCCGTGGAGCAGGGCACCCACCGCCTCGTGCGGATCTCCCCATTCGACAACCAGGGCCGCCGCCAGACCTCCTTCGCGGGCGTCGAGGTGCTGCCCGTGACGGAGGAAACCGACCACATCGACATCCCGGAATCAGACATCAGGGTCGACGTCTTCCGTTCCTCGGGACCCGGCGGGCAGTCCGTCAACACCACGGACTCGGCCGTGCGCATCACGCATCTTCCAACCGGTGTCGTGGTCAGCTGCCAGAACGAGAAATCGCAGCTGCAGAACAAGGCGGCCGCCCTCAGGGTGCTGCAATCGCGGCTCCTGGAACTGGCCCGGCAGGAACGCGAGAAGGAGATGAACGCGCTCAAGGGGGACGGCGGGAACTCCTGGGGAGCCCAGATGCGCTCCTACGTGATGAACCCGTATCAGATGGTCAAGGACCTGCGAACCGAATACGAGGTTGGGAACCCGGATGCGGTTTTCGACGGCGATCTCGACGGTTTCATCGATGCCGGCATCCGGTGGCGCAAGAAGAACGGGGCCGGCGCGAGGTAAGGAATTCGCGGGTGGGACGGCCCGGATCGGGCCTTCCCCCGATCTGGACGAGGCCGTGGGATGCCCGGGCGGGACGGTCGGTGCGTCGCCGGGTGACGACGAGGGACGAATCCCCTTGATGCCCGGCCCATAACCCGGATCAACCGCCCGCGGCGTGTTGGTTGAGCAGGTTCGGCGGGGCGTGGTTAACTGCTACAGGCCGTGTCCTGAGATACTCTCAGGAAACTTCCCCTAGTCGGTCGGAGCAGCACAGTGATCACTTTCGAGGACGTCACGAAGTTCTATCCCGGGCAGGACCGCCCGGCACTTCGCAACATCAACCTTGAGATAGCCAAGGGCGAATTCGTCTTCCTCGTGGGTCAGTCGGGGTCCGGCAAATCGACTTTCCTGCGTCTCATCCTGCGGGAGTACCGGCCGACGAAGGGCACGCTGTACGTCGCGGGCAAGAACCTGAGCACCCTCAACCAGTGGAAGGTGCCGGCGCTGCGGCGCCAGATCGGAACCGTGTTCCAGGATTTCCGCCTGCTCCCGGGCAAAACCGTCTACGAGAACGTTGCCTTCGCCCTTCAGGTGATCGGCAAACCGTCACGGGTCATCCGGGAAGTGGTTCCGGAGACCCTCAGACTCGTCGGCCTGGAAGGCAAGGAGAGCCGGTTGAACGAGGAACTCTCGGGTGGTGAACAGCAGAGGGTCGCCATCGCACGGGCGTTCGTGAACCGTCCGAAGATCCTCATCGCCGACGAGCCGACGGGAAACCTCGACCCGGAGACCAGCGTGGGCATCATGAAGCTGCTGGACCGGATCAACCGGACCGAAACCACCGTGATCATGGCCACCCACGATTCCTCGATCGTGGACCAGATGCGACGCCGCGTCCTGGAGCTGCGCAAGGGTGAACTCGTGCGTGACCAGGCCAAGGGCGTCTACGGCGTCAACTGAGAACCGGGAGAAATCATATGCGGCACACGTTTCGAGAGACCTGGTCCGGGTTGAAGCGCAACATGGCCATGACCATCGCGGTCATAGTCACCATGTCGGTTTCCCTTTCTCTTTTCGGGGTCGGGCTGCTCACGTCCATGGAAGTGGACCTGGTCAAGGACCGCTGGTACGGCAAGGTCGAGATCTCCGTGTTCCTGTGCGTCGAACGCAGCACGGGGGGCACCTGCGAACCGGGCAAGGCCACCACGGACGCCCAGCGCAAGGCGATCGAGGAGGCCCTGAAGGCAAACCCCGAGGTCAAGGAGGTTTTCTACGAATCCAAGGAGGAGGCCTTCAAGGAGTTCCAGAGGGTGTTCAAGGACTCCCCGGTCCTCGCCTCCCGCACCGTTGAGCAGATGCAGGACTCGTTCCGCGTCAAACTGTCGAACCCCGAGAACTACAAGGGAGTGGTGAGCGAGGCCCAGGGGCTCCAGGGGGTCCAGAACGTCAGGGACCTGAGGAGCGTCTTGGATCCCGTGTTCAACACCCTCGGCGGGCTTCAGTGGGCGACGATCGGCATGAGCATCCTGCTGCTGCTCGCAGCGGCCCTGCAGATCTCGACCACCATCCGGATGGCGGCCTTCACGCGTCGGCGTGAAATCGGCATCATGCGACTGGTCGGTGCCTCCAACTTCTACATCCTGCTGCCGTTCCTGCTGGAAAGCCTCATCGCCGGCCTGATCGGTGTGTTCATTTCATCTGGCTCGATTGCAATTACCTATTTGCTATTGATTGAGCAAACCGCGAGACCCTCAATCCCAGCTATAGCTTGGATTGGTGCGGATCACGTTTTCAATGCCATCATTTGCATAGCAGTGGTTGGTGTTGCCCTGTCGGTAATCCCGACGCTGCTGGCGACCAGAAAGTACCTGAGAATCTGACGTGTAAGGAGATCAAGGTGAATCGGGCCCTTCCCCAGCTACCCGAAAACCCCATCCTCAACCGAATCACCCGTGGTCTGGTTGCCTCGTTGCTGAGCGTAACTATGCTCGGCGCGCTCGCGACCCGGGCCGGCGCGGACGACCTGGACGACAGACGAGATCAACTGGACTCACAGATAGAGGCCCAGAAGTCGGTGGTGGAGGGCGCATCCAAGGAACTCACCGATGCGGTGAGCGCCCTCGAGGCCGCGAAGACGGAACTGGCCTCCGCCGAGACCGCGCTGTCCGAGGCGGAGAACAACCTCAAGGCCGCCAAGGAACTGGACACCCAGCGCGCATCGGAGCTGGCGGCCGCGGAGACCAAGGCAAAGAAGGCGAAGGCCGACGTGGCCGCGGCCCAGGCGGCCTACGACTCCGTGGACGCCCGCACCTCCGAGGAGATCACGGTGATCACCCAGCAGAACGGCGGGCTGGCGGAGCTGTCGGTTCTCTTCAACGATGTCGGTGTCGGCAACATGAACCAACGGGCGCAACTGGCCGACACGTTGTTCAGTTCCAGCGCACTCGAACTGGACGAGCTGACCTCACGCAGGTTCCAGCTGGACGCGGCGAAGAAGGAGGCCGACGAGGCCGAGGCCGCCGCCGCTGAGGCGCGCAGAGTGGCTGCTGAGCAGCTTGAATCCTCCAAGAAAGCGGAGGAGGCCGCGAAAGCCAAACGCACAGAGGTCGCCGAGAAGGTCACCCAGCGTGACGCGGCCAAGGCGAAGGCCGACTCGCAGCTGACGGCCGAGAAGGGACGTCAGAGCGAGCTGGAGAGCGAATCCAAAGATGTCGACCGCCGCATTCAGGAACGCATCGCCAAGCAGAAACGCGAGGAGGAGGAACGGCAGGCCCGCGAACGCTCCTCCCGGCAGAGCGGATCCTCGTCCAGTTCCGGTTCTGGTTCCAGTTCCTCCTCCAGCGGCAGCTTCATCCGCCCGGTGGACGGCGCCATAAGCTCTCCCTACGGCATGCGGGTCCATCCCGTCCTGGGCTACAGCAAACTGCACGACGGCACCGACTTCGCGGCCGGCTGCGGAGCACCCATCCGTGCTGCGGGGGACGGCGTGGTTTCGGAGCGCTACTTCAACGCCGGGTACGGGAACCGTCTCATGATCGACCACGGCAGCAAGGGCGGCACCTACGTGACCACCGGGTACAACCACGCCACCAGCTACGTGGTCTCGGTCGGGGACCGCGTGAGCCAGGGACAGATCATCGGGTACGTGGGAACCACCGGATACTCGACCGGGTGCCACCTGCACCTCATGGTCTGGGAGAACGGCTCCGTGACCAATCCGATGGCCCGCTGGTTCAGCTGAATCCCGGCGTGGCATCATTGCGGGATGCCCAGGGAAACCGGACGCACGCTCGTCGCCCAGAACAAGAAGGCCCGTCACGACTACCAGATCGGTGAGACCTACGAGGCCGGACTCGTGCTCACCGGAACCGAGGTGAAGACCCTGCGAATGGGACGGGTCTCCCTCGCCGAGGCGTTCGCCACGGTGGATGACGGCGAGGTCTGGCTGCGCAACGTCAACATTCCCGAGTACGAGTTCGGGACCTGGCGCAACCACGCCGCCAAACGGTCCCGCAAACTGCTGCTCAACCGCAAGGAGATCACCCGGCTCGCCAAGGAGACCGAGGCCACGGGCAGGACGATCGTGCCCCTGTCGATCTACTTCAAGGACGGCTACGCCAAGGTTGAGATAGCCGTCGCCACGGGCAAGAAGGACTGGGACAAGAGGCAGAGCATCGCGGAACGCGACGCGAACCGCGAGGCGCAGCGGGCGCTGCGGGCACGCAACCGGCTGGGTTCCGGGCGGCGCTGACTGCCCGGAAGGTACCGGGGAGAGTTCAGGGCTAACCCCGGTGGAACTTGGCAGCCCATGGTGCAACATGGATGACATGACCGATCCGAGCCTTTTCACCGCGGTCACGGACGTGCAACGCGACCGCGCCGTGGAATACCTGCAGCGGGTGTACGCGTCAGGGGGCCTGAGCGACGAGCTGTTCGAACAGAGGTTGGGGATGGCCCTGGCCGCCCAGACCCGGGCCGACCTGAATGCCTCACTGCAGGGGCTGGCCCGAGTGGCCGGCGTGATCCCGAGCGCCCCGGTGGTTCAGCATCCCGTTCACGATGGCGTGCAGAACCTGGTTGCCGGTTTCCTGCATCTCGCGACCCTGCCGACGATGTTCCTGGCCCCCGCGATCGCACGGGCCCTGGCCTCGCCAAGGAGCCGCATCGCCACCGAGGCGTCGCGCGCCATGTGTTTCCAGTTCAGCGCCCTGATCTACGGTGTGATCGCGGTCATCCTGGTCGCCTCGAACTGGGCGCCTCCCGTGCTGCTGTTCCTGGGCTTCGTCTCCTGGGGCCTGATGACGCTCTGGCTGGCCATCCGGTCGGTGACGGGGGAGAAATCAACGGCCGTCATCGAGCGGCTCATGTTGATGCGCCCCCCGGAGGATCGCCGGTGAGGCCGGATGGGCTACACTGGATGTTGCACAACTCAAGAGGGGATGACTGGTTTCGACTTGGACGGTAGTTCGAGGAGAAGCGGGCCGAGGATCCATGCTTGTCTCGTTAACGCTGCATGGGAACCAATAAGTGCCGACAACAGCCGCACTGACTTCGCTCTCGCTGCCTGATCAGCGATCGAAGGGTCACGCCCGGGGGCGCCTTCCTCCCGGTGCCTGGCCTCATTCTTGAAGGCTTGCTGAACCGCCTGTGTTCCAGGGGTGGTTCGGGACTCAACTGGAACTGGGCCCGGCTGCGACTTGCTGACGTGAGCGCAGGGGCCGAGCAGACCGCCTAGTCAGCTGCGCCCGGAGAATCCCTGGTTCGCCTTTCAAGGACGCGGGTTCAAATCCCGCCATCTCCACTCCAGGGGGAAGTGTCGAACTCTCGCTTTCGAGCGTAGGTTCGTACTTCCCCCGCTCTATCTCTGCTGAGGAGTACCTCTTCGAAGTCTTCGAACTCGATGAGTCGTGCGCTGTCGTGGCAGTACGAGGTGATGACAACCTGGTCGCGCCCGATGAAGACCTTGTCCACGAAGTACTCGAAGAACTGGTCGCGGGTCTCGACCGTGTCGATGGTGGCCTGCGCGAACTTCTTGTGGAACGCGCCGATGGAGGCCTCGTCCTCGAACAGGGTCGCCTTGACATGTTCGGCCCTCGGCCTGGATGGCGGCGTCGAGTTCCTGTTTCTGGGCCTCCAGGGTGTTCATGGCCCGGGCGGTGCTCGCGTTGAATATGCCCTGGGAGACCGCCTTGACGAAGTTGGCAAGCTTGGCCTCTACGTCCGAGCGGCGTGTCTCCAGAGCCTTGAGGACCTCGTCCCCGCGCCCGTGGGTCTGCTTGTAGTGGTCGGTTAGGTCCACTGCGAGCGAGGCCAGCATGTCAGGCTCAGCGAGGAAGGACTCGATGATCTCCTCGATGCGAGCCTCGATCTCATCCTTGTGGATGGTCTTGGCTGTGCACTTCTTCTTGCGCTAGTTGAGGCAGTAGTAGTACCGGTAGGTCCTGCCCGTCTTCGACGTGCCCGAGGTCCCTTCCATCGGCCCGCTGCACGTCAGCCAGTAGTCCGACGCGTCGTTTCCCTGGGCCTCGAGCTTGGCCTTGGTCTTGGCCCCGCGACGCTTGTTGCTAGCGAACCTGCGCTGGACCTGTTCGAAGACCTCGTCCTCGACGAGGCGGAGCATACTGTTCTCGATGAAGTGCTTGCTAAAGGAGTAGTCGCCGATGTATGCGCGGTTCTTGAGGAGCTTGTTGAGGTTCTTGGGCGTGAACCTGTACCCGAGCGTCGTGCGGACCCCGGAAGCATTGAGCCGGTCGGCGATCTTCTGCATGGAGATTCCGTTGGCGTAGGCGTCGAAGATCTGGGTGACGATCGCGGCTGTCTTGGGGTCCGGGATGTAGCGCTTGTTGCTGTCCACGGTGAAGCCGAAGATCTTGTGGCCGTTGCTCAGGGCTCGCTCGGCGTTGTAGTGCTGGCCTCGTCGGATGTTGGCTGAGAGCTGCAACGAGTAGTACTCGGCGAAGGCGTCGGCCACGCCCTCCATGAGGACCGAGCAGGGGGAGTCGGTGGGAGAGACGCCCTCGATGTAGTGGGTGCGGGTTCCGGCCTTGCGGATCGTCTGCTTGACCAGGATCAGCTCGGCGCGGTCGCGCGCCAGCCGGTCGTTCTTCCACACCGCGACGTAGGCGGGCTTGATCTTCGCGAACTCACACAGCATGAACTGGTAACCGGGCCGGTTGGCGTTGGTGCCGTTCCTGGCCGCGTCCTCGTACTCGCCGACGACGACGAGGCCCTGCGACCTTGCCCAGCGGTGGACCATCTCGCGCTGCTGCTCGATAGAGGCCTCGTTCTGCGAGGAGGACGAGTAGCGGTAGTAGGCGACGACCACCTGGTTTTCGTTGTACGTGGGTGTAGACCTCACGCTTCTCCTCCACCTCCAAGCGAACTCATCTCCCGATCCTACGGCGTGGTCGCGACTCTGAGCGTCGGATCGTGAGTGGGGCAGGGGCCGTCGCCGACGGCCCGAGCGGTGTGCTGGAGGTCGGGACTTCCGTGTGTGCCCTTGCCGAGAATGGGCTGCTAGCCCCGGCCTCCCCTTACTCGAGAGGTCACCATGTCCGTCAACACACCCACCATCCAGCCCGCTGCCTGGCTGGGCTGCCTTCACTGCTACGCCAGCGGCTCTCTCGCGGGCCGCTGGTTCCCGTGCGACGGCATCGAGGACGTCACCCTCGCCGACGTCCACGGAGGCCCTGAGAACGTCCGTGAGAGCTACGTGCAGCTCCTCGCCCTGGACACGGAACATTCTCCCTCGCAGCGTTAGCGAGATCATCCAGGCCGAGGCCGCCGCCTCGATGGAGTCGAGCGTGAGGTTGCGCTCGCCACGCTCGATCCCAGCGAGGTAACGGGCCGTGACCTCCAGCCTCTCGGCGAGAGCTTCTTGCGTCAGGCCACGACGAAGACGCTCGGCACGCACGCTCGCGCCGAGCGTCGACCTGAGAGTCCTTGTCGATACGCCACTCACTCAGTCCATCGTCAGTGCCAGTACTCACCAGTTCCAGGTACCGATAACTTCTACAGGAACCGATCGCTACCGGTGCGCTGGTGTGAGCAAGCGGTTCTCTCGTTACTGTCCAGTCCGAAAGGAAATACCTATGAATTCACGCCTGCGTGCACTCTCCCTTCCATCCCTCCTCGGCGTCGGTGCTCTGGCTCTGGCTGCACGAGCCTGTGCGCCGTCGAAGGCAGCGTTGAATTCAACGAAGGCGGTGAGACGGTTGTGACCAAGCCGGCCCCGCCTGCTACGACCATCGACGAAAAGACCGGTGAGGTTGTTCCCGAGAACGGGGATCGAGCGAGCATGACCCCGGCGAACTGGGCCGCGCGCTTCTAAGGGGTGATGATGCTTCCCGAGGGTGCGATGACCACGCCCTACGGGAGCTAGATCCTTCCCATGTCCCAGTTCGACTCTGACAACCCCGAGAAGGGTGTCTACATGGACTCACCGGACTCCTTCGTAAAGGTCTTGCCCTGCGCGACGTCGGCGGATGAGCTCGCCGCCACGAGGATTGGGGGCTTCGAATTCCAGCGGGTCGACAGCAAGAATGACTCAGGATCTAGTCGCTTCGCCTACATGACGTTCGGTGTGATGAAGGATGGCACGGTAACTATCCCCGATGCGAATGTCTACGGGTACACCCGGGACAGCGTTGGCAGTTGGGTCCAGAAGCGCAACTGACACCCAGAGCCGACATGAGTGCTCCGGTCGCCATCACGGTGACCGGGGCACCCTTTTGCATAACGGGCACGCCTCTCCATCCCCATGCCCATCAGGGCATACCGAGTCCTAAGCCGCTTGGGATCTCAGCATCTCCCACCAGACTGTCTACACCGTGCTGACAGGCAAGAGGCGGTATGCCGCTGTGAAGCCCTCTTCGGTTCCGGGAAGTTCTCGAAGAGCCGTGCTTCAGTCAGAGAACGCGTCTGTGGAGACCAACTCGCTGATCTTCGTGGCGATCTCAGCCATCGTGTCATCGGCTGTGTCGAGCCCACTTCGCGACGCGAGGAGGGGACTCTCTTCGCGTAGGTCTTCATAGGTCACCCCGTGGACGATCGGGACGAGCAGATCGCGCGCCAGAAGAGCAGAGAGCTCCTTGTCTGCGATGCCTTCAGCTTTGACCCTGTTAATGAAGGACTCTGTGACGAGGACCAGTCCTGCGCGGGACTTGGACAGTCCCTTGTCGATCTCGCGCATCAGGTTTGAGCCCAGAAGGACTTCCTTCTCGCTGAACCACACCGATACCCCAGCGTTCTTAAGGGCGTCGTTCAAGTCTTTTGCTGCGGTGCGCCGGTCATCCCACGCGTGGCACAGGAAAACGTCGTACTTGTCCGGCCGAGCGCCCTGCTTCTCGATTGATTCGCGGACCGGGGAAAGTGCTCGTACCTCAGCCGCCGTATAACCCACGGTCGAAGATGAAGGTGACCAGCGTGGACGGCTGCTTCGAGAAGAGCCTCCCGTCTGGGTTGCAGGAGCTCGATAGGCTGAAGGGGTGTAACTAGTTGGGCTATAATTCGGGTAGTACGAACTGCCTCCACATACAGGGCAGTTCGCTCTTCCACTTGCAGTGCGGTGACCTTGGACAGGCGCTGTGCATTGTGCCATGCCCAGATTGTACGTTGAAGGGGCGGCCCCAGGCGAGGACCTGGGGCCGCCCCACATTCCTTCCCACGCCCGTCATCATGAGCCATACTCCTCGCCGATCCGCCGCGCGCACCACCACACGAGGGAGGCGAACGCTGCGACCCAGCCGAGGGTGCCCAGCGCGATGAGGGCCTTTGCCCACCAGGCGCTCGCTGCCGTACGTTGACGGTACTCATAGTGCGACCTCGTCCCCGAGAAGGGAGCGCACCTCACCCACGACATCGAGAACATGCCGGAGGATGCTTTCGTCAACCGCCGTGCCCAAGCGCACGACCTGGTTGAGATTCACTCCGCCCCTGCGCACCTGTTCGATCGTATGACCGAGCTCGGGCGCGGGCCTCGGCACTGCTGCTTGTGCAGCGAGTGCCTCGACCTCATGGCGACGCTCGTCCAGCGCGTCGCGCATGACGGCCCTCGCCCAACTGCTTGGCTTGAACGCCGAGCACCGTCGCGCGCCGCGCGATGGCGGCATGCTCCTCCCGCGTCACCCTCACATCGAGATGTGCGCTTAGGGTGACGCGCGCCTGCCCCTTGTGCCTTCTTCGTCGGTGGGGCAGGCTCGATCAACCTTCTACCCCCCGGTGCTGACGTCCTTGGTGGAGTAGAAGGTTGTGGTGTCAGCAGGCACGTTGTCGGACGGTCGGAGCAAGCTCCTCTGTCCTCCAACGCGCCGCTGGCCCTCGTCCTCAGTCGCTTCGCTCCCTGCGGGCGAGGGGGAGAGCCCCACCCGCTACCTCGCAGCAGGGGGTGAGGGCGAGGGCAACGTCTCCCGTGCTGCGCTCGGACTCACGCCCTGTCCCTGCCTCGGGACAGGAGCGGAGACCCAGTGCGCAGTGCTCGCGCTCACGAGTCGAGTTGGACGGATCTCACTCGTAGCGATCACCGTCCTCACCGGACGCCTCGCGCGCCGTGTTACGAGCACGGGCAGCTGCAGCGCGCTGAGACCGCGCCTCTCGCTTCGCCTCGCGCTCATGCTCGACATGCTCGGCGTACTGAGCGAACCGCTCGGGCTCGTGCTTGCGCAGCAGGACGGCGATGTCGTGCAGGAGTGCTGCCTCCTCCTTCTCTGCCTTGGCCCGCAGCCTCTTCGTCTTCTCGGCGTGCTTGCGCTGCTCGTCAGCGATGAGCCGCTCAAGGTTAGTGGTGCTCATGGTCATGTTCCTTTCAGTTGTCGGAGTTGTTGGTCAGGTCGTCGTCCTTGCTCACAGCGACGGCAGTGGTCCGCAACAGACCTCGGGTCGAGACCGACATGTTGTGGGGGATTCCGATCTTGCGCACCGAGCCGCCGACTGGCTTGAGATCGATCCAGTTGGATAGGTCGTACTCGACCGCCAAGGGTTCGTTGCCGACAAGGCGACCAGCCAAGCGCACGGCCACCGCCGCCACTGCCCACCCGCACGAGGGCGTGCCCCCGACGTAGGCAGTCACTCGCTTGACAAACTCGCGCTTGTAGAGCGCGAAACCAGACGGGACCTCCTTCCTCATCCACGCGGCGTAGATCCCATACAAGAAGCCCCAAGGGACGAGATCCCAGGCCAGTTCGCTGAGGAATTCCTCTGCGAACTGGAGCACAGGATCGTTCTCCACGCGGATCTCTCCGAGGAGCTTCTTGGAGACGGCGGGAGCGACGAACCGATCGAACGACGGCATCATCAGCGCCTTATATGCGACGTACTCAAGGACCTCAGTGTGCTTGATGTAGTCGTCCTTGATCGCTGTTATCTCGTCCTCGCAGACGTACTTTTTCGTGAACGGGATCGCTACGAAGCGACGCTAGAACGACTCCGACTTGTCCTTGGATCGGGGTAATTCGTTGACGCAGAAAACGCACAGGTCTCGGCCCTTGACGTCGCTCGCACGCCCATACTTCTCATTGAGCCGGATCCAGCCATGAGTGCCCCAGGACTTGAAAGCGCCTGTCCGGCGCAGATATTCGCCCATGTCGGTCTCGTCCGAGAGGACGCAGAAGGCGCTCCTATATGAGCGGAACCGGGCCTGGTTGTCCACGTGCGCCCGTGCTCAGGGAAGGAGTGGAGGAGGGGCGTCCCGTCCGCGTCCCGTGGGGCCTGCGCTCCAGCCGGTGTTCAGCCTCAGCTTGTAGCGCCTGTAGCGCGCCCACTTTGGAATCTGCTACGGGATTTCCCTTGCTTACCCACCGAAGCCCCTCCTGTAGCGCATGTAGCGCCAGAAATCGAAAAACCTCTCTATATAGACGTGAGAGAGACCTGGCCTACCTGCGCCTGCGCACTTATCGAAAGTATGGCCTACACACGCTACAGCGCATGGTTTTCCCTGATTTTCCAGCCGAAACCTTGCAGCAGTTTGCTTCGAGGTCGCGCTACATCGGGCCCAAACTGCTACAAGATCGGCCTTACCCCACTACCTGAGCGCGGGCGCGAGCATGGAAGTGAGCCAGGAACCTCCCTCCGCACTTCCACCCCCTTGAACATGGAGCCACCCCACCGTGAGCACGGAACCTTCTACGCTGCAAGTGCCACCAGCAGCAGGTGATCGCGAGCCGGAACGAGATCGACACATGCGCCCTGGGCTCCACTGAATCTTGCGGATGCCCCCGACCTCGGTCGGGGGCATTCTTTGTTTTCAGCTCCGCTGGCGCCACAGCTCCTGGCCCGCCGCGTCGCGAATGATCGCGTTCGGGGAGTGGGTCAGGTCGATTTCCACATCCAGGTGGGTGGAGCCGTCCGGGGCGGAACTGCGATATACGATTCGCCGGTTCTCCAGCTGCAGGGCCGTGGTGCGGGCGTCGACCAGCCAGGGATGGCGCCTGCGCAGCCCGATCAGGTCCTGGTGGGCCCGCAGCACCGGCTGACCCCAGGGGGCGAGTTCGGCGGGGGAGTCCGGCAGGGCGGGACGGATCGCATCGTCCCCACCGACACGTTCCTCCTTGATGCCGGTGAACGCCTGCTCGTCGCCGTAGTAGATCGACGGTGTACCCGCGACGGTCATGAGAATGGCCAATGCGGTGACGGCCCCATCGGCTCCCACCCTGCTGGCGATGCGGGTGACGTCATGGTTGCCGATGAAAGTGTTCGGTGTGAAGGAGTCGAGGAACTGGTTGTGACGGTTCAGGGCGTGGTCCAGCTCGAACAGGTTGCGGTCGTTGATGCTGGACCAGATGGCCTTCCAGAGCTCGTACTGGGTCACTGAGTCGATGCCGGATTCGGCGACGAAAGCGCAGTAGTCGCCGTGCAGCACCTCCCCGAGCAGCCATGCCCCGGGGTGCCGGGGTCGCACCCTCTCCACCACCTTGGACCAGAACCCGGGGGGAACGGAGTAGGCGGCGTCGAGACGCCACCCGTCGATTCCGCGGTCCAGCCAGTGGGTCATCACCCGGACCACGAGGTCCACGGTTTCCTGGCTGGAGTGGTTCAGACGCACGAGGGAGGAATGCCCCTCGAACACCCTGGGCCTCGGACCTCCGGGATGCTGCCAGTCGATGTCGAACAGTTTTCCTGCCGGGGAATCCGGTCCCTCCGCCAGGGCGCGCTTCACACCGGGGTGTTCCTCGCCCACGTGACTGAACACCCCGTCCAGGAGGATGCGGAGTCCCCGGGCCCGGCAGCGGGAGACGAGTTCGGTGAAATCGGTTTCATCCCCGAGGCGGGGGTCTATGCGGAACAGGTCGAGTGAGTCGTAGCCGTGGGACTGAGACTCGAAAATGGGACCGAGCAGCAGACCGGAGCAACCCAGCTCGATCGCGTAGTCGATCCAATCGAACAGACGTCTCAGTCGTGGACCGGGAGCGGTGTCGGGTTCCCGTATCGGAGCTCCGCACAGTCCAAGAGGATAGATGTGCCACCAGATCGCGTGTTCAACCCAGCTCATGTGAAGATCGTAACGATCCTGCGAGAATGAGGGTATGGAACTGGGCGAACCGGCGGCGGGACAGCTCCTGATCGCAACCGAACCGGGTCGGGGAGGATACTTCGATCGCAGCGTCGTGTTGCTGCTGGAACACAACGAGGAGGGCAGCCTCGGGGTTTGTCTGCACAAGATTGGCGAGGTCGCCATGGTTGATTCCCTGGAGCATTTCAGTGATCTGCTGACCCCACCCGCGAAACTTTTCGAGGGCGGGCCCGTCTCCCGGCAGACGGCGCTCGCCCTGGCCCAGGTTCGCAGCCCATGGGAGGAACCGCCCGGATGGCGCCGCCTGATCGGGGATGTCGGGGTGCTGGACCTGGAAACCCCGGTGGAACTGGTGCACGGAACCTACGTCCACATCCGCATCTACGTCGGGCTGGCCGGTTGGAGCTCCGGGCAGCTCGTGGGCGAGCTCCTGCGGGGATCCTGGTTCAGGACCCACGCCAGGGCGGAGGAGATCTTCGGGACCCCGAAGGAGCTGTGGCGCCGGGTGCTGCGCCGGATCGGTGGCGGCCCGGGCACCTGGTCGACATGGACCGGGCATCCCGAGTGGAACTGAAATCTCCGTACCAGCGGGCCGGCGCGATCCTCGCGGCATCACCACGGCAGGGCCGGTGAACGGGCCGGAATCCGTGACCCGCGCCGATGCCCACCCCTCTCCGAGCACGGAGTGGAGCGGTGTTGCGGTCCGGGAGGGCCGCGGTGTCCGGGCTCCGGCGACGCGACCCCGAGGGGTTCCTGGAATCGTTGTCCGCTCCACTAGCATGGAAGTCACTTCGGGAAGGAGGTCGGTGGTGGCCGAGAACCGGAAACGTGCCCTGATCCTGATCGTGGACGACGATCCCGCCCTGTCCGAGATGCTTCAGATCGTGTTGCGGCAGGAAGGGTTCGACACCACCCACTGCGCCACGGGAACCGGGGCGCTGGCAGCGATGCGCGAATCCCGGCCGGACCTGGTGCTGCTCGACCTGATGCTGCCGGGGCGTGACGGGGTCAGCGTCTGCCGGGACATGAGGGCCGAGTCGGGAGTGCCCATAGTGATGCTCACCGCCAAATCAGAGACCGACGACGTGGTGGCGGGGCTGCAGGCCGGGGCGGACGACTACGTGGCAAAACCCTTCAAGGCGAAGGAACTCCTGGCGCGGATCCGCACCCGGCTGCGCCGCGTCAGCGCGGATCCGGGGGCCGACCAGCTGACCATCGGGGATCTCGTGATCTCCACCACCGCCCACACCGTCAAGCGTGGACCCGTGACGCTCTCGTTGACGCCACTCGAGTTCGACCTGTTGCTCGCCTTGGCGAAACGCCCTTCTCAGGTGTTCAGCCGGGAGGCGCTGCTCGACGAGGTGTGGGGGTATCGCAACGCCGCGGACACGCGACTGGTGAACGTACACGTGCAACGGCTGCGTTCCAAGGTGGAGAAGGATCCCGAACACCCGGAGATCATCGTGACCGTTCGGGGGATCGGATATCGGGCCGGTGAGCCGCAGCCCTGGTGAACGAAGCCGCCGGAAGCTGGCGAGGATCTGGTGGAGTTCCCTGCCCCTGCGGGTGCTGCTGACCACCTTCACCGCCTCCTGCGTGGTGCTGGCCCTTGCCGGGGTGCTGCTGGTGCAGCAGACGAGCGCGGGAATCATCGCGACGAAACGAGCGGCTTCCATCCGGGAGGCGGTCGGGATGCATCGTTTCATGCAGGGGCAGCTGCAGTCCCCGGAGAGGCTGGGAAGGGCAACCTACGAGCAGCTCAGCCGGCTGGTGGAGCTGGCCGGGGCGCAGGCCGCCCAGTACCTGGTGATCATCGAGGGACCGGCCTCCGTGCTTTCATCCTCGTCGGGCATCGGACTGGATTCAGTGCCCGTCGAACTGCGTCAACGGGTGATGGCGGGGGAGGGAATGTACATCGCGGCGGCGGGAGTGACCATAGCGGGCGAGGGGGAGGGGAAGCCCGGGCTCGTCGTGGGCACCACCCTGGTCACATCCGCCGGTGAACGGTTCCCCGTCTACTACGTCTTCCCCATGACGAGCGAGGTCGCAACACTCCGCGACATCCAACGCGCGGTATACACCACGGGGGCGGCGCTCCTGCTCGGGCTGACGGCCATCGCCTATCTCGTGACCCTGCAGGTGGTCAGGCCCGTCCGCAAGGCCGGGCGGACGGCGTTGCGCCTGGCCTCCGGCCAGCTCGATGAACGAATGCCCGTCAGGGGAACCGATGATCTCGCTTCGCTGGCGATCTCGATGAACGAGATGGCCTCGGATCTGCAGCAACGGATCCGGGAACTGGAAACGCTGTCCACGGTGCAGCGGCGGTTCGTCAGCGACGTCAGTCACGAACTGCGAACCCCGATGACCACCATCAAGATGGCCTCCGATCTGCTCTACGAGGAACGCGATGAGCTCTCCCCGGAGGTGGGCAGGACCGTGGAGCTGATGAACGCGGAGATAGACCGGTTCAATTGCATGCTCGCGGACCTGCTGGAGATCTCGCGTTTCGATGCCGGGGCGGCGATCCTGGAACTGGAAGAGGTCGACATGGACGTGCTGGTCGCATCCGAGGTTCAGGCCCAGGAAACCTTCGCCCGCTCCCAGGGGAGCGAGCTGCGGCTGCACCTGGGCGGCGGGGCCTCCGCGCAACTGGACGCCCGCCGCATCCGCCGCATCGTCCGCAATCTGCTGACCAACGCCATTGACCACGGGGAGGGCAAACCCATCGATGTCACGGTCGCATCCGATGAGGAAGCCGTTGCCGTCACGGTCCGGGACCACGGGATCGGGTTCGATGCCGAACTGTCCAGTCGTGTGTTCGACCGGTTCTGGCGCGCGGACCCGTCCCGGACACGTGCGGCGGGCGGGACCGGGCTGGGGCTCGCGATCTCCCGGGAGGATGCCAGACTGCACCGTGGCTGGCTATCCGCCTGGGGACGGCCCGGCAAGGGAGCCCAGTTCCGGCTCACCCTGCCCCGCGGTCCCGAGGTGACCCTCAACAGTTCGCCACTGCCCATCATCCCGGTGGACCTGGACTCCCGGAAGGATCTGCGATGAACCTCCGAAGCGCCCTGACCAGGCTGGTCGCAGTGACCTTGGCGTTGTTGCTCGGGGCCTGCACCGACATCCCGACCTCCGGGCCGGTGACCGAGGTGACCGTCTCGGCGGAGGGGAGGGGCGTGCAGATCGCCCCGGGACCTCCCCAGAAGGGCATGAGTGCATCCAGGATCGTCGAGGGTTTCCTGCAGGCCATGGCGGATCCCACCGGTGACTACGAGGTGGCGCGCCAGTACCTGTCATCGTCCGCGCGCGGGCAATGGGCCCCGAGACGGGCAACGGTCGTCTACGACGGCTGGGTGGAGGCCATCGGGGAGGGGCTGGAACTGCGCGGAACCACCCGGGGAACCGTGGATGCGGTCGGGCGTTTCACCGTTTCCAGGGAGTCGCTCACCCACGACTTCGGGTTGCTCCAGGAAGAGGGGGAATGGAGGGTTTCCGCCCCACCCGACGGGGTGCTGGTCTCCAGCTACATCTTCGCCCGGTCCTACAACTCGGCGCGATCGTATTTCATCTCCGGCTCCGGTCAGGCCGTGGTTCCCGAACCGCTGCACCTGCCGACCTCCGAGATCACCCCGGGCCGCATCGTTGAAGCGCAACTGGCCGGGCCGGGCACCCTCCTCTCAGCCGGTGTGCGCAACGCGATCCCGGCGGGCACCAGGCTCGGGGCGGCGGGTGCGAGCGTGGATTCCTCGGGCGTCGTGACGGTTGTGCTCGAAGGGGTTCCCCAGGGCCTCGGTGAGGTGGAGCGGCGGGAACTCGGCGCGCAGCTTCTGTGGTCGCTCTCGTCGATCCGGAAGATCTCGGGACTGCACCTGACCGTTGACGGCAGGCCCTACCCGCTTCCCGGGCAGAACGACAAACAGGTCCTGGAGCTGTCCTCCCAGCAGGACTACCAACCACTTTCAAAGGCCGAATCGGCGGATCTGTACGGCGTGCACGAGGGCCGGGCGGGAAAACTGAGCGCCGATACCAGTTTCATTCCCATCAGCGGCGAAGGAGCGCCGGCGGAGATGACCACCATCTCCTTGGACGGGGCCTTCACCGCGGCCGTAACCGGGTCCCCGGCAACGGTCCGGATCGGCCCGAGCGGTGGAGTCCCGATCCAGGTGGACACGGGACTGACCCAGACCGGGTCGGTGCATTTCGCGCAGGGGAGGCTGTGGCTGCTCGGGCGCGACTCCTCCGGGGGACAACAGCTGCTGAGCGTGTCCCCGCAGGGTGAGGTCGCCGCCGTCGACCTTTCGGCGCTGCCCGGTGAAGTGGTGGACTTCTCCCTCGACGCCTCCGCGACGCGGGCGGCCGTTCTTCTCGGGATCGGGGAGACCACCCGTTTCGGGGTCGCGTCGCTGATCGAGGGCAACCGGATGGCAGGCTGGCGGGAGGTTCCCCTGAACGCCTCCCAGGAGAAGGAACTCTTGGACGCGGTTGCACTCGACTGGACCGGGGAGGTGAACGTCGCAGTGGTCGCGAGCGCGGGTTCCGTCAGGTCCGTGTTCGTGGCCGCGGTGGACGGTTCGGAGGTCACCGACCTCGGGCCGGTGAGCGTGTCGCCGGTCCAGGTGACTGCGCTGCCCAGGCCGGGTGGGGATGCCGTCGCCCTGCGCGCGGCCGACGGGACCGTTCTGCTTTACGAACAGCACGGCACATGGCTGCAGGCGAAAACGACGATGACCTGGATCAGTTATCCGGGTTGAGCTGTGGAAAAAACCCTCCGGGGTTCCGGGGGACTCCAAAGTGATGGGTGTGTGCCTCCCCTCTCCACGATTTCGCTTCCCTGCTGCTCGGGTCCCGCTGCCTGGTCTGTGGTTCCCCCGCCGTGGCCTGCTGCACGGCCTGCCGGGAGAGGATCGCCGGCAAGAACCCGCACCGGGTGCGGCGCCGTGGGTTTCAGGTGCCGGTCTGGGCCGCCAATCCGTACCGTCCCGAGCTGGCGCGGCTCATCCCGGCCTTCAAGGACGACGGTGCCTGGGTCCTGGCCCGGCTGCTTTCTCGCCGGCTGGCCGTGGCGGTGGCCGCCTGCTGCCCCCCGGCGGGAACGATCCTGGTTCCGGTGCCCTCCCGGCCGGCTGCCGTACGTCGCAGGGGCATTGACCACACCTGGGTGCTCGCCCGCCGGGCGGCCCGGGAACTGGGGCTCGGGGCGGCCAGGTTGCTGAGCAGGCAGGACGGTGGGGACGCCCAACGCAACCAGGGCCGCGCCGGAAGGCAGCGGCTCTCGGAGGCCCGGTTCCTGGTCCGTGGCTGCCGGTCGGCCGTGATCCTCGTTGATGATGTCGTGACGACCGGAACCTCGTTGGCGGTTTCTGGCGAGGCGCTGACCCGCAACGGGACAACGGTCGTCGCCGCCGCCGTCATCGGCGATGCAAATCTGATCGGGAAATGGTGAAATCCCCTTGCCAGTCGCCTGATGGGAGTACCGTTGAGGGATGGAAGACGCTAGCAGGGCCCGGGCTGAGAAGCAGGGGACTGCTGGCGTCGTAGCTTTCTAGCCAGGAGGAGACATGGACGTCGTCGTCACCGGTCGACACTGCACCATCAGCCCCGAGCTCAAGGAACTGGTCCGCGACAGGATCGTGACTGTCGAGCGGCTGAGGGACCGGGTGATCCGTGTGGAGGTGGAGTTCTCCGCCACGGATGGCACCAAGAACCCCTCTGATGCCGTTGAGGTCCAGATCACGCTTCGCAGCAGGGGGCCGGTCGTGCGTGCCGAGGCGAAGGCACACGACAAGACGTTCGCGTTCGAACAGGCCTTCGATCGTTTGAAGGTGCAGCTCCGGAAGGCCGCTGACCGGCGCAAGACCCACCGGGGCCTGCGCACGGCCATCTTCGCCGAGGAGACCGCATCCGCGCCGGTGCAGGAGGAACCCGAGAACAGTCAGGAGGATTCCACCTACGAGGTCGCGGGTCTGGTGGTCAACGGCGACGGCCCCCTCGTGGTTCGCGAGAAGGAATTCGATGCCGTCCCACTCAGCCTGGCACAGGCGCTGGACGAGATGGAACTGGTCGGGCACGACTTCTTCCTCTACCAGGACTCCGCCACGGGAAAGCCCTCCGTGGTCTATCGCCGCAAGGCCTACAACTACGGCGTCATCCACCTGAATGTGACCAACTGAACCCGGGCCGCCCCGCGACCGGTCCCGGGGTCATTGAACCGTTGGTGGTGCGGACCGCATTGCTTCTCCGAATGCGGAGGATCCGGTGCGATCCCCGGTTTCCACCACAATGGTCCTTGACACCCCCTTGTTCGCGGGGTTCCTGAAAAGCGCAATTGCCGGTCACGGCGGGCCGGGGACGATGCCCCGGCCCGCCACAGTTTTGTACGGCCCCGGGGCTGGCTAGGATGGCAGGCGGTGTGCTAAAGCCACCGGAGTCAAACTGTTAAGGATCGTCGACGTGGGATTCATGGATTTCCTGAGCAACCTCGGCTCGGGTTCTCAGCTGAGGAGGCTGCGGAAGGTTGCCGATCAGGTCAACCTGATCGAGGAGGACTTCCAGGAGATGTCCGACGCCGAGCTGAAGGAACAGACCGACATCTTCAAGAAGCGCCTTGAGGACGGGGAGGATCTGGACCAGCTGATGCCGGAGGCCTTCGCCACTGTACGCGAGGCCTCCGTTCGCGTGTTGAACAAGCGGCATTTCGACGTTCAGATCATGGGCGGCGCCGCACTCCACTGGGGCAACATCGCGGAGATGAAAACCGGTGAGGGGAAAACCCTCGTCGGCACCCTTCCCTCCTACCTGAATGCCCTTTCCGGTGAGGGCGTGCACATCGTCACCACCAACGACTACCTGGCCAAGTACCAGTCCGAGCAGATGGGGCGGATCCATCACTTCCTCGGACTGGAGGTCGGCGTCATCCTGGCCTCGATGTCGCCTGATGAGCGTCGCATCGCCTACCGGGCGGACATCACCTACGGCACCAACAACGAATTCGGTTTCGACTACCTGCGCGACAACATGGCGCTCAGCAGCGAGGATCTCGTGCAGCGCGGCCACCACTTCGCCATCGTCGACGAGGTGGACTCGATCCTGATCGACGAGGCCCGTACCCCGCTGATCATCTCCGGGCCGGCCCAGGACACCCACGAGTGGTATCCGGTGTTCGCCCGGATGGTGCGTTCCATGAAACGTGACCAGCACTACGAGGTGGACGAGAAGAAACGGACGGTCGCGATCTCGGGTGCCGGCATCGAGGTCGTCGAGGACCGGCTCGGCATCGACAACCTCTACGAGTCCGCGAACACCCCGCTCATCAGCTACCTGAACAACGCCATCAAGGCCAAGGAACTGTTCAAACGGGACAAGGACTACGTGGTTTTGGGCGACGAGATCCTCATCGTCGACGAACACACCGGCCGCACCCTGGCCGGACGCCGCTACAACGAGGGTCTGCACCAGGCCCTTGAGGCGAAGGAAGGGGTGAAGATCAAGGACGAGTACCAGACCCTCGCCACCGTCACCCTGCAGAACTACTTCCGCATGTACGACAAACTCGCCGGCATGACGGGTACCGCGAAGACCGAGGAATCCGAGTTCCAGAAGATCTACGGCCTCGGGGTCATTCCCATTCCGACGAACATGCCGATGATCCGCATCGATCAGCGCGACCGGATCTACCGCACGGAGGAGGCCAAGTACAAGGCGATCATCGAGGACGTCGTGCTCCGCCACGAGGACGGGCAGCCCGTGCTCATCGGAACCGCCTCGGTCGCGAAATCCGAGTTGTTGTCCGGGATGCTGAAGAAGGAAGGCATCCCGCACGAGGTCCTCAACGCGAAACAACACGAGCGGGAGGCCGCCGTGGTCGCGCAGGCGGGCCGCAAGGG
>CALCKT010000050.1 GCA_937965785.1 uncultured Propionibacteriaceae bacterium | reverse complement strand
GAGACACACCATCCGAAGAAACACCACAACCCGACAAACCAAGAACCACAACAACTACGACAGCTACACACCGCCTTAGATCAGCCACAATGTCCACCCTTACACCCAGCTACTCATTACTTCTCTCCCATAAACTCTTTACGATTGATCTCAGCATTGTTCATGGCGGCATCCATCGTGATGGGCGCTCCCCCATAAATCGGATTCAATCCCCCGACCATCACCCCATCCGTCCTCGTCGTCCGCTCTGCGGAGATATAATTCCGGAACGATTTCTTCTCAAGCTCAGTCATCCGGTTGTACGGCTTGACCTCGCCATTGTCATCGAGGAAACTAACAACTTCTTTTCCACTGTTCTCAATATACTTTCTGGGCGAGAATCTCTCGTCCTCGCCCCAGTACTTCCCTTCCGAAACGGCCTGGTAGAACACATCCTCCGCCCTGTTTCGTTCGTCACGGCCAGCAGCAACTCCCCCCTGACGCGCCTCCTCTGCATTGTTCTCATCGAGAAGAGCATCCAATGTCATGGGTACTCCGACGCTCTTTGTCTGCTCAACCAGCCACTTCGCAACATTGCGTCCCTCGCCAATGATGTTCCCGAAAGGAATAGCACCAATTCCCTTCTCGATCAACGACTTCCATCGAGCATTGTTTGCATCCAATGCCTTCCCAGCCTGTTCCGATGCGGCCGCCGGAGAATGCGCAAGATCGTTCAATATGGGCGCCCACTTGTTCTGGACACCTTCCACCGCATCCTTGATGGCCAACGCATTACTACTTCCGGGAGAACCTTCTCCAACAGCATTCCTGCTAGCAAAAACATCGGAGAGGTCCTTCTCGTATGATGCGTGGGCAGCCATTCTAAGCACGTTTATGGCAGATTCACGCCCGTTGGCGAGCGGCTGGTCGAACCCGAGATCGGTGAACAAACCATTCGGCCCAAGGATCCGTTTGCGCCAGTCTTCATTCAAGCTGATCAAATATTGATTCTCACCCGTCAGAGGAGCCACATCAACGGGAGCGCCACCTTCAGGATTACCCAAAGACTTGGTGAGCCCTTCCACCTGCGGAGCAAGGATGGAACCTGCCCAGTTCCGCAAAGACCTGTGCTGGATCCCAAAGGGATCCTCCCCGTTGATGAGGTTGTTCTTGATGTCCAATCCCTCTTGGTATCCGCGCAAGAAATTTCCAGAAACCAGCGCGGCACGCTTGGACCGTTCACGCCACTCCTTGTACTCCTCGGATTCGATATCGAGCCCATGCGGCTCGGTCTCGACCGCAGCTGCCTGAGCCAAAACCCGACCCAGGCTGTCCCCGCCATCTTGAGTACCAGAATAATACTCATTGCCTCGGAACCCCGTGAGGTAGCGAGTCATGTTCATCGGCCCCTTCGCCTCAAGTTTGTTCTCGCGCGCAGGGACATCTTCTGCATTCACATCGAAGGTCGTATCGGAAGTCAGGAATTTCTGCACGGCTTCGAACCTCTTGGCGTTCTGATCCGAAATCGACTCCTGATGCTGCGGGACCCCGTCCAAAGACCCATCGTGCAGAGAGCTCGGCTCATCCATTAGCTTCAGCATGGATTCCACAGGATCCGTTGCATTCCGGTTGCCTCCGGGAGGCAACTGCTGGCCCCAGTTTCCATATCCACCGTATTGCGCTATTTCCGCGCCATGCTTGTGGTCGAAGGCAACGATGTCCTGCGCCAGTGACCCAGAAACACCACCTGACGACGACTTCTCGTTGAGGAATTCGGCCCCGAGGGTCAAGTTGGGATTCGAATTGGCGGCACTGGACAACAGCGTCCCCAGATATTCATAGCCATAATGATGCCCGTAGTTTCCACCCAGATACTCCTGCCCCGGGTCTACGACATCACCATCACCACGGTACAAGGTATTCCCAACAGCCTTCCACTGATCCAGTCTGGCGCTGGTCAAGGCGCTTATGGACTCACCGGAATCAGTGACAAGTCCTGCTTTAGCAGCAGAAAAAGCCTCTTGATCATGCGCGTTCGCCGGGTCCGCATTCATCCCTCCAGTGGACAACACCACCGACGACCCCAGGGAAGCAGAAAGAGAGTTCAGAGATTCGTCATAAGCATCCTTGTTGACCAACCGCCCCCTATACTGCTCCGCCTTGATGAGGAAATTCGTCATGTCCTCCGGCGTGACGTGCTGCGCAAGCGCCTGCGCGAAGAAGGGATTCGAACACATCCCTCCATACTTGGCATTGAACTCCATGATCTCCTCCGGGGTTGGCGAGGAGTTCTTCAAATACCTCGCGGCCTGCGGGGCCAGCTCTTGCGCCTGCTCCCACTCGGCCTGGCCATCCACCACGGGAATATCGTTGAACAACTCCGAGCCAACCTGATTGCGCGACCCCTGCTTCCCTGGCTCCACAAAGGAGTCCAGAGCTGCTGTGAGTTTCCCGGCGGCCTCCCCGGCCACCGCGTCAAGAGCCGTCATGGCAGCCTTGTACTCGGCGAGAATGTTGGCCTGGTCCTCGTCGCGAAGCTCCAAGAAGCCCCTTCTCGCATCCGCTATCTCCTCAGCGGAAACCTGCCGACCAGCAGCCACCTCCTGCCGGACGTGCTCCGCATACTCCTGAAGATTTCCCTGGTAATTCCTCTCCGCCTGGTCATAGCGTTCCCACAGATCGGGCACGGTCTTCGAAATGGCCACGCCGACCGCATCCGACCACTGCCCCAATGCCTCGGCCGGTGACACGAATACTCCAGCGAAACCATGCGTATGCTTACCGAGCCTCCGGATTGACTCCATATAGGCGTCCTTCGCCTCCCCCACCCACTCCGGCACCCTGTACGCCGGACAGGAATACACCTGCGTGCTTTGAATCATCCCCCGCGCATACCGATAACCCTCCGAAAGCTTGGAAACGGCGTCCCGAACATCGGGAGGCAGCGGCATCACATCCGCACCCCGACCAGTCATCAGTGATCGCCTCCGCTCATCCTCGACGCGATCCTCTGGAACTTCTCATCATTGAATTTTTCCGTCTCGTCATAATTCGAGATCGCCTTCTCCTGTCCCGAACCCAGAACACCGCAGGCGTCCGAGTACTCTGCCGCCGCCCACCTCGTCACCTGATTGAAATTCAAAACCTTCGACGCCAAGGCCTGGATCCCCTCGTTGGGACCGGCGGGCAGTGGGTAAGCAATTCCGGTACTCGGTAATCTGTCAATATACGCGCCAACCTGCCCGAAATTGTCCGCATCCTCCCAATCCTTCTTCGCGTTGACGCCCACAGCCGCACGATTGAACTCAATATCACCCGTCAGCACTGACCTCCCGCCACCATTGGCTCACCCCGCAACTCTATCCAACCCGGCGCCCCTCCGGTAAGGGAACCGGGAAAACTCTCCGCGCCTGCACGGGCTGACGCAGCCGGCCGCTCAGGCCTGGTCGGCCCACACCAGCTGCGCCCGGAAGTAGCCGTCGTCGCGTGAGATCACCTGGGCGCGGCCCGGCATCGACTTCACCGGCTTCACACGACCGATGATGCTGCCCTCCTCCGGGCTGCCGGACAGCAGGATGCCGGTGGCCCCCAGGTCCCGCATGGACTGCAGCACCGGCTCGTACAGCGCCCGGGACGCGCCACCCATCCGGCGCGCCACCAGAATGTGCAACCCGAGGTCCTGGGCCTGGGCCATCAGCGGTTGCAGCACCGTGAGCGGGTTGTTTCCCTGAATCGCCACCAGGTCGTAGTCGTCCACCAGGACCCACGCCTCCGCTCCCGTCCACCAGGAACGGCCGCGCAACTGATCCGAGGTCACCGAATCGCTGGGCATGCGTGCTCTCAGGAACTCGGCGAGGTGCCCCAAGACCCCCTCGGTTTCCTCCGGATTCGTCATGTAGGCCGCCAGGTATTCCGTCGGCACCTGGTCCAGCAGCGACCGCCGGTAGTCCACGACGAAGATCTGCGCCTGCTGCGATGGGAAGTTGCGCATGATCTCCCGGGCGAACGACCGCAGGAACGTGGTCTTGCCCGACTTCGCGTCGCCGAGCAGGAACAGGTGATTGTCCTGGCGGGGACGGAACATGAAGGGCCCGAGTCGGGTTTCCTCCACCCCCAGCACCAGGCCCTCCGCCGCCCCGGGGTGCTGCAGCATCTTCTCCACCGTGACGTGGAGGGGCAACAGACGCAGCTTCGGTCCCGGCGCCGGGGCCGCCTGAGCGATTCGATCAAGGGACGTCCTCACGCCCTTGCCAAGGGACGACGGGTCCTGTTCGCCGTCGATACGTGGTAGGCCCACGAGAACGTGGTGATGCCCGATCTCCTGTCCACGTCCCGGCCTTTCCGGGGGCACGGCCTTCGCCACCTTGCGATCGAGCCTGGTGTCCATCACATCACCCAGTTTCAGTTCCAGACGTGACCCGATCGAGTCCGCCACCTGCTGGCGGATATCCGCCCAGCGGTTGGTGCTCAGCAACACGTGGACACCGAACGAAAGCGCCCGGGTCATGATCCCCAGGATCCTGGTGTCCACGTCATTGAGGTCCGTTTTCATCACGGCCCAGCCGTCGACCACCAGGAACACGTCGCCGTAGCCGTCGTCGAAACGCCCCTCGGCCCGTCCCTGCCGGTAGGTGTCCATGGAATCGATCCGCTTCCCGCGGAAGTACTTCTCGCGGTCGTCGATGATGCCCTCGATCTCCGAGAGCATGCGGTTCACCACGTCCGGCCGGTCCCGGGTCGCCACACCCGCCACGTGAGCCGCCCCGTTGAAGGCGGTGAAACCGCCGCCACCCAGGTCGATGACGTAGAACTGCACCTCCTGAGGGGTGTGCACCAGGCTCAACGCCATCACCACCGACCGGAGGGTCGTCGACTTTCCCGTCAGAGGACCACCGACCACGGCGAAATGCCCGTTGGCTCCCGAGAAGTCGAACTCCAGCACGTCGCGGCGCTGCTCCAGGGGCAGGTCGACGGTGCCCAGCGGGATGCGCAGCGGGCCGCGGGCACGCCACGAGGGCGAGATCAGGCCCAGCTCGGGATCGGCCACGAGATCCCCGAAAAGCTGGTCCAGCGTGTCCGACACGTCCAGCGGCGGCAACCACACCTGATGGGCCGGGATTCCCCTGCCCCGCATCCGGGCGACGGCGATGTCCATCTGGGTCATGTCATCCCACTTCGAGTCCTCGGGCCTGGCGCCGACGGCCTCTGGTTCCTGTTCCGCGTCGGTTTTCTCCAGGACCACGGGCCCGGTGGTGAAGGGCAGGATCCTGATGGGCGCATCGCGCATCCTCTCCCGGAGTTCCCGGTCGTCCGGTCGCGCGGGCGGAGGGGCGGCCACGTAGGACGACCGGAAACGGATCATCTCGTCCGTTCCAGGTTTCAGGTAGCCCACCCCCGGGTAGCCCGGGAGTCCGTAGGCGTCCGGCACACCCAGCACGTCCCGGGACTCGCCCGCGGAGAAGGTTCGCAACCCGATCCGGTAGGACAGGTGCGAGTCCAGGCCCTTCATGCGCCCGGATTCCAGGCGCTGCGAGGACAGCAGCAGATGGATCGACATCGAACGTCCCAGCCGGCCGATGGCGACGAACAGGTCGGCGAACTCCGGTTTCGCGCTCAGCAGCTCCGAGAACTCGTCGAGGATGATGAACAGCGCAGGCATGGGTGGATGGTTGTGTTTGCCCGCCAACCGGTCCGCCTCGTAGTCGGTGACGTTGGCGTAGTTGCCGGCCTGCCGCAGGATCTCCTGCCGTCGCACCATCTCGCCGCGCAGCGCCTCCTGCATGCGGTCCACCAGGGACAGTTCCGACTCCAGATTCGAGATCATGGCCGAGACGTGGGGCAGATCCGCCATGCCCGCGAAGGTGGCGCCACCCTTGAAGTCGACCAGGACGAAGTTCAGCTGCTCCGGCGGATGCGTCATCGCCATCGCCAGCACCAGGGTGCGCAGCACCTCCGACTTGCCCGAACCGGTGGCACCGATCAGCAGGCCGTGCGGCCCCATTCCCTGCTGGGCGGATTCCTTGATGTCCAGGACCACCGGAACCCCTTCAGGGGTGACGGCGAACGGCACCCGCAGCCGGTCGCGACCCTCCCGTCGCCTCCACTGCCGGTCCGGGTCGAAGTCACGGACGTCGCCGGTGCCCAGCAACTCCATCAGGTTCTGGGAGCGTTTCGGATCCGGTTTGCCCATCGGGGCCTCGGCCTCGGGACGGTCCTCCGCCATCCAGGGGGCCATGCGTCGCGCGATGGCCTCGGCCTGGGGGATGCCCATCGCGTCCGGGGTGGCCAGGATCGGTTCCTGATCCAGCAGCAGCAGTTCCATGCGCCCGCGGTCGCCGGGCCGCGCCCCGGGATGCAGGATCATGCGCAGGGTCGCGCGAGAGGTCATCGGGCCCCAAGACGTCATGGTCCGCACCACGGTGACCCCCTCCAGCCCGCCGATCCCTCCCAGGGAGGTGTTCATCGGCAGGCTCACCCCGTCCAGGATCAGGAACAGGTGCGGCCAGTCGGTGGTCTCCGAACGTGTTCGGAACACGCCACGTCCGGTGATCTCCTCCCCGAGCAGCTGCACCAGCTCCTCGGGATCCGTCGTCACCATGCGGGCCGGCCCCAGGGCGTCGCTGAGCTGCGTGGACCGGGCGTGGGGAAGCCATTTCACCCATTCCCACTCGTCGCGGTTCTTCTCGGAGCAGAAAACCGCGACGCGCATCGCCTGCGGTGAACTCAGGGTGGTGACGTGCATCGTCATGGCTCGCACCTGGGCTCGCGTCGCCTCCGCGGGCCCGGCCACGTCGATGTGGCTGAAATCACCCAGCATGACCCCCAGCGGCAGTTCCTCGACCATCGAATGGGCATCGATGAAACGCCGCATGGCTGAGAGGCAGACCACGTCGGGTTTGGCCAGTGGTGCCAGCTCCGGTTCCACAAGTTGCATCGCCAGTTCCTGCGACGAGGAACCCAACCGCACGTGCGTGACCATCTCGTTGTCGGTGTTGCGTTCCCACAGGCGCGTCCCCTCGTGGGCGATCAGCACCAGGGAATCCGGGGAGGGCAGCTGCCAGCCGACGTAGTTGCGCTGCCTGCGGGTCACGGTGCGAACCGTCTTGCGGGTTTCCCCCAGATAGGCCAGGTACTCCCGGCGCAGGGTGTCGACTTTCTGGCTGTGCCCCGCCACCTGCCGGTAGATGTTGAAACCCACCATCACGAGCATCGCGAAGACCATGGCGCAGGCCATGAGCAGCATCCGGGTGTTCTGCCCCTGCGAGAGCGCCATGAAAACCATGACACCAACCGAGCCCATCATCGGGACCACGGTCATCAGGGCGGTGCCCATGCTGGCGGCCTCGGGCTGGTCGGGGGGAACCTGGATCTCGATCTGCCCGGAGGGAAGCTCGGGAGCCGCGGTCCCCTCGTCCTGTATGGGTTGAACCATGCCTTGGCACTCCCCGTCTCGAGTGGTCACAACATCATGATCTGGTCGCGTTTTCAAGGTCTGGATGTCACCCAAGCCCGTTTCATATTATCGTCAGCAAGATGAACCACACCCCCGGTTCATTCCCTTGAAAAATGGAGGATTCCATGGCCACGCAGCTGGCGTCGACCACGATCCTTCACGGCGCCTCGAAACGGGACATCGCGGTTCCGGTCGGCACGACGGTGGCGCGGGTCATGTCAATGCTGCGGATCGACGCCGACCCCGAGACGCTGTGTCTGACCCACCCCGACGGCACCCCCGTCGACCCGGACCTGGCCCTCGGCAGCGACCTGACATCCGGAACCGTCCTGACGCTCACCGGCCCCGCCGAGAGCGAGCGGGTGGCGCAGCAGGTGGCGGTCCGGGCCTCCTCCCCGTGGTTTCGTCCCACGCTCGTGCTGTCCTTGTTCCTGACCCTGGTCACGGGCATCGAGACGGCGTGCCTGGCAGGGCCCGTCCTCGGCTGGTGGCCCGTCCCCGACGTGCTGAGGGGGTCGGCTGCAGTCGCCTGCGTCGTCGCTCTCGGATGGTCGCTCAGGTGGCGGCGGATGCGTTGCACCTCCCCCGGCCTCCTGGTCGCCACCGCCCTGATCGGGGTCTGCGGGACCGCTTTGCTCCCCACCGATACCGGTTCCCTGCCCCGGCTGGCCCTGGCGGCCACCGCCTGGACCGCGCTGGTCGCGGCGCTGGTCGTGTGGTTGGTCGACAACAGGTCCACCCTCAGCTCCACCATGGCCACCCTGTGGGGGCTGGCCGGTGTCCTGACGTGTTTGTTCGTGGTGACCGACGCCCCTGTCACCACGATCTCAGCCCTGGTGCTGGCGGTCGCGACCATGGCGGTGACCGTCATCCCCACCTTCGCGTTCCGCATCCCCGAGACCCAGCTGCTGGACCTTCCCACCGTCACCACCTCCGCGCCTGCGGTCCGCACCCCGGAGGTCGCGGCCCCTGCCCCCATCACCGCGAACCGGGTTCTCCGTTCGATCCGTGAGGGCAACGCCCGGGGGCAGCTGCTGCTCATCGTGTGCTGTGGAACGGCCGGGATCTGCGCTTTCCCCGCCGCAGGGCTCATGAGGTCCGATCAGCCAGCGACCGGGATAGCGGGTGGGGTCATGATGCTCAGCGCCTTCCTGTCCCTGGCACTGGCGCCTCGAACTCGCCGTGACCGCCCGGGTCGCATTCTGCCGCGCGTCGCCGCCCTGGTGATCGTCGCCGCGACACTGTCCGCCTTCGGCGTCTCCCAGCCGCTGGGGTCGCAGGTGACCGCGCTGCTGGTGATCCTCGCGGCCGCGTCACTCAGCATCATCACCACGTCTTTCGCCAAGGGCACCGGATCTGCGCTGCTCGGGCGAGCCGGGGACATCACGCAGACGTTTTCCCTGGTCCTTCTGCTCCCTGCGGCCGCCTACGCAGCCGGCATGTTCGACCTGGTACGGCAGATCGCATCATGACCCAGCTCGACCTGACCGCCCTCCCCCCGCCCCGGGCCGAAACCATGTTCCCCGATGCGGGTCCCGATCCTGTGGAGGCCGAGCAGCGCGACGACATCCCGGTCCCCGCAGACGGGTTGACCCGCACACTGTCCTACCTGACGGATCTGGCCTGTGTCGTGGCGGTGGCCGGCCCGCTCTGGCGACTCCTGTACTCCCCGGTGCTGACGGGCATCGCAATCGTGGAACTGGTCGCCGTCCTCACCTTGCTGCGCGCCCGCACCGGACGCACCCCGGGCGCGTTGATCTCCGGAACGGTTGCCGTCGCCGACGGCAGCGATCACGCTCCAGGCCTGAAACGGCAGCTGGTGCGTACCGCGCTGATGGTCCTGTTGCACGTGACCGTTGTGGGTCCGCTGATCGTCAGTTTCCTGAGCCGCGACGGCAGGGATCTGGTGGACCGGATCGCCGGTACCGCGGTGCTCGATCTGCGGTCCGGGAAATCCCTCTCCGGTTCCGGGAACGGGGATGAGGAAGCCGAGGAGCCGCTTCCCGGGGGGCAGGAGAATCCGGGGGTCCCGGCGCCCAGCACCCCGGGGAACCCGTGGCACCAAGGAGAGTCTCCCGCCCCCGCGGCCAGTCCCCTGACGCCACGCAGGGCCGCTTTCCTGGAACCGACCCCGGCAGCACCTCCCGGGAACGCACAGACCGGCCCCTTGAAACCACGCAGGGCCGCGCCGCCACCGCCCACACCGCCACCGCCCACGCCGCCGAAACCCTCGCCAGCCCCCTCCAGCGGCCCGGTCGGGCTCCCGGGCACGGTGCAGGCATGGCTGGTAGTGGATTCCGGCCAGCGCGAGAAGGTGGATTCCATCCTGGTCGTGGGGCGGGAACCCACGGGCACCGACGGGGAACGCCGATTGGTCATACCGGACCCCACGAACTCGATCTCGCGGACCCATCTGAGACTCGGCCCGGCCAGCGGTGGGGTGTGGGTTGAGGATGCCTCATCCACGAACGGAACCGTCGTCCGCAATGCCGCCGGCGCCGTCACCCATCTGGCGCGCGGCAGACGCACCCTGATCCCTCTCGGAACGACGATCATCATGGGGGAACGCACCATGATGATAATGAACGGTTCGCCGCGATGAGGGATCGTTTCGGTTGCAGGGAACGGGGCGGGAATCCTTGGATTCCCGCCCCCGTTTCAAACTTGGTCAATTGCCGGATCCGGCCTCAGGCCTTGGGTATTTCCACATCATCCATGAGTCTCTTGTTCTGAACCTCGGCTCCCTGGTAACCGAGTTTTGCGTTGAGCACCTCGATGTTGAACTGATGGAGGGCCGAACGCATCTCCAACTCCTTTTGCTCCCATTCCCTTCTGCGAATGGCGTAGGCTTCTCTGTCCTCGCCGTCCCAGCTGCTCTCCATGAGGTCAAGCTTTCCGGTCAGCGTGTCCATGCTCGCCTCGATGCCCCGGTGGTGTTTGTTGATCTCTTCCTGGAGAAGATCCACGGCGGAGTAGTTGACAACCATGTCTTTTTCAATGCTCATTTTGAATCACGCCTTTCTTTGTCGAAGAACACGTCCGCAGTTCAGAGTGTGCCGCCGGTCATTCGCTTCTCGAGGTCCAGGAAGGCCGTGGAATGAACCTCTTCCACCTGTCCCGAGTTGGTCTCGGACCCCTTGAGGGCGTCACTGAACCCCAGCAGCGAATTGTTGAGCGCCTTCGCCTTCTCGATCCAGAGCATGGCGGCCGCATACATGGCGTCCGACCCCCGGCCCTGCCAGCCGGCCCGGGCCGCTTCCTTGCTCGCGTCGACGCCTTTGATGTGCCCCGCCACCTCGCTGTAAGCCTCCAGTGTGGCGTCGGAGCCGGCTTTGAGCCCACCTTGAATGATGCGTACGGTACCTGCCATGGTTCGTCCTCCGGTGTGGTGGATGTGTGCGATGCACGCGACCTGCTGCACCGCGGGTAACTGCCCCCAACCCTAACGCACCCCATAGTTCACGAACGAGGGGTTCGGGAGAAGCCATGAGGCAGCATTCATTAATTTTTCAACTGACTTTCGGGTAGTGGGGACCGCCCGGAAGAAGTAGCCTTGGCCGAGGAACCCGTTCCAGCGCCAGCACGACAAAGGAACCCCATGCCGTCCTCCGAAAGCTCCCCCATCGGTGCCCTCCTGCCGATCTCGCTGAGCATGGCGGGGAACACCACCGACATATCGGTTCCACCCAACATCGCGCTGGCCGAGCTGATGCCGGCGATCATCAAGGCCCTGCGCCCCCTGGATCCGGGAACCGCCACCCGGGGTTTCACCATTCGAACCTCGGACGGCCGCGTCCTGAACCAGTCGGAGTCCCTCCCCGAGCAGCGGATACGTCCCGGGGCGGTTCTCACCGTGGAACCGAGCGGCACCAACGTCAAGGACCAGCGCTACGACGACCTGGTAGAGGCCGTGGGAACCGCGGTGGCCGAGAACTCCACCCCTTGGGAGAGGACCAGTTCCGTCCAGCTGTCGGCCCACGCCTCGGCAGCCCTGGTGCTGCTGGCCGCCCTGCTCCTGGTGACGGGTTCACGGGAACCTGTCCTGACCGCGACGGTGGGCGCCTGCGGGGCGGTTCTCACCACCCTGGCCGCCGCCGTCGTGGCGCGCATGCCCAATCGCCCCGGCGCGCTGTCCCTGGGACACACCACCCCGGTCCTGATCGCCTGCGCCGCCTTCGCGGTCACCCCGGGGCACTGGTTCTCGCTGCCATTGGCGGCGGCCGGCATCGGTCTGGTCGCCGGTTCGACGACGCTCCTGGTCCTCCCCTCCGACCTACGGGTCTCCATGACCGCCCCCATCACCACGGGTGTGTCGTTCATTCTCGTAGGTGGGCTGGTCGGGATGCTGGACATCCCTCCCGACAGGGCGGCCGCCACCACCCTCGCCCTGTTGGTGGTGATCACACTCAGCGCACCCTGGGTGGCCATGGCACAGCTGCCAACGACCATCGGAACCAGCAGGGAGAACGAGAGAATCGACCCTGCGCGGGTGTACTCCCGCGTCGGGAACGCCCGCGTGCTGGTGATATCGCTGAAGGCGGGCTGCTCGGCGGCCATGATGGTGCTGGCCCCGCTGATGACGACCTCCCCCACGGCGATCACGATGCTGGCCTGTGTCGGGCTGGCCCTGATGCTGGCCACCCGGTCGCTGCGTTCCTCGGTCGAGGTGGTCATAGGCGTGCTCACCGGAATGTTGCTGACCATCGTCGCCGCGGTGGCCACCACGACGGTCATTCCCGACGCCCTGCCCTGGACCCTCGGCGCGATCATCCTGGCCGCGGTGCTGCTCCTGGCCGCCAACGTGGTCTCGCAGAAACTGCGTCCCTGGTTGACCCGGTTGGCGGATGTCGCCGGGGTCCTCGTGCTGCTGGGGATCCTGCCGCTGGCGGCACTGGTCTGGGGGGTCGTCTGATGCCGTCCAACAAGGAGATCCTCGAGGCCCAGCGCTACAACCGCCGCCGCCTGATCACGGCATTCTCCTCCGGGATACCCGGCGGCCGCGAACTGGAGTCCAAGTCACCGTTCATTCCCCTGATCGTTGGCGTGGTCGTCGTAGCGATCATGCTGGGAATCGGGGCCATCATCAGCCAGTTCTCCCCAACCCTGCCGAACGGCTGGCAGGACTCGACCCTGATCGTGGTGAAGGGAACCGGTTCCCGGTACTACACGATCAAGGGCACCCTGCGCCCGGTCACCAACGTCACCTCGGCGCGCCTGCTGTCGGAGTCGGGCAAGTACCAGGTCAGCGAGGTCTCCTCCTCAACCATCGACGGGATCAGCCGCGGCACCCAGATCGGCATCACCGGCGTTCCCGACGACGTTCCCCCCGCCGGTCAGCTCCACTCGGATCTCTGGTTCTCCTGCGCAATTCCCGGCAAAACCCACACCTGGGTGGCGCACCTGCCCGAGCCCCGAACCCGGCGTGGCAGCGCCCTGGTCAAGAACCAGGACGATTTCTTCCTGATCGCCGACGGCCTGCGCCACAAGATCCCGCGGGAGCAGAGGAACAAGGTGCTCCTGGCGCTGGGGATGGAATCGACGACACCGGCCGAGGTCGATGCCGCCTGGCTGTCCCTGTTCAAGCTGGGTTCGGACCTGCAGCCCTTGGAGGTACCGAACGCGGGCCAACCCGTGGAGGGCATGCCGGAGCGTCTGGGAACGGTCACCATCGGGACCGTCATCCAGGTCGACGATCACGGCTCGCAGCGGCGTTACGTCGTCACCGGTTCCGGCAAGGTGGCGACGCTGTCCGAGACCGCGGACAAACTCCACCAGACCGAAGCCCCCCTGACCGTCTCGTTCTCCGACATGTCCTCCGTCGAGGTGGACCCGGCGGGCATCGCCCCGACCGACTGGCCGCGCCGAATCGAGGACACCGTTCCGGGCAGTTCCCTGCCCTGCGCCCAACTGTCGCAGTCCTCGGACGGGTCGTCGGTGACGGCGCTGTACTCGATGACCCGGGAGGCCCTCGTCGAAGCACTCCCGGCGCCGTCGGGAACCGAGGCGACCGTGGAGGAGAAACTGCGTTCCGTCCCGACCCCCACCACCGTTCTGGGCGGGTCGGGCGCCCTGGTCCGGGCCACATCGGGAGGCACCCTCGGCATGGTCATGCTGGTCTCCGACCTCGGCACCCTGCACGGCTTGGGTGCCCAACCCGCCGAATCCCTGGCGCGCCTGGGATACACGGACAACGACGTCCACGTGATCCCGGCGGAGTGGACGGCGCTGATACCGGAGGGAACCGCGCTCGAACCCGATGGCGCCTGGGCCACGGTGGGGCAGCAGTGATCCGGCTGCGCGTCCTGGGCGGGAAACTCGCTGCCATCTGCGGAGCAGTGGCCCTCCTGCTGCCGTCGCTGCCCGCGCAGGCCCTGATCAGCGACGGGCAGAGCAGGATGAACACGGTTACCGAGGACAGGAATACCCCCTGCCAGGTCGGGACAACCGCCATGGTGGAGCAGGCCCCGAACGTGATCTCCCTCCTCGGGATCAAGAAAGCGTGGCAGCTCTCCCGGGGCGGCGGGGTGAAGGTGGCGATCGTCGATTCCGGGGTGGTCGCATCCAACGTCCACCTCACGGAGAACGTGCTGCCGGGCATCGACCTGGTGGACAGCGGCGACGGACGTACGGATGCCGCGGGACACGGAACCGCCATCGCCGGGCAGATAGCGGCCCACGAGGTGGAGGGTTCCGGTCTGGTGGGCTTGGCGCCGGAGGCCGAGATCCTTCCGGTCCGGGTCTACGTCAGCGAACAGCACGACGCCGCCTCGGCCGGGAAGGGACCCGACGGGGCCCGCACCGCCAAAGGTATCGTCTGGGCCGCCGACCGGGGGGCGAAGGTGATAGTCGTGGCGCAGTCCTCCCCCACGGATCTGCCCGAGTTGAAGGCCGCGGTGGAGCACGCCACTGCTTCAGGGGCGCTGGTGGTGGCCTCAGCGGGCAACGTCCCGCAGGATCAGCAGAACAGGACCGAGGATCCCAAGGCGCCGCGCTACCCTGCGGCCTATCCCCAGGCGTTGTCGGTCACGGCAGTGGATGCCAGCGGGGCCCCGTCGGATTCCGTGCTCCACGGCGAACACGTCGAGGTGGCGGCCCCAGGGTCGCAGGTGCTGAGCACCTTCTTCGGCGACGGCGACTGCATGTTCGCCGGGAACCAGCCGACGACCTCCTACGCCACCGGATACGTGGCGGGGATCGCGGCGCTGGTGGTGGCCAGGTACCCGGATGAAACCCCGGCCGACTGGAAGCATCGGATCCTGGCGACGGCCCTGCGCCCGTCGCGTTCTCATCGCGACAAACTGATCGGCTGGGGAATAGTCGCCCCCTACGATGCCCTGAGTTTCGTCAATGACGGTTCCCTGGAGGGTCCGGAGAATCCCCGCTTCCCGGCCCCGACGAAGCAGGAGACCCCGCTCATGACGCCCCCGGAACCGAAACCGGACCCGCGCCCGGCGCGCACCGCGGCCCTGGGAGTCATGGCGGGGATCAGTTGCCTGGCGACATTGGCGATCCTGATCGCCTCCCGGCTGCGGGGTCCGTCACCCAAGAAGTCGCGGAAGTGATCGCCCTTCCCGGGCTCGACGAGAATCCGGCCGGTGGGCCGTCCTCACGATTCCGTCGGGCTGGGTGAGGGCTCCGGGGAAGACGGCGCAGTGTTCACCGTGTACGGGGCAGCAGGCGTGGCGGCCGGTTGGATGAACGAGATCGTGTCCAGCACCCCGATCAGCTCGGCAGGAATGACGCTCTCACCCTCAAAACCCCGGACCTCAATCCGCCACAGCCCATCCTCACGCCAAATGTGCCAAATCTGGAAGGGAAAAAGTTTGTCCTCCTGGCCAACAATTTTTCCCATACCGGAATACCCCCACGCCTCCGAACCACCAATCACACGGGAACCTAGGAACACCGTATGAAACATAGCTCCTTTCTCCACGGCATCGGTCATGGATCGCTCAGCCCTGGCCTTTATGTTCGCATCCGGTCCACGCATTCCGGAAACATTGGGCGCATAGTTCTTGATCCACACCCCCACGGGCGGAGAATTCCCATGA
>CALCKT010000049.1 GCA_937965785.1 uncultured Propionibacteriaceae bacterium | reverse complement strand
ACCACCTTGTTGCGCATGTGCACCAGGATGTCCGAGATCGGGATCTTGACGGGACACACGTCGTTGCAGGCCCCGCAGAGGCTGGAGGCGTAGGGCAACGACTTGTCGACCTTCGACGCGACGCCCCGCAGCTGTGGGGTCAGGATGGCGCCGATCGGCCCGGGGTAGACGGAACCGTAGGTGTGGCCACCGACCCGCTCGTAGACGGGACACACGTTCATGCAGGCGGAGCAGCGGATGCAGCGCAGCGCCTCGCGACCTACCGGGTCGGACAGCACCTTGGAGCGCCCGTTGTCCAAGAGGACGACGTGCAGGTCCTGGGGTCCGTCACCGGGGGTGACACCAGTCCAGATGGAGGTGTACGGGTTCATCCGCTCCCCCGTGGAGCTTCGGGGCAGCAACCGCAGGAAAACCTCGAGATCCTCCCAGGTGGGCACCAGCTTCTCGATGCCGACCACGGAGATGAGGGTCTCGGGCAGGGTCAGGCACATGCGCCCGTTGCCCTCGGACTCGACGATCACGAGGGAACCGGTTTCCGCGACGATGAAGTTGCCTCCGGAGACCGCCACCTTGGCGCGCAGGAACTTCTCGCGCAGGTGGACACGGGCCGCACCGGCGAGCTCCGGCGGGTTGTCGCTGATGCCGTCGGGAGCGGGAGCACCCCACAGCCCCATCTCCTCCTTGAAGATCTCCCGGACCTCCGAGCGGTTCCGGTGGATGGCGGGAACGAGGATGTGGGAGGGACGGTCGTGACCGAGCTGGACGATGAGCTCGGCGAGGTCGGTCTCCCACGCCGCGATCCCGGCGTCCTCGAGGGCCTCGTTGAGGTCAATCTCCTGGGTGGCCATCGACTTGATCTTCACGACCTCGTTGGTGCCCTTGGAACGGGCGAGGTCGATCACGATCTTGTTGGCCTCCTCGGCGTTCCGGGCCCAGTGGACGGTGATCCCGGCGGCGGTCATGGCCTTCTCGGCCTGGATGAGGTACTGGTCCAGGTGCCGCCCGAGACGATTCTTGATCTGTTCACCAGCGACCCGCAGTTCCTCCCAGTTCCTCACCTCGGAGGCCCGGATGGCCCGCTTGCTGCGGATCACGGTGGTGGCGTGCTTGAGGTTCCGGCGAAGCTGCTGATTGTGCAAGGCTCCCTTGGCCGCCTTGGGGAAGGCGGGCATCCCGAGGTAGGTACCTGTGGGGGGGGCCGGGGTCAGGCGTTCACGTGTGGCGGTCATGCTGCGGCCTCCTCGGTGTGGGCCAGGATCTCGGCCAGGTGGATGGTTTTCACGCCCATGTTCATGCGGTGCATGATTCCGCCGATGTGCATCAGGCAGGCGTTGTCGCCGGTGACGAGATACTCGGCCCCGGTCGACATCACGTTGCGTGCCTTGTCGGCCCCCATCGCCACGGAAACGTCGGAGTTCTTGACGCAGAAAGTACCGCCGAAACCGCAGCACTGGTCGGAGTCGGGCAACGGCACCAGGTCGATGCCCCGCACGGCTTTCAGCAGCTTGTAGGGCCGGTCGCCCACGTGCGCGACACGCACGGAGTGGCAGGTGGGGTGGTAGGTGACGCGATGCGGGAAGTAGGCCCCGACATCCGTCAGCCCCAGCACGTCGACGAGGAACTCGGTGAAATCGTAGGTGCGTTTCACCAGTTTCTCGGAAGCCGCCTTGAGGCCCTTGTCCCCGACGTGTTCGGCCAGCATCGGGTGCTGGTGCCGTACCGCGCCGATGCAGGACCCGGAGGGGCCGACGATGTAGTCGTAGTCCTCGAAGGCCCGCACGTAGCTCTTGACGGTCGGCACGGCCTCCTTGAAGTATCCGGTGTTGGTCAGCATCTGGCCGCAGCAGGTCTGTTCCTTGGGGAACACCACCTTGCAGCCCAGTCGTTCCAGCACCTTGACCACCGCGATGGGGGTGCCGGGGAACATGGTGTCGTTTATGCAGGTGGCGAACAACGCCACCGTCTTACCCGTTCCGGGTGCCATATCTCTCTCCTTAAAACAGATGAGGCATTCCTGTGGTTGGCCGACCCTGCCACCGGGTCGGCCAACCGTGATTCAATTGTCGGTTCTCAGCCCAGCATCGGCGAAACCAGCCAGCTCAGCACCGGGGTGGACATCAGGCCTGCGAGCAGGCAGAGCAGGAACAGCAGGATGAAGCTCCAGGCGATGATCCGGCGCAGGATGGCCGATTCGCTTCCCGCCAGGCCGATGGCGCTCGAGGCGATGGCCAGGGACTGGGGCGAGATCATCTTGCCCACGACACCGCCGGCGGCATTGGAGCCGACCAGCAGCTGCCGCATGCCGTCCACACCGAGGGCGGAGGCTTCTCCGATCTGCTGGCCGACGTTCGACTGGAGCCCGGAGAAGAGAATGTTGGCGGAGGTGTCCGAACCGGTCACGTAGGTGCCGATCCAGCCGAGCACCGGAGCCAGGAATGGGTAGATGGCGCCGGCTCCGGCGATGAACATGCCGAGCGCGAGAGTCTGACCGGAGTCGCCCATGACGTAGGCCAGGGCGACCACAGCCCCAATGGTGAGCATGGCGAACTTCATCTTCTTGACGTTGACCCACAGCTCCTTGAAGGCGTCCTTCATGGAGACCTTGTAGACAAGGGCGGTCAGGATGGCGACCAGCGCCAGCAGGATACCCGGGGTGGATGCCCACGGGAAGGCGAAGGTCTGGTGGGAGGCAGGCGCGCCGGAAGCGCTCAGCATCTCGGACAGTCCGGGCCACCGGAACCTGGCCCAACCGGCCTTGCCACTGCCGTCGAGGGAGACGAAGAAATCCTTCACCGCCGGTATGGCGGCGATCCCGAAGACCACGATGACCATCAGATAGGGCACGAGGGCCATGAAAATCTTGTTACCGGTGAGGTTGGAGGTATCGGCGGCCTCCGCCTTGGCGGTCTCGGTCTCGAGTTCGGGATCGACCGGGCGGCCGATGCGGGACACGATCTCAGCGTCACCCTTGGGTTTCCAGATCCGGGTGAAGGCGATGGCCACCGCGACGCTGACCAGAGCGGCGATGAGTTCGGTCAAGGTGTACAGCGGGGTGGCGGAGACGATCCACTTGACGATCCCGAAGGTCACGCCCACCACCAGTCCGAAGGGCCAGCACTCCTTGATCCCCTTCTTGCCGTCCATGACCGCGAGGAGCAGGAAGGGCACCACGAGGCACAGAATGGCGGTCAGCCGCCCCGTGGTTGGGGAGATGGAGAGCACGTTCTCAAATCCGCCCACCGCTGCAGCCTGGATGACGGGCAGCCCGACCGCGCCGAAGGCCACGGGAACGGTGTTGGCAAGCAGGGCGATGAGTGCAGCGCGAATCGGTGAGAAACCGACGGCAACCAGCATGGCGGCCGCGATGGCGACCGGGGCCCCGAAGCCGGCGAGGGCCTCGAGAAGGCCGCCGAAGCAGAAGGCGATCAGCAGGCCGAGCACGCGCGGATCGTCGCTGATCAGGAAGAAAGTGTTGCGCAGGTCCTCGAACCGACCCGAGATCACCGTCACCTGGTACATCCAGATGGCCATCAACAGGATCCACACGATCGGGAACAAGCCGTAGATGAATCCCTGGAAGCTCGACGAAACGGCCATCGTGACGGGCATCTTGAACGCCAGGATGGCCACTACGAAGGCCAAGGCCCAGGACACGGCCCCGGCGATGTGTGCCTTCCAGCGCAACGCTCCGAGGGTGACGAGCATGCACACGATGGGGATGACGGCCACCAGGGCCGAGAGCCACTGCGACCCGAGTGGATCAGCAGAAGGCTGAAATACCTCTAGGAGGGATGACATGTCGGGAACTCCATCGTCCAGTTTTCTGGGCCCGGGCGGGCCCGTGGTTGGTCCGACCATAGCACATTGTCGCGACGGGGTGTCCAGCCATTTTCGACCCGTTTTCAGGGGGTAAATCCCCTCCGAGAAGTAGCGCTTCCGGTGTCCCTCAGGGCAGCCGCGCGAACACCACCACGTCGTCGAACCAGCGGAAGATGTGGGTGGTCTCGACGAACCCGGCGGCCCGGAGTGCGCTCAGGTGGAACTCCAGACTGACTTTCACGGTCGGGGACTTGTCGGACCAGCGTTCCTCCCATTCCTTCGCCTCGGCCTCCCAGCCCGGCACGGAACGAGCCGCCTCCCACCAGGCCTCCCAGGTCATGGCCCCGGAGTCGATGGCGGCCAGGCGGAACCTCTCCCGCTGTTCCTCCGCAACCCCCTTCACGAATGACTCCGCGGCCCCGTCGAAGTAGAGATGATCGGCGTTCAGGAACACCGCGCCCGGGTTCAGCACCTGCGGCAGGGCCACGTACAGCCCCGCCAGCTTGTCTGGGCTGAGCCAGTGCAGGGCCGTCGCGCTGACCACGGCATCGAAACGTTCCCGGCCCACCTCGTGGATCCAGCCCGGATCGGCCAGGTCGAGGTCGAGAAGTCTCATCCGTTCGCCGTGCCGGTTGGTCTCCCGCCCCAGACGCAGCAGGATCGGATCGCGGTCGAGGCCAACCACCTCGGCGTCGGGGAAACGATCGGCCACGGCGTCGCAGAGGGAACCGGGACCGCATCCCAGGTCCAGGACCCGCAGGGGCCGGTCCTCGGGGTGGGCCGCCGCCAGCATCTCCAGCATCGCTTTGACACGCTGGTCACGGAACTCTATGAAGGCGGTCTGCTGGATGTGCCAGGCGGCAAGCAGTTCCTCCGGGGTCATGCATTCTCCTTCGGTTCGGTTTCGGGGCTGAAGATCAGGTGGGGCAGTTCCTCGTGCTCGAGGCGGTGCACCCGCAGGTGGTAGATGGGTTCCAGGACCTCGGGGGTCAGGACCTCTTCCGGGGTGCCGCTGGCAACGACCTTCCCGTCATTGATCACGAGCAGCCGGGTGCAGAACCGCGCCGCCAGGTTCAGATCGTGCAACACCATCACGACCGCGCAACCGAGTTCCGTAACCAGCCCCAGCAGGGAGAACTGGTGGTGCAGGTCGAGATGGTTCGTCGGTTCGTCCAGCAGCAGGTGACTGGCCCGCTGGGCGATGGCCCGGGCCACCAGCACCCGCTGGCGTTCGCCGCCGGAGAGCTGTGTGATGAGCCGGTCGGCCAGGTGACTGGCCTCCACCTGTTCGAGGGCCTCGTTTATGATCACCCGATCGGAGGCGTCTCCATACGCCAAGAGGGTGCGGCTGGCGAGCCGGCCGAGACCGACTGCGTCACGGACCTTGAGAGGCAGGGCCGTTTCGGTGTCCTGCGCGACCACGGCTATCCGGCGCGCGATTTCCCTACGTGGGAGCCGGGAGAGGTCGTCCCCGTCAATCACGACGGTGCCCCCGCTGGCGCGGAGGGCCCGGTTCAGGGCAAGAAGGAGAGTAGTCTTCCCCGAACCGTTCGGGCCCACCACCCCGACGACCTCACCCGGCTCAGCGGTCAGGTGGGCCCCCGCGAGCACCACCCGGCCGCCACGGGCCAC